>OZ243924.1:2745000-3623265 GCA_965213725.1 Dehalococcoidia bacterium
CGAGAACCCGCGGCGCCCTTGCGGTTCGATACTGGCCTTAGCCTGCCATCGCATTCTGACCGGGCGGCAGTGAGGCGGCGGGGATTCGGGAATATGCAGCGCCGTTGAATAGACGTAGGATTGGCCCGGTCCGGCTTGGACATTCTCGCAGAGTTCGATGGTTTGCCATCGCTCTTCGGTTGTATGCTCGCGGTAACCGTCCAGCGTGGTGCGGGAGAAGCGGGTGGTTGCCAGTTGCAGCTCCAGCCAGCCCCGGAGGGCCACAAACGGTTCCTGGGGACACAGGGTGACGGTGACAATTACGCCGCCGCCAACGCCCGGCGGCGGCTCGTTGTTTGTTTCAATCCGCAGCGCGGCCTTGGGGCGGTGGCCAAGCCGGTTTAGGAGCCGCGGCACGCGCTACCCGAACATCTTGGAGGGCAGGAAGGTGCTGATGGGCGGCACGGCTATCAGGATGATCAGGGCCACGATGGACAGGAAAAAGAAGGGGAGGATGCCCCGGAAAATGCTTTCCAGCGTAAGTTCTTGGCCCTCCGGCATCTGCACCGCCACAGAGCGGACGGTGTAGACGTTCAGGCCCACCGGCGGGGTAATCAGCCCGATTTCGATGGACATAATCACCAGCATGGCGAAGTAGACCGGGTCTATGCCCAGCCCGACGATGATGGGATGCACGATGGGCAGGGTGATGGACATCATGGATATGGAATCTTGGAACATCCCTAGGAAGACGTACATCACCAAGAACAGGATCATAATCAGCAGGGTGGGGATGTTGGCGTCGTGGACAACCTCCACGAACTCGCCGGGCAGTCCGGTCAGCACCAGGAAGCGGGCGAAAATCATTGCGCCGATGAGGATGAAGAAGACCAGGGCCGAGGTCTGCGCCGCCTCTTTCATCGCTTGGCTGAACCGTTCCCAATTCAGCCCAGGCTTTTCCAGTTGCGCCGCGCCGTCAGCCGCCGGAGGGCGCTGCTGTGCGCCGGAAGTGCTGTCGGCCGGGGTTGCGGCGGCGTCGGAGGCCGCCGCCGCGGTTTCGGCGCGGAAGATCCAGCGCTCCAGGAAGGGGGCGATCAGGGCCAGCACCAAGGCCCCGGCGGCCCCGGCGGCCCCGGCCTCGGTGGGCGTGAATATGCCGGTGTACATTCCGGCGATGATGCCCACCACCAGAATCACGATGCCGACCACCCCCACGGTGGCCTTGAGCCGCTCCATAAGGGGCGGCGCGTAATCGGCGCGCGGCGCCCGATCGGGATAGCGGGCGGCCACTATCACTATGCCGGCGGTGAATATCAGCGTCAGCAGCACCCCCGGCCCCACGCCGGCGATGAGCAGCTTGCCGATAGACTGCTCGGTGAGTATTCCGTAGACAATCATCAGCGCGCTGGGCGGTATCAGCATCCCCAGCATTCCGGCGGCGGCGATGGTGCCGCAGGCGAAGGCTTTGTCATAGCTCCGCCGGCTCATCTCCGGCAGGCTGATGCGGGTGAACACGGCGCAGGCCACCACGCTGGAGCCGGTGCAGGCCGCGAACATGGCGTTGGCCCAGGTGGTGGCGATAGCCATTCCTCCGGGCAGCCGGCCAACCCACTTGTAGGCGGCGTCGAAGGCCCGCGCCGACAGCCCGGCGTGCATGGCGAACAGCCCCATGATTATGAACAGGGGCAGGATGGCGAAGGCGTAGACGTTGGTGGTGGAATAGGGGGTGGTGGTGAACAGGGCCAGCGCCAACTGCACCTTGCCCGTCATCGCCAGCATACCGATAAAGCCGGTGGCCGCCAGCGCCAGCCCCACGTGGACGCCCAGCGCCATCAGCGACAGAACCGCTACGAAACCGATGATTCCCCAATAGAGATCGTCCATTCCTAGACCTTAAGACGGGCGGTAAACTTTTGAGCCGCGCTGATTTTCCGTTCTGTAGGCGCGGGTTTCGGACAGGCGCCTACAGCCTGCAATGGTGTTGTTCAGTCCGGGATGTTGCTCAGTCCGGGGTCGCCGGTTCCCCGGCCGGTTCGGCGGCGGGCAGCGTCTCCGCCGAGGGACGGGGCGTGCGGAACAGCGCCACCACCTCGGCAGCTCGGTTGACCCAGTCGGAAAGGAACTGGAATGAAATCAGCAGCGCCCCGAAAGCCACGGCGAACTGAGAGGGCCACTTGGGAATGTTGACCAGCCCGGCCACGTATTCCCCGATCTCAAAGGAGTGATAAGACCACTTGAAAGTCTGGTAGAAAATGGCCCCGTAGATGGCGACGCCCAGCGTAAAGGCCAGCAGATCCATAACGGCGCGGCCCTTTTCGGGCATTCGGAGGGTGAGGAACTCCACGCGGATGTGGGCCCGCTGCCGCTGGCTGTAGGCCAAGCCCATAAACACGATGAACACGAGCATAAAAGCGCCCACTTCGTAGGACATCGGCACCGGCTTGTTCAGCACCTTGCGGCCAAAGATGTCGGCCACCACCATCGCCATCAGGATGACGACGATGCTGGCCGCGCCGAAAGCGCTGGAGTTAATCACCCAGCCAAGTATCCGGTTGAGGAGGCGGCCTACCTCTCGCAAGTCCATTTCAACTCCGAACTCCCTCTCCCTGATTCAGGGAGCAAGGATTAGGGGGCGCTCCTTCGCCGGGATGCACCCTTATGCCTGCGCTTCCATCTCCGAAAGCAGTGCTAAGCGTTGCCGGATACACGATACGCCCTTGTGTCTGCGCTTCCATCCTGACCCGGCCTGCCCGGAGGAAGGGAAAACCGTTAGCGGTAGTCGGCGGCCCAGTCCCGGGGGAATTCGTGTCCCAGTTCCTCCAGGATGTTGAGATAATTCACCATCACCTCTTCGCCGGTGGCTCCGTTATCAGCAATCCACTCGCCGGGGATGTCGGCCAAGGCGTTGGCCCATTTCTGCTTTTCCTCGAAGGGCATGTCGTGGCGGGTTATGCCCAGCTCTTCCCATTCCGCCAAGGCGGCGTCGCGCCGCTCCAGAATCAGCGAGGCATTGAGTTCCACGGCTTCGTCGGCCACGTCCCGCATCAACTGTTGCAGGTCGGGAGGCAAGCTGTCCCAAATGTCCTTGTTGACGCCCAGCCCCACGGGCATGGCCGCGCCCATGTCCACCCAAGTGATGTGCTTGTTGAAATCGTGGTACTTGTAGGCGTGGGAGATGTCCCACGGCAGGAACTCGGCCTCAATGACGCCGGTCTGCAAGGCCTGATAGCGCTCCCCCACCGGCATGGCGATGGCCGTGGCCCCGGCTCCCTCCAGAATCCTGGGGTGGTACGAGCCGATGGAGGCAATCTTGATGCCGTCGAAGTCCTCGAAAGAGACGATGGGCTCCTTGGACGTCAGGTTGTAGGTGTCAATGACCGACGGCATCAAGAACACCAAGTTATAGTTTTCGACCTCTTCTTTCAGGGCGGGAAGCTCGTTGTAGAGCCGGATGGTCGCCTCCAGAATCATATTGGGGTCGCCGGGGCCGAAGGGAACCGCGTAAGTCCAGTTGCCCAAGGGCAGCTTGCCGGGGTAATAGGGGTAGATAACCGCTCCGGCATCGGCCAATCCCACTTCAACGGCCTCAAGGGTTTCGCCGGGTTTGGTCAACGAGCCGGACCAGTAGAAATCAGTCCACTCGATGCGTCCGCCGCTGCGCCGGGCCACTTCGTCGGCCCACCACTTCTGCACTTCGCTCATCAGGAAAGGCGGCGGCGACACCGGGGAGGTGAATTTCAGCTTGAATACTTCGCCGTCTGAAGCTGCCGCGGGCGGAGCGGTGGGTTCCGGCGCCTCCGTAGCCGCGGGCGCGGCCGTCGGCGGCACCGGCGTCGCCGTGGGATCCGAACCGCAGGCTGCCGCAAGCAGACTCAACAGCGCTAACACCGGCGCTAGGGCGATAATCTGGAACAACTTTACCTTCAACATCTGGTACATCCCAAACTTTGAGATACTCTGTCGGCGCAACGTCGAATTGCCGCTGTTTCTCTACGAATTTCGACAGCATCAACATTGCTTGGAATATAACTGGCATACTAATTAGACCGAACTCGGATTGTCAACCATCAGCAACGAATTTATGCCGTCAATTGCTCCAAGCCGCCCCCGGATACCCGCGCATAGGCTATAATCACAGAGCAATGCTAGTTAGGGACATCGGCGAGTTTGGCGTTATCGAGCGGCTTAACCGCATGGTTGTGGGCCGGGGCGCGGGCAACGATGCCGTCCGCGCCTTTCCGTTGCTGGTGGACACCGGCGACGATGCTGCCGCTTGGCAGACAGACGGCGGCCCGGGCATAGAAACTGCCTGCGAACTGTTCACCACCGACACGATGGTCGAGGGTGTCCACTTCACCCGCGAGACCACCCCATGGCGGGAAGTGGGCTGGAAGGCCGTAGCATCCAACATCAGCGACGTGGCGTCCATGGGCGGCTTGCCGGCCTATGCGCTGGTCACGCTGGGGCTGCCGCCTGAAACGGCGGTGTCCGACATTGAGGAAATGTACCGGGGCATGCTGGAGATAGGAGAAGAGTACGGCATGGGCGTGGTCGGCGGCGACATCGTGCGCTCGCCGGTCTTCTTCGTTACCACCGCCCTAACCGGCGTCACCTGGCGGCGGCCCTTGCTGCGCTCCACCGCCCGCCCCGGCGACGCAGTGGCGGTGAGCGGCCGGCTGGGCAGCTCGGCGGGCGGCCTGCGGCTGCTGCTGGAATGCCCCGAAGCCACGGGGGAGGCGGCGGACTTCCTGCGCAGCGCCCACCGGCGGCCCGCCCCGGCAGTGCGGGAGGGGCAACTGCTGTCCCAAGCAGGCATCTTGACCGCCATGGACGTTAGCGACGGGCTGGTAGACGACCTGGGCAAGCTCTGCGCGGCTTCCGGCGTTTCGGCCCGCGTCCATGCTGTTGGCGTTCCGGTTCATCCGCTGCTGCGAAGGCAATTCCCCGGCGACTGCCTGTCTCTGGCGCTGGGCGGCGGCGAGGACTATGTGCTGCTGTTCACTGGCCCGCCGGAGGTGGTGGAATCGCTTATGCCGCAGTTGGGCGAGGGCGGCGCGGTCATAGGAAGCATCTTGCCGCCCGAAGAACCGGCCGGGCCCGGACGGGTGGCCGTGGTGGATGACGCAGGCCGGGAGCTTTCGTTGCCCGGCGGCGGCTGGGACCATTTCGGACGAGCATAGCCGATCAGGTTTAAGTTTAGATGTTAGATATGTGGAAACGCCAATGACCCGTTCCCTCCGTCTGCATACCAACGGCCCGGAGCAGACCCGGCATCTCGGCTGCATCATCGGACGGCAGGCCCGGCCCGGCGACGTGTACCTGCTCAGCGGGCCATTGGGGGCGGGCAAGACCTGTCTCACCCAAGGGCTGGCCCGCGGCCTGGGCGTCGAAGGCTACGTCCGCAGCCCGACCTTCGTGCTGATGACCCGCCACCAAGGGCGCCTCACCCTGCACCACATAGACCTCTACCGAATTGGCGGCCCCGCCGAAGCCTGGGACCTGGGGCTGGACGAGCAGCTTTTCGACAGCGGCGTCTGCGTCATCGAGTGGGCCGAGCGGGCCGAGGAACTGCTGCCCCAGGATGCGCTGTGGCTGGAATTCGGCTACGGCGCATCCGGCGACGACCGCGAGATTGTCCTGGATGCCGAATCATCGCGCTACGACGACCTTATGGAGGGACTGGCCGCCTTGTCCTTTGCCGACGCCTCCCCTCTCCCTTCGGGTGAGGGCTAGTGCGGGGGATGGCTATGCTTCTCGCCATTGACACATCCACCAGAAACGCATCGGTGGCGCTGGCCGACGGGGATAGGGTGGTCTCGGCCCGCTCTTGGCATTCTGCCGTGAACCATACCACCGAGCTGATGCCGGCGGTGGCGCAATTGCTGGACAGCCGGGGCCTTCGCCCGCGTGAGCTGGACGCCGTGGCGGTGGGCTTGGGGCCAGGGGGGTTCAGCGCCCTCCGCGCCGGCCTGAGCATTGCCAAGGGGCTGGCCCTGGCTGCCCGCATTCCGATCATCGGCATCGGAAGCCTTGACCTGGAAGCATATCCCTGCCGCGATTCCGGCCTGTCAGTGTGCGCTTTGCTGGAGGCGGGCCGGGGCGAAGCGGCGTCGGCCCTAATCGCCCCGAATGGAGCGCGGCTGCGGGAAGACCGTATCACCGGCCCTGATGAGCTGCTGGACGAAATAGGCTTAACGGGCAACAATGCCGCGATACTGTTCTGCGGGGAAGGTATGCCAGCGTGGGCCGCAAGCATCCGGGCCGCGCTGGCGGGGCGCGCCGTGCTGAGCCATACCCCGCCATCGGCTAGGGCCGGTTCGCTGGCGGCGCTGGCCCTCGAGAGGCTGGAGCGCGGCGAGACCGACGCTCTGGACGCCCTACAGCCCCGCTATCTGCGTATGCCCAGCATTGGGGTTCCCAAACGGCGCGACCGCCGGGCGCAGGCGTCATCCCGCCGCTCTTCGGCCGGCTCGGGAGCGGGGGCGTGACACGCCCGGGCCGGACTCCGCTCTCCCCTGCAAATCCGCACGGGATACCCCGGGGGCGTGACATGCCCGGGCCGGCCCTTTCGTCTGGCTCCGGCTCCCCGGATTTGACGGCAGACCAAGCGGGGAATGATGGCTGCTGACGCTACCCTGCTGTTGGGGTGCGGGACGGTGGGCCTAGCCGTGGCGCGCCTGCTGGGGCGCGACCGCGCTTTCGGGAGGGTAATCGCGGCCGACCGTTGCCTGGAACGGGCGGCGGCCGCGGCGGAACTGTGCCACGGCAAGGCCAGCGCCATCCGCCTCGACTGCACTGATGACGAATCGCTGGCCCGCGTTTTGAGTGACGTAACGCTGGCGCTGAACACCGTCGAACTGCCGCCCGGCGCGCTGCTGCCGATGATTCGGAGCGTGATGGAAGCCGGGGTGTCTTACGCCGACGCCAACGATGACCCGGTGTCGCTGCAAGCGGTGTTCGATTCCGAGTACCTGGCATCTCTGGCAGGATACCGGGGCGTAAGCGTAATTCCGGGGATGGGCGCATCGCCCGGGCAGACCAATGCCTTGACCAGCTACCTGAGCCAGCGGCTGGATCGGGTTGAGGAAGCGCATTTTTACCAGACGGACGACCTGAGCCTGCGCCGTCCGCGGCAGTGGCGCCGCCGCCTTGCCGCCTTCGGCTTGCCTGCTCTGGTATGGCGCGACGGCGACTGGAGCCATGTTTCTCCGATGAGCGAGGGCGAGGACATTGCCTTTCCGCTGCCGTGGGGCGGCGTCCGGTGCTGCACCGTCGGCCTCCAGCCGGTCACCCTTCCGGTGAGTATGCCGTCCCTCACCGGCGCGTCCAGTCACCGGGGATTTGCCGACCCGGAAGCGGAGGCGATGCTGCGCGACTTGGTGCGCTACGGTCTTGCCGGCGACCGGCCCGTGGAAACCCCGGCCGGGCCGCTCAGCCCGGCGGAATTTATCGCAGCCTTCTTTTCCGGCCCGTGGCCGTCCCTACCGCCCGGCTCGGGGCCGGCGTTCCGTTCCGGGTTTGGCGAGCTGTCCGGCCTGCCCAGACAGATGCAGGTCAATGGTCAGTTGCATGGCCGGGCAACCCGGTTCACGATGACCTGGTATTTCCCAGAGGAACAGGATGCGGACAATGTAGCCGCTCCCCTGGCCGTGGGAGCGCGTATGTTGCTTGCCCGCGAACTTCCTGCTCCGGGCGTTCACCCGCCCGAAGCCCTGGATCCTGCTCCCTTTCTGTGGGATATGGAGCGGCGCGGCATGGAAGTCCAGTTGACCAGGGCCATCGAGGGCTAGGGGCGGCCTGATGTATAGAATTGCGTTGATGGTTGTTGGCTTGGCGGTTTGTCTGCTGCCGTCGTTTATAGCGATTTACCGGGACAAACGCCAGAAGAGCGCGATAGTGATCTTCAATCTGCTGTTCGGGGCGCTGATTGCCAGTTGGGTGGGGCTGCGGGTCTGGGGGCTGCTGGGCGCCGGGCTTGCCGGGTGGGCCGTTGCTATGGCGTGGAGCCTCTGGCCGGAAGAAACAAGGAGGGAGCGCCGTTGACCGGCGCGCCATTGGGAAAAACTGATTTACAGGAAGGCGGTAAATGGAACAAACATTGGTGTTGGTGAAACCTGACGGCGTGCAGCGCGGACTCGTCGGCGAAATCATCGGAAGGCTGGAGCGGCGCGGCCTGAAGCTGGCGGCATTGAAGCTGATGCAGGTGGATGAAGCGCTGGCCCATCGTCACTACGGGGAGCACGTTGACCGGCCCTTCTTTGCCGGACTGGTCAGCTTCATAACCTCCGGCCCGGTGGTGGCGATGGCCTGGGAAGCCAACAACGCCGTGGAAATCGTCCGCAGCACCATGGGAGTCACCAACCCGGCCAACGCCGCTCCCGGCACCATCCGGGGCGACCTGGGGGTGGACATTGGCCGGAACCTGATTCACGGTTCCGACAGCCCGGAGTCGGCGGAAAGGGAGCTGTCCCTGTTCTTCCAGCCGGAGGAAATACTGGCCTACGCCCGCAGCAACGACGGCTGGATCGTCGAGGGCTAGGGGGGGACTCTCCCGCGCCCGGCCTTCGCCCGGGCAGGCTATCGCCCCTTCCCTTTGAGAGATGCAATCAGGGGGTTACAGCACGCGAACCACCTGGGGGGCGCGACGCCACAGCCGCTCCAGGTCGTAGAACTCCCGCTCTTCCGGCGAGAATATGTGGACGATAACATCGCTGAAGTCCAGCAAGACCCAGCCCGACGCTGAGGTTCCTTCCCGCCGGTGGCGTGCGACGCCGGACTCCTTGAGGGCTTGGGTCAGGTCTTCTTCCAGCGCCTCTATTTGCCGGGAGGACGCTGCGGACAGTATGATAAAGTAATCGGCGAAGGGGGCCAGCCCTCGTAAATCCAGCAGCACGATGTCCTCGGCCAGCTTGTCCGAGGCCACGTCCACGATAAACTGCGCTACTTCCAAGGATTCCAGCGTGCTTCCTCCGCAGATGGGGCAACGGGCCCCCATATGTATGCCGGGCCGGTTGGCGCCGAAGCTACCGGCGCAGTATATGCCCGTCGCCCGTCAGGGTCAATCACGCCCCGGCGCGGGACCAGGGCAATCGCATTCTCAATTTACTGAGCGATAACAGCGCGGAGATAGTCATTGTCCCGGCCGGCCCGTTTGCGTTTGCCCCTGAGGGATGCTTTGATGCTCCAATCCTGCCTGAGCAGGTTGAGCGCCCTGCGCCGGACGACCGTCAGGTTCCCGGCGGCATTGCCGGTTCTGACCCGGCGCTCATTCTCCCGGAAGGAAATGTCCGGCACCCAATGCAGGGAGTTCTCAACGCTCCGGTGTCTTCGGGTGGCGGGAAGATTAGGATGGGGTGAAATCTCCGGCCGCGTAACTCCTGCCCGGTATCAGCTCCGCGTCTCGACGATGCCGGTTGCGGCGTGGGCGTTGGGCAGCAGTCTACGGCCCAATATGCTCCAGAAATTCCTCGTAGGTCGAGAATTGGGCCACCGTGTTCAGGAACTCCCCCAGCGTTTCGCTGCGCTGGCGCAGGCCGCGGAGCTGGCCTTCGATGGGGCTGACCGAGGCGGCGCTGGTGGCGTAGGAGCCGTAGAAAGCGAAGTATGCCTGGTTGATTTTGCGAATCCGGTAGCCGCGCTCCAACAGTTCCTGACGGCGCTCCTCCATATAGCTCTCGGCTTCGGCGATGCGGCCCTCGGCCAGCAGTTCCTCGGCGCGCCGGCGCGTCTCTCGCATCTCGGCGTTGAAGTCGAATGCGTCCGGGTTCCGCTCGGCGGGCGGGGAGGGCGGCTTCCGCTCGATTTTGATTCCCGTCATAGACTCATAGGCCCGGTCTCCGATTTCCCATCCGCCCAGGGTGGCTGCCGTCTCGTTCAGCGTGGTCATATCCGCGCTGTCCCAGAAATGCTGCCCCAAGGGCCGGAAGAAAAACCAGTTGTGCAGCCACTCGTGGGCCACGGTGGTCAGCGCGTGGTGCAGGCTGCTCCCCGACGAAACGACGCTGGGATAGGTGCCGATGCCTCCGGTATTCACCACTATGGCCGAGAGGTTGCGCTCATCCAGGATTAGCTGCTCCAGCCCTTCGCGCTCGCCGGGACGGATGCCATGGCGCAGCAGCGTATTTTCCAGCCGGAAGATGCGGTCCCGGGGCGAGGTCACCAGCAGGGCGGGTGAGCGGCTCAGCACCGTGTCCACCGGCGGCAGGATTACCCCGATGGGGGACGAAAAACCCTCCGCAGCCAGGACATTGCTGATTTCCCGCTCAACGGTCTGCTCGACGGCGGGGCGGATATCGTCTTGTCGCTGGCGTATTGCGGCGAGCTGACGGCGCAGGCTCTCGGCTTTCGGGGACGACTCGCCGATGGTCAGCAGCTCGCCTTCCAGCCTGCGTTCGTCTTGCCCAATACTGAAAAACTCCGCCGCCAAGGCGATGCGCTCTTCGCGGGGCGGCTGCGGGTTCCAGGGAAGCCGGGCGGCCAGCTCGTGATGCCACTTGTCGAAAACGTTGCCCGCTTCCCAGGCCAGCAGGTTGAAGCGATAGGACGCGACCGCGATTTCCGTCTCTGTCGGGCGGTAGTCCCGCCCGGCCCACAGCAGCAACAGGGCTAGGGCCGCGGCCAACAGGCCGCGGGCAGACCACGCTATGAGCCTGGCCCGCAACGGAGCGGGAAGCAGTGTGGAATTGGGCACGGCCACAGGGAACGCTCCGCCCTGACCCTCTCCCGGGCAGGGGAGGGAATTGTCCTATGCCAGCACCCGGTAGCGGTAGCTGGACTCCATCAGGTCGCCCTCATCGAAGCGGCTGAAGCGCAACGGCGAGATGTCTATGGTGGAGGAGGCGCCCTCGGCTATCAGCTCGGCCATGGTCAGCCCAATCATCGGCGACAGCTTGAAGCCGTGGCCGCTGAAGCCCACGGCGCAATACAGCCCCTCCACTCCCGGGACTTGGTCCAGTATCGGGTGCCAGTCCGGGGTGGTGGTGAACAGCCCGGCCCAGCCGCCGCGAAAATAGGCGCTGGACATGGCCGGGATGCGCTGCGCCAGTTTTTCCTTGGCCGCGGTCAGGTCATCAATTCCGGCCAACTGATTATAGGTCTCCACATCGGCCTCTTCGTCGTCGCCGAACCCCATCAGCGTCATGCGCGGCCCATCGGGCCGGAAGGAAAAGGACTGGGCGATGTCGCCAACAGCAGGATGCAGCGGCAGCTTGTCCACCGGGCGGGCCAGGGACGCTACTTGGTGGCGCACGGTGACCAGCGGAACGTTCACGCCGGCCTTCGCCAATTCCGACTTGGACCACGGCCCGGCGGCCACCACCGCCGCCGGCGTCTCGATGCGGCCCTGCGGCGTGTTGACGGCGCGGACGCGTCCGCCCTCAACCTCGATTCCGGTGGATTGCAGGCCCAAGTTCAGCTCCGCCCCCAGATCGCGGGCTGCGTTGGCATAGGACGACGTCACCAGGTAGGGGTCGGCGTAGCCCGACTGCGGCTCCCACCCCATAGCCTCGTCCTCAGACACTGACACCATCGGAGCGATGTCCCGCAGGTCGGCGGCGGTGACAATCATGGTATCTATGCCCAGCCCGTGCTGCATGGCGACGTTATGTTCCAGTCCGGGCCGGTCGTCTTCCTTGACCACCACCAGATAGCCGGTCTCAGTGAATCCCGATGGCCCGCCGACCACTTCCTCGAAGTGGGTGAAGACGCCCAGGCTCTCCCAGGCCATTGTAGCCGTCACCGGGTTGGAGTAGTGCATCCGGCAGATGGACTGGCTGCGCCCGGTGGAGCCGCCGTTGAGTATGTCCTTCTCCAGCAGCACGGTGTTGGTAATCCCCAGCCGGGCCAGGTTGAACAGGATGCTGCACCCCATCACGCCGCCGCCGATGATCACTGCGTCCGCCGTTGCCCGCATAGTCCTTCCCCTCCTGCCGAGTTTGTCCAAAGACGTACCGGGTTTAACTTACCCGCACATCCCAGCGTTGGCAAGAAGGCGCAAAGGGCCGCGCTTGCGTTTGCCGGATAATATATTGGCGTGGCATTATCAGGCGCATCAGAACCAGGGGCATTTAACCTAGTTAAGGCGAGAAAAAGATTGCTAAGTTTACTTGCGGACGAGAACATTGCTCCCGAGATAGCAGCCCAAGTCAGGCTGCATATCCCCGGCGCAGACTTCCTCCACGCTGGGGATATAAACCTTGATAGAACGCCGGGCCCAGCCACTCTCCGGTGGGCTGCGGAAAACGGCAGGGTTGTCGTCCCCCACAATAAGAGCACCATGCGGCCACCCGTTGAGAATACCGCGTAGACGATATTGGGCGCCGCGTTGCTTCCGAACCCCGCAACCCGCACCGCTTGCAGCTTGCGCTCCTGCTGTTTCGCTATGGACATTTACGCGAAAATGTCCAAGGGCAGGAACGCCGACACCACGAAGTTGGGGACGTCCACCACCTCGCTGACCTTGAGGTCCACCGCGACGCTGCAAATGCAGTAGGCTTGCTCGCGGCTCCAGCCGCGCTCCATCAGCAGGTGGATCATATTCAGCAGGGCCTGGCGGGAGGCCAGGGTGCCGTTTTCGGATTCGTTGCGCCATCCCCCGTCGGATGTGGGGGCGATGCACATTCCGGTGGCGGCTAGGAAGCGGCGGGGGGCGGCCATTTCCGGGCTGGTGAAGTAGTCGTCGCGCTCGAAGTAGGGGAAGTTGATGCCCCGGCTGGCGGACTCCCCCTTGCGCACCCGGAAGCTGGCGTGCAGGGTGCAGTCCATCTCGATGGCCGTGCCGCAGCACTCGGAGTCGCCTTGGGCGTAGTGAGCATCGCCGGCGGAGAACAGGGCGCCCTCGGTGAACACCGGCAGCAGCAGGCGGGTTCCGGCGGTTAGCTGCTTGATGTCCACGTTGCCGCCGTGTTCGCGGGGCGGGATGGTGCGCAGGCCCTCGGAGGCGAAGGGTTCGTGGGCCGGCACCGCCCCGGCGGGCGTTGGCCCCACCACCGCGCCGCCGCGGCGCAGCAGTTCGTCCTCCCGCAGTAGTATTTCCTGCCGCAGCGCCCGAGACGGGGCCACGCCGATGGTGCCCATGAAGGACGCCTCGGGAACCCGCACGCCCGGCAACTGCTCCGATTGGGCGAACCCGTCGCGCATCTCCCAGTGGACGATGTAGGGCTCGGTGTACAGGTCGCGCAGGAAGCCGAAGCCGGGCAGGATGGTGGTGAAGCCCCAGGAGGCCGGCTCGATGTTCAGTATGGTCACTTCCAGCAGATCGCCCGGCTCGGCGCCGTTGACGTACACCGGGCCGGTGAGGGGATGCACCAAGCCCAAGTCGGTCTGCAATAAATCCGCCGCTTGAGTTTGGGGCGTAATCTGACCATCGAAGGCGTTGCGGGTCTGCATCACCACCTCTTCGCCCTCATCGGCCCGGACGGCCGGGGAGATGTCGGGATGCCAGCGGTTATGTCCCTTTTCCGGCTCGCCGCCGCACTGCTTCGAGTAGTCCAGCAATATCTCTTTCACGATGGGCCTCCTTGCCCGGCGGGTTTGGGCGCGTCTGGCTGCGCTGATTATAACCCAATAACCGGGGCAGGCCGAAAGGACAAAGAGCGAACCAAGCTGATAGTCTGTTGGGGGGGCTGCCTTATTCAGGGTGGCTGTATTCCGGTATTCTCAATATACGTTAGTATTGCCCAAATACCCGCCATTCCTGCGAAAGCGGGAATGACGGTTGACAGCGGAAACAGCGCATTGCCAGCGCACGTTGAGAATACTAGGTATCCGATATTGCGCTTTCCGGGAGGTGCGAAAGATGAGGATCGTCCTGCTGTTGGCGGCATTGCTGCTGTTGGCCGCGCTGTCCGCCTGCGGCTCCGAGACCCCGGCGGATACACCGACGGCTGCGCCCTCGCCTAGAGCGGCTTCTATGCTCAGCCCCACCGCGCTCAGCCCCGCCGCCACGCCCGTTCCTGCGGCGACGGCCACGCCGGAGCCGGAAGCCACGGAAGCGCCGCCGAGCGGCAGCGCCCCGTCGGCCAGGGCCGCCCTGACCGGCACGCCCGTTGCGGGCGGCGTGCTGCAACTGCTGGGGGCGGACCCGCCTACTTTGGATCCGCACCAGACCGGCGACGCCACTTCATCGCGCTACGTACTGGAGGTGTTCGGGGGGCTGCTTACCATAGACCCCCAACTCGCCATCGCGCCGGACCTGGCCCAAGACTGGAGCATAGACCCGGACGGGATGGGCTACACCTTCCGCCTGAACCCGGCTGCCGCGTTCCACGACCGGCGCAAGGTCACTGCCGACGATGTGCGGTGGTCTTTCGAGCGGGCCGCCGACCCAGCCACCGAAACCCCGGCCGTGGACATTTTCCTCGGCGACATCGCGGGCGTGCCGGAGAAGCTGAACGGCGAAGCCGAGGCCATAGCGGGCGTCAGCGTCATAGACGCTGAAACGGTGCGGGTGGAAACCGATGCCCCCAAACCCTACTTCTTGTCCAAAATGACCTATCCCTCGGCTTTCGTCGTTGACCGCGCCAACGTGGAGACCGGGCGGGGTTGGGTGAAATCTCCCAACGGCACCGGCCCCTTCATCCTAGCGGAATACGAGCCCGGCGTGCTGATGCGCTTGGAGCGCTTCGACGGCTACCACCTAGGCCCGGCCATACTGGACGCGGTGGAGTTCAACCTAGCCGGCGGCAACGGGCTGCTGATGTACGAAAACGACGAAGTTCACGTGGGCGCCGTGGGCCTGGGCTTGCTGGAATCGCTGGGCGACCCGTCCAACCCGCTCCACGATGAGTTTCATCGGGGGCCGCCGGAGTTCGATGTTGCCTACATCGGCATGAACGCCAATGAGCCGCCGTTTGACGATGTGAACGTCCGCCTAGCCCTCAACTACGCCATAGACCGGGAAACCTTGACGAGGGTGCTGCTGGAAGACTCGTCGGTGCCGGCCAAGGGCATCCTGCCGCCGGGCTTCCCGGCCTACAATCCCGAGCTGCCCGGCTATGACTACGACCCGGAGAGGGCGCGGCAACTGCTGGCCCAGTCGAAATACGGCAGCGATACCGCCAGCTACCCGCTCATCACCATGACCCTGCCCGGCTCCTTCGGCTCGCCGGTCAGCCCGGCGACACAGGTAATCCTGGCAACCTGGGAGGAGCAGTTGGGCATCAGGATGGAAATACTGCAAACCGAATGGGCCACCTACCTGGAGGATCTGAGGGACGGGCGGTTCCAGATTTTCGGGGGGCTGGGCTGGATTGCCGACTATATGGACCCGGAAAACTTTTTGGATGGGCTGTTTCACAGCGAAAGCAGCAACAATCATACCCTTTATAACGACCCGGAACTGGATACGCTGCTGGAGCAGGCCCGAGTGGAGCAGGATCAAGAGGCGCGATTCGCCCTCTACCAAGAGGCCGAGCGGATGATTCTAGACGGCGCCCCATGGGCCCCGCTCTGGCACTCCGCCGGAGCACATTACCTGATTAAGCCCTACGTCAAGGGGCTGCCGCTGTCGCCGCTGGTGATTCCCCGCTACCGCTTCGTCTATTTTGTTGAGTAGACGGAAGGGAGCAGGCAAAAGGCGGGAAAATTGAACGGGGGAGAAGGGCTTGGAAGTCTACCTGGTTGACGGCACCTATGAACTGTTCCGCGCTTACCACGCGCTGCCGCCGCTGGAGTCTCCCGGCGGGCAGCCGGTGGGCGCGGTTCACGGGCTGATTCAGAGCCTGCTGCGCCTCATCCGCAAGAGCGGGGTTACACACATCGGCTGCGCCTTCGACAGCGTAATAACGTCCTTCCGCAACGGCTTGTTCCCCGGTTACAAGACCGGGGAGGGAACGCCGCCGGAACTGCTGGCCCAATTCCGGCCAGCCGAGCAGGCGGTGGCGGCTTTGGGCGTCCGGGTTTGGCCCATGGTGGAGTTTGAGGCTGACGACGCCATCGCCGCGGCGGCAGACCAACTGCGCCGCGACCCGTCGGTGGAACGCATTGTCATCTGCTCTCCCGACAAGGATCTGGCCCAACTGGTCGAGGGCGAGCGGGTGGTCTGCTTGGACCGGAGGCGGGGCGAAATCCTAGACGAAGCGGGCGTAGTCGCCAAGCACGGCGTTCCCCCGGCGTCCATCCCGGACCTGCTGGCCCTCACCGGCGACGCTGCCGATGGCATCCCGGGGCTGCCCCGCTGGGGGGCCAAGACCTCTGCCGCGGCGCTTTCGCGCTACGGCCATCTGGAGGCCATCCCCACCGACGGGCCGTGGGACGTGGCAGTGCGCGGGGCGGCGTCGCTGCGGGCCATCCTGTCCCGAGAGTACGAAAACGCGCTGCTCTACCGCCAGCTTGCCACCCTCCGCCGCGACGCGCCCCTTCCTAGAAATGAGCGCTGGATTGCGCCCGATACCCTGCACTGGCGCGGCGCATTCCGCGGCGAATACGAGGCTCTGTGCCAAGAACTGGGCTTGGGCCGCCTTGCCGCGCTGCCCCATCAATGGGCCGGGGAACCCTAGCGCCCGCCCGCGAATCGGCTACAATGGCGAGCATCCCCAAGACATCCACAGGGACGGGAGCTGATGTCCACGCAGAAAACGCTGCTGACCGCCGATGAGTTCTTTGAGCAGTACAGCCACCGGGAGGGCAAGTTCGAGCTGGTCAAGGGAGAAGTGGTAGAAGTGAAGCCGCCCGGAGAAGAGCATGGGGAAATAGCCGGCAACATAGCAGGCGAGTTTTACGGCTACTCCCGCCGTTACGGCACTGGGCGGATGGGAGTGGAAACCGGCCACCGGCTGGAATCGGCCCCGGACACGGTGCGCGGCCCGGACGTGTATTTTTCCCTGTCGCGCCGCGCCGGAGGACGGGAGCGCAGCCCCGGCTTCGTCCCCGGAGCGCCGGACATTGCCGTAGAAGTTGTTTCCCCGTCGGATACCGCCCCCGAGGTGGAGCGCAAGGTGGCCGAATACCTGGCCGCCGGTTCGCAACGGGTTTGGTTGGTATACCCGGCCAGCCGCAGCGTGGCGGTTCACCGCGCCGACGGCAGCGTCGCTACCTACGGCGGCGATGACGTGATTACCGACGAAGAACTGCTGCCCGGTTTCTCTCTGCCCTTGGCCGATATATTCGCGTAGATGAGCGGAGAACATCCCCAAGCCACTAACCAAGGATGGGAGCTGATGTCCACGCAGAAAACGCTGCTGACCGCCGATGAGTTCTTTGAGCAGTACAGCCACCGGGAGGGCAAGTTCGAGCTGGTCAAGGGAGAAGTGGTAGAAGTGAAGCCGCCCGGAGAAGAGCATGGGGAAATTTCGCTCAATATCGGAAGCTCCTTTCATGGCTACTCCCGTCGGCACAGTACCGGGCGGGCCGGAGTGGAAACCGGGCACCGGCTGGAATCGGCCCCGGACACGGTGCGCGGCCCGGACGTGTATTTTTCCCTGTCGCGCCGCGCCGGAGGGCGGGAGCGCAGCCCCGGCTTCGTACCAGGCGCGCCGGATATTGCCGTAGAAGTTGTTTCCCCGTCGGATAGCGCCCCCGAGGTGGAACGCAAGGTGGCCGAATACCTGGCCGCCGGTTCGCAACGGGTTTGGGTGGTATACCCGGCCAGCCGCAGCGTGGCGGTTCACCGCGCCGACGGCAGCGTCACCACCTACGGCGGCGATGACGTGATTACCGACGAAGAACTGCTGCCCGGTTTCTCCCTGCCCTTGGCCGACATATTCGCGTAGATGAGCGGAGAACATCCCCAAGCCACTAACAAGGATGGGAGCTGATGTCCACGCAGAAAACGCTGCTGACCGCCGATGAGTTCTACCAGCTTTACAGCTATAAGGACGGAAGGTATGAGCTGGTGGATGGAGAAGTGTCTGAGATGGCGCCCGTAACGGAAGAGCATGGCGGAATCGCCAGCAGCATTAACGGGGCGTTTTACGTATACTCCCGGCAGTCGGGTATAGGCCGGGCGGGCGTGGAGATTGGCTACCGGCTGCGCTCCGGCCCGGATACGGTGCGCGGCCCGGACGTGTCCTTCCGGCTGTTCCCCTTGGCGGAAGCGCAACGAACCGGCTTCGTCACCGGCGCCCCGGACATTGCGGTAGAAGTTGTTTCGCCTGCCAATACTGCGGCGGAAATGGAACGCAAGGTGGCCGAATACCTGGCCGCCGGTTCGCAACGGGTTTGGGTGGTATACCCGGCCGGCCGCAGTGTGGCGGTTCACCGCGCCGGCGGCAGCGTCGCTACCTACGGCGGCGATGACGTGATTACCGACGAGGATCTGCTGCCCGGTTTCGCCCTGCCTCTGGCCGATATATTCGCGTAGATGAGCGGAGAGCATCCCCAAGCCACATAAGAGGACGGGCGCTGATGTCCACGCAGAAAACGCTGCTGACCGCCAATGAGTTCTTTGAGCAGTATAGCCAAAAAGATGGCCGGTATGAACTTGTGCAGGAAAACGAGAGGTCATAGAGAGGTCATGGAAATGGCGCCGGTGACGGAAGAACATGGCGGTGCGGCTATCGCTATAGGAAGCGCTTTTCATGTCTACTCCCGGCGGTATGGCGTGGGCCGGGCGGGGGTGGAGATTGGCTACCGGCTGCGCTCCGGCCCGGATACGGTGCGCGGCCCGGACGTGTCCTTCCGGCTGTTCCCCCTGGAGGAAACGCAACGAACCGGCTTCGTCCCCGGTGCGCCGGACATTGCCGTAGAAGTTGTTTCCCCGTCGGATACCGCCCCCGAGGTGGAACGCAAGGTGGCCGAATACTTGGCCGCCGGTTCGCAACGGGTCTGGGTGGTGTACCCGGCCGGCCGCAGTGTGGCGGTTCACCGAGCCGGCGGCAGCGTCGCTACCTACGGCGGCGATGACGTGATTACGGACGAGGATCTGCTGCCCGGTTTCTCCCTGCCCCTGGCGGAGGTATTCATCAGCTAGACCGCGCTCGGCCGGAGCCTTACGCATCTGCCCGCTACGTCATTCCCGCCTTCGCAAGGATAACCGGGAAACGGGACGGCGCGGCCAGTCAGCATTGCCCGCACGCATCGGGAATGTCGCTTTGCCGCCCGGCCGCGGCGGGTTAGGCTTCTCCCGCGTCCGTCGGCACCGGCTTCGGGTCGCGGATGGGCTTGGCCCTCTCTTCCAGACGGTAGGCTTCGTCCAGCAGTTCCACCACATGGCGCACCGGGGCGGGCTGTCCGGCGGCGCGGAGGCCCTGCTCCAGTTGCAGCATACATCCGGGGTTGGCGGTGATGACTTCGCTGGCCCCGGCGCTGGCGATGTCGGCCAGCTTGCGGCCTAGAATCCGGCGGGAAAACAGGGGCTGCACCGCCGGATAGACCCCGGCGCCCCCGCAGCACAGCGACGGGTTTTCCATTTCCGCCAAGTCAATGCCGGGGATGGCCTGCAATATGGCCCGGGGCGCGGCGGAAATTCGCTGGGCGTGGGCTAGGTGGCAAGGGTCCTGGTAAGTGACCCTCCGCTCCAGGCCGGCCGTCGGGCGGCGGAAGGGCAACTCCAGCAGCAGCTCGGTAATGTCCTGCGTCTTTTCGCTGGCCTGCCTGGCCCGTTCCGCATATTCCGGGTCGTCTTTCAGCAGTTCGTGGTATTCCTTCATGGTGGAGCCGCAACCGGCGGAGCAGGTGACAATACGGTCGGCCCCGCTGGCGAGAAGGGCGTCAATGTTGCGCCGGGCCATAGCCCGCCCGGTTTCCATATCGCCGGCGTGCAGGTTCAGCGCCCCGCAGCAGCCCTGCCTCTGCGGAACCGCCACCTCGCAGCCGTTGCTGGTAAGGACGCGCACTGCCGCCTCCATCGTTACGCTCTGCATCAACGGCATCACACAGCCGGAAAGCAGGGCCACCTTCAAGGCGCGCTTTTCACCCATCGCCGGGTCGGCGGCAGGCCGGTGGGAGCGGCGCGACGGGCCAAAGAACCGCCCGCTCATCCGGGGCAGTTGAGCTTCCAGTTGCGCCAGACCGCCGGGCATGAGGCGCAGCAGCCCGGTGCGCCGCGCCGCCGCTTGCAGGCCGAGGCGCTGGTAGAGGCGGAGCAGATGCGCCCCCAGCCGCAGCAGTCCCGGACGGGGCAGAAGGCCCCGCAGGAACCACCGGCTCATCCGCCGCAGTTCCGGCGACTGCCGCCCGCGGGCGCGGACCTGGGCGCGGGTTCGCTCCATCATCCGCCCATAGGGCACGCCGGAAGGGCAGACGGCCTCGCAGGCGCGGCAGTTGAGGCAGGCTTCCCAATGGGAAACGATGCGCTCGCTGATTTCGGCCCGCCCCTCGTTGACCGCTTTCATCAGCGCGATGCGACCCCGGGGCGACTCCATTTCCAGCCCGGTCACGGCGTAAGTGGGGCAGGCGCTAAGGCACAGACCGCAGTGAACGCAACGGTACATATCGGCTTCGGCCGGCGCGTCGGGAGCGGCGAAACCGGCCAAAACCGTTGGCGTCGGCAGCGGGTCCGGCCCCTCGGGGGCGGCGGATTCAGGCGTGGTCATCAATCGGCACCTTTCCAGAGTTTCCAGCGCAAGGCATACGCCGGGTACGCCCTCGCCCTGACCTTGCCCCAGCGGGCGAGGGAATTTTCGAGAAAGCCCGGCCGTTACAGACGCCCTAGGAACCGGCCGGGGTTCAGCAGGCGTTGGGGGTCGAACTGTTCCTTGATGCGGAGCATTAGCGCCATGCCGTCCGGCTCCTCGCCCCACACGTCCATTTGCGTCTTGATGGAAAGGCGGCCGGTTTCCGCCACTGCCGTTCCGCCGTGCTGCCGCGCGGCGCGGCGGGCCGCGCCAACGGCTTCCAGAATCTCCGCATCACTGGACTCGCCCCGGAAGAACAGGCGAACCGTCCCGAAACCGGGGTCGGCCAGAACCTCCGGGGGCGCCCCCGGCCGTCCGAGGCCAAGGCAGGCGGCGGCGAGGGCGGGAATAGCCCGCCGGGGGGCCGACAGCTTCATGGAAAGGGCGGGGGCGAAATTCTCTTCCCGCCAGCCTAGGTCGGCGGCCCACTGCCGGGCCGCGGCCGCCGCACCGGCCCCGTAGGCGGCGGCTTCGCAGGCGCCCGCGCTGCGCAAGGCCGCCGACGTTTCCGCCACCCGCCGCCGCACGGCTGCGGGACGCCCGGAGAAGAAGCACAGTCCCAGGGCATCCGCTTCTCCTGACGCTTGGCCTGGGGCCACTCCGGGGAGGCTGGAAAGCAGGCAACGCGACAGCCCGCCGGTGGCCGCCAGGTAGCTGGCCGGCCCCGCCGGATGGTTCAACAGCTCCCGCCCGGCGGCGAGGGCAGCCGTCATAGAGCCGAAAGGCGCCGCCAGCATACAGTCTTCCGGCGGCAGGGGCGATACCTTGAACGACGCTTCCACGATGACGCCCAGGGTTCCCAGCGAGCCGGTATAGAGCTTGTTCAGATCATAGCCGGTGACGTTCTTGACCACCCGCCCGCCGGCCTTGGTTGCCGCGCCGTCGGCCCCCACGACGCCAATGCCGATGAGCCAGTCGCGGGGCGGGCCGTAGGCGTGGGCCATGGCGCCCACGCTGGCGGTGGACAGCACGCCGCCCACGGTGGCGCGCTCCGGCCGGGGCGACTCCAGCGGCACGAACTGACGGGCCGCCGCCAGCTCCCGTTGCAGCGCGTCGAGGGTAATGCCGGCCTCCACCGTCGCCGTCATATCCCCGGGCTGGTAGTCAATGACGCGGTTAAGGCGAGACAGGTCCAGCGCCACCCCCGCGCTGGCGGGCGGATTGCCCAACGCCAGCTTGGTGCCCCCGCCCCGGGGAAACACGGCGACCCCGTTGCCCGAGGCCCATCGCAACACCTCCGCCACCTGCTGCCGGTCGCCGGGAACGACCACGGCCAAGGGCGACAGGCCGTCAATGGCATACTCCGAATGCGCAGTATGCGGCGGCAGGGAGCTTTGGGGAAGGATACCGCTGAGGCTGTCGGCGATGGAGGCGGTCAAGGAACGCTCCGGTAGCAGGGTAGCAGCGATGGGCCAAGCCCTGCCGCTTATTCGTAAATTTCTTTCCGTGACGGGTCTATTTTAACTTTCCCCGAATACATCTCTTTCAATACGTCCCTTGGATAAACCCTTTCCATTTTAGCGTCATCCAAGCTGGCGTGGAGAAGACTTACGCCCCGTTCTTGGGCGAACTGCCGCAAGGAATCGTCGCTGATGAATGCTCCCACAATCGCTGCTGTGACTGGCCCTCCGGTAATCCGCCGCAGTATGTCTGCCCGCGCAGCCAACCTAGCGATGTGGGGATCTTGAACGGTGACAGTCAGGTCCATGGCAGCGTATGTTATTGAGCCGTCTTGACGGTCTTCGCCTGCCGCTATGGTGTGAATGCTCAGGATTTCATCCTCATCCTGTCTGCTGATGACGCCTTTATTCTTGGCGTCATATAAAAGGCCGCTAAATTTGTCGTCGTACCATCCGTCGCCATGGTAGACGACAACGGGACGATGGCTGTTCAAGGAGCGGGAGCGCCATCCGAGGTTGCGTCCTATTCTATCCCGGTAAGCGCGCTCTATGACTCCCTCTATTGATGGCAATTCGTATAATGGCAATTCGTAGTCGGCGGTCATATCATTGTCCTTCCCGGGCCGCTAGGCGAACATACCCGGCGCCGGGGGATGGGCCGCCGCGCGGTGGCGGTGGCCGTCGGGGAAGATTTTGCCCGGGTTGATGTTGTTGCGGGGGGCGAAGGCGTCGCGCACCCGGCGCATTGCCGCCATGTCGGCTTCGGTGTAGACCAGCGGCATCTGCTCCTTCTTCTCCAACCCCACGCCATGCTCGCCGGTCAGCGTACCTCCGGCTGCGACGCACACCGCCAAGACTTCGGCTCCGGCTACAGTGATGCGCTCCAGTGCCCCCGGCTCGCGCTCGTCGAAAAGCAGGCAGGGATGCAGGTTGCCGTCCCCGGCGTGGAAGACGTTGGCGATCTCGACCCCGTGCTTGCGGCCCACTTCGGCCACCTGGCGCAGCACCGGAGCCAGTTGGGTCCGCGGCACCACGCCGTCCACCAAGTAATAGTTGGGCGCCAGACTGCCCAGCGCCCCCAGTGCGCCCTTGCGTCCCTTCCATAGCTGTTCGCGCTCGGCGGCCTCGGCGGCGGCGCGCACCTGGCTGGCCCCGGTGTCCCACAGCGCGGCCTCCACCTCCAGCCCGATTTCGTCCACCTCGTCCAACAGCCCTTCCAGCTCAATGAGCAGCACCGCCCCGGCGTCGGCGGGATAGCCTGCATCGGAAACGTTCTGCACGGCGCGGATGCTGAGGGCGTCGATCATCTCCAGGGCGGCCGGAACGATGCCGTGGCCGATAACTGCGGATACGGCGGTGCAGGCCGATTCCACGTCCGGGAATATGCCCAGGTAGGTCTTGACGGCCTCGGGCAGGGGCAGCAGCCGCACCATGATGCGGGTGGCGATGCCGAAGGTGCCTTCGGATCCAGTGAACACGCCCCGCAAATCGTAGCCCGGCATCTCGCGGGCCAGGCTGCCCAGTTGCGTCACCGCGCCATCCTCCAGCACTACCTCCAGGCCCAGCACGTGGTTGGTGGTTGTGCCGTAGGCCAAGCAGTGCGGCCCGCCGGCGTTCTCGGCTATGTTGCCGCCCAGGCTGCACGCCCGCTGGCTCGACGGGTCCGGCGCGTAGCGCATTCCGTAGCGGCGGACGCGGGTGTCCAGATCCAGGTTGATAACCCCCGGCTCCACCACGGCGTGGCGGTTCTCCGGGTCAACCTCCAGGATGCGGTTCATTCTCGTGAAGGCAATCTGGATGCCGTCAGGATGCGAAATCGCGCCGCCGCTCAGCCCGGTGCCGGAGCCGCGGCCCACCACCGGCACGCCGGCCTCGCAGCACAAAGCCATCACCTGGCTAACCTCGTGAGTATTCAGCGGGAAGACCACTGCCCGCGGCATTCCCCGGTCGATGGACCCGTCATACTCAAACACCAGCAGGTCGTCGGGATGAAACACAACGCTGTCTTCCCCGACAATCTGCTGCAACCGGCTAACAAATTCCGTAACGCCGAATGCGGCCAACCCGCCGCCGCTTTCATTAGAGGAAGCCAAAACATCCCCCGCTCATTCGCCCGATTAAGCCAGACCGTTCCGGTTTGGATGATAGCCCCTAGTCCGCAGGAAAGGCAACAGGGCCTTTCCCCATTTCCCTCCCCGAGGGCGTGGGGATGGGTGCACAGGGCGTCTCCCCGGCCCCGTGTCAAAGGGAAAGGAAGAATGGGAAAAGCCCGGCCATTATCCTCCCGGCCATTATCCTAGTGAAGGCCCGTTATTCCAAGTCAGACTGTCAGGCATTGTAGTTCTTGCCTGTCGGGGAGTGAAATTCAGGAGTGACGTTTAATATAATGAGCCGGGCGCGCCCGCAAAGGCTCCCGGTTGACTGCGACGAAAGCGAGCAGCAGCGTCATTGAAATCGCCAATGCGCCTGCGGCTGAACCTCATCCGTCGAGGACGATAGGTATATGATAATCACCACTTTGGCCCCCAACGCCGCCGCCGGGGATGCCGGAGAACTCGACCCGTTGCGGGCCGTGTCCGTCAATATCCGGCCCCTGCTGGAATCCGTTGAGGGGCTGCTTTCCGGCGCAGAGATTGACGCCTGGTTCGCGGGCTTTGACCGGGCCAACGAGGGGCGCGGCTTCTACTTGGAGTTGACGGGCGAGGGAGAACCGGTAATCAATCCGATGGTCAACAGCAATAGCGCCGGAGCAGAATTAGAGTTAGAAGCTGACATGGGCGTGTGGGCCAGGGAGTACGGCGGCGAAGCCTACGGGGCCAGCGTTATGGTGCGGCTGCCCGACGGGTCGCGGGTGCGGCCCGACGCATCCTAGCTGTCGCCGGAGCAGGCGGCGCAGTTGCCGCCCGTAGGCATACGGGGCGCGATAACCGTCTGCCCGGCCCTCGTGGCGGAAATCCGGTCCGACACCGGCAATCCGGCGCCCCTGCAATGCAAGATGGAACGCTGCGTTACCAATGGGGCGCTGCTCGGCTGGCTGATTGACCCCTGCCTCCGGCAGGTTCACGTCCACCGGCCCGGCATCGAACCGGAGCTGTTGGAAGACCCGGAGACCGTGGGCGGCGAGGGAGTGTTGCCCGGCTTCACGCTGGAAGTTCGCCGCCGGATTTTCGTCCTGCACCAACCCGCGCAGGAATAACCGGAAGCGCAACCACGCGATCATTCTGTCCCGCTTGCCCCATCCGCGCTTGGCCGCGCTGTAACGAGGGCCGCAGCTAGGCCGCGACAGCTTTGCCCGGCGCTGGCCTGCCGCACCGCGCTGTCGGCGTTGCCGGTTCAGCCTCACGCCCGGGCGGCTCTTGCCCCGGGAGGCAGAACGGCGCGGCCAGCCAGCATTATCAGCACACGCTGAGAATACCGGCCGCTCTTCGCCCCTACACGCCGCCGTTGCAAGGCTGTATACTGTTGCCGGTTTCGTGCAGTGGAGGTTTGGCCTTGGAGTTCAACATCGCAGTTTTGGGCGGCGACGGCATTGGGCCGGAAGTTACCGGACAGGGCGTCCGGGCGCTGGAGGCCGTGGGCCGCGCTTTCGGGCATAGCTTCAACCTGTCCTACGGCGACATCGGCGGCATCTCCATAGATAAGCACGGCATCCCCTTCACCAACGAAGTGCGGGCCATGGCCGGGGAGAACGACGCGGTGCTGTTCGGCGCCGTGGGCGGTCCCAAGTGGGACGACCCCAACGCCGCGGTGCGCCCGGAGCAGGGGTTGCTGGACATCCGCGCCCATATGGGCGTTTTCGCCAACATCCGGCCGGTTAGAGTCTACCCTTGGCTGGCAGACGCCAGTCCCCTCAAGGCGAACGCCCTGGAAGGCGTGGACCTGGTGGTGGTGCGCGAGCTTACCGGCGGGCTATATTACGCCGAGCCGCGGGGACGGCGCGAAACGCCCGGCGGCATCGTTGCCGAGGACACCATGCGCTACACCGAGGGCGAGATCGAGCGGGTGCTGCGCGTCGGGTTCGAGCTGGCCCGCGGGCGCCGCAAGAAACTAACCTCGGTAGACAAGGCCAACGTGCTGGAATGCTCCCGTCTCTGGCGCACGGTGGCGACGCGCCTCGGCAAGGAATACCCCGACGTGGAGCTGGAACACGTGCTGGTGGACGCCTGCGCCATGCAGTTGATTCAATACCCGGCCCGCTTCGACGTCATAGTGGCTGAAAACACCTTTGGCGACATCCTGACCGACGAGGCGTCGGTGCTGGCGGCGTCCATGGGCCTGCTGCCCTCGGCCAGCCTGGCCGGCGTGCCGGTAACCGGGCAGGCTTCCATCGGGATGTACGAGCCGATTCACGGCACCGCGCCCGACATCGCCGGCCGGGGCATCGCCAACCCCATAGGCTCCATCCTCAGCGCGGCGATGCTGCTGCGCTACTCCCTAAGCCTCACCGAGGAAGCCGCCGCGGTGGAGCGGGCCGTGGAGCAGACGATTGAGGGCGGCGTCCGCACCGCCGACATCGCGGGCGGCGGCAGCTCCGTCGGCACCGTCGAGATGGGCGACCGAATCGTGGACGCCATCGGGGGCGGGGCGTGACCGGATCTACGGAACCGGCCTTCCCGCGCCGCTAACCATCGCCATACCGCCTAGCCTTTTGAGGTAGAACTTGTAATGGATCTCGCCCTGTGGTGGCTCCTGCTAGCCGGAACGGCGGCAGTCATCCTGATAGCCTCCAACTTCCTAGCCAAGTCAGCCGACATTATCGCCTTCAAGACCGGGCTGGGCCGCGCCTTCATCGGGGTCATTCTCCTAGCCACTGCAACGTCGCTTCCTGAGCTTGGCACCGGAGTCAGTTCCATCGCTTGGCGGGATCAGCCGGATTTGGCAGTGGGCGACGCCTTCGGCAGCAACCTGTTCAACCTGCTGATAATCGGCCTTCTTGACCTTTTCTGGCGCAACGGGCCGATCCTTTCCAGCGTCAGCATAGCCACGGTATTTATCGGAGCGTTGGGAATCGCCGTCATCTCATTGGCTGCTCTCGCAATGCTGATTCACAGCTACACCGACGCTATGTCGTCGTGGACCATCAGCCCGGTTTCCGTGTTGATCCTAGGCGTGTTCCTGATAGCCATGTACCTGATCTACAAGTTCGAGCAGCGCGACCGCAACGACGGAGATTATGCCGTGGCGACCTCTTCCGAGGATGGGGAGGATGAGGAGCAGTACGCCGATGAAAACCTGCTGCGGGCCATGGCGTTTTACCTCCTCTCCGCATCTTGCGTCATAGGAGCGGCGATAGGTCTCTCTTACGCGGGAGATAAAATCGCTCACGGGATGGGTTGGGAAGCCAGTTTCGTCGGCACTCAGTTCTTGGCCTTCAGCACCTCGCTGCCTGAGTTGGCCGCCTGCTTTGCGGCCATCCGCATCAACGCCCCGGAACTGGCTATCACCGGCGTGCTCGGCAGCAACCTGTTCAATATGGGGTTCATCCTGTTTATGGATGACGTGGCCTTGGTGGGCGCTCCTCTGTGGCACCCGGCCCACATAGCCTCCATTCATACACTGACCGCGGTAATAGCGGCGCTGATGACGGCGGTGGTGATTGTCGCCGTCATAACCCGGGGCCGCGGACGCCCCAACAAGTTCTTCACCGGAGAGGCGCTGCTCCTCATCGGCCTATACGTAGCGGCCAGCGTCCTCGTCTTTGTGCTGGCGGAATAGCCGACCGCTGACTTCCCAAGCCTTCAACACCCGGCCATAGCCCGGCGGGGCAGACGCTGAGAGAGCCGGGCGTTGCATAAAAAGAGGCGAGGCTAGATGGCCTCGCCCTCGTAGGCCGCTATTTGCGCGAACCCCCCTTCTTTGTCAGACCAAGCAAACAACGCCGCCCCTTCCACTCTGGTTTCCGTTATGCCCACCACTAGCTGCTGCACCGGATAGGCCGGGCCATCGCCCCAAGGGCTGGCGGCAACCTCCCGGTCGGTCGGCGAGAAGTAGGCCCGTCCGTTGGGGTGGGAGTGAAAGATAATCTTGGCAGGCGTTTCGCTATCCAGGCTGTGGTTCAGGGAGAGCAGGTCGTCGCCGGTGATGACGTATGCCGTCTCGGCGCCGCGGGCCGCATGAGTGGGGTGGGTGCCTGAATTCTGAGCGTTTTGGCAGATCCGAACGGCGTTGACCGTCGGGCTGTCCGCCGGGCCGGACAGCCAACCGCAACACTCGAAGGGAAAGGCTCTGCGGGCCTCCCGGTAAACTTCCGCAAGAACCTGGGCCGGTATGTCCAAAGGGGTTGGCGAGCGGCGCCGTTCCGCATACTGGTAAACCGCGGCTTCCTGCTCCGGGGTCTGGATGGAGCCGGGGCGCAGGCGGCGGACTTCGTTAACGGCATCCCCCGGCGAGACGCCCTTGCTCACCAGATAACAGGCCAGCACCGTGCCGGTGCGTCCGATGCCCGCATAGCAAGACACCGCCACCGGACGCCCGGCTTCTGTCTGGGCTTCAATGAACTCCAGCATCCGGTCTATCTGTTCCTGAGCGGGCGGCGTGAAGTCCGGCACCGGCTCGAACATATCCGTCAAGCCAACCATACCGCCGCTGTCGGCGGCGATGGTGCGCTGCTCCATGCGGATGACCGCCCGCACTCCCTGTTCGTAGAGAAAGAACAGGTCTCGCATCCCGGCGGGGCCTTGCGCCCCGGCCACCACGTTGTCCAGAACCCAACTGAAGTTCATATATTGCATATACCCCGGCGCCTTTCCAAATTTCCCTCCCCCTATGGAGATAAGGGGTATGTTAAGGCGAATCCCCTCACCCGTCCAGCCGCCGAATGACTTCCCCGGCGTCCAACCCGTCCACGGCCACCAGCTTGTCGCGGGAAGAGCGTCCTCGCACGATGCGCAGCCTCGACTTGGCGACGCCCAACGCATCCGCCAGCAGTTCCAGCAGCGCGGCGTTGGCCCGCCCGTTATGCGGCGGCGAAGTGACGTTCACCCGAAGCGTCCCGTCGCGGAACCCCTGTATACGGTCTTGGGATGACCGGGGGTGCACCCGGACGCTGATTGTGCTGCCGGAGCCGGCCATAGAAAAATCGCTTTTCCCAATCCCGCCGTGAACCGCGGCGAGCGCGAAGGGCGTCAACTCAGGTATAGTATATGGCAAATCAAGTTCACACTGGAGTTGCCGTGGAATACGCCAATATCAGGCTGTCGAAAGAAGAAGGCATCGCTACAATCCGCCTCAACCGCCCGGACGCCATGAACGCCTTGGGCCGCGAGCTGGTGGCCGACCTGTCGTCGGCCCTGACCGACGTGGCCGGAGACAGCTCGGTGAAGGCGCTGGCGCTGCGAGGCGAGGGCCGGTGCTTCTGCGCCGGGGCCGACCTCAAGTATTTCCAGGACGCCTTTCAGAACCCCGAGACGCTGCGGGATTACCTGACGGAAATCAACGGCGTGCTGTTCCAGATCGAGGATTTGCCGGTGCCAGTGATTGCGGTAGTGCACGGGTTCGCCTTGGCCGGCGGGCTGGAGCTGATGATGGCCTGCGACCTGGCCCTAGTGGCCGACGACGCCCGCATAGGCGACCAGCACGTCAACTTCGGGCTGATGCCCGGCGGCGGCTCGACCATCCGCCTGCCCCGGCTGGTAGGCCCGCAGCGGGCGATGGAGCTGCTGACCACCGGCCGCTGGCTCAACGGCCCGGAAGCGGTGGCGTGGGGCCTGGCCCTGCGTTCCGCCTCCCTGGAGGAGCTGGACGAGGAACTGGAAAAGCTGGCTGCCCCCCTGCGCGGCAAGAGCCGCCCCGGCCTCGGCTGGATCAAGCAGGTCACCCGCCGGGGCCGCGACCTCTCCATCCGCGACGGCGTGGCGGTGGAGGGCATGGCCTTCGCCCAGTACGTAGCCACCTCGGCCCACCCCGCCGAGGGCGTCCGGGCGTTTGTGGAAAAGCGGACGCCGCAGTTTTAGACTGCGCTGAAAATTCTCTATACTTGGGGGGCTGCACTCCGAAATTTCCCCTCCCCAGGGAGAGGGTCAGAGTGAAGGGATACCGGAAACTCAATGCCCGAAAACGGAGAGGGCCTGCGGGCGAGAATCCGCCGCTGGCTGGTCGCCGCGCTGATGCGCTTGGCGCAACCGCCGCCGGTCAACGAGCGGGAAGCGATGTGGAGCATTCCCGCATCTTTCCTGTACGTCTACTTCGGGCTGATGATGCTGCTGTGCGCTCCGCCGCTGGCCGTTATCATCGCAGAGCAAGCAACAGCCCTGCTTGACGAAAGTTGGTGGATGAAGCCAATCACGGTAATTCGCCGGTCGGCCACGGAGTTCGGGCCGGTGGGAGTCGGCAACGCCATCGCCGCGCTTATCATAGCCCAAGGAGGCTACACAATCATGGTGCTGTACTACCATATGCTAAGCAAGCTGGTTGACCCAATAATCAAACGCCACGAAGAGCGTGGCGAGGCCCGAGGCGAAGCTCAGGGCCTCGAGAAAGGCCGCGAGGAAGGCCGTGAGGAAGGCGCAACCCAGGTTAACAAGGCGTGGCGAGGATGGAACCAGCGCCGCCTGGAGCACGAAGCCCAGGGCCTGCCCTTTGACGAGCCGCCCCCGGACCAGGAAGCGGACTAACCCCAACCCCCTCTCTGTGGGAGAGGAAACTATACCAACGACAGGAAACGGGTTTTGAAGATACGCGATATGCTCCGCGAGGAGCGCACCATATCCTTTGAGTTCTTCCCGCCGCGGACGGCGGACGGCGTTCCCGGCGTGCTGGCGACGGTGGACGAACTGACGGCCTACTGCCCGGACTTTATTTCGGTCACCTATGGCGCGGGCGGCTCTACCCGCCAGTTCACCGAGCAGATTACGGTACAGGCCAAACTGTCAGCAGGCGTCGAGGTAATGGCCCACCTTACTTGCGTCAGCCAGACGGTGGACGAACTGGACGGCGTGCTGCAAAGATTGGAGTCGGCGGGCATCGAGAACGTCATCGCGCTGCGGGGCGACCCGCCGCGAGGGGCATCGCAGTTCGTGGCTATGGACAGAGGGTTCAGACACGCCTCCGACCTGGTGAGCCACATTCGCGCCAACTATGATTTCGGCATCGCCGCTGCCTGCTACCCCGAGGGCCATACTGAGGCGGAAAGCCTGGAGCGGGACCTGGAGTACGCCAAGCTGAAGGTGGACAACGGGGCCGACTTCCTGATAACCCAACTCTTCTATGACAATAACGACTACTTCGACTTTGCCGACCGGGCCGGGGCCGCCGGCATCGGCGTTCCGGTGGTTCCGGGAGTGCTGCCGGTGCTGAGCGCCTCGCAGATACGCCGCTTCACTGCCCTGTGCGGTTCCAGAATTCCGCCCAAGCTGGACACCGAACTGGAGCGGCTGGCCGACGACGACGATGCAGTCCGCGAACTGGGCGTGGAGTACGCAACGCGGCAGGTGGAAGAGCTGTGGGCCGCCGGGGTTCCCGGGGTTCATTTCTACGTCCTCAACCGCAGCTACTCCGTCTCCAAAATCCTTGACCGTCTTGCTCTCCCCGGCCACGTCAAGGAGTAAGAGGGCATGTATAAAGCTCCCTCTCCCAAGGGGAGAGGGTCAGGGTGAGGGCATTACGCGCCATGCTTTCCACCGGCGTTGACATCATCGAAATTAGCCGGATTGCCCGGACGCTGGAACGCTACGGCGAGAGGTTCCTGCGCCGGGTATACACCCCCGGCGAGCTGGAATACTGCCGTGGGCGTCCGTCGAAGCTGGCCTCCCGTTTCGCCGCCAAGGAGGCCGCGATGAAAGCGCTGGGCACCGGCGTTCGCGGCGTTGGCTGGAAGGACATCGAGGTCACCCGCGCTCCCGGCGGCGCGCCGGGCATCCGTCTTCATGGACGCGCCCTGAGCCGCGCCCAGCGTCTCGGCATGCTGGAAATGTCGCTGAGTATGTCGGACTCCCAGGAACACGCCGTTGCCTTCGTGGTGATGCGCCGCGAAAACGCGGACTGAACCTTTGAGGGTATAGGGTATAATGAGACAAGCGCAGTCCCAATTGCCTGAGGGCTTGGCAGACCGCGGCATTGGAGTTCAGGCCATCGGCTTTACTCTGACCGGTTGTGCGTGTCTGGCTATTCTGCAATTATCGGAAGGAAATGATTTCTGGCTTTATCAGTGGTTTGAAAGGGCAACCGTGGACCTTTATTGGTCGTTCATAGTTCCGCTGGCTGCCCTGTTTGACTGGGGGAGGAAAATGTTTGAACGCGGAAAGGCCATCAGGGAAGCAAAAAAGGCAGAGCTAGAACAGAAGGCAAGGCAGGAGGGCATACGGCAGGGGAGCCAGCATGAGAATCAGCGGATAAAGGAATTGCTGGCTAGCTACGGTGTCTCACTTCCACCGGAAATAGCCGAGGATGTGTTCGGCGTCGCACCCCCAAACGGCTCCTGACCCGGCGCATATAACACCGCTATGAAAGTCGTCACCGCGGCGCAAATGGCCGCCATCGAGCAGGCGTCGGAGCGGGCCGGCGTCAGTACGGACGCGTTGATGGAGAATGCCGGGCTGGCTGTGGCCCAGGCCGCGCGGGAGGAGATCGGCGGCGTAGCGGGCCTTCGCGCTGTAGTGCTGATAGGGCCGGGCAACAACGGCGCCGACGGTCTGGTGGCGGCCCGGCATCTGCGTCGCTGGGGCGCGGAAATCGCGTGTTGCCTGCTGACCCTCCGTCCCTATTCTGACCCCAAGATGGACTTGGCGCGGCAGTACGGCGTCGAAATTGTCACCGGCGGCGAGCGGCTGGATGAATTGTTGCGCCGCTCGCGGCTGGTCATAGACGCCGTGCTGGGAACCGGCCGTTCTCGTCCGCTGGCCGGCCCGGTGCGCGACGCCATGCTACAGTTGCAACGGGCGCGGGATCTGCCCCATCCGCCTTTGCTGCTGGCCTTGGACTTGCCCACCGGCCTGAACGCCGACACCGGCGAAGTTGACCCGGTCTGCCCGCATTTCGACACAACGCTGGCTCTGGGCTACCCCAAAGCCGGGCTGCTGTACTTCCCGGGCGCGGAACGGACGGGGAGACAGCGCGTTCTGGATATTGGAATTCCCCCCGGCCTGCCCGAAGAGCAAGCGGTGGACTTGGAAATGCTCACCCCCCGATGGGCCGCGTTGCAGTTGCCGCCCCGTCCTCCCGATTCCCACAAGGGAACCTACGGCCACGCGCTGGTGGTGGCCGGCTCCCGCCACTACGTGGGCGCGGCCTGGCTGTCATCGCAGGCGTCGGTGCGAGCCGGGGCCGGGTTGACCACCCTGGCCAGCCCTCAAGTCGTCTACCCCATGGCCGCCGCCAAAGGTGCGGAGGCCATCCACCTGCCGCTGCCGGAGGACGAGGCCGGGCGGATAGGCCCGTCCGCCGCTGTCCTCATCCACGAATCGGAAAGGCGTTTCACGGCGGCGCTGGTCGGCTGCGGAATGGGTTGGTCGGAAGGAACCGCCGAGTTTCTGAGGCGGCTGCTGTTAACCGGGGATCAAAAAAGGCTGGCGCGGCTGCCCGTCTTGATAGACGCTGACGGTCTGAATAACCTTTCCTGCATCGAAGACTGGCCCAGCCGTGTCAGTTGCCCGTTGCTGCTCACCCCCCATCCTGGCGAAATGTCCACGCTTACCGGGCTGTCCGTTGCCGAAATACAGTCGGCCCGCATAACGGCGGCGCGGGAATGGGCCGAGCGTTGGGGGGTAACTCTGGTACTCAAGGGCGCGCATACTGTTATCGCCAGCCCCGGCTTGCCCGTCCGCATCTCGCCCTTCGCCAACCCCGGCCTGGCTACGGGCGGCACGGGCGACGTGCTGAGCGGTGTCATAGTGGCGCTGCTGGCCCAGGGCTTGCCGCCGCCCGCCGCCGCTGCTTGCGGCGTTTACCTCCACGCCGCCGCCGCAAGCAGCGTAACCGACCGTCTGGGCCAGACCGGCCTGGCAGCCTCCGACTTGCTGGAAGCCCTGCCCCCGGCCATCGCTGCACTTCGCCGTGCTACACTAATGCGGTAATGTCCTTCCGGCAGTTCATAGAAATCATTGCCGACCCCTCGGCGCCTGTTTCCGGCGCGCCCTTTCACGAGGCGTCGGACCCGTCGCCTGGCGAGCTGGCGGAGTTCGCCCGTATCTGCGAAGCGATGCACGAAGAGCGCCGCCGCGAGGTGGTGGCGGCCATGGTGGAGCAAGCCGAGGAGAATCTGGAACTGGACTTTACCTCCATTTTCCGGCAGTGTCTCCAGGATGATGACGACCGGCTGGTTCAGCTCGCGGTTGAGGGCCTGTGGGAACAGGAAGACCGCTGGCTCGTCGCCGAATTGGTGGGGCTGCTGCGGTCGGAGCGGGGGCCGCAGGTGCGAGCCACCGCCGCCCTGGCCTTGGGCAAGTTCCCGGCTCTGGCCCAGGAAGGCAAGCTACAGCCACAGGACGGGGAACTGGTCTACCGCGTACTGATGGACTTCCTGGAAGACGAAATAGAGGACCTGGAAGTGCGCCGCCGCTGTCTCGAAGCCGTCGCGCCCTTCAACACCGAGGAGGTCAAGGACTATATCCGCTGGGCCTACGAAGACGAAGACCAGGACCTCCGCTCCAGTTCTATCTACGCTATGGGCCGCACCGGCGAGGCCGAGTGGCTGCCCACGCTGCTGCGGGAACTGGAAAGTTCTGACCCCGCCGTGCGCTACGAGACTGCCTACGCCTGCGGGGAGCTGGGCGACGAGGATGCCGTTCCCAAACTGGTGGAGCTGCTCCAGGACGATGACCCGGAGGTAAGGCTGGCCTGCATCGCTGCCCTCGGCAAGACAGGCGGCGCTCTGGCCCGCCGTGCCCTGATAGACTGCATGCGAGACGGCGACTCCGCCATGTCCGACGCGGCCCATACAGAGTTGGAGAATCTGGAGTTCCTGGACGACCCGATGCGCCTCTATCCAGGGTGACGCAATTATTCCCTCACCTTCTCCGGAGCGATAGGATGAGGACGAGCCCTGCAATAAACGATCGCCGGGAGATAATCGTTGCCGCCGCTGACCGAATCGCAGGCCCGCTTCCTTGCCGACGCCCGCGTAGCCCGGCTCGCCACGGCGGACGCTGACGGACGGCCCCACGTAATCCCAGTATGCTTCGTCTACGACGGTGAAAGCATCTATATAGTCCTTGACCGAAAGCCAAAGACCGCCGAACTGACTCGCCTCCGCCGCGTCCGCAACATCCTCGCCAACCCCCGTGCCTCGCTGGTCGTTGACCACTACGACGAGGACTGGCAGTCCCTCCGCTATATCCTGGTATCCTGCCGCGCCGAAATGCTAACCGGCGGCGAAGGCGATGCGATGCGGGCGATAGACCTGCTCCGCCGCAAGTACCGGCAATACCGGGATATGGAACTGGACGGCAACCCGGTAATCAAGCTGACGCCGCAGAGGTTCACCGCCTGGAGCTTCAGCGGGGAGTAATCACGCCTGGGGAGCAACAAAGGGTACTGACCCTGAGAACGTGGAGCAAGGCCAATATGACCGAATCCCCGCCGCCCGGCTATGACCGGCTCACCCTTCAAGACCTGTGGGAAATACTGAGGCTTCCGGTCTTGTTTGCCTTGTCCGCCATTGCCGTAACCTGGCTGATTTGGTATCTTACCAACGTGTCCTGTACCTCGGAAGTGGCTGAAACCGTCAACTGCAACCCGTCCCGCATTGCCCGGTACGTCAACCTCGAAGTTCTGAACAAGATGGTGACCCACGCCGCTATTGCCGGCGGCGGCGGAGGTCTCTGGAGCTACACCATGATTACCAGGGAACGCAGAGCCCGAGAGGCCGCCGAAAGAAAGGTGGCCGAAACACTGGCGCAAGCGGCCCAAGAACGGGAGCAGGCCGCCCAAGAAAGAGAGCAAGCCGCTGAGGAGCGCAGGCAGCTTCTCGCCCTTATCGAACGGCTCACCGAGCAACTGGAGGAATCCAACGGCCGGGCTTCACAGTAACTGGAGCTACACCATGATTACCAGGGAACGCAGATCCCGGGAGGCCGCTGAAAGAAAGGTGGCCGAAACACTGGCGCAAGCGGCCCAAGAGCGGGAGCAGGCTGCTCAACAAGCGGCCCAAGAAAGAGAGCAAGCCGCTGAGGAGCGCAGGCAGCTTCTCGCTCTTATCGAACGGCTCACCGAGCAACTGGAGGAAGCCAACGGCCGGGCTTCACAGTAACTGAAGCTACGCCATGATTACCAGGGAACGCAGAGCCCGAGAGGCCGCCGAAAGAAAGGTGGCCGAAACACTGGCGCAAGCGGCCCAAGAGCGAGAGCAGGCCGCTGAGGAGCGCAGGCAGCTTCTCGCCCTTATCGAACGGCTCACCGAGCAACTGGAGGAATCCAACGGCCGGGCTTCACAGTAAACCGTGCCCGTCTGGGTTATACTGACCGTATAATTGCTGTCTCCCGCAGGAACAATCATCGGAGAAGAAAAGGGATGGACGGAGTTACCGCAATCGCCAACATACTACGGATGGAGGGGGTGGAGTTCGTCGCCTGCGTGCCGTACCAGCCTTTGCTGGAGGCCGCCGCCATGGCCGGAATCCGCCCGCTGATCTTCCGCCAGGAGATCACCGGCATTCACATGGTGGACGGCTACTCGCGGGCCACCAACGGCGATAAGATCGGCGTCTTTATGATGCAGAACGGGCCGGGTGCGGAAAACGGCTTCGGCGGGGTGGCGCAAGCCTACTCCGAGTCGGTGCCTATCCTGTTGCTGCCCGCCGGTATGGCCCGCGACAAGCGCGGAGTGCATCCCAACTTCTACCCCACCCGCAGCTACGAAACCATCACCAAGTGGTCCGATGAATTTAACTTGGTCGAGCGCATTCCGTCCATGATGCGCCGCGCTTTCACCAAGCTCCGCAGCGGGCGCCCCGGCCCGGTGCTGCTGGAGATTCCCGCCGACGTCGCTGTCGCCGAACTTCCCGAAGAACTATTCGACTATGAGCCGCCCCGCGCCGTGAAGCAGCAGGCTGACCCAGCCGACGTTAGCCGCGCCGCCGCCGCTCTGTTGGCCGCCGAGCGGCCCGTCATTCAGGCCGGGCAGGGGGTGCTATACGCCGAGGCATCGGACGAGCTGGTGGAGCTGGCCGAGTTCCTGCAAGCGCCGGTGATGACCACCCTGCCCGGCAAGAGCGCCTTTCCCGAAAACCACCCGCTGGCCCTCGGCGCGGGCGGCCCCAGCACCACGGCCATGGTCAACAAGTACCTGCATGGCGCCGACGCAGTATTCGGAGTGGGCGCCAGCCTGACCAAGAGCTTCTTCGCTGTTCCCATCGCCGATAACAAGACTTTCATCCATCTCACCAACGACGAGGACGCCATCGGACGCGAATACCGCTGCCACTACCCTCTGCTGGGCGACGCCAAGCTGGTGCTGCGGCAACTGATGGACGAACTGAAAGACCGTGCCGGCGGCCCCAGGCCGAGGAACCAGGCCCTCCAGGACGACATTCGCTCGGTCAAGCAGGCGTGGCTCGCGCAGTGGACGCCCAAACTCACCTCCAGCGAGAAGCCCATCAATCCCTACCGCGTGGTTTGGGATCTGATGCACACTGTTGACCTCGACAATGCTATCGTCACCCACGAGTCCGGCAGCGCCCGCGAGTATATGTCCCCCTTCTGGGAAGCTCGCGCCCCTCGCAGCTTCATCGGCTGGGGCAAATCCACCCAACTGGGCTACAGCCTGGGCCTAGCCATGGGCGCCAAGATGGCCTTCCCCGGCAAGCAGGTCATCAACGTAATGGGCGACATGGCGTTCAGCACCGTGGGGCTGGACGTGGAAACCGCGGTGCGCTGCAACATACCGATACTGACCGTGGTCAACAACAACTCGTATATGTCCATCTACGACGACAGCCGCTTCCCGACAGCCATCCAGAAGTACCAGGTCAAGAGCCTTGGGGGGCAATTCGCCGAGGTCGCCGCTGCCATGGGCGCCTATGCCGAGAAAATCACCGAGCCGGACGAGATCATCCCCGCCATCCGGCGCGGCTTGGCCGCCAATGCCGCCGGAGAACCGGCCGTGCTGGAGTTCATCACCCGCGACGAAGGCGAGTTCTCCAAGTTCTGATATAAGAGTCTCCAAAGCTCCCGCCCGGTGGAGATGGGGATAAGATTGTTGTAAGAATGTAGGGGCGCACGTCCGTGCGTCCCTACGCTATGCCGCTACCGCCGCTCCGTCCATATCGGATCCCGCCGCCCCGTTTGCTGACACCTGCCCCTTGCCCTCCGGCCATGTGCCGGGTTGAAATACGGCCTGGCATTATGTCAATAAGCGCAGGAGGAGCGATATGGCTATGGCAGCAAACGGCACAGGGCACCGGAACAGCGCAGAACCGACGGTGCGGGAGATGCCCACCGAGGAGCGGCCCCGCGAGCGGCTGGCCCACTATGGCCCGCGCCACCTGAGCAACACCGAGCTTATTGCCATCCTCCTTCGCACTGGCTCGGCAGGTGAAAACGTTCTTTCCCAGTCCAACCGCCTGCTTTCCCGCTTCAACGGACTGCGGGGCTTGGGCAAGGCCAGCTTCGCCGAACTGTGCGCCGAGAAGGGACTGAGCGAGGCCAAGACTTGCCAGATTCTGGCCGCGCTGGAGCTGGGCCGGCGATTCGTGTCTCTGGCGCCGGAAGAGCGGGCGGTCATCAACTGCCCGGAAGACGTGGTCAACCTGCTGTCCGCTGAGATGTCCGGCTTCGAGCAGGAACACCTGCGCGTCCTGCTGCTCAACACCCGTAACGAGGTCATGGGGGTCGAGGAAATCTACATTGGCAACGTCAACAGTTCCGTGGTGCGCCCCGCCGAGGTCTTCCGCCCCGGCATCCGGGCCAACGCCACCTCAATAATCGTCGTCCACAACCACCCCTCCGGCGACCCCACGCCCAGCAGCGCAGACGCAGCCATCACCCGCGACCTGGTAGATGCTGGCAAGCTGCTGGGCATGGAACTGCTGGATCACCTGGTAATCGGCGGCGGTCAACGCTACGTCAGCATGAAAGAGGCGCGGCTGGGCTTCCCGTAAGGGAATAGCAGAGCAGCCGCCCCCCGTGCTAATATCGCGTTAGAGAGGTAAGCAGCATGACCACCGAGCCAAGAACCGACCGTCTGGAAGCCATCATTAGAGAAGAATCCCGCCTCATACGGGAAGGGATGGACCTGCGGTTCAACCAAGCGCAAGCCGCCACCGACCGGCAATTTGAGCAGATGAACTTCCAGTTCACGGAACTGCGGGCTGATATGAACACCCGGTTCGAGCAGGCGCGGGAGGAATCCAACGCCCGGTTCGAGCAGGCCCGGGAGGAATCCAACGCCCGGTTCGAGCAAGCCCGGGAAGAATCCAACGCCCGGTTTGAAGTGATGAACGCCCGGTTCGAGCAGGTACGGGAGGAATCCAACGCCCGGTTCGAGCAGGCACGGAGGAATCCAACATCCGGTTCGAAGTGGTAAACGCCCGGTTCGAGCAGGCCCGGGAAGAATCCAACGCCCGGTTCGAAGCGATGAACGCCCGGTTCGAGCAGGCCCGGGAGGAATCCAACATCCGGTTTGAAGCGATGAACGCCCGGTTCGACCAAACCCGGGAAGAATCCAACGCCCGGTTCGAAGCGATGAACGCCCGGTTTGACCAAGCGAGGGATGAATCCAATACCCGGTTAGAAGCGATGAACGCCCGGTTTGACCAAGCGAGGGAGGAGTCCAATGCCCGGTTTGAAGCGATGAACGCCCGGTTTGACCAAGCGAGGGAGGAGTCCAATGCCCGGTTTGACCAGGCCCGAGAGGAATCCAACACCCGGTTCGACCAAGCGCGGGAGGAATCCAACGCCCGGTTCGAAGCGATGAACGCCCGGTTCGACCAGGCGAGGGAGGAGTCCAATGCCCGGTTCGAAGCGATGAACGCCCGGTTCGACGAGGCGCGGGATGAATCCAACGCCCGGTTTGAGCAAGCGCGGGAGGAATCCAATACCCGGTTTTCCGAATTGCGGCAGGATAGTAACACCCGGTTTGCTGAGAACAATGCCCGGTTGAATACCCACACCGCACTGCTGACGGGAACTTTCGCCGTCGTCGTCTTGGGGGCGATTGGCGCGGTAGTGGCCGTGCTGGTCTGACAGGATGAGCTGCTCTATCCAGCTTGCCCGGCCAGCCAGCGCTCGTTGGCTTCGGCAAAGGCCCGCATGGCGCCCTCAACGCTGTAGGGGGCTTCCGGCGATGACTCGTCGGCCCACTCGCTGCGGGGCTGGGCGAAGAAGTCGCCGCCGTAGATGTGGATCGCCCCAGTGTACATCCGCCGGGGATTGTGTACTGCGTGAATGGCGTCCCGGCCTAGGTTGATGGCATCCTGCGATTGCAGTTCCCGGAACCCCGCCCGCTCCAGCCCGTCGCCGTGGCGATTGCGGCGGTAGAAGGTGTTGTCCTCCTGCCCGCCGTACAGCCCTATGACCGCCCATAGCTGGTGGTCGTGGGGATAGATAGCCATTCCCGGCGGCCAGATGACGTTGATGATGGTCAGTTCCGGCGAGCGGTGAAGCGTGGTGATGCCTCCCTCTCCCGGCGTTCCCAAGTCCGCCTCAATCTCTCCCGGCCGGGCGATGGCGGAACTCAACAGCTCCTTCACCGCCAGTTCCGGCGTGTGTTCCTGCAACGCACCGCGACATACGGCGACAAATTCTTCAGCATCAAACATAGCTGCAATCCCTCACAACAGCATTTGCCCCCGCCGGCGTTCCCGTGACGCCCCCTAGCCCCGGTGGAGAGTTAGAGCGGTATCCCGCGAAAGCGGAAGCTACACGATGTCGGCAAGCCGTTCCAACTGATCCATTTCGGCCACGCTGGGCAGGAAAACCACCTCGTCCATACCGATGCCTTCCATATCCCTGATGGTGTCCTTGACGGCTTCAGGGGTGGATATGGCGTTCCGGGCCATTTGCTCCGCCGTCTCTCCCAGGAAGGAATAGTAGTGCCGAATGTAGCCGCCCACCTTGTCCTCAGCGCCGGGGCCTAGGGCGTAGGATGCGACTCCGGCCAACCGCGGCGCCCCGGAGCGTCCTGCCGCGTTCCACGACTCGACCGCCACGGCGTACAACTCCTGCACTGCTGCGGCGTTGCCGGCGGCGGCGATGAATCCGTCGGCATACCTTCCGACGCGGCGGACGGCCTGGGGAGTTCCGGCGCCGATAAGCACTTCCGGCCCGCCGGGTTGCACCGGAGCGGGGCCAATGGGGCCGGAGCCTTCCGTGACAGCCTCGCCGTTCCAGATGCGGCGCATGACGGCCAGAGTGCGATTCATCTGTCGGCCTCGTTGCTGGTATTCGGCGGGCGCGGCCTGATAATCGTCGGGCCGCCGTCCCACGCCCACGCCCAAGGTCAGTCTTCCGCCGGAGATGGCGTCCAAGCTGGCCGCCTGCTTCGCCAGCACCCCGGGGTTGCGCAGCGGCGCCAGCAGCACCCCGGTCAGCAGCCGCACCCGGCTGGTGGCTCCTGCGGCGGCGGACAGCATGACCAGCGGCTCGTAATTGCCGTAAACCAAGCGGTCAATGGTTCCGACGCTGGAAAACGGGCCGTCGTCAGCCCGCCTGGCCCATTCCAAGATGAAGTCGCCCTTAGCGCCCGGAACGTTGCCGGGCAGACCGATGCCAACTTTCACTTCGCTACCTCCCCGTTGACCGCTAAATAAACCCCAGCTTCTCGAAATTGCCGCCGACGATGGGCTGGGCATCCAGCCCCAGCCAGTCCTCGGCGATGGTGGCGTAGACGCTGCGAAAGTCTACCTGGAAATGCAAATCCCCGTCCAGCAGGGCCGCCTCATTCAGCGAGGGATAAACGCCGTGCATCCCGCCCGCCACGGCGTCGCCGATGACGAAGGCCGCGCCGCCGGAGCCGTGGTCGGTGCCGGATCCGTTGTCCTTGACCCGCCGCCCGAACTCAGTGAACACCAGCATCAGGGCCTCTGACGACGCGTCATGCTCGCGCAGGTCGGCAAAGAAGTCATTGATGCCTTGCGCCAGCTCGCCCAGCAATTGCGTCTGCACTGGCATTTGGCCGGAGTGGGTGTCGTAGCCTGCCTGCGCTGTGTAGAAGACTCGGGTTCCCAGCCCGGCCAGGTGGGTCTGGGCGATACCCTTCAGGCTGCGGGCAATGGCGGTCTCGGCGTATTCGATGGTGGAAGAGTAGCCGACGGCAGAGGTGCTGAGAATGTCCGCCCCCTTGAGCGCGTCGGTGCCGGTGCGCCCCAGGTAGTCCAGAGCCGGGCCGGCGCCGATGGCCGGGGCGTACATCCGGGCAAAAACGTCCAGGGCGCGGGTGCGGCGTTCTTCGTCAGTGATGCCGGTGAGGAAGCCGTGGTTTTCCAGCGAGCCGACGGAGGCTACCGGAACGCCTGGCAAGGCCAGCGCCCGGGGCAGGCCGCGCCCGAAGTTGACGCCGGTTAGCACGTTCCCGGATAGCGGGTCGAGGTCGCGGATGACCCGGCCCAGCCAGCCCTCGGTGGCGATGCGCTCCGGCTCGCAAGTATGCCAGATGTCCATGGCCCGGAAGTGGGAGCGGTTGGGATTGGGGTAGCCGATGCCGTTGATGACCGCCACCCGCCCGTCGTCGTACATCTCCTTGAGCGGCGCCAGCACAGGGTTGAAGCCATAATGACCGTCAATGGGAAGAACGTCCTCAGCCGCCACGCTGACGGTGGGCCGGTTGTCGCGGTAGAGCGGGTCGCCATAAGGCACCACGGTGTTCATGTAATCGTTGCCCCCGGTCAACTGCACCACAATCAGAACCGGGTCGCGGTTTATGCTGGTCATTGCCCCTCCATCCCGGACTTCGCCTTTTTGCGCCTAGCCTTTCAGTCGCCCCAATTGTATTCGGTGAAAGCGCAGGATTCAAACCGGCCCATCGCCTCGGAGAAGGCAAACCGCAGAAACAAAAAGCCCCGGAGCGGCCGGGGCCTGTTTGCAGAAAGTGGCAGGAGCGGCAGGATTCGAACCCGCGACCACTGGTTTTGGAGACCAGCGCTCTGGCCAGACTGAGCTACGCTCCTGCGTACCCCCCATTATAACCCCGCGCCGGAATGTTTTCAACGCTTGCGCCGGGGGTTCCGGTCTCTTTCCCTTACCGGAAGGGTTCCCCCTCCCAGGGAATCGGAAGAGCGGGAAGGACGGAGCGGGCAATGCCAACACGCGCTTAGAATTTATGCAGCAGACGCTCCCTTGACAATGATGGTTATTCAACCTAGAATCCCGCTAGTCGGCTTGGATGGGCCGAATTATTTGTTTAATGGGGGCGGGAAAGGATGCAATCATTGCGAAGTATCAGGCGCCTTGTCTTCAATCCGCTGTGGATTCTAGCAATTTTGATGACGATTATCGTCGCTTGCGGAGGAGAAGACCCGACGGCAACCTCCGCGCCGACGGCCACTCCCGCCCCGGCGGCCACTTCCGCCCCGGCGGCTTCGGGAGCCACCGCGGCCACCGCTATGCCTGCCGCTACCGAGGAAGCGGCGGCGCCCACCCCGGCTCCTACCCCGGCGGCCACCACCCGCGCCCCAGGCGCCAGGCCGCAGGTTCAGGCCACCCCGACGCCGATTCCAACGGCGGTGGCGGCGCCAACCGCTGCCCCGGCAACCAGCGAGGCGAAGATCACGCGGGTGCGCATGGCTAACCCCTTGCCGCTGACTGAGAGCAATCGAATCTGGTCGGCCGCTTGGTCAATTCTGGTGCAGCACGACCCCTATGGCGAAACCTTGATTGAGAACGACCCGGTCAGCGCCGAGCCTACTCCTGCCTTAGCCGAATCATGGGAAGTCTCCCCGGATTTCAAGACTTGGAAGTTCCATCTCCGCGAGGGTATTCCGTGGCACTTCGGGTTCGGCGAGTTTACGGCTGCCGACGTTAAGCATACCTTTGACCTGATTACTCGAGAGGACAGCGGAAGCAACTTCAAGGCTGTGTGGGAACAGTTCACGCCAACCATCGTTGACGACTACACCATTGATTTCACCCACGAGAAGTTCTTTGTCGATGGCGGGCGCCTTTTCTCAAGGCTTCAGGGCGATCTGGTGATCCAGAGCAAAGCGCAGTGGGACGCTGCCGGCGGCGCCGACGACGCATACGACGAAAGGCCGGCGGGCACAGGATCCTATCAGTACGGCGGACGGGTATCAGGCCAGTCTCAGTGGTTTGAGCGAATAGAGGGCGAGCACTGGGCCGGCGAAAAACCGGATTTCCAGGAACTGGAGTGGGTCTGGTCCTCGGAGCAGGTAACCAGGCTGTCCCAGTTGCTGGCCGGAGAGGTTCAGGGGGCCGACCTGTCCCGCGATGTTCAGGTGACGGCCATCGACCGCGGCATGAAGGTGCTCTCTTCCAACAACGAAAACAATCAGTCCTATGGGTTCTTCGGCGGCACCTACCTGAGCACCGTAAACAGCGACTTGGAACCTTGGCCTGATGGTCAGAATCCTTACTACCAGGGTGAGGAGCCATGGCACAATCCGCTGGTGCGCGAAGCCTTTAACCGGGCCGTGGACCGCGAAGCCATCGTTGACGCTGTTTACTTCGGCAAGGCCAGCCCGGTTTACGTTCCGGTATACGCCCCGTTCACGGAAGGCTGGAGCGACCGGTGGGTCGAGGAATTCGACGAAAAGTATGGCTACGACCCGGAGCGCGCCCGCGAACTGCTGGCCGAAGCCGGTTACGGCCCCGGCGACATTTCCATCAATATGCTGTCCACGGTGATTCCGGGCAACCCGGAGATCCCGCAGCTGATCGAAGTTCTGTCCGTGATGTGGGAAGACATAGGCGTCAACACCTCGATTCAGGAGTTCGAGCAGGGGGCTTGGCTCAACAAGGTGAGGGATCACGATATTCACGAGACCTTTACAATTCTGAGAAACACCCCCATCAGGACAACTCAGGAGGGTTTGCGCGTCTTCTGGGTATCGGAACCGGACGGCTTCCTGTTCGGCTGGGAGAATGACCTGGTAAACGAGAAATACAACTGCTTGGAGAGTTCGTTGAACCCCGAAGAACGGGAGCAATGCGCCAGGGACGCGGGGGACTTCATGTTTGACGAATACGCCACCCTTCCCTTGTTCCAAGTGACCTTCGATATGACGGTCAATCCGGAATTCATCGCAGGTTGGGTGTACCCTGGCGTCGGTTCGGCTCATCCGACTCACGTCCACCTCATTGAAGCCTGCCCGGTGGGCACCGACCGCTGCGAATAATCCCAACGCGAGTTGGCCCCGGAAGATGTTTGCGAGTCGGCAGGAGTTGGACGGATTTCCGGCCCCTGCCGACGCCGTGTCATAGACCATCCCGGCGGGCCGTTTGACCAAGCTGCCCGCCCAGCGCCCAAGTAATTGAAAGGCGTCTTGTTCCGTTAATCATGCAGCGTTTCATACTGATAAGGTTCTGCCAGGGCGTTTTCGCGCTTTGGGTAGTTAGCATCATAGTTTTTGGAATCAGCCGCTCCACCGGCGACCCGGCAGCGATCTTTCTGGGCATTGACGCCTCGGCGGAAACCGTAGCGGATTTTCGTGAACGCTGGGGATTGGAAGAGCCCATCATCGTGCAGTATGGGCTTTACATGGGGCGGGTGTTGCGCGGAGACTTGGGGGAGTCTCTCCGTTTCCCGGAACTGGGAGCCGGCGGCGCCGTTTTCTCCCGGCTGCCCGCCACGATTTACCTCGCGGGCGCTTCGCTGCTTCTCGCCTTGGCGGTCGGCATTCCGTTGGGGGTGTTGGGCGCAGTCAAGCGGGACAGCAATTTTGATACCCTTGGCAAGGCGATCGCGCTGCTGGGCCAGTCAATGCCCAACTTCTGGCTGGGCCTGATGATGATGTGGCTCTTTGCGGTCAATCTGGGCTGGCTCCCGACCAGCGGCACCGGCGGATTCAAGCACTTTATCATGCCGGCCATTACCCTTGGCTCGTTTCAGGTTGCGGCCATCGCCCGGCTGGTGCGGTCGTCGATGCTGGAGACCCTGGACAGCGAATACGTAAAGCTCGCCCGCATCAAGGGGGTCTCGGAATGGAAAGTTATATGGAAGCATTGCCTGCGAAACGCGGCCCTTACCCCGCTTACCTATTTCGGGGTCATCGCGGCGGTGGTGATGACCGGCTCCGTTACCACCGAAACAGTATTCAACTGGCCCGGCACCGGCCTGCTGGCCTTCCAGTCGGTGTTGTCGCGCGACTTCGAGCTGATTCAGGCGCTGGTTCTGGTGTTCTCCGGGCTGTTCATTCTTTCCAGCTTCCTGGTTGACATCCTTTACGCTTACCTCGACCCGCGCATCCGGTATAACTAACGCCGCAAATCCGGCAGAAGGTTAATTTCCTGGAAATGGCTAACGAATCAATCACCAACACCCAGCCTGCCGAGGTATTGATCCGCAGGCCGAACCGGGCCAAACAAGCCCGGGAACTGGCCTCCCGAGCTTGGCGCATGCCCAAGTTCGCCGTTTTTCTGTTGCTGGTGGTGCTGGTGATTCCGTCCATTTTCGCCGACGTCATCGCGCCCTATAAGCCTCTGGAGTCCCCGGGGGGAATTCGGGCCCGGTTGCAGCCGCCGGTCTTTGCCGGCGGAACGTCCGACCACCTGCTGGGAACCGACAAAACCGGCCGGGATATGTTGAGCCGGATCCTTCATGGTTCCCGAGTTTCCATCACCATCTCCTTAATCGGCATTGCCATCGCCGGATCCATCGGCGTCACCTTGGGGCTTATTGCCGGCTATTACGGCGGCAAGGTGGACGCCGTTATCATGCGGCTGGTGGACGTTTCGCTGTCAATCCCCCCGGTGCTGCTGGCGTTGTCGCTGGCGACCGCCCTCTCTCCCAGCTTCCGCACGGTGATAATCGTGGTGGGCGCCTTGCTGTGGTCAATTTACTGCCGTCAGGTTCGCGGAGATACATTGCTGGTGATGCAGCAGGATTATATTGACCGGGCCAAGGTGGCCGGGGCGTCGAGCATACGGATAATGCTGCGGCACGTGCTGCCCAACATCGTCAACACCCTCATCGTGCTGGCTACTTTGCAAGTGGGTTTTGTCATACTGCTGGAGGCGGGGTTGTCCTTCCTAGGCGTCGGGCTGTCGCGCCCCACGCCGGCCTGGGGGCTGATGGTGGCTGATGGGCGCGAGGTCATCATCACCGCTTGGTGGGTGGCGCTGTGGCCGGGGTTGGCAATAATGCTGACGGTGTTCGGCTTCAACCTGCTGGGCGACTGGCTGCGCGACCGGCTGGACCCGAGGCTGCGGCAACTTTAGCAGCGAGGGGAGAGGAAGGGCAGCGAGAGGGGGCAGGCGGGGACAAGTCTTCACTGCGCCCCCGTCGCTCAGCTACCGGGGCCGGGGTTCCTGCACCGGGTACTCGAAGTAGGCGGCGGTTATGAGGTAGTGGAGTTCGCCGCAGTACTCGTCGAATTCGCGGAGCAAGGCTTCCCGGTCATCGCGGTCGGGCCATTCGTTGCTAATCAGAGAGGCCAGGCGTCCGGTGAGGCGGTGGACGGCGCGGGTGGAGTGACGGCGCGGCCCTTGCCCGATGGTCTCAACCTCCCCGGACACCAAGTTGATGGAGCGGCTCAGGGAATCGGGCAGCAGCGGGTCGCTTACCAGCAAGTCCAGCACCTGGGCGGGCAGCACCTCGGCGCTGTACACCCGGTTGTAGACCTCCAGAGCGTGAAAGGCCCGCAACAGGGAAGTCCAGTCGGCTTCGTATGCCTCTTCGTTGGCGTTGCCGAGGTCAATTTGGGATAGTATGAGAGCGGAGGCGCACTGGGCGCGTTCCATGTTGCGGCCCAATTGCAGGAAGGTCCACCCTTCGTCGTGGTACATGGTGGACTCGGCCAGGCCGCTGAAGGTGTTGATTTCCGCTTCGGTGCCAGCGTAGAAACTCCGAGGTTCCTCGCGCCAGACTTCCGCCAAGTCTCTCTGCTGCAACCTCAGATAGGCGGTGTTCAGGCAGGTCCAGACCTCGGGGCTGATGCAGTGGCGCTGCTGGCGGGCGTTTTCGCGGCCTAGGGCGAAGCAGTTCAACACCGAGCAGGGGTTGGAGCGCTCAAAGGTTAGATCGTCGGCCAAGGCGAAGGAATCGGCTAGGGCGAACTCTTCATCCCCGAACAGGTCGGCGCGGCCGCCAGGCGGTTCGCGCCGGATGCTGCCGTAAATCCGGTTCCAGCCGAAGTGAATTTCCCGAACGGGGCGGTCAACCAGGGCTTCCGATTGCAGCCGGAGCAGGCCGCAAAGATGACTGGCCCGCTCCAGGTAGCGGCCCATCCAGTAGAGGCTCTGCGCACTGCGGGAAAGCATGGCTCGCTCCTGCCTTGGGGGGTGGGGAAACGCCCTCCGGGAGAAGGAACTTTAAGGTTCTTCCAGCACCCACAGGTCTTTGCCGCCGCCGCCCTGGCTGGAGTTCACCACCAGGCTGCCGCGGCGCAGGGCCACGCGGCAGAAGGCGCCGGGGACGATGCGGGTGCGCCGCCCGGTAAGAATGAAGGGCCGCAGATCCACGTGGCGCGGCTCGAAGGCCCCGTCTATGAGGCAGGGCGAGCGGGACAGCGCCAGCACCGGCTGGGCCACGAACCCCGCCGGGTCGGCCCGCAGTCCCTTGGCGTACTCGGCGCGCTCCTCGCGGGTGGTGTGGGGGCCGATGAGCATACCGTAGCCACCCGACTCGCCGACGCGCTTCACCACCAAGCTGTCCATATTGTCTAGCACATATTCCAGGTCTTGCGGGCGGCGGCAGAGGTAGGTAGCCACATTCTGGAGCAGCGGCTCTTGGCCCAAGTAGTAGCGAATCATATCGGGGACATAGACGTAGACGCCCTTGTCGTCGGCTACGCCGGTGCCGGGGGCGTTGGCGAGGGTGACGTTGCCCAATTGCGCTGCGTCGATCAGCCCCCGGACGCCCAGCAGGGAGTCGGGACGGAACACGAGGGGATCCAGGAAGTCATCGTCAACGCGGCGGTAGATTACATCCACTTGTTGCAGGCCGTCGGTGGTGCGCATATACACGTAGCCGTTGCGGGCCACCAGGTCTTGCCCTTCCACCAGCTCAGCGCCGATTTCGCGGGCCAGGAACATATGCTCGTAGAAGGCGGAGTTGTAGACGCCGGGGGTGAGCAGGGCCACGGTGGGGTTGGGCTTGCCGCCGGGGGCCAGTTCCCGCAGCGTAGCCTGGAGCGCCGCGCCGTAGCTCTCCACCTCCTGCACCCGGGAACTGCGGTAGAGCCGGGGCAGGGTGATTTTGGCCGCCTTCCGGTTGGCGATCATATAGGACACGCCGGAAGGGACGCGAAGGTTGTCTTCCAGCACGCGAAAGCCGTCGTTGGTGCGGACGACGTCCGTGCCGCAGACGGCGACCCATATGCCCAAGGGCGGCGAGAAATCGCGCATTTCCGGGCGGTATTGCGGGCATCCGCGCACCATATCTTCAGGGATGACGCCGTCGTCTATAATGCGGGCCTCGCCGTATACGTCCTCCAGAAAGTAGTTCAAGGCCCGTATCCGCTGAGTCAGCCCGGTATCCAGCTCCCGCCAGTCGGCGGCGGAGACGACGCGGGGTATGGCGTCCACCGGGATGATGCGTTCTTCGGCTTCGGCGTCGCCGTAGACGGTGAAAGAAATGCTCTCATTGTAGAAGGTGCGGGAGACGCGAGACTGAATGTCGGCCAGTTCCTCAGCGGAAAGGCGTCTCAGAGCGTCGTGAAGCCGCCGGGCGTGCTCCCGAGGCTGGCCGTCCGGCAGAAACATTTCGTCATAGATGGACGGGTCTAGTTCGTAGCCGTCGAAGTCCACGCCGTTCGCTCGCTGCCCGGCTCATTTTGCGCTATATCCGCCGGGCCGTCCCTTTGCCATTATACACCGCTCCCGCAGCCGCCGGGCTACGGATTCCAAGGGCAGGTCGGCATTGCCGGCGTGCGCTGAGAATACGCCGGGCTAGTTGGCATTAATGGACGCTGCGCCGTAAGCCTCCCTGATTTCATCGGGCGGTGTCTTGGGTATAACGATAATCATTTCGGTGTACTCGCCCAGTTCGGACTCAACCCGGATGGCCCCGCCGTGCTGCCGGATGATGTCGCTGGTGATGGCGAGGCCGAGGCCGGTGCCTTGATTGGCGGGCTTGGTGGTGAAGAAGGGGTTGAATATCTTGTCTGCCACATCGGGGGGCATTCCGGTGCCGTTGTCTCGAATGCGTATCTCCGCGTTTTCGCCGAGGTCGCGGGTCTTGAGCCAGACTGTGGGCTGGTAGCCCTCAAAGCCTATGCCGGATGCGGCCAAGGCGCGGCGCTTTTCGTCGGTGGCCTGGCAGGCGTTGCCGACGATGTTGAGGAAGGTGCGGCTCAAGTCCTGGGGGATGGCCTGCACTTCGCCCATACCGGGGTCCAGTTCCTGCTCCAGGGTTAGCTGAAAGTCGGTGTCGGCGGCCCGCGCGCTGTGATAGGCCAGCATCGAATGTTCGACCAGCAGGGTGTTGAGGTTTATTCCCTGCCAGTTGCTGGCTCCCCGGCTCATAGCCAGCATATCGTGGACGATGCGGTTGGCCCGGTCGCCGTGATGCCGGATGCGCTCCAGGTTTGCCGTGATGTCGTTGGATATGCCCAATATCAGATCGACGTCCGGGTTCTCGCCGCCCTCTTCCAGAGCCTCCCGCATCTCGGCCAGCAGTTCCTCGGAAAGCTCGGAGAAGTTCTTGACGAAGTTCAGTGGGTTGCGGATTTCATGGGCCACTCCGGCGGTGACCTCGCCCAAGGCCGCCAGCTTCTCACGCAGGACGATCTGATCCTGCGCTTTTTGCAGGTCGGCCAGCACTACCTCCAATTCGGTATTCTTGCCTTCCAGTTCCCGGTTGAGCTCTTCCACCAAGTTCAGGCGCAGGGCCTCCAGAGAGTTGTGGCGAAAGACTTCCAGCGCGGAAGCCATTTCCGCCAGTTCGTCTTGTCCTTCCACCACGACCTCCTCTTCCAGCTTGCCCTCGGCCATCCGGCGCATCCTTCCCGAGAGCATATTGATGCGGTGGAGAATGACCCGGCCAACGAGCAGCCAGCTAGTGAGCAGCGCGCCGCCGATGCTGACAACGCTGATGGCGAAGAGCAGTATCAGGCCCCTGGTAACGGTCTGCGAGGACGCCTGCGCGGCTTCTTGGGCGGACAGGGCCGCGCTGTCGACCAATTGATCCACTTCCACCAGCAGTTGGGCGGACTGCTCTTGGCTGAGGGCCAGCAGTCCGCTTTGCGCCTCGGCCAACTGCAACTTCGAGCGCAGCGTGACGAATACGCCGTCTTCGGCCAGCCCCAACTCCTTCAGCCGGTCATACAGCGGAGTGAGGCTCGCCTCCAGCTCGGCGTTGTCAAGCGCGGCCAGATTGCGGTCTATGCTGGCAGTGGAGGACTCGAACCGCTCCGCCTGAGCTTCCACCAGAGCCGGGTCTAAAATGCTGAATACGCTGGAAAGCTCCTGGAGGGCGATGTTGGTATCGGCTTGCAAGGCCGTCAGGTGACGGTAGGTGCCGAACTCCGTTTCCGAAAAGTGGACGGCGTAGGGGGCCGCGAAAGCGCCCCGTTCACTCCGCCCGGTCAGCATGTAAAACAGCCGGTCATCCACGGCCGGGATGAGCACCTGCTCCAGCTCAGTGCGCAGCGTTACCATTTCCTCCAGCAGGACGCCGGACTGCCGGTTCAGGAAAAACACGGTTCCCATCCTGTCGCGGATGGTTGCCACGTTGTTCTCCAGGGTTTCCACGTAGTCACCGATGCGTCTTGCCCTTTCCGGGGAGGCCCGCTCCAGGGTGTCCAGACTCTCCCGGAAGTTCTGCCTGGCGGCGGGGATTTCCTGCCACACGTCCGACACCTCTTGGGGCGTGGCGGCAGCGGCCAGCCGGGGGGCGGCGGCCACCAGCCGGCTGCTATACTCGGTCACCCCCAGAGCGGCTTCCATTTCCGGCACGCTGCCCTCATTCACCTTGGCCTGAGCGCTCCCGACCCGGTCCAAGGTGAACCAAGCGACGAGGCTGGCGGTCACGGTGAAGGCCATCGCCAAGCCAAAGGCGGCGAAAAGCTGGGTTGAGATGCGAAAACGGAGGGCCAGCAGGCGTTTCAGCGAGTTCATCAGTTGCCCCTTCGACAAGCTCAGGACAAATGGGCCGCCAGGTTGGCTGGGTATGCCTTGAACCCGTCAATTGACGGCATCGTCCAAATTCCGTATGGGATGATACTGCCCGTCGGCCCCGATTACAGTGAGGAAGACCGTATCGGAACCCTGGTTGTCGCCGCCCAAGTAGCTCACCGGGAAGCCGTCTAGGTCCATGCTTTCGCCGCGCAGCAGGCTATCCGTGAAGCAGCTCCGGGATATGTTCCTTCCGCAACGCTCCAGCCCGGCGACAGCCAGACGGCCTGCCAGGTAGCCCTCGAAAGATACGAAACCGGGAACGGCCTCCGGATCGAAAGCGGAAAGGGCCTTGAGGTAAGCGGCAACGATGGGCACGGACGTGTCGGTGGGGAATGGAACGACCTGCGTGACGTAGACGCCCTCTCCTTCGGGGCCGAGTTTTTCGGTCAGAGCATTGGAGCCGGCGAAGGAAATGACGATGAACCTGGCGTCATCCACCAGCTTGGTCTCCTTGGCCCAGAGAATGAACTCGCCGATGGGGTCATAGGCTCCTACCATGATGATGCCCTCGGGTCGGCCTTTGCTCAGGTCGAGCAGGGCCGTCTTGACCGCCTTGGTGTTGCGGGGGTAGAGGCCCACGGATACCGGCTCCATGCCGCGCCGCGCCAGGGCGGCCAGCGCGCCGTTATAGCCGGCCCGCCCAAAGGAATCGTCTTGGTACAGCACCCCGATTCTTTCCAAGCCCAAGTCCTCGGTGAAACGCTTCACCATCTCTTCGGTTTCGTCATTGTAGGAAGCGCGGAGGTTGATGACGTTGCTCCAGTCGTCCACATCCCTCAGAAAGGCCACGCCGGTGATGGGGGCAACGAAAGGGATGTTGGCGTCGGCGGCCACCGGGGCGGCCGAGCGGGAGGTGGGGGCGCCAACTCCGCCGATGAGGGCAAAGACGCCCCTTTTCTGAATGAGGATTCGCGTGTTGGTGGCGGCGGCTTCCGGCTCGTAGGCGTCATCCAGCGATACCAGCGACAGTAGCCGTCCGTGGACGCCGCCGGCCCGGTTGGTTTCGGCAAAAGCCGCTTGGATGCCCAGGCGTACACTTATACCCAACTCCCGGGCCGGGCCGCTGAAAGCCGCCGACTGGCCGAAGAGGATGCCGGTGTGAGTGACGCCGGCGGTTTCGGACCCTCCGGCGGGCTGGCCGGACGCCGACGCGGCGGCCGGGGAGGGCGCGGGCGTGCCGACGGGCGCGGCCGTCTCTTGGGAATTGCAGGCGGCAAGGGCAATCAACGCAAAGGCGGCAACCAGAGCGGCAGCGCAGCGCGTCCGGCGGAAGTGTGCGATGGCGAGGGCCAAGCCCTTCATTCAATCTCTCCACGCCCGATCTCTCCGCGCCGCCGCGGTTTTGTGCCTTCAACGCCGCTCCTGGCGGACACCGGATTGGCGGGCGGCGTTTTCAAGGCAGAGAGCATGGGCGCAAAGAGGTTGGGCGGTTGCTCCCCCGCTTCGGCGCCGCTTTCAGGCGCTCTGCACCGAAGCAGGCCGGCTAGTTCCTTCGGGCGATCATGGTCAAGCGGTTTTTTCCGCCGGAATGCTCATAGGACAGGTCATCCATCAGGCTCTGCACCAAGTGGATGCCGAGGCCGCCAACGGCCCGGTCTTCGAGGTCTGCGTCCAGCGACGGTTTCGGGGCATCGTTAAAGGGGTCGAAGGGACGGCCTTCGTCGGAGACCTCAATAGCCAGGGCGTCGTCCTCTGAAGCAATCACGATTTCAAATTCGGGCCAAGGCCCTCCGCTTTTCCCGCCGTAGGAGAGTATGTTAATGCCCACCTCTTCCAACGCCAGATTCACCTTGAAAACCAGACCGTCGGGCCAGGCTTCCCTCTGGCCCAACTCCTCCACCTCGCTGGCGATGCGCTGCAAGATCCGTTCTTGGCTGAATCCGGAGCTCGGCTCAAACCTGAGAGAAAGTTTCTCGCTCATTTTTATCTCGGCGCCCGGCGGAGGACGAGGCAGGTCACGTCGTCGGACTGCGGGGTGGCCCCGGCGAACTCCGCGACCGCCCGCATAATGACTTCAATAGCCATCCGGGCGCCATCGGGAGGCCCGGCGGCGAAAAGCTGCCGCAGCCGTTCAACTCCGAACTCTTCGCCCTTGGCATTCATCGCCTCGGAAACTCCATCGGTGTAGAAGATGAGCATATCGCCGGGATTGAGGGTGACGGTTTCCTGCCGGTATTTCAGCTCCGGCATCACGCCCAAGGCAACGCCGTCAGTGGAGGCAAGCTCGGTGGAACTGCCGTCGGGGTGGACGACCAAGGGGGGGCAGTGGCCGCCGTTGGCGTAGGTCAGCGCGCCTGTTTCCGGGTTGTAGAGGGCATATACCAAGGTGACGAACATCATCGTTTCGTTGTTTTCCGTCAACAGGGTGTTGACTTCGCTCAGCACCCGGCCGGGCGCGCCCATTCCGATGGCGGATCCCTTCAGCAGGGTGCGGCTGGACATCATAAACAGGGCTGCGGGAACGCCCTTGTCGGAAACGTCGGCCACGGCCAAGCCGATCAGCCCGCCTTCCAGGTGGACGAGGTCGAAAAAGTCGCCGCCTACGTTGCGGGCGGGGGCCATGTTGCCGTAGATCTCGTATTCATCCGTTGCCGGGAAGCTGGTGGGGAGGATGCTTTGCTGCATCTTGCTGGCGACGTCCAGCTCGTTTTGCAGCGCCACCAGCTTGTCGCGGGATCTAAGGGCCTCTTTCCACTCCGCCATGTGGGTCAGCGTGCGGTCAATGGTTATCTGGAGGTCTTCAAAGTCCAGCGGCTTGGTGACGAAATCGAAGGCTCCCCGGTTCATGGCGGTGCGGATGTTCCGCATATCGCCATAGGCCGAGATTATTACCGAGCGGATGTTTGGATCCACCTTGGGTATCTGATCCAGCAGGGTCAGGCCGTCCATCTGCGGCATATTGATGTCTGAGACGACCATGTCTATGTCGGGTTCGCTGATCAGCCGCTGTAGCGCCTCCACTCCATTACCGGCGAAAACGAAGGAGTAGCGCCCGGAGCGGATGTTGCGCCGCATCCGTTGCAGTATCAACGGCTCAATGTCCGGCTCGTCATCCACTACCAGAATTTTATATGAATCTTGCAGCCCGTCTTGCATCATCCCGGCCCCTCATTCAAGCCCTTCTCTTGCGTCATCCCGACCCTCATTCAAGCCCTTCATATGGAGTATGCCGACCCCCGCCGACTCGGGATGGCGGGCCGCCGGGGCTTTTCAGCGAGCCTAGCCCGCGACAGCCGAACGGGCGGCCGACTGGGTTTCGTGAATGTCAATAATCTGGTCGAATCCGCTGATGGTGAACACGTCATGGACCGGCTTGGAGAGGGAGCAGACCGCGAACTTGACGCTGGCCGCCCGCATATCCTTGGCGGTCAGCAGGATGACCCGCAGGCCGGCGCTGCTGATGTAGGAAAGCCCTTCAAAATCCAGGATAACCGCCTTGTCACCGGGTTCGATGGCCTTTTTCAGAGCGTCCTGAAATTCCGTTGCGTTGGTGCCGTCCACTCTTCCATCGGTCTTGGCGATAAGGGTCTCCCCGTCTCTTTCAGTATTGACTTCCATCGTCCATCATGCTCCGAAAAGTAATTTACTGACGCCGAGGTTGTCGCCGCGCGCCCAGCAACCCGCGACCCTTTACCGCATTGGCTTGGAAATCGTATCCTTTTTCCCCGTGAGTGGCAAGCCCAAGCCGTCTAACCCGGTTGCTCCCCGTACAGGTCATCCTCGCCGGTTCCGGTCAATTCGTGGGCCCGGTTTATAAAGCCGTGGGCTGCCAAGTTGATCTCCTCTTGGAAACGGACTTGGTCTAATCCGGTCATCCTGAAAGCCGTTCCTTCGTACCGGTAGCCTACGGCGTAGCGGGTCAGCCAATTGCCATATTCCCCGGGGCTGTCCGGCGGGCTGTCCGGCAGCTCGAATCTGGTGTAGTCCAGCAGCAATCGCAGTTGCGCTGCGGCTAACGTGCGGTTCTCTACCGGGTCGTCCAGCAGTTTCTGCGCGGTTTCATCCAAGTCGTGAACCTTCCTGTATTCCAATCCTGCGGCCGAGACCCAGGCTTTCATGGCGTTTTCTACCGCCTGTTGGGCGTGGAAACCATAGTCCTCCTGTGGGAAGGCGCCGCTCTCCATCATCCGGTTGAAGGTGTTTAGCTGCCGGTATGCAGCCCGCAACCGCTCCTTCACATCGGGCCAGTTGTCGGGATAGTCTTCCTCATGCCAGTGGGAGTAGTTCAGCCTTTCGCCGCTCATGACTACTCCATCGCGCAGTGCTTGCCCCGCGACGTGGTTTTTCGCTCTCCGGCAATAGTCAAACTTCTCTTGGCTCATGGTCACTACGTCTACCGGCAAACACCACGGTTGCCTTCCGAAGTAGTCCCTTATGGTTCTCTTGGATTGAGCCAGTGGGGCCCCTTCGCCTTGGCGGCATACTATCAGCAGATCCACATCCGAGTCCGGCCGGTGGTCGCCCCTGGCCCGGGAGCCGAAGAGAATCACCGTGTCGGGCTGAACCGCATCCTGCACCGCTTGGGCTAGGGCCAAGCCGGTGGCGTCGGGCTTTCCGTCTCTTCCCGTCCGGGTTGGGCCGGGCATGAAGCAACCTCCCTTTGCGGCCCTTGGCGTTGGCCTCCGGCCGGTGGAACGATTCAGGCCGCTTTGCGCCTTAGCATAGCGACGGATTCGGGCCTAGTTAAACAACGCAACCGAGCAGAGGAGTTTTCTTGGCTAACCGCCCTCCCGGCCTGCCTGAATGCCGCCAATCAGCCGGGCGTTACCCTGACCATCATAAGCGTCACCGCCGCCGTCTATGCAACCCGGCCGGCGCCCGTGGCCCGAACTGCTCCGCCGCGCCTCCGCTTTCACGAAGGGGGACGCGCCGCCATCGCGTCCGCGGCGAGAAACGCCGTCAGCAAAGCCCCGGTGATTCCGCCCAGCGGCGGGAGGTCGGAGCAATTATACAATATGCTATCCACGGCTTTACATATTTTGGACGCGCAATTGACGTAATGTTGGCATCCTCAATATGGATTGGCATTGCTCAAACTCCGTCATTCCCGCTTTCCCGGGAACCCGGAACGGCCGACGGGATAGCGTCTTTTCAGTGGCGGGAGCAAGCGGATTCCCGCTTTCGCGGGAACGGGGGTTGGCAACGGAAATAGCGCATTGCCGACACACGTTGAGGATGCCGTAACGTTACTGCGTTTACCTTCCTGATCCGGGAAGGCCCGATCCGGGAAGGGTTTGAGGTGAAGCCGTTTCTCCGGGGCCGGAATCGAACTCCACGGACTCGCCCGGGTTGACCTTGAACCAACTGTCGCCCGGCTCTTCGGACGGTTCGGGCCTAGGGCGCTGCACCACGCGGACGCCCAAGGCCGCCAGCATTCCGTCTATCCGTTCCACGGGGCCGACGGCCAAGGCCGTCTCTTGGCGCAGGGCCAGCAGCTCGGAGGTCATCTTCAGGGCCAGTTGCACCCCGGACAGATTCAGACCCATATCGTCAACGAAGTGCTTGATAAGCCGCAGGCGGGCCACGTCCTCATCGGAGTAGGTGCGCAGGGATCCCATCCGCAGCGGCACGACGAACCCCGCGCGCTCGTACTTCCGCAAGGTCTGGGGGTGCATATCCAGCGTTTCCGCCACCACGCTTATCAGGTATATGCCCCGCGTCTGCTGTCCTAATGTTTGCTGCGTCGTCATCGCCGGTCCCCCGGCCGGACACTCCCGGCATACCCGTTTTATACCCTGCGGTAATGGATCTGTCAATGGCATATCCGGTATATTAGCCGCTATGAATCAGCTTCATACGAACCTATGGAGAAAATTGCAAAATAAGATTTGGCAATAATATACTTGAATTACTTTTAGGCCCGTGGCCGGGGTTGCTTGTTTCCTGCTGAGTTAGGGAAAGAACAGGCGACCATAAGGGCCGGGGTTCCGCATCTTGAAAGGCGCGGAACTCCGGTCTTTTCTTTACGCCCGAAAGCGCCTCCCGCCTTGCCGCCCATTGGCGCGGTTGCTACACTGGCCTATATCCGGCAACCAGCCGCCGACAACCAGCCGCCCATGAGGAGAGCGCCATGATTTACGAAGTCCGCACCTATGACCTGAAGCCGGGAGCGGTGCCGCAGGCCGAGGAAGCCTTTGCCGAGGCCCTGCCGCACCGGGAAAAGTATTCCCCCATCGCCGCTTTCTGGCACACCGACATCGGCCCGCTGAACCAGATCATCCACGTCTGGGGCTACGAAAACCTGGAGGAGCGGGCCAAGATCCGAGAGGCCGCCGGCAATGACCCCAACTGGCCGCCCAAGATCACGCCGGGCAACATCCTGAACATGAACGCCGAGATTTGGCAGCCCGCGCCCTTCATGCGGCCCATGGGCGGCGACCAAGCCCTAGGCAACATCTACGAAATGCGCATCTATACCTACCAGCCCGGCTCCATTCCCGAACTGCTGCGCCGCTGGGCCGAGGCTCTGCCCTACCGCGAGGAGTTCTCGCCCCTAGCCGCCGGGATGCACACCGAGTTCGGCGGCCTGAACCGCTGGATGCACGTCTGGCCCTACAATGACCTCAACCACCGCGCCGAAGTCCGCGCCGCCGCCAGCAAAATCCCCCAGTGGCCCAGCGGCGCCCCGGGCCGCGTCTCCCAAGAAAACAAGATTCTGGTTCCGGCCAAGTTCTCGCCGATGCACTAGGGGCCGCCGGGTTTTCAACGCCGCGGGCGCCGGGATTTAACTCCCGATGCCCTCGGCGTTCTCGACAGAAAAATCGTTTAGGATAGAGTTAATGGCCGAGCCGAACTTCGTCAACAGGACGCTGTACCACGGCGACAACCTGGATTTCCTGCGCGGTATGAACAGCGAGACTGTGCATCTCATCGCCACCGACCCGCCGTTCAACAAGAGCCGTGACTTCCACGCCACCCCGGATTCCCTGGCCTCCGGGGCATCGTTTCAAGACCGCTGGTCGTGGCGCGACGACGTTCACGAAGACTGGCTCGACCAGATTCAAGGCGAATACCCGGAAGTCTGGAACGTTATCATCGCCTCCATACAATCCTACGGCTACGACATGGCGGCGTTCCTCTGCTTTATGGGCGTCCGCCTGCTGGAAATGCGCCGGGTGCTACGCGACGATGGCAGCATATATCTGCATTGCGACCCGACTGCCAGTCACTACCTTAAAGCCCTTATGGATGCCATATTCGGGAGCCACAATTTCCAAAACGAGATTACTTGGCAAAGAACAGAAAGCCATAATACAGCTAAACGCTATGGAAATATAGCCGACATTATCCTGTTTTATTCCAAGTCGGAAGTCTCAACTTGGAATGGAGGAGTTCACAATTATCCAAGCTCAGAAAGTAATTTCAGCGAACAACAGTTGAAACGCTACCGGCACACTGATAGCGATAGGCGCTACTACCGGCTGGATGACCTCACTGCGCCACGACCTGATAGCGATTCCGGTAAATTCGAGTGGAGAGGAACAATGCCCAGCTCTTCAAGAGGTTGGGGCTACCGGCTGGAGCAACTGGAGCAGTGGTGGGCAGAAGGCAGAATACAGACTAAACGTGACGGCACTCCCAGAATGGATGGGTTGAAAGTGTATCTAGATGAGTCAGTCGGAAAACCGCTCCAGAATATATGGACTGATATTCCCCGGATACCCAACACCTCATCTGAACGCACCGGCTACCCTACGCAAAAACCTCTGGCACTTTATCAAAGGATGATTAAAGCATCGTCCAATCCTGGCGATATAGTACTGGACCCTTTCTGTGGTTGTGCCACCACCCCCATTGCTGCGGAACATTTGGGACGCCAGTGGGTTGGGATGGATATTTGGGATGAAGCGCATCCGGTTGTCTTGAAGCGTTTGGCCGACGAAGGGTTGGCAGTTCCTGATAAGGATGCCAACATCAACTCTCCGCTAATAACCTTCGGGGATGTCCATTATTCTACCAAGCCACCCTCAAGGACGGATAGTGGTGAGCTAGCAGTCCTGCATCTACAAACAATTACTGGACGCAGGCGAGAGCGTCATCCCGCGCCTCGCACCCAGCATGGACGGCTGATAACCGACATCGGCCCGTTCTGTCAAGGCTGCGGGCGCGATTACGGATTCGACCCTCGTGTGCTGGAGGTTGACCATATCCGCCCCAAGTCCGACGGCGGCAACGACGCCTATGATAACCTTACGTTGCTCTGCCCGCCCTGCAACAAGGAAAAGCGGGACTGGTACACATTAACGCGCTTGCAACAACTGAACCGGGAAAACGGACATTTGTTAGCTGGCAATGAGCGCAACATACGGCATGGCGGGGCCAGCCGTCCCGCCCGTAGGACAAGACGCCGGTAGCTCCTACTAATCTAAAGAACGGGAGAGAAACTATGAAACTGCTAACCTACGACACAGGCAGCGGCCCCCGATGCGGCGTGCTCCAGGGCGACAGCATTGTAGACGTAACCGCCCTCTTGGGCGAACCGCGCACTATCCGGGACGTGGGCGCGCTGCTGGCGTTGGACGAATCCGCCGTTGACCGGGTGGGGGACGCCCTGGACGGCGGCACGGCGGCCCCCGCCGTGGCCTTGGACGGCGTCCGGCTGCGCTCTCCGGTGCTGCAACCGCCAACGGTGCGCGACTTTATCGTCTATGAGGAACACGCCAGTTCGCAAGGCACCCGCGAACCCAACGAAGTCTGGTACAGGATGCCGGTCTTCTACTTCTCCAACACCCTCTGCATCTACGGGCCGGACGACACCGTTCCCTTCCCCTCCACTTCGGAGCAGTATGATTACGAAATGGAAATCGGGGCGGTCATCGGGCGCAACGGCTCCGACGTGGCGCCGGGCGACGCGCTGTCGCACATTGCCGGGTTCTGCATCTTCAACGACTGGAGCGCCCGCGACGTGCAGTTCGACGAGATGGCTTTCGGCCTAGGCCCGGCCAAGGGCAAGGACACCGCCACCACCCTAGGGCCGTGGCTGGTCACCACCGACGAAATGGCCCCCTACCTCCGCGACGGGCGGCTGACGGTGAAATGCCAGGTGCGGGTGAACGGCGAATCGTGGCTGACCGGCGGCGACGCCTCCGCCGCTTACTATACTTGGGGCGAGATAGTGCAACGGGCGTCGAAGGACAGCCGCATTGCGCCCGGCGACGTCATCGGCAGCGGCACCGTGGGCGGCGGCTCGGTGCGCGAGGCCATCCGCAAGGGCTACGAGGCGGCCCGCTTCCTGGAACCCGGCGACGCGGTGGAGCTGGAGGTGGACGGCATCGGAACGCTGCGCAACGTTCTCGGCCAAAAGAAAGCCGACCCGGCCTACCCTTTCCCGCCCAAGAGTCCTACCGAAGTGCCCGCCCGCGGCACACACGCGGGATACCGCTACGAGCGGCGGCGGTAGGTCGGCGCGCCAAGCTGCCCGGCCATCCGGCCCGGCTGAGTGCCCCCTCGGGTGTAATCGCCGCCGGAGGGGACACACTCAATCTTTGACCGCCGCGCCCGCTCCGGCGGCGCCGAAACGCTTCCGGCAAGGGCGGCGCGGCGGTGTCATCGCCCTGATGCGTCTGTTCCACGAAAGGCCGGGGACGTTATGGCTGTTTGTGGGAACCTTCGGAGCCGAACTTGCCCTCGGTTTGGCGATACACTGGCGGAGGGAGTGGGATTCGAACCCACGATACAGAGCCTGCATAACGGTTTTCAAGACCGCCGCCATCGTCCACTCGGCCATCCCTCCGCTAACGCCGCGCTCAGGGGGGATCGCGGCCCAACCCGCGTTTGCCGCTCATTGCTTTCCCAAAGCGGCGCGTCCCTTTGCTGCATACAGGATAACACAATCTCTGCCGCGCTGATGAATACTTAGACCAACTCTATTCATAAACATCCGGCCGCACTGAACATCCCATAAGGCTTATACTGCACGAATACGCATCCCGCATCCCGCTTCAACGCCGCCGGCTCGCCAATGGAGTTGAGCCGAGCCTCTACCGGAGGTCAGCGCCATGCAGCAGCGTGATTTGCCCTTTCTGACTGTGGCGGAACTTTCACGGTTGATCGAGTCCCGCGAGGTATCCCCGGTCGAGGTCGCCCAAGCCTACCTCGACCGCATAGACGAGCTGGACTTCAAGTTCAACGCCTACCTGACGGTGAGCCGGCGCGAGGCTTTGGCGGGCGCCCAAGAGGCGGAGCAGGCCATCGCCCGAGGCGGCTACCGGGGGCCGATGCACGGCATTCCGGTGGCGGTCAAAGACCAGTTCTGGACCAAGGGGATCCGCACCACGGGCGGCGCCCGCATATTGGCGGATTTCGTGCCCGGCGAGGACGCCACCGTTATCGCCAACCTGAAACGCGCCGGCGCGGTGCTGCTGGGGAAAACCAATATGACGGAGTTCGCCATGGGGGCGGGTTTCGAGCGGTTCAGCCCGCCCCGCAATCCATGGCATCTTGACCGCCGCACCGGCGGGTCCAGCGGCGGCTCCGGCGCGGCCACCGCCGCCTTCCTCTGCGCTACGTCCCTGGGGGAAGATACCGGCGGCTCGATCAGGTTCCCGGCCACTTGGTGCGGACTCGTCGGCCACCGGCCCACCTGGGGCCTCGTCAGCCGCTACGGCGTTATGACCGGCGTGTGGTCCATGGATACCGCCGGGCCCATTTCCCGCACCGTGGAGGATGCCGCCATCACCCTTACTGCCATCGCGGGACACGACGAGCGCGACCCATACACTTGGCGCAGGCCCGCGCCCGACTTCCGCGCGGGCCTGAACGCCGACATCGGCGGCCTGCGCGTCGGTGTAATCACGGAGCAGATGGAGGACGAGAGCGTCGCCGCAGACACCCGCGAGGCGGTGCTGAAGGCCCTCGGCGTGCTGGGGGAGTTGGGCGCATCGGTGGAAAACGTCTCCATTCCCCTGACCGCCCACGGGGCCGTCCTTTCCCAAGTTCCTCTGGTGGTCGAACCGGCCCTGAACATGAAGGAATGGGTGCGCGAGAGGCTTCAGGACTACGGCCACAACAACCGCATCGGGCTGCTGACCGGCAGCATCTTCCCGGCCCAAGCCTACTACAAAGCCCAGAAACTGCGGACGATGTTCCGCCAGCAGGTGTACGAGGCCCTGGAACGGTACGACGTCTTGGTCACTCCCACCGCATCGGTGGCGGCCTTGCCCATTGTCGAAGACTCGATCCGCGCCAGCAAGGAAGAGGCGGCGCCCCTGAGCTATCTGCATACCAGAACCTTCAACCTAGCCAGCGCCCCGGCGGTATCCATCAATTGCGGCTTCAGCGACGAGGGACTGCCCATCGGCTTGCAGCTAGGGGGCCGCCCCGGAGCCGATCAGACCGTCCTGAACGCGGCCTATGCTTACGAACAAGCCACCCATTGGCGCCAACAGCGGCCGCCGCACTCCTGAACGGGGCCTGCGGTTCCCGCCAAATCCGGTTCCTGCCAAATCCAAATAAGCGGCGCGCTTATTTCCGACCTCCCGCCTGAAAAGGAGAAGGCATATTATGACCAACCAAAATGCCGGAGCAAAGGACGAACTGGCCGGCCGCTCCAACTCTGCCATCGAATCTTCAAGGCAAGCGTTGTTCGACCTCTCGAAAGACGTCCACGCCCACCCGGAGTTGAACTACCAGGAACATTACTCCGCCAACGCCCTGGCCGGGTTCCTGGAAAAGCATAACCTCGCCGTGGAGCGGGGCATCGGCGGCGTGGCGACGGCCTTTCGGGCCACCATACCGGGCGGCGGCGGGAAAGGCCCGACCATCGCCGTCCTGGCGGAATACGACGCGCTGCCCGAAATAGGCCACGGCTGCGGACACAACCTCATCGCCATGGCCGCCATGGGCGCGGCCCTAGGGCTGCAAGCCAACGACCGGGAACTGCCCGGCCGCGTGGTCGTCATCGGAACGCCGGCGGAAGAGGGCGGCGGGGGCAAGATACGGCTGCTGGAAGCGGGCGTATTCGACGGAGTGGACGCCACCCTTTCCTCCCATCCCTTTTCCAACCGCACGGTAATACCCGCGGCGGCGGCGAAAGGGGAGAGCTGGAGCCTGGCCATGGTCGGCTACCGCTATATGTACCACGGCAGAGCCGCCCACGCCGCGGCAGCGCCCGAGGCCGGCATCAACGCGCTGAACGCGGTTATCCACCTGTTCACCGGCATTGACGCCTTGCGGCAGCATCTGAGGGACGACGTTCGCATTCACGGCGTCATCACCGACGGGGGCGCGGCGCCCAACGTGGTGCCGGAATTCGCCGCCGCCAACTTCATGCTGCGTTCCAGGGACGGGAAGTACCTGAGCGACGAGGTGTCGGGCAAGGTAAGGCAGGTGGCGGAGGGGGCGGCCGCCATGACCGGAGCGCGCCTTGAGGTTGAGGAGTTCTACCCCTTCTATGAGAACGTGCAGCCCAACGTAACCCTGGCCCAAGCGATGGCCGCCAACGCCCAGGCTTTGGGAATCAGGCTGGACGAGCCGGTGCCGGGCCGTCCGGGCAGCGGGGCCTCAACCGATTTCGGCAACGTCAGCCAGGCTATGCCGGCCTTCGAGCTGCGGTATGCCGTCAGCGAGACGCCGGTTCCCTCCCACACCAGGCAGATGCAGGAAACGGCCGTCACAGACCTGGCCCTTTCCAACGCCCTGCTGGTAGCCAAGACCCTGAGCCTAACGGCCAGCGACCTGCTGCGCGACGCCGCGCTGGTGGAGGCGGCGAAGGCCGAGTACTCCGAGCGCAGCAGTTAACGGCTGCTCTAGCCGCGGCGACCTGCACCGCGGGCGGCGCCCCCGGCGGGCCGTCGGCTACGGCGGGAAGCACTTCCTCGGTGAACCGCCCCATCTGGCGCATCTGGTCCGGGGAGGCGAACCTGACGATGAAGTAATCGGCGCCGGCCTCCTTGTACGCCTGTATCGCGTCAATACACTTCTGCACCGGGCCGAAAACGCACAATAGTTGCTTGCTGATGATGTCGTAGGGGACGCTGTAGTACGCCTGCATATATTGGTCGCCCTCGGCAAGAGCGGCGCCGGTGTCATCGTTCAGGTTTACCGAGATGTACAGGCAGCGGCCTATCCCGGCCGGGTCGCGGCCCATTTCCCCGGCGCATTGCTCAATCCTTTCCCAGCAGCGGTCGAACAAATCCACCGAAGGAACGTTGGTTATCCAGGCATCGCCCAGCTCGGCAACTCTGGCAAGGCCGCGGCGCACCCAGTTGCTGGAAATCCAGAGCGGGATGGACGTCTGAACCGGCACGGGTTCCAGCGCGACTTCCTGGAGCGGGTAGAACTCCCCGGAACTGCTGACCGGCTCTCCCGTCCACAGCGCGCGCATAACGCGGATGCTCTCCTCCATCCGGCCGGCCCGTTCCTGTATCGGAACTCCAACGGCGGCGTGTTCGTTGACGAACATCCGGTTGTTGCTGCGGCCGGCGCCCAGCCCCAGGATGGTGCGCCCGCCGGAGATGTTGTCTATGGTTGCGGCGGCGTGGGCTAGGTGGACGGGATGGCGCAGCGCGTTCAACAGGACGGCGGTGCCGATCTTGACCCGGCTGGTGCGGGCGGCGACGGCGGCCATGGCCGTCAGCGGTTCCATACGCGGCTTGGAGGTGATGCTGTCGCCGACCCAGACGGAATCGTAGCCGGCCCGCTCGGCGGTCTCGGCCATCTGCCAAGTCTGTTCCACCCTAGGGCCGCCGCTTCCGGCATAAACCAGCACGCCCCTTGTTGGCAGCAGGACTCCGAAATTATTCACCAGCGCCATTGCCTCCACCTCTCCCGGGCCTATGCCTTGCATCGTGTTGGGCGTCATTGGGCCGTTTAACGCTCCCTCTCCCTGCGGGGGAGAGGGAGGTTTTGACAGACCTTTACGTCGGGGCCGTTAGTCCTCGACCTCGACGATCATCTCAATCTCTATTGGCATCCCGCCGGGCAGGGTTGCCATGCCAACGGCAGACCTGGCGTGGCGCCCTTGGTCGCCGTAGAGGTTGATCAACAGATCCGACGCGCCGTTGGCTACCCTGGGGGTGTCGCCAAAGTCCGGCGTGGAGTTGACCATGCACAGCAGCTTGACGATCCTTCTCACCTTGTCCAGGTCGCCTATTTCCCCCTTGAGATTGGTGAGCAGGTTCAGCATGGTCTGACGGGCGCAGTCATAGCCCTGTTCCACGGTCACTTCCCCGCCCAGCTTGCCCGTGTGCAGCAAACCGCCGCCAGGCAGTCCGGGGCCGGTGCCCGACAGATAGACTAGGTTTCCGGTGCGCACCGCCGGGATGATGTTGCCCGCGCCCGGCGGACGGGGCGGCGGAAGCTCGTAACCCAGTTCCCTCAGCTTGTTCTCTATCTCCGGCATGAAACTCTCCTGGTATTTAGTTATTTCGCCTGACCCAACTCCTATACAGAATCTACGTTGGTTTTGCGTATGCTCGTTCCCGTGATGTTATTCAGAGGGTTCCAATTCCCGGTATTCGTCAGTGTCCGGGTTCCACCATACCCAATCCCACTCGTTGCCGACAGCTTGAACTGAGTCGGCAGGAGTGAATGACACTCCCTTGGGGTTATTGGGGTCTTGGTAACTGTAATAGAGCGCTAGGTTTCCCGGATTGAAAGGGTCATCAATATACCTAGGAGCGATGAGTTCCCGCTCAAGGATTTCTCCACGCCGAAAGACGCCGACCGAGCTTTCTGGTTTGAACACCAGTAGCCAATTCCCGTCGGACGGCGGCTCGACGGATGGCGAATGTCCAAAATCCTCTGAGGCAGATAAATTTTGGGACCATTGGGCCAGATGTTCGGACGTTTCAGCGCTTACAATCCCATTTCCATGGGAAAGTCCATCGCTGATGCGCAATCGCTCAATGTATTTACTGAACTCATCGAACAAGCTTTCGGTAAGACGCAGACCGCCGTAGACGCTGTCGTAAACGACAACAATATCGGTGATGGGGCGCCGTAAGCCAGTTTCCGTTACCAGCGCGATATTGGTGTGGGCGGAATCAATGTCTTGGGGAGCGATGCTGCGCTCGCGGGCCAGCAAGTCGCGGAGTCCGTCTGCGATTTCCCGGCGAACCGGCGAGTATGAGAACCAATCGGCTTCGATTTTTATGACCACGCCCGTAGTCCTGAAGTCTCGCTGTTTTCGCCGCCTATTGGGATTGTTGGCGCGCTCGTTGCGGTAGAGATATTGGGTATTCCCGATGGTGAATCCTTCAACGCTTTCGTTGACTTGAACTTGGGCTTCTGCTAATAGACCGCTTGCTCCCTTTTTCATTCTCCCCGGGATAATTCCTTCCCTTGATAGGTCGATGTTGACGCTTTTTCGCAAGATTGGCCGTGTCGGGACCAGACTACCCGCTGCCCTGACACGAATAGCGAGTTTATTGAATCCTTGGCTCCATTGACCGACTTTGTACGCTCTGCCCATGTGCAGGTAAGTAGCGCCAGGATACGCCTCGCGGATAGCTTGATGGTATGCCATATCGCCTATCTTCCGCTCAAACCCTCCTCTGCCTAACTGTATTTCAACGTTGGTTTCCCCTAGTTGACGCAGGGGATAATTGAGATGCGGCGCGTTGTCACCAATTTGCGCCATGGCGTCAAACTCTCTGGGGTATCCTTCCCGAGCACTTCTCAGAATGCTTGAAAAGTCTTCAGGCCAGTTGGCGCTTCTCAGCACTTCCCGAGCATCTTTGTTCAAAGATTCCATCTCCTCTCGAAGGCAACGAGCATGAGCGAACTGCACAAAACGGTTGCCAAGGTATAGATACGATGGCTCTACTGAGCCTTCGTAGTATTGGAGAAGGGATTCTCCAAATTTGGTGAATGCGTTGGCTGGGGCCATTACCAGAAAGCACCCAGGAGAAGTTCTACCGATTCGGCCCAACCGTTGGCGGAAACTCTTGCGGGACTGAGGCACGTCCAAATTGACGCCGATGTCCATGTCGGAGATGTCAATCCCTAATTCCAACGCCGACGTTGAGACAACACCGTGCAGAGTGCCATCCCGGAGAGAGCTTTCTATAGCTGCTCTGTCACCCTGCTCGAAACCGCTCCTGTATGGTTTAACATCGTCACGGCTCAAGTTCCGAACAATTCTTTCTACTCCTTGCCGAGAGTCCACAAAGCTGATGAAACGACGACGTTCCGGCATTGCACAAATCCCGGCAAGCAGTTTGGCTATCTTGCCTTCACCATCTCTGCCTTCCGGCCCTTCCACATGCACTATCCGCCGCGGGCTTCGGGGGGCGCCGTTTTCGGATTCGTCAACAATGCTGAAATCCAAGCCGGTCAGGTTGTTGAGATGTTCGGCAGGGTTATTGATAGTCGCTGTGGAAGCGACTATCTGAGCTTGGCGTGTGCGCGCTTCCCTCGGCGACAACTGACGTTTGGCTGCCAACAATCTCCGCAAGAGAAAAGCCGCGTTGCTCCCGAACACTGATTCGTAGGCGTGGGCTTCGTCCAGAACCAGCAATTCGAGGGAGCCAATGAACTTGTTTGTCTCCGGGCTGCCCAGCGTCCGCATCAGCCACGCTTGACACACGTCCGGGGTCATCAGGATTATCCGGCAGCTCTCCAGAATTTGATTTCGCTCATTTACAGGCACGCTACGATCAATGCGCCCTACCATTCCGTGTATGCCTGCCAGATTAGCTACTCTCCTCCAGCTATTGAACTGGTCATTGGCAAGCGCCCGCAGCGGATAGAAAGCTAAAACCGTGCTGTTGGGTTCGGCAATCAGCCGATGGAATGCGTATAGCTGGAAAATCAGTGACTTGCCGGAAGCTGTGCCAGTGGAAATTACGGTGTTGTGGCCGGCGCACAGATGCATCAGTGCCTGCGCTTGGTGTTTCCAAATCTTGCTGTCGGGAAATGAACCAAGAATGCGGCCAACCCGACTGTCGGTTATCTCCTTGGGCGCCGCCACGCGGGTCTCCGGGCGAGCCGGAATGTCGAGCGATTCACACACAGTAAAGTTATGGTCAGTCAGCAACTGGTCTATTTCGTCAAAAAGCATATGTCGCTCCTCAATGGGCTGTCGAGATGATATATGCTAATGCCTCAATATGCTACCCCACCCCCTTGATAGCACCGTCCAGAATCTCGGCGGCTTGGTCCATCTGCGCCTCGGTGGTGGTGAAGGGCGGCACGAAGCGGAATACCGACCCGTTGCGGCGCACGCTCATTATCAGCCCGGATTCCAGGCAGCGGCGGCCTATCTCGCGGCCTTGGGCATAGGCCGGTTCGCGGGTGACGCGGTCGGTGACCAGTTCGATGCCTTGCAGCAGCCCCCGGCCCCGGATGTCGCCGATGATTTCGTGGCGCGCGGCCAGCCGCTCCAGGTGTTCCCGCCAGTAGGTCCCGATGCGCTGAGGCACGCCGGACAACATTTCCTCCAAAATGATGTCTATGCTGGCGATGGCGGCGTGGCAGGGCATTGGGTCATTGGAATGAGAGTGGCCCACCACCAAGCCCGTTTCCGACACCTTTTCCTCGATGGCGCCGGTGGTGACGGCGGCGCTGATGGCTACCCCGCCGCCGAAGTGCTTGGAGATGGTGAATATGTCGGGAATCACGCCCTCCTGCTCGAAGGCCCACATCGTCCCCAGCTTGGCGAGGCCGGTCTGGGCCTCGTCCACGATGAGCAGCGCGCCCCGGGCCTCGCAGCGGCGTTTCAGTTCGGCCAGCCAGCCGGGGGGCAGGTCTATGACGCCGCCCGCGCTGAACAGCGGCTCGGTGATTACTCCGGCCAGCGGGCCGTCGGCTTGGGCGTCCAGCAGCTCAAAGCTGGTGTCCAAGCAGGAGTAGTCGCAGGCCGGGCGCTCCCGGCAGAAGCGGCAGCGGTAGCGGTAGGGCGCGATTATCGGGTAGTGGCCCGGCGCATAGGGGCCGTAGCCCTCATGCCAGCCGGAGAAGGTCACGGCGCGGGTGGAGTCATTCATCCCGTGGAAGCTGACCGCCGGGCTGGCGAACTCGTAGCCGCCGGTGTAACGCTTGGCGATGGCCATGGCCGCTTCGTTGGAATCGCTGCCCGAGGTGAGAAACATCGAGCGGTTCATTCCCTCCGGGGAAATCTCGGCCAGCCGCGCCGCTAGGATGATTTCCCGGTCGTTGAACAGGCTCATGTGGCTGTGAATCAGCGTCTCGCCGCTTTCCCGCAGGGCCTGGACGATGCGCGGGTGATTGTGGCCCAAGGCGGCGCACATCTGGCCGGAGTTGAAGTCCAAGTATTCCTTGCCGTTGACGTCCCGCACCACGGAACCGCGTCCCCAGACCATAATGGGGCCGGTGACCGCGTTCTTGTCTATGCGGCTGCGGAAGCTGTACTTGCGGGCCAGCTCCAGCAACTCGGCCTCGGTCAACTGCTGCGTCATCGCTTCAACTCCGGCAGCTAGGATTAACCGCAGAGAAACTTACGGAAGCCTTGGAATTTTTGTGTTGAAAACCTAGACTTGGGCCTTGAACTTGGGCATCACGTCCTGTCCGAAGGCTTCCAGTTGTTCCAGAATCACGTTTTGGGGCGTGCCTATGACCGAGCCGACGTTGATCTGGTCAAGGCCGGGGTAGAGTTCCTGGATGGCTTCCAGCTTTTCGGCAATCAGTTCGGGCGGGCCGCAGAGCCAGGAACCGGCCTTTACGCCGTCCTCCAGAGTGGGCAGGCCGGCGGAGCGGGCGCGGCGCGGGTCTTCCATCGCCCGCATCTGGTCTTCGGACAGCCCGCTGACGAAACCCAGGGGGGCGAACATTTTCATATTCTCCTCGAAGAAGACACGGGCCTCCCGGATGGCCTTTTCCTCGGTTTCGGCGATGTGGATGGTGTAGCCGATAGCTAGGTCTTCGCCCAGTTGAGTTTCCCGTCCGTGGGCGGCCAGAGTGTCGCGCCACTGGCGCATCACGCCCTCGGCGGCGCCGCCGGCCGCGGCGCCGCCGCCGATGATGCCCTTGATGTTATGCTTTGCCATAAAGTCCATGGCCCGCTGGCTGGCGCTGACCACCGGCTGCCAGGTCTCCACGGGCAGCGTGCGGGGCCGCGGCACTAGGGTGATTTCCCTGAGGGTGTAGCCGCGATAAGGCACTTCCGGCGGAATCTTGTAGAATTTGCCTTCGTAGGAGAAAGAATCCTCGTTGAAGGCTTTCATAATGATTTCGACCTGTTCCTCAAACATCTCCCGGTTTTCCTCGTTGCCGGTGAGGGTGCTGGGGACGCCGAAGGTGTCCACTTCCCGCGAGTGATAACCCCGGCCCACGCCGAAGATGACCCGCCCGTTGGTCAGGATGTCGGCGGTGGCGTAGTCCTCGGCCAGCCGCAGCGGGTGCCACATGGGGTTGATGTTGAAGCCGCAGCCGAACTTGAGATTCTTGGTCAGGTGGGCCAGGTGGACGTAGAGCAGCAGCAGGTTGGGGATGCACTCGTACCCTTCCCGCTGGAAGTGATGCTCCGCCGACCAGAAAGTGTCATAGCCCATCTCTTCCATTTTCAGGACGATGGCCTCGGTCTTGTCGAACACCCCGGCGAGCCGGTTGTCCGGGAGCCAGCGGTCGTTGACCGGCGTGCCGTCCAGACCGATGTTGTCCAGGTCAACGTGCCCGGCAAAAAGGCTGCCGAATTTGGTGATCATGGTCTCTCTCCTGCCGCGTTTAAGCTTCCGGCTTAATTTTGAGCCAATTGTAAAGGGGCCGGTTACTATGTCAACCTGCGGAAAGGTCATTGCGGAATGGTATAGGAATTCCTGCGGCGTTTGATAAAATATGTCAACCGCAGGAAATCAGACGCATACGGGCTCCGGTAGGCGGCGAGGCGGGAGTTGGACGAGATGGCAGTGAACCGGGCGGCTCAAAACATAATGATTGTGGATGACGAGGCCGAATCTTCGATTCTCCGCACGGTGCGTCAGCGGCTGGAAGAAGAGGGATGGCATACCACGGTGGTGCAGCCTGCCCCGGTCGGCTCCCCAGGAGAGGAGTTCGAGGCGGCGGCCCTGTGGGACATTGAGGCGCAGCGCCCCGATGCGGTGCTGCTGGACGTGCGTTTCGGCGACCACCGCGACGACCGCTTCAAGGGGCTGGACATCCTAGGCAAAATCGTCAACCGCTGGCCCAGGCTGCCGGTGCTTATGTTTACCCAGTATGCCCAAGGCCCCAACCGGGAGACCGCGGCCCGAGGCGCGCTGAAGTGGGATGCGCCGGTGGACTTCATCGACAAGCTGGCGGGCACCGATGAGGTTGTGCTGAGGCTGCGGCGGCTGATGGGGGCCGCGCCGGAAGTGATTTCCGTCGGCGGGGGCATTTTCCTGGATGTCGCTTCGCAGGTGGTATACGTGGAGCGGGAAGGCAACCGGATCCCGGTTAACGACATTCAAGGCATGAAATTCGAGATATTCCGGGAACTGGCAACCGCCTGGTACCGGGGATCCGGGGAACTGGTGCCTTTCTCGCGCCTGGAGCGATATTCAGACGGGGAAGACCCGCGGGCCTCCCTGCGGGTGCGTATTCGAGAGATTAAGGTCTCACTGGGGCGCGCATTGGGCATCCGCTTCGGCCCGTCCGAGTTGATTCTCAACGTGCGCGACAAAGGCTACCGCTTGTCCTCGCCCCGGGAGTGAACATGGCAGTAGAGAAGAGTCCGGTATGGCGCGGGCCTAGTCTGAACATACCGCCGGGTTTTCGGCTGCCTATAACCGCTTGGGCCATCGGCTTCCTGATAGCCCTCCTCGGTATCGTATGCTTGGTTCTGTCGCCGTTTACCGGCGCCGCGCTCTCTGATTCCCTGTGGGCAGTGGAGCCGCTGTCCTACGTCGGCGCTGTAGTGGTGATATCAGGGCTGCTCATTTTGGTATCGGGACTGGGCATCGCCATGCTTAAAACAAAATGGAGCAATGATAGCCTCCTGACCCCGGAGCAACAAAACGAGCAGTGGCGGGAAACCACCCGGCAGTTTTTCGATCTGTTCGACCACGACTTGGGCCGTCCGCTGCGCCGCATAGCAGGCAAGGAGCGGGAGTTGCGGGCGGCGATGCGGGCCGCGGGGGAGGCCGAGGCCCCGGCAGTGCAGGAACTGCTGGACGAAATCGCCCGGCAGACGCCCAACTTCCGCATGATGCTCTCCAACATCCAAGTGCTGGTGCAGTTGGAAGCACCGGGAAGCGAGTCGCCCGCCGGGCCGGTGGAACCCGCGGAAGTGGTGCGGCGCATCGCCGACCGCTACTTTCCTGCGGCCATTGAGGCCGGCAAGGAACTTACCTGGTGGGCCGAGCCGCAGGACTTCGGCATAGTTTCCTCCGATTCCCACGCCATTGAGCACATTGTCGCCAATTTGGTGGATAACGCCGTTACCCACGCTTCCGGCAACGTGGAGATCTCCCTGACCAGGGACGGCACCGGATTCTATATTCACGTGTGGGACGACGGGCCGGGAATCGCATCCCACTATCTGGAATACCTTTTCGACCGGGGCTGGACGCCGGAGGTGGGGCGAAGGGAGGAGAAGACCAGTTCCGGGCTGGGCCTGTTTATCGCCCGCACGCTGGCCCGGCGCTGCGGCGGCGAGCTTACGGTGGAGTCGGTGGCCGCTCCGCAAACCGGGCATCACACGGCATTCCTGCTCGCTCTGCCGCTGAAGGGATAGTGAGGCCCCCGGCGTCCGGCGGCCCTTTGTGCCTGGGGCGGGGCGCGCCGCCTTCCGTCCGGCGGCGCCGTGTCTGCTTTCTGCTGACGGCGCTGGCGTTGGCGGTCCTGCTGGGCTGTGTCACAACCGTGCCGCGGGAAACTCCCACGCCCCAGGCCGCTACGCCGGTTCCCGCCGCCACGCCCGCGCCAACCCCGGAGCCGACGCCGGCCCCGGAGCCAACGCCGGTTCCCACCGCCACGCCGGCCCTCCCCACGTCCACGCCGGAACCGACGGAGACGCCCGCGCCGGCCCTTCCGCCGGTCACGCCCGAAGGACTGATTCTCGCGGTCTACGCGCCTGAGGACGGAGCGGTAGTCCCGGGCGACTCGGTAGTGGTGTATGGACAAACGGAGCCCGGCGCCAGAGTTTCCATCTCCGGCGTGGACGCCGCAGTGGACCGCCAGGGGGGGTTCCGGGCTGACGTGCCCCTGGAACCGGGCGAGAATCTTATGGAAATCTCCGCAGCCACCGAGAGCGGCAACCGCGGCTGGGTCTTGCGCCGGGTGACGTCATTGGCCCTGCCGTTCCTGCTGCTGATTACCGAACCGGAAAACCAGAGCGTTGTTGACAGTTCCAGTCTGCCCCTGTCCGGGCGCACCGGGCGAAACGCCGTCGTCAGCATCAACGGCCGGTCAGTGCCCGTTGACCGCTTCGGCTACTTCTCCGAGACCATTCTGCTGGCGGAAGGCCCCAACTTCATAGACGTGGTGGCAACCAACGACAACGGGGAGACCTTCAGCGAGGTTGTGGCGGTAATCTACCGGCCCGCCAGCGAATAGCGTCAGTCGGGCGGCAGTGGATGTGTAACACAATGGTAACGAATCTGAAAGTAGGATTCACCAAGGGCGCGATGCACTGGCCGCCCTTGTGAGGACAACCATTGACCACCCGGAATAGCAGCACTGCCGGACTGATGACCAAGAGCAGGCGGTTGTCCCTGCTGCTGGCCGGACTGCTGGCCTTGGCCGTCATTACCCTCGCCCCCTACGCCGCAGCATCGGCCCAGCCCCTGCCGGAGTGGAGCGCCGTCCTCGGCGGCAACGCGGACGAATTCGCCCACGCCGTGGCCTTGGCCGATGACGGGGGCTACGTCATCGCCGGCGAAACCCGTTCCTTCGGGTCGGGGTCGCAAGACGGCTGGCTGGTCAAGCTGGACGCCCACGGTCAGGAGCAATGGTCGCAGGCATACGGCGGGGCGGGAAGCGACGTCATTTACGCCGTCCAGAATACCACGGACGGCGGCTATATCCTCGCCGGAGAGACCCATTCCGCCGAAGGAACAACACCTTCGCAAAGCGATTTCTGGCTGCTGAAGACCGATGCTGACGGCACGGCGGAATGGGAGCGCAGTTTCGGCAACTCGGAACAGTCGCTGACCCTCCCAATGGAAGAAACTTCCGACGTAGCCCACGCCGTGAGACAAACCAGGGACGGCGGCTATGTGCTGGCCGGAAGTTCGTCGAGTTCGTCGGGCACGGGCGTTTGGCTGCTGCGAACCGGCCCGGAGGGAAACCTGCTATGGAGCCGGAACCCCGGCGTAGCCGCCGGCGCAGTGGCTCACGATGTCGCCGAGACCAATGACGGCGGGTTTGCCGTCGCGGGCAGCGCCAACTCGGTCATTCGCGGCAGCGACGCCATTCTGATAAAGACCGATTCCCAGGGCGATACGAAATGGACGAAGTCCTTCGGGGGCGAGTATAACGACGAAGCCCGCTCTCTAATCCCCACCCGCGACGGCGGCTATGCCCTGGGCGGGTTCAGTTGGTCTTACGGCGCCGGCCTGTCCGACTTCTGGCTGGTCAAGGTTGACGGGGAGGGAAGGCGGGAATGGCAGCGCGTCTTCGGCGGCGTGGCCCGGGAATCCGCTCACTCCCTGGTACAGACCGGCGACGGCGGCTATGCCCTTGCGGGCTGGTCGGAGTCCTTCAGCGGCAGCGACCGGTTCTGGGTAGTCAAAACCGGCTCCAGGGGCAGGCAGCAATGGAGCCGGAAATACACGCAAACCGCACTCACTGACACGGGAGCGGCCCCGGGGCCGGGCCCGGCCGGCGCGCGGGCTATCCGGCAGACGGAAGACGAGGGATTCATCGTCGCTGGCTGGATCGGGGCGGTTCCGGGCACCCGGGACATTCTGGCAATCAAGACCGCCCCCATTGAAGATTGGCCCGCCGCGCCGGAAGGCCCGGTGGCAACGTTGGAGAATACAGGCAGAGCCAACATCACTTCCGCCGTGGTGGGGTTCGGCTCCGGCGCTGCCTCGTCCCCGTTGCGGTTCTGGCATAACGGGCGGATTGTAGACCGCGACAATCCCCTGCCTTCCGGGGCGGTGGCCTGCACCCAGCCGGTGTCCGGGTTGGCCTCCGGCGCGAAGCTGGCCTTGGATCAGATCGGCTCCTTCGAGTCGGTTTACCTCAACGCCCTGTCCGGCCAAGCAGAACCGCCTGTGGCGCAGATAGACAACGGCGCCATAGAATTCGACTTTGACGGAAAGGGAGCCGCGATAGCCGGAAGTCTCGCTGTCGTATCCGAGCCGCCTTGCGACCGGAGCGACCGGCTGCTGCCGGAGGGGCCGGAAGCCCCCGGCGGCCTGCGCGCCGCGGTATCGGGCGCGCAGCCCAACGCCGTTACGCTGGAATGGGAAGACAGCGCCGGGCCTGACGTATCGGGCTATGCCGTATACTTCAGAAGGAACAGCTCCGGGCCGTTCACCCGGCTGGCCTGGCTGCTGCCCGACTCCAGATATACGGACATCAGGACGGGAGACGGCGCCACTTATTACTACGCAGTAAGCGCCATCAACTCGTGGGGGCTGGAATCACCCAAGTCCTCCATATCCCAGGTTGAGTCCCTGGACGTTACCCCTCCCGACCCGCCCACCGGGTTGCGGCTGGTCAGCGCAGACCGCAGCACCGGGCGGGCGCGGCTGGAGTGGAACGTCAGCGCCGGCGAGGCCATCAAGGGCTACCGGCTGTACCGGCAGGACGGCGAAGGCCCCAACACTCCCGTAACCGCCCTCCTTTTCGGAGCCAGGTTCGAGGACTGGACATTACCCGCGGAGGGAGATTTCACCTACTCGGTTTCAGCGATAGACTTGGCCGGCAACGAATCCGGCCCCTCCAGCATCGTGCCGGCGGCGCTGGACTTCTTCGGGCCGGTGTGGGAAGTCCAGAGCAATTTCACCGGCGGCGGCCGGGTGGTGGTAAACACTGCCCGCGGGCTGGTAGACGTTGATATTACGCCGGAGACGGAAATCAGAGTCCCCTACCGCGCCGCCGCCAGCCTGGACGACCTGGACCTCGGCGATCAGGTCGCAGTGGCTCTCAAACAGGGCGGTCTGGCCGCTCGCCAGGTGTACCTAGTGCCTCCCATAACCCGGAACCGGCACCTGGCCGGGCTGGTGACCCGGGTCGGCGGGAACGAAATCGCCATCCAGCCCGCGGATGAGGACAGCGAGCCGGTGACCCTGGCTCTCTCCGGTTCGGTGGAAATAACACTGCATGGCGGGGTAACCGGGCTGGCGGCCGGTGCGTTTGTTGTGGTTTCATACGCCTTGGCGGGTGTCGAATCCGACCTTGTGGTCAGCGAGATTAACGTCATCCCGGGCCCGGAGGCGGAGTCGCCGGAAGCGCCGGAAGGAACGGAAGAACCCGGAAACTTGGCGGTGGTGCGCGGTATCTTCCAGGGAATCAACCCGGAGAACGCCAACATCACTCTGTCTTCCATTGAAATATCTCTGAATGTGGATACAGTGATGGAAACCGGGCTGTCGGTGGGCGAAGCGGTGGTGGTGGAAGCATTGCTGCTTCCCGACGGCTCGCTGCTGGCCCGGCGGGTCGGGCCGGACGAGGGGGTTGGACAGATAGCCGCCCGCACTGTCTTGCGGGGGGTGTTTCAGGGTATTTCCCCTTCTTATGACCGGGCCGAAGCGGGCAAGTGGACGGTCAGCGGGGTGACGGTACTGGTTGATTCCCGCACCTATACGGACTCGCTTCCCCTAACAGGCCAGCGGGTGAAGGTGACCGGCACCCTGCGGGAGGACGGTTCCCTGCACGCCCGCGAGATTAAAAACCAAGCCGAAACCGAAGACCCGGAAACCGGGCATGCCGTTTGGGTTGAGGGGATCTTCCGGGAAATCACCGCCGGGGGCGCTTGGGACATTGGCGGGGTACAAGTAGACGTGAATGCTGGCACGGTTCTGTCCGGGCGGCCATCGGTGGGCGAGCGTGTCTCCGTCTCCGCGGTCTACGGCGAAGAAACATTACTGGCAACCGAGGTTTCCGGCGGTTCGGCGGAAGCCGGTAGCGCTGCCCGCAGCGTCCGCATTCGGGGCGTGGTTGAGCAGGAAATTGCGGGCGGACGCCTAGTGGTGGATGGAATGACTGTTACCCTCAGCGGCCTCACCAAGACATTGGGGAACATCCAGGCCGGCTCCACGGTGGACATAAAGGCGGAAATCCAGACCGACGGCTCCCTCATCGTCCGCGAGGTGTCGGAGGCCAGCCCGGACGGCGAAACCGGGGAAACGCGCGCCAACCCGGTAGACATCGAAGGCCGTATCGAACGGGTGGAGGCCGACGGCGGCCTGCTGGTCAACGGCATCCCGGTGAAAGTCAGCGCCCTCACGGAAATAGGCGCCGCGCTGCAAGTGGGCGCGCCGGTGCAGGTGCGCGGGCTCCTGCAACGCGACGGGTCGGCGCTGGCCCGCGAGGTTCTGGGCTATGGCCCCGGCGTTACCGCCGGCACTGAAGCCAGCGTCGAAGGGCTGGTCAACGAAGTCACCACCGCGGCCGACGGCTCTGTTTCCAGCTTCCTGGTAGGCGGCATACCAGTGACCGTAGACCGGCTGACCCGCTTGGAAACTGAGCCGATAATCGGGGTAGCCGTGGCAGTCCAGGCCATCGTCATAGACGGTAAAATCCTGGCAGTAGCCGTTGAATCCCAGCCCATTGGCAGTGTGGGGGTTATACCCAGGGTTCAGATGCAGGGAATCGTGGGGAATATGCCCTCCGGGCCCGTACCCCTGCCCCTTGATGTTACCATCAACGGAGTTACCGTAAGAATTTACAACGGCACGCAAATCGCAGGTTCGCTGACCGGAGGAGCCGTGGTGAAAGTGACCGGCAGAGTGTCCGGCGGCGTTTTCCTAGCCCAGGAAATCGAGCGGCTAACCGCCTACGCCCCCAAGGACGGCGGAACGCCGGCGCGGTTCAGGATCAAGGGAATCTTGCAGGAGGCCAGGCTGGACAGCCAAGGCCGGCCCGACAGCCTGCTGGTTTCCGGCGAACGCATCATCATCGAGGCCCTGACCGTGCTCAAGGGTGACATTTCCGCCGGTGATTCGGTGACCGCGGAAGGCGTAATACGCGACGGCATACTTCTAGCCAACCGGATCAGCCTGAACGAAAGGGAAGGCGGCGAGTCCTAGACAACCGTACATCTCAGGACAGCCTCCCTTTCCGGCAATTCGGACATTTTAATCTCCAACCGGCGGTTTTGATGCTGGAACCCGAGATATTGAAGCAGGGCGATGACTCCGGCAACCGGATGATCATCAGATACACTTCCCCGGCGTCGGGCCTGTCGGTGTGGGCGCTGGGCATTCCCCAAGCGTGGGAAACGCCGCTGGGGCCGACCTGGTGCTACGTGATCGAGGGCGAGCAGCTTACCATCATAGACCCCGGCTGCCACGGCTCGGAGCAGTGCTTGGCGGAGGGACTGGAATACTTGGGCCACTCGCTGAACTCAGTGCAGCGCATCGTGGTTACCCATGGCCACATGGACCACGACGGCGGCTGTCTCAGTACAATCCGGGCCAGCGGCGCGGAGCTTTGGGCCCACGAGATCTACGGCAGCCTGCTGCTGGAAGACCGCTGGGAACGGGAGATGAGCTGGCGCCGACAGGTCACCGGCTTCGAGGCTTTCGAGAATTCCGAGACTGTGGAACGGGTGAAGGAGCATCACCGCCGGGCGCTCGAACTGAATCTCGACAAGAAAGTAACCGACGGCCTGCAATCCGGCGGGCTGACCTATTACTACACGCCCGGCCACTCCCCCGACGAGCTCTGCATCCAGTTCGACAATTTTATGTTTACCGGAGATCACGTACTGCCTCAGATAACGCCGCATCCGTCGGTGGCCCGCAGCTACGCCAGCTTCCTGCCCAACCTGCCGGAGCGTTACCGCGGCCGCAACGAAATCTATGGCCTGAAGGCTATGCTGCGCTCGCTGCTGCGGGTGGCAGCGCTGGACGCAGGCCACGCGGTTCTGCCGGCCCATCGCGCTTATTACCGGGGCCGGTTCAATCTGGTCGGGCTGGAACGGGCCGCCGAGATTGTCGAGCATCACGTCCTGCGCTGCCAGAATCTGGTGGGCATCCTCAAGCAATGGCCGTGCGACCTGGTCTCGCTTACCCGCGACCACTTCTCCCACCGCGAGCTCACCGACAGCAACTTCTTCCTTGCCCTGACCGAAGTGATGAGCCACGTCGAGTTCCTGATGGAAACCGGCGACGTGTCCGTTAACGGGGATCTCGGCAAGGGCGGCACAGTGCGGTGGAACGGCACTGAAAACTTCTCCGGGTTTATCGAAGAACTGGGCGCTGAGTTCGTCGCCGCTCCCGATTGAGACAATGGCGAAATCCCCCTTGCCACCCCGGCGAAGCGAAGGGCCTTGCCGTCCTCGCCCTGGGTTCTTGGCTGTGTCCAAGATGACAGACGGCGGAAGCAATTTCGCCGCCGTCTGCCGGTTAGCGCGAATTGACAGCGTGGGACGCGCCGATATAATGCTCGACTAGCGCGGTATGACTAGGATTCGGCGTTGCCCGCCAAATACTGAAAGGCGCCGGCGCTGCCGTCATACCTGAATAGCCTCGCCCTTCCCCCATCGCAGCCCTTCGACAGGCTCAGGGTGCAGTAAAGAACATCGCTATGGCAACGCGAGCGTATATCCTGATAGAAACCCGAGTGGGCCGGGCCAGAGAGGTGCTGACGGCCCTTCGCGGCATGGGCAACGTGTCCGAGTCCGACATCATTACCGGGGTCTATGACCTGATAGCCCTCGCCGAAGCCGAGGATATGGTGGCGCTGGTGGACCTGGTAACGGCCCAGGTGCAGAATATCGAGGGCGTGGAGCGCACCATCACCTGCGTGGCCGCATAGGGCAAGGCCGTCGGCCCTCTCCCTCCGGAGGAGGGAACTTTGCTTAACCCTCTGCGGAAGACCAGGAATTTTACGAATTAAGGAGCCGGATATGCTTTACCAATTGCGAACCTACACCATCAACCGGGGCATGATGGACGCCTGGGTGGATCTGTTCAACGACCAACTGGTGGGAATCCAAAGGAAGTATGGGATCACCGTTGAGGGAATGTGGGTCAATGCGGATGCCAACCAGTTCATCTGGATCCGCTCCTTCCCCAGTGCGGAAGAGGTGGCCCCCAGAGAGGAAGCCTTCTATTCCTCGACTGAGTGGCAGGCCGTTATGGACCACGCCCGCAGCCACATCGCCCGCCTCGAGGTTCAGGCGATGACCTCTGTGATGAAGGTCCCCGCGGCGGCATAAGCAGGAACAACCGGCCCCGGCGGTTGACTGCGGCGCGGCGCAGGTTATACAATCATACCCTCAGCGACCGGTAGCGGGCCGCTCTTTCAGCGGCCCCCTCGCTTCGGCGGACCGGCCGCTCTTTTTGCGGCATATTCGCTGTCTGCCATTCCCGTGAAGGCGGGAATGGGCCTTTGCGATTTCCTCCTAAGCGCCCGGCAAAATCCGTTCGTTCTGAGCTTGTCGAAAGATGAACAGATTTTGCCCGTAGCTGCCTTGCCGCTAACCCCTCGCCCTTCGACAAGTAAGCCACATACTATTATATCCGCTCTTGTAATTGTAGTTTATTCCCCATGCGGAGGAAGATGATGAACGACCGAGAAGAAGCGCTGGACTTTCTGGCCCGGCTGGGAGCGCAGCCGGCGGTGGCCTTCCACGAGGCGGGCGTGGCCTCGGTGGTGCGCGCTATCCTCGATGAGATCGGCGTGGAGTACAGCCAGGATTCCTTCGGCAACATCCTGGCCCGGCTGCCCGGGCGCGACGCGGATGTTCCGCCCCTAGCCATCGTGGCCCACATGGATCATCCCGGCTTCGAGCTTATCGAACGTCACGGCGGCAGCAACGATGAATTCTTGGCTGCCGCGCTGGGCGGCATCCCGGCGTCTAGCTTTGCCGCCGGAACGCCGCTACAGGTTGCTGCGCCGGGCGGAAGGCGAGCCGCTGCGGTCACCGCCGGGCCCCACGGCGAGGAATCGGAGCGCCGGGTTCTGGTCAGGGTGTCCGATGCCGCCCTTGCCGCCGAACTGCCCCTGCCCGCCGCCGCGGTGTTCGACCTGACGGACTTCGAGTTGGACGGCGAGTACATCCGTATGCGGGCGGTGGACGACCTGGCCGGTTGCGCCGCGGCGCTGGCCGCGCTGGCCCGGATTACCCGTAGCGCAGAGCGCCCGGAGGGCGACGTGTATGCCCTGTTCACCCGCGCTGAGGAGGTGGGGCTGGTGGGGGCGCGGCTGGCCGCCGACGCCCGCCTGCTGCCGCCCGGCACGCTGATAATCTCCGCCGAGTCCAGCCGCGTCTTGCCGGGAGCCGAACAGGGCCGGGGGCCGGTTATACGGGTGGGCGACGCCGGCTCCACCTTCGACGCCGATGCGGAGTCGGTGTTGATACGGGCGCGGGAAGCGTTGAACGAGGGGGAGGGCGGGTTCGCGTCGCAGCGGCAACTGATGAGCGGCGGCGTCTGCGAGGCCAGCGCCTTCGCCGCCTACGGGTACAGGACCACCGGCATCGCCTTCCCGCTGGGCAACTACCACAACGGCGCGCCCGAGGGCCGCATCGAGGCGGAGTACATTCGCGTAGACGACTTCCTGGGGGGAGTGGCCCTGATGCAGGAGGCCGCCCGCCGCGTGTCCGACCGCGTGAACACGGCCTTCCGCAGCCGTCTGCAAGCGGTGCCGGAGGATATGAGGCTGCGATTGCTGGAGCGGCCGGCGTAGCGCTGCGGCATTTCCGGTGACCGGCGAGGGTTGACCGCCAGTGAACATAACGGTAATATCCGTTCTAATGTTCTGATACATCAACCTGATTCCAGTGAATAACCTTCGCCGAGGTAGTACAATGGAACCCAGCGCCGGACGCTCTCCGTCTTGGGTTATGGCTGACGGAGCAGCATCCATCAGCTCCAGTATGCTGGTCGCAGTGCTGATTAACGTCATCTCGCCCTTCTCCGGTTTATGGGGACTGGGGTTCCTCCAGGAACTGACCAACAAGCAGGACGGGATGATAGTAGTAGCCACCTTGCTGTTGCTGCCAACCTCATTCGCCGTTTATGGAGTGTCGCAAATGATCTTCGCAGCCAAAGAAGCCGTCGAAAGAAGGGCCATGGAAAAGGGCCGCAAGGCTGGTATCCAGGAGGGCCGACAGGAGGGCCGCAAGGCTGGTATCCAGGAGGGCCGACAGGAGGGCCGACAGGAGGGCGAACAGGCGGAGCGCGAACGCATAGAGCAGATTCTGGAACAACACGGCGTAGAACTCCCGGAAGAAGTAGCCAAAATGATTGCCCGCGAATCCGGCTCTGGCCCGCGCTCCTGACCAGCCGGTTGCGAACCGTCTGCTATTCCCGCGCTGTTGCTGCCAACCTCATTCGCCGTTTATGGAGTGTCGCAAATGATCTTCGCAGCCAAAGAAGCCGTCGAAAGAAGGGCCATGGAAAAGGGCCGCAAGGCCGGTATCCAGGAGGGCCGACAGGAGGGCGAACAGGCGGAGCGCGAACGCATAGAGCAGATTCTGGAACAACACGGCGTAGAACTCCCGGAAGAAGTAGCCAAAATGATTGCCTGCGAATCCGGCTCCGGCTCGCGCTCCTGACCAGCCGGTGGTGAACCGTCTGCTATTCCCGCCCTTGCGAATCTGCTAAAATCCATTCGCAGTCAGTCGAGGAATCCGCGAAGCCTCCCGTATGCCTTCCGCAGGCCCCCGCCAATGCGGACGGTATGCAGGCAGCCGGCAGCGCCGGAATCCGTCGGCTCTGAACTAGGGACAATGGAGAGGAGGAGTTCCATGCCATCATTCTGGGAGAACATCAGATTCCCCGGTGTACGGGAGATGGACGAGCTAAGCGGCGCACAAGGCCAGGACATGGCTACCTATGTCAGCCATCCGGCGCCATCGGAAGGCAACAGCTTCCCGGCGGTTATCGTCGTTATGGAAGCCTTTGGCGTTACCAGGCACATTGAGCAGGTGTGCGACGAATACGCCCGCCACGGCTATGTCGCCGTCGCCCCGTCTCTCTATCACCGCCAGCACCCCAACGCCAAGCTGGGTTATGACCAGATGCCCCAGGTGCAGCAGTACATGGGGGCGCTGAATGACGAGGAAATCATCGAGGACATCAATGTCACCATTGACTACCTCCAGAACCGCTACCAGCGCACCCGGGGCAACAAGATTGGCATCGTCGGCTACTGCGTTGGCGGGCGCATCACCTACCTGGCCGCCACGAGCTGCCCGGGCCTCAGCGCCGCCTCGGTCTACTACGGCGGGCGCATCCTGGTGCCCTTCGGCGACGGCCCGGCCCCCATCGAGCGCACCGGCGCCTCCACCGTTCCGGTGATGGGCAACTTCGGCGAGGACGACGCCAACCCCACCCCGGCGGACGTGGCCCAGATTGAAGAAGCCCTGAAAGCCGCCGGAGTAACCCACGATTTCAAGATGTACCCCGGCGCAGGCCACGGTTTCAACTGCAACGAGCGCCCCGACTACCGGGAGGACGCCGCCGCCGACGCCCTGGCCCGCACCCTCGGCTGGTTCGGCCAGTACGTCAAAAACTAGCCTTTGCCCATGCTCCTTCCCCCTTCAGGTGAGGGTGGGGGCGTTTCTCAAAAAGGAAACTCCCGGAGGCTCTGCCAAGCCTCCGGGAGCTTTGACTGCGAAAACGTGGCTGCTCGCCGTAGCCGCCGGTTTCCCTCCGCAGCCTCCCCGTTAGAGCTTCCGGCCAAGCGGTCTATCCGGCGCCAAAGCGGCCGCCAAGAAAAGCTGACCGGGCCAGCGGGTCAGTTTGTCCGCGGGCGCGGCGCGCGGGCGACGGCGAAGAGAGCGGCGCTGGCGGCGTAAAGCCCGGTCAGTATCAGCAGCGACTCCGTATACCCTCCCGTGCGGTCAACCATCCAGCCTAGGAACAGCGGCGACAGCATCATCCCGGCGCTGTAGAACACCGAGATGATGCCGGTAAGAGTGGCGAAGCTGCGGCGCCCGAAGATATTGCCCACCAGCACCCAGTTCAGCACCGACGCGCCTTCCAATATGGCCATCCCGGCCACGAAGGGGAAAACAATCCAGATTCCGGGCACCAGGTTGAGCGCCAGCAGCGATACCGCGCCCACCGCCATACCGACGCCCAACACTCCCTGGCCCGGCAGCCGCAACCCGGAGAAGCCGATGAGCAGGCGGGCCGGAATCGAAACAAAGAAGAGCAGCGCCATCACGTCGGCGCCGGCCTGCTCGGATGTTCCTTTCCACACCATGATGGGTATGGCGTGGACCAGAACGCCGCTGGTGACCGAAATTCGCAGAGCGCTGGCAGCTAGGATGAACCAGTAGGTTGGAGTCCTGAGAGCCTCTCCGACGGTGAAATCCCGCCCGGAGGCCCGGGCCGAGGAAGTGGTTGCAGCCGTCTGCTCCACCGCCTCTCCGGCCTCGGCTAGGTCTATGCCCATGCTCTCCGGCGAGCGGCGTATCAGCATGGCGAAGGGAACCACCGCCACTACCACGAAGATGCCGGTGTACAGCATCACGTCGCGCCAGCCCAGGGCTTCGATGCCTCGCGACAGCACCGGAATCAGCATCGCCCCGCCAGCGGTGTAAGCAGTGATGACAATGGTCATGCCGACTGCCCGCCGCCGCACGAACCAGCGGTTGGTCACCGCCAGGAAGGTCTGCCCGAAGCCGCTGTTGTTGCCCACCGACACCACGCCGACGTACACCAGCACGAAAATCCAGTAGCCGTCCACTCCGGCGAGGATAATCACGCCAACGCCGGCCATCAGCCCGAACACCAGCACGATGGGCCGGGAGTCGAACTTGTCCACCATCCAGCCGACTATGGGGCCGCCAATTCCCGCTTCCCCCCGCGACAGCGCGAAAATCAGTGAGACCTGGGTATCGGTGAGCATCAGCTCTTCGCGGATGGGAATATAGAAGACGGGAAAGCCGTAGGAGAAAATTGCCCCCGGAAACAGCGCAAGGAAGCAGCAGGCCCCAAGCACCCACCAGCCGGGATAGATGCCGGCGAAACGGCTTCGCAGAGCGGCGATAGAGGCCATCAGGCGCGGCCGCCCCGCCGGAGGGCCGCCGCTGGCAGATGCAATCCATAGGCAGGGCGCAAGTCATCACTCCCAGAGCGCCGCGCGCTCTTTTCAGCAGGTGCGGCGCCGGAATCATAACACGACTTGGAGCGATTGTCTGAATCAGGACAAAGGACGCTCAGGATGTTCCTTCCACCCTGAAAACCCTCAAATGCTGATTCAGACCGGGGCGTAGCCCCTCATTCCACATTGGCCCTGCCGGGGTTAAACTGGCAGCCAAAACAAGGACGGAGGCACTACGATGAAGTCATTGGGACGGGTCGCCATAGTTACCGGAGCAGGCTCCGGCGTGGGCCGGGCGTCGGCTCTGGCCCTGCTGCGCGACGGTTATTCGGTGGCGCTGGCCGGGCGCAGGATTGAAACGCTGGAAGCATCGCTGGGCGAGGCCGAAGAGCATCGGGAGCGGGCCATCACAGTTCCCGCCGACGTGGGCCGCCCCGAATCAGTGGGCGAGCTTTTCGCCCGCACCAAGGAGGCTTTCGGCGGGCGGCTGGACGTGCTGTTCAACAACGCGGGCAGCGGGTCGCCCCCGGTCAACCTGGAAGACCTGACCTTCGAGCAGTGGATGTCTGTGGTCAGCGCCAACCTCACCGGCACTTTCCTCTGCACCCAGGAAGCCATCAGGATAATGAAGGCTCAGGAGCCTATGGGCGGGCGCATCATCAACAACGGCTCCATCTCCGCCTATGTTCCGCGCCCCAACAGCGCCCCCTACACCGCCACCAAGCACGGCGTGACCGGGCTGACCAAAAGCACATCCCTGGACGGACGCAAGTACAACATTGCGTGCAGCCAGATAGACATCGGCAACGCGGCTACCGATATGACGGCGCCGATGGAGCAGGGCATCCTCCAGCCCACCGGCGAAGTTCGCCCCGAGCCTCGCTTCGACGTGGCCCACGTTGCCGAAACGGTGGTCTACATTGCCAACCTGCCTCTGGACACCAACGTGCAGTTCATGACCATCATGGCCACCAAGATGCCTTTCATCGGAAGGGGGTAGGCGCCCGCCGGGCCGCGGAATAATTGCAAAATCCAAAGAGCGCAGAGGGGAAAGCAGGCTGCCAACCCTGCCCTTTCGAGGAGTAAAATAGGCATTACCAGGGATGGTTAAAGAGGCTTCGGAATGACCAGCATCAATACCTTCCAGGACATCCTGGACGCCCTGGAGCAAAACCCGGCGATGGTGGACGCCATGCGCCGCCGCCTCCTTCCCGATGAGCTATTGGCGCTGCCGCAGCAATTCGCCGAGTTCGTCAGGATGACCCAAGAGAACAACCATCTGGTCGCTCAACGGCTGGAAAACCTCGAGGCAGGACAAGCACAGCTTTATACCAGGGTGTCCGGCATCGAGACTGACGTGGCCGAAATCAAGGTCACACTTAGCCGAATGAGCGGAGACCTGGGCCGGCTAATAGGCAGTGACTATGAAGGCTTTGCCACCAACTTGGCCGTTCGTGCTGTCCGAAGGGAATTCGGCATCGTGCAAGCCCGTAACGTGGCCCAGCAAAGCCCCAAAGACATCTCATATATCAATAGGCTCAACAACGAGGCTGCCGAGAACGGAATCATCACCGATTACGAAGCCGACGACCTTGAAGTGGCTGACGTGATTGTAATGGGGCAAACTGGGGACGGCGCCCCGGTCTATGTCTTGGCCGAAATTTCCGTCACCGTCCATGCAGGCGGCGTCGCCCGCGCCGCCGTCCTCCAGCGCGCCAGCGGTGTCAGAGCCATCCCGATGGTCATTGGAACCGCCCTTTCCGCCCAGGCCGCAGCGGACGCCGAAAGCGCAGGCGTAGCATTCGTCGCTTTGGAACAATCCGCGCCGACCTGATGCTCCTTGGGACACGCCGTCCGCTGGCGTTTACCGGGGATACGCCGCTCGCCGACGTTTAATTGATGGCCCCAGGCCGGTACTTGTCGCCTTCCTTCCGGGTAATGCGCCCGGAGGCCATCAGCCACATGCGAGCGATTTCCGGGCCCATGAACTTGAAGGTGCGCCGCAGCTCCCGGGCCAGCGCCGGGTATTCCTCGCCCTCCAGCCCGTGGTAGAACCATTGGCAGAAGCTCCCGTGCTCGTCCCGCAGCGACTGCGCCCGCCGGGCGTTTTCGATGACCGCCTCAATCTTGAGCCGGTTGCGGATGATGCCGCCGTCCTGCCGCAGCCGCTCCACGTCGTCCGGGCCGAGCGCGGCCACGGCGTCTATCTTCCACCCGGCGAAGGCGCGCCGGAAGGCGTCGCGCTTGTCTAGGATCATCTTCCAGGTGAGACCCGCCTGGAACACCTGAAGGCACATCACCTCGAACAGCGCGTCGTCGTCGGACGCCCGCCGTCCCCAGACGGTGTTGACGTACCACTCCCGCAGCGGGTCGGCCGGTTCGTTGGGGTCGGGTATTGATTCGTGGGGCATTTCCAATTCCTGATTTTCCACGCTAAGAGCGCAGAGGAATTTATAGAATACTTGGCGCTCCCGGCGTCCCCGGCATTGAATAAAATCCGGCTACCGCGGCACGATGGGCAGCGACACGCGGGAGGGGTGGGCCGCGTCGTGCAGGATGGTCTGGAGAGCGGGCTTCAGCTCGGTGTCGGCGGCGATGACCCCGCCGGTGTTGGTGTTGCGGTCGAAACGGGGGAAGTTGCTGCTGGACACCTCCAGACGGATGCGGTGCCCCGCCTTGAACACGTTGCTGGTGGCCCACAGGTCGATGGTGTAGCAGTAGGCCCGGCCCGGCTCCACCAGCGACGGCTCGGACATGGATTCGCGGTAACGGGCGCGGATGATGCCGTCGGTCAGGTTGCGGGCGCAACCGTCCTCGCACACGTCCACCAGCTTGGCGGTGAAGTCCGTGTCCGTGGCGGAGGTAGCCGCCCACAGGGTGACAGTGACCGGCCCCGTGACCTCAACGTCCCGCTCCAGGATTGGAGTGGAGTATACCAGCACGTCGGCCCGCTCCTCGATCTCGTTCTGGTCGAAGGCCCCGCTGGTGGCGAAATACGGGTTGCAGCAGAGCTGCCCGCCCCGGGTTGGCACCGGGTTAGCCGGGTTGTACAGGAACACGTCGGGCGGCTCGTCGCAGGGCGCTTCGGGGCTGAGGCTGCCGTCGCCGCGCAGCGTATTGGCGTTGCCGCCGCTGTGCAGGTAGTAGCTGACCGTCTGGGCGCGGGCCAGCGGCCACTCGTTCTCATCCCGCCATACGTCGTCGCCCATCACGAATATCTTGACCGGCGGCTCGTCCAGCATCCCGGTATCCTCGCCTTTGAGCCAGTGCTGGAACCAGCGCAGGTGAATCTCGTCCAGCCCCAGGGCCAGGGCGTCGGCGGCCACCCCGAAGTAGTGGCCGCCCGCCATGCTGGTGCCCCGCGAACTGTGCGGCCAGGGGCCGATGATGAGCTTCTGGCCGTTTCGCGCTTCCTCGGTGGCGGCGTTCTGCTGCATCCCGAGAAAGTTGCGAATGGTGCCTCCGAGGAAGATGTCGTACCAGCCTCCGATGTTCAGCGCCGGGGTGGTGATGCCGGAGTGTTGGTCTTCGATGCACAGTTTCTTCCAGTAATCATCGAAACTGGGATGCGCCAGCCAGTCGAAGTAGTAATCGGCCAGCCCCCCGCCCAAGTGCGGCAGATCCTTCAGGGGCAAGTGGAGAAAGGCGTCGGTCATGCCGTCTACGGATTTGATCAGCTCGGCCCGCCGGGCTTGCGGGATGCTCTTGACGCCGGAGTGGGTCTTGAAGTTTGCCAGAGTCAGTTGAAGGAGCGTCCACGAAGCGTTGAAGCCAAGCTCGAAGGCCCCGCCCTGATAAGTCCAGCCGTTATGATAGTTGGAGGCGGTGACGTTGGGCGCGATGGCTGCCAGGTGCGGCGGGCGGGCGGTGGCGCACAGCCATTGAGTCGCGCCCACGTAGGACGCGCCGATCATGCCGACCCGGCCGCTGGCCCAAGGCTGCGCTGCGGCCCACTCCACGGTGTCGTATCCATCGTTGATGTCGTCAACGAAGCAGTAGAACTCCCCGCCGGAGGTATAGCGTCCGCGGGTGTCTTGGATAATCAGCGCGAACCCGGCCTTCGCCGCCTTCAGTGGATCGAGCATCTGCGCGGCCAGCGCCGCCGTCTTGTCATAGGGCGTTCGTTGCAGGATGACGGGGAACGGGCCGGGGCCGTCGGGCCGGTATACGTCGGCGTAGAGCGTAACGCCGTCGCGCATCGTGGCGGCTACGTTGGTTTCCACCTTGAGCGAAACCGAATCTGGCATAGCTCTCCCTCCTGTCTTTTGTTTAGCCCAGAGCGCACAGAGATTTATGCACTAAAGCCTGCTATATTCCATCTCTGTGTCCCCGGCGTTTAATTAAAATAGGGCCAGTTGCTCACTGCCAAGAGCGGGCCTTCCCTTCTGCTGGGCCACTGTTTCATTAGTCAGCCATAGATGATGGTAGTTGACACAAGTCGGGTTCCCGCATATGCTGCGAATCCACTTCCCCTGTGGAACAGGCCCAACCTTAAGACCGTAAATGAAATGACGGGCGTTGACCGTTCTACGATTCTCGGAATCCCAAAATAAGATGCTTTCGCCCGGCCAGTTCCAGCAAGCGTTTGGCCCCCCGGACGTATCGGCTTGCGCCCAAAACCTATCTTCGGTAGGCTGCTCGCGCGATGGCTTAAATGGGGCAGCCCGACGGGAATTTTCCTCTACCGATACCGCTTCCAGGTGATCGGGGTTGCAACAGGATTTGTTCCGGCACGTGTGGTCGATCGTCAGCCCTTCCGGTATGGGGCGCCCATTTGCCAATTCCCAAGCCAACCTATGCGCGCTAACATTCTTCCCCTCATAGTAGCAACTGCCATAGCCCGCCGCTTTTTTCGTTTTGCCAAGCCAAGGCCAGCAGTCGTTCGGGTCGTCGGATATGCCAACCTTCGCCCAAAATCTCTCTTCGCTGGTCTTCGGAAGAGGACCAGACCCTGCCCTCAATCGCTTGAGGCGCTCTACCTCATTGCTATACCTGCAAGCCCGGCAGTGTCTTATTCCGTTGCGGGTGAAATAGCTATTCTCTTTTTCCGTGTCGTGCGGATGGCCTCTTCCACAATAGGGTTTATGCCGACTCGCCCGCTTGGTGTTTACCTCTCTGGTAACAGGCTCCAAGTGAGCCGGGTTGCAACAAGGCTTGTTTGCGCAACGGAAATGGTCGATTACCAGCCCCTCCGGTATCGGGCCTACCTCCAGTTGGTACGCTACGATGTGGGCCTGAGTAAATTTTCTGCCGTTCTTGCTATGGGTAATGCAGAATCTCCCATATCCGTTTGAGTCTTTCCCTCCGTTCCATGTCCAGCACGCCTCTGGGCCGCCCTTGCAGTCTACCTTCTTCCAGAAACGCCGCTCAAACTTTTCGTCCACCACCCGGCCTCCAATCACCCGCGGACGGTTCCCCCAGAGATCGGGATGCACCGGTTCCCGGTCATCCTCAATCAGACTATCTTCATCGGCGGAGACTTGAGAAAGCCGTAAGATTTCCGCTTCAAGCCAGTCAATCCGGCAGGTAATGCAATACCTTTTTTTGTGTCGGTAAGCAGTGTTTTCTTCAGTGAAGGGATGGCCGTTCTTGCACTTGCTTAGCTGGTGTTGCCCACTTTGCCTGCCGCTTTCGGATTTGGTCAAGGCGCTAAGGTGGGCCGGATTCACGCAAGCGGACTCACAGGTTTGGCCGGCCCTTATCTGCAAACCCTCGGGTATTTGACCGAATTCCAACTCGTAGGCCACGCGGCGGGCTGGCGTAGGCTTTCCGTTGAAGTTGAATATGCCGCTCCCGGATTTGTTCTTACTCGCCCGCCAAGGCCAGCAGCCATCGGCGCCTTCCGTCTGGTCAACTTTTTCCCAAAAGCGTTCTTCTAGCTGGCGTTGCCTATTTCGCCTGCCGCTTTCGGATTTGGTCAAGGCGCTAAGGTGGGCCGGATTCACGCAAGCGAACTCACAGGTTTGACCAGCCCTTATCTGCAAACCCTCGGGTATCTGACCGAATTCCAACTCGCAGGCCACGCGGCGGGCTGGCGTAGGCTTTCCGTTAAAGAGGAATATACCGCTCCCGTATCTGTCCTTCCCCGCCAGCCAAGGCCAGCAGGCATCGGCGCCTCCCGTCCGGTCAACTTTTTCCCAAAAGCGTTCTTCTACCGTCTTGGATGTCTTCATGCTCATTATGTTAGCACACTGCTGACGCTTGGATGGCAAAAAGGCAGTCTCCGTCTCGTCGTTTAATTGAAGTGGGGCATTACGCGCTCGGCGAACAGCTCCATCTGGCGGTACAGGCCATCGGCGTCGGGAGACAGGAAGCCGAGGTTGACGTGTTCCACCCCGGCCTCGATTTTCGCCTCCATGGCCCGGGCGCAGTCGTCCGGCGTTCCGGCAACGCAGAGGGCCTTGGCGATGTCCTCGGCGCTGCGTTCCGGCGTCACGTACCGCTCGCCCACGTTGCGCACCGCCAGCCCGATGGCCTCGTCCGCGTTGGTGGAAATGGCCGTGGGCTGGTTTAGGCCCCAGTGGAAGCCGTCCAGTTCGCGGCCCGCTTCGGCGGCGAACTGACGCACCATATCGTTGCTGTACTTCAGCCGCCGGTTGGTGAACAGGTACGGATACCAGCCGTCGCCGTGAAGCGCGGCGCGAATCATGGCCGGCTCGCTGCGTCCCGAAACCCAGATGGGCGGGTAGGGCTTCTGCGCCGGCTGGGGAAGCAGCGTAACGTCGTCGAACTCGAAGAAACGGCCCCGGTGCGACACGTGTTCCTCGGTCCACAGCCGCTTCATCACGGCCAGCATCTCGTCGGTGCGCCGTCCCCGGGTGCGCGGGGAAATGCCCAGGGCGTCGAACTCGACGTGGGTGCCGCGCTGCCCGCTGAGGCCGATGCCGAAGTCCAGCCGCCCGCCGGAAACCTGATCAACGGTGGCGACCAGCTTAGCCAGCAGCACCGGATGATACAGCGGCGCGATGACGATGCCGGTCATCACCCGCAAGCGGCGCGTGGCGCCGGCAGCGGCGGCCATAGCCGGCAGGTTCAGCACCGTGGGGCGCGGCGGATTGCCGTCCATCACGTGCTCGCCCATAGTGACGCGCCGGAATCCCAGCTCCTCGGCCCGCCGGGCAAAAGCCGGAACGTCCCAGTAATCCTCCACGCTCAAACTACAGCCGAAAGTAATGCCGCCGCTCATGCCCTTTCTCCTGCCTGTTCTTTTGGGCTTTGCCCCCAATTCTACCACTGCCGCGCCCCCTGGGATAAAATCCCTCATTATGGAAGGCAAGACCTGTCTGATTACCGGCGGCAGCGACGGCATCGGCTACGTCGCCGCCCGCGAACTGGCCCGCCTGGGCGCGCAGGTGGTCATCATGGGCCGCGACGCCGCCAAGACCGGCGCCGCCGTGAAGCGCATCGCCGCCGAGACCGGCAATCCCGGCGTAACGGGCCTGCTGGCGGATCTGTCGTCGCAGCGGGAAGTGCGCCGCGTGGCCGCCGAGGCGCTGGAACTGCTGCCGCGACTGGATGTTCTGCTGAACAACGCCGGGGCCATTTTCCTGTCCAACCGGCGCAGCGCCGACGGGCTGGAGCTGACCTTTGCTCTGAACCACTTGGGCTATTTCCTGCTGACCGGCCTGCTGCTGGAGCGGCTGCGCCAGTCGGCCCCGGCCCGGATAATAAACGTATCGTCCAGCTCGCACGGTTCGCCGGGCAAGTTCCGGCTGGAAGACCTGCCCAAGCCCGGAGCCGGGGCAAGTCCGCTCCGCTTCGTCACGCGGGGGCGCGGCTACCGGGCCTATGGACGTTCCAAGCTCTGCAACATCCTGTTCACCTACGAATTGGCGCGCCGGGTGGAGGGCGCAAACGTCACCGTCAACGCGCTCCACCCCGGCTTGGTGCGAACCAACATCGCGCGAAACAACGGATTGCTGGGCCGGGTGGTCAACGCCTTCATCGGCGTCCGCGGGGTGGACGCCGGGAGGGGAGCGGAAACGCTGGTCTACTTGGCCTCGTCGCCGGAAGTGGCCGGGGTGACCGGCAAGTATTTCGTGGATTGCCGGGCAACGCCATCTTCGGCGCTCAGCTATGATCCGGAGTTGGCGGCGAATTTATGGGAACTGAGCGAAAGGCTGACCGGGGGAGGCCCTCTCCCGGAGGGAGACGCCGGAAAAACAAAGGAGGATTGCTGATGAAGCGAGGGGTGGAGTTCTACAGCGAGGGGTTCAGGCTGCAAGGCGACGTGTACACGCCGGACGATCTGGCCCCCGGCGAGCGGCGGGGCGCGGTGCTGCTGTGCCACGGCTACACCGGGGTCAAAGACCTGTATCTGCCCGACAACGCCCGCGTGCTGAACGAGGCGGGCTATGTGGCGATGACCTTCGATTACAAGGGCTGGGGCCGGAGCGAGGGCGTGTCGCCGCTGCGGCTGGCCCCCCATAGCCGCGTTTCCGACGTGCAGGCCGCCATGACTTTCCTAGGCGAGCAGCCGGAGGTGGACGAGGAGCGCATCGGACTCTATGGCACCAGTTACGGCGGCGCCACCGTGGTTTGGACGGCCGCCATAGACCAGCGGGCCAAGTGCGTCGTCAGCGTGGTCGGCATCGGCCACGGCGCCCGCTGGATGAGCCGGGTGCGCCGGATGGACGAGTGGTTCGACCTGCTTGACCGCGCCAAGTCCGACCGCATCCGGCGCGTGATGACCGGCGAGTCGGAGCTGGTGGAGCGGGGCGAAATACTGCTCCCCGACCGGCAGTCGGCCGCTCTGGCCGCAGCGCAACGGGCCAACAACCCCAACGCCGTGATGACCATTCCCGTCGAGTATATTGACGACACCCTGGGCTTCAACCCGGAGTGGGTGGTTGGCAAGATTTCGCCCCGTCCGGCGCTGTTCATCACCAGCGACCAAGACCGCCTGGTGCCGCCGGAGGAATCGGAAGAGCTATACGCCCACGCCGGCGAACCCAAGAAGCTGGTCATGCTGAAAGGCGTAGGCCACTACGAGGTCTACGAGGAGCCGGCCTTCTCCGAGGTGATGCGCCACACCCTCGACTGGTATCAGCAACACCTGCCCGCCAAAGAGCAGGAGTGAAATGCCGGAATCCAGGATTGTCAGGATGTAAAGAACCGGCCGGAAACTTGCCGGATAAACGGCAGATATCCCGAAAGCTCTGAAAGCCGGCAAATCCTGATTCAGAAAATAATCAGGTCAGGCAGCCCCCACCACGCGCACCCGGTGATTGTTGCTGTCGGCGATATAGATATTCCCGGCGGCGTCCACGTCGCATCCGTGGGGGCGGTCCATACCGGCCTCGTCGGCTGGGCCGCCGTCGCCCCGGCGGCCCAGCCGCCCGCCGGCGATGGTCAGCACATGGCCGGTAATCGCATCAATACGGCGGATGGCGTGATTCTCGGTGTCCACCACCAGCAGATTGCCGTCGTGGTCGCAGCGGATGGCCTTGGGGCCGCCCCAAGTGGCGATAAAGGCCGGGCCGCCGTCGCCGCCGTAGCCGAACTCCCCGGTTCCGGCCAGCGTGGACATCACGCCATTGGCGTCCACCTTGCGGACGCCGTTGCCCTCGCGCTCGGCGATGTAGGTGTTGCCCGCGCCGTCCATGCACACCGCCCGCGCGCCGAGGATGCTGGCCTCCGTTGCGGGCCGCCCGTCGCCGCTGCGCCGCTTATCGCCGTTGCCCGCGAAGGTGGTGATGACGTCCGAGGCCAGATCGAGACGGCGGATGCGCTGATCCTGCACGTCGGCAATCAGCAGCCCGCCGCGCCCGTCGAGGAAGCAGTCGTTGGGTTCGCGGAACTGCGCCCGCGTTCCCGGCCCGCCGTCGCCCCGCTCCTGATGCTCCGGGCTGGCCGGCTCGCCGGTTCCGGCGATGGTGCTGACGGTGCCGGTGGCGGCGTCAATCCTGCGGATGACGTAGTTGAGCCGGTCAACGACGTACACGTCGCCGTTGGCGTCCACCTGCAACGAATAGGGCTGGTTGAAGGTGGCCTCAGTCGCCGGGCCGCCGTCGCCGGAGTAGCCCTCAGCCCCGGTTCCGGCGATGGTGACGATAACGCCGGTAGCCCACTCAACCCGCCGGATGCAATGATTCATAGCCTCGGCCACGTACAGGTTGCCCGCGGCGTCGAAGGCGCACATGAACGGCTCGCTGAGCAATGCGGACGCAGCCGGGCCGCCGTCGCCCGAGTAGCCCCGCTCGCCCGTGCCTGCGATGGTGGTAATGACGCCGGGTTGGTAGGTCATGGCGGTTGCTCCTGTTTTGGAGTTTTGCGTTGCATTATAGGGCAAAAGGCCAAGCCGCTCCGCCGGTTATTTTAGAAAAGGCAGGGATAGTCTCCTCTGCCTTTCCGGGTTTGGATCCGGCGGATGGCCGGCCCCCCGGCCATCCGCCGTTCCTTTCCGGCCCCCGGGACTGCACATGGGACTATAGGGCGCCGCGGCAGCCTATACAGACGACGTAGTCCGATTCCTGGCCTACCATCGCGTTCCGGCACCGGAGGCATCGCGCCTTTCGGGCCGGACGCGCCGGAGGCGCTAGGTTATCCGCTAGGCCCTCGCGTTCAGTTCCGCATAGCTGGCAGGCCGGACGCGCCGGAGGCGCTAGGTTATCCGCTAGGGGCAGGTCTTGAGCCATTTCCGCCGCTGCCTCATCCGAGGGCCTTCCGGCCTCGATGAGGTCTTGATAGGTCGCGTGTTTACTGCTTTGGTTCGCCGTTATCTGCTGCACCAGCATGAGAACCAGCACGAGGGAAACCAGCAAAATGGCGTTGGATACTACGATGAGGATGTCGCCTACGATGAGTCCCCTTATTGTGGTGTCGTCTAAGAAAATCCAGTTGGCAACGTTGCTTCCCCACCACGACAACAGCCAGGTTACCCACCATAAGCCGAGCAGCCCGGATACCGGGGCATCCGCCCAGCTAGACAAGCCGTTGGCGCCGAGGACGGGATAGCTGCCTTTCCAGATTTCTATCATTACCCGGCAGGGGAGGAGCAGCGACATTACCGGAATGAACCACCAGACCACGGCCGACCCTGGCGAGAATGTCTGGTTGTCCACCCCCAATGCGGCCAGATTCTCGGAGGCCCGCTTAATCCACACGAGGAAAGCTATGGCGGAGACCACGAAAGCCGCGATATAGATCCGGTAGATGACCCCTTGCCGATTTTCGTTGCTGGCGACTTCGGCTACGGATACGAAGTCGCCGTTCTCAATGCGCCGGAGCAGCCCGATCTCGGCGATGGTCAAAATCATGGAGGCGATGACGATGACGCCAAACACCGCCAGAAAGAGAGTGACCCCATTGGCTAGGCCAGTGGCGGGCCGGTATTGCTTTTGCATTCTCCCTCCTTATTTGACAGACGCAGCCCATTCCGCGCGGGTCTACCCCGTCTGTTCGAGCGCACAAATGCGCCGAATAGGGAAAATATCCCGCGAGGGCCGACAGGATTCGGTATCCTGCGCTCAGGAATGAGATGTGGAAGCGTCAAAAGCCGTCCAGTCAGCCCGCAACTCCCTTGGGGTTACGGACGGGGACGGCTTACGCTAAGGAGGAGGGGTTATTCCAGTTGCGGAACCGCGCCGGACAAGTCCGCCGGGGTAGCGGAAGGCGGCGGCGTGTGGGAATAAAGGCGCGGCAGGGCGCCCGGTGCGGCGGCTGAGGGCTGGGAAGCGGGGCTGCGGGAAATCCATAGCGACGATGCCAGCGCGGCTAGGCGGCGCACCAGCTCCCTCAGCCGGAAAGCGGCAGGACGCGCCGTCTCTTGCGAAAGGCACCAGTAACCGAAAGCCGCGACCATGGGCAGGACGATGGCGAGCATTGCCAGGCCGGTCATCCCAATCAGCCCCGGCATTGCAGTTACCGAAACGGCCATCCTATCAACGAAGTTGCTGGCCGGTTCCCAGGCAGAGGCGCCGAACAGAGAAGAAGCCGCCCAGCCAAAGGCGGCGAGTAAGACCAGGCAGGCGGCCGGAATGCCCAGCCCCAACAGCGGTGTCAGGACAGCGTACTGGCGGGCGGCATACCCGAACCGGCGGCTTATTTGGCGGATGGGATCCATAGCACCAAGGTACTGCTCCCCGCGAATTAAATCAAGGGCCATTGGCAGGAGGTAATTATCAATATAAGGCGTAATAGAGTTGTAATAGAGGCAAGCCGGTTGCTGGAGACAAGCAGCGCGGGGAGAAGGGGGATGACTGCTGGATCTGGACGGCGGTGGCGCCGGAGGCGGACGGCAGCCGCTGGGTGGATTTTGAGGCGGGCGACCGGAGCGAGGCCATTTTCCTCCGGCTGTATGAACGGCTGCCGGAGGCGGGGTTGTACCGGAGCGGCCATTATGCGGTGTATGAGCGGCTGCCTCGGAGCGGCATATGGCGAAGAAGGGCGGGGCGGTGAACCGGAGCGAAGGGCTGCATTCGGTGTGGCGGGGCAAGCTGAACCGGCTGATGCGGCGGGCGAAAGGGTACACCAAGAGCGTGGCGATGCTGGCGTACTCCCTGGCCTTGGTCTGCTGGCGCGGGCGCTGCAAAGCCAATCCCGCCTTATGTTGAGAATCACCCTTGACATCTTAGTGCTGCGCAAATATCATAAAAGAGCGTTGCTTCGCGTCATTCCGCAGCGGGCGGCGCATCCGGTGGGGATTAGTCTAGCGGTAGGACACCTGACTCTGGATCAGGCAGCGGAGGTTCGAATCCTCCATCCCCAGCCAATGTTTACCGTAGACAGAACCGGGCTGGTCCTGCTTGCCCCGTTGCTTTCAGCGTCAAGAGTTGCCCTTTCGGAACAGCTCTCCTTTGCCCGGCGCGGAGGCCCAACCGCTTCTTCAGTGCCTTCCCCGCCGCTGGAATACGCTCCTGCTTTCGTGTAACATAGCCCCCAGTTTTGCATGGGCCGGCCCTTCTTTGCCCGTCTTCTTCCGGTGATGGGCAGTTCGCGTCGGCCGCTTCCGGCACAGTGGGGAGGATAGCAGGATGATTAAGCGACGGCCAACCAAGCCGGTCTATGTCGGAGGAGTCAAGGTGGGCGGTGGGGCCGATATTACCGTCCAGTCCATGACCAAGACCGACACCCGCGACGTGGCGGCCACGGTGCGGCAGATTCACGAGCTGGAAGAAGCGGGCTGCGATATCATCCGCTCCGCCGTTCCCGATATGGACGCCGCCATCGCCATGGGCGAAATCAAGAAGCAAATCGGCATCCCGCTCATCGCCGACATCCACTTTCACTACCAGCTTGCTCTCAAGTGCCTCGATGGCGGGGTTGACTGCCTGCGGCTCAACCCCGGCAACCTGCGCAACGAAGACCAAGTGCGCGAGGTGGCGGCGGCGGCCAAGGCGCAGAACGTGCCTATCCGCATCGGCGTCAACTTCGGCAGCCTGCCCCCGGTGGGCGGCATCGGGCGCACGCGGGGATTCTCCCGCCACATGGACCTGGTCAACAAGCTGCCCAAGGCCGGCGAGGAGAAGGAAGGCGATTACAGCGTGGTTGACCATATGGTAGCCACCGCCCTGTGGGAAATCAGCCTGCTGGAAGAGCAGGACTTCGACCAGATAAAGATTTCCATGAAAGCCTTTGATGTTCCCACCACCGTCGAAGCCTATTCCCGGCTGGCGGAGATGATTCCCTACCCGCTGCACCTGGGCATCACCGAAGCGGGAACCAAGAATTCCGGCTCCATCCGCACCGCGGTCGGTCTGGGCGTGCTGCTCTATCAGGGCATCGGCGACACCATTCGCGTGTCCCTCAGCGACGACTCGGTGGATGAGGTAATCGCCGGATACGAAATCCTGAAGTCGCTGAACCTGCGGCAGAAGGGCGCGGTGCTGGTGGCCTGCCCCAGTTGCGGACGGGCCGACGTGGACGTGCGCAAGCTGGCTAACGACGTTGACTCGCTGCTGCGCAAGAGCAGCCGCAACATCAAGGTGGCCGTGATGGGCTGCGAGGTCAACGGCCCCGGCGAGGCCAAGGACGCCGACGTGGGCATCGCCGCCGGAGCGGGCCGCGCCGTCATCTTCCGCAAGGGCGAAAAAGTGCGCGTCGTGCCGGAGGCCGAGATGCTCACCGCCCTGATGGAAGAGGTGGAGGCCGCCCCGTCCGCAGACTGAACGAAAGGAATAATCACAGAGAGCGCAGAGACTTAATGTTTCCAGGAGGACGGAGTGGCTACCACTGCCGCGCAGTTCCCCCGGACGCGCCCGTTTACTGCCGAGGAATGCCGAGCGCTGGCTGAGGCCGGTGTCATCGCCGGGAGCGAGCAGGCCGGCGTCCTGACCGGCGCCCGCCTTTTTACGGCGGACGAGTATGCCGCCATGGCCGAGGCGGGCATCTTGGGCCAGGATGAGCGCCTCGAACTTATGGACGGTGCGATCGTCGTTATGGCGCCCATAAATGTCCCCCATATGCGCGGCACCGATTATTCGTCCCAAGCCCTGATTCTGGCTCTGGGCAACCGGGCGATGGTGCGGGTGCAAGGGTCAATTTTGCTGAATAACCGCGCTATGCCCCAGCCTGACGTCGCCGTGCTGCGAAGGCGTGCCTTGGACGACATGGAGCGGGATTCGGCCGCTGATGTGTACTGGCTTATCGAGTTCGCCGATAGTTCGCTGGAGTACGACTTGGGCGTTAAGCTGGCCCGGTACGCCGAGTCCGGCATACCGGAGGTGTGGGTAGCCAACCTGCGGGCGCGGGAGGTGCTGGTACACACTGAACCCTCCGGTTCCGAATACACCGCCGTCCGCGCTTGCCGCGCTGGCCAGAGCATCAGCCCGCAAGCCTTTCCCGACGTGGCGCTGGCAGTGGACGACTTTATGCCCCCGGCCACCGAGTCGAGGGAGGAACCGGCCTGAATTCCCGCCGCTCCCCATACCCCGCTCCCTATACCCGATGGAGGCTGCGATGACCACTGCGTCCAGACAACTCCCGGCGGCGTGGCCCTTCTCCCCGGAGGACTGCGACGCTATGGTCTCGGCCGGCATCATCGCCGGGAGCGAGCAGGCCGCCGTGCTGGCGGGCCAACGCCGCTTCACCGTGGGCGAGTGCCTGGCTATGGAAGCGGCCGGTATCCTCCACGAAGACGACCGGGTTGAATTGATGGACGGGGAGATAATCGTTATGCCCCCCATAGGAGACTATCATGCCACCGGCACCGACTGGCTGGCGTTGCATTTCTTCCGGGCCGTGGGAGACCGGGCAATCGTGCGGGTGCAGGGGGCAATCCGTCTGAACCACACGAGCGCCCCGCAGCCGGACATCGCCATTTTGCGACGCCGCCCCTTGGACGATGTGCGGCCCTACTTCCCACAGGACATTTTCCTGATCGCAGAGGTCTCCGACAGTTCCTTAAGCTATGACAGCGGCCCAAAGCTGGCCCGATACGCTGCGGCTGGCATCCCGGAAGTATGGGTTGCCAACCTGCGGGCGCGGGAAGTAACCGTCCACGCCAACCCGGCCGGTTCGGAATACGCCACCGTCCGCGTTTACCGCTCGGGCGAATCGGTCGCGCCGCGAGCGTTCCCGGACGCGGTTCTGTCCATAGACGATTTTATGCCCCCGGCTCCCGGGGCAGACGTGGCAATAGCGTAGTGGTTTCCGCGCTCTTGAGGGCCGAAACTTGGCTTGGCGGATGATACGATGACTACTGCGTCCAGACAACTCCCGGCGGCGTGGCCCTTTTCCCCGGAGGATTGCGACGCTATGGTATCGGCCGGCATCATCGCCGGGAGCGAGCAGGCCGCCGTGCTGGCGGGCAAACGCCGCTTCACCGTGGGCGAGTGCCTGGCTATGGAAGCGGCCGGTATCCTCCACGAAGACGACCGGGTTGAATTGATAGACGGGGAGATAATTGTTATGGCCCCCGTGGGGGATTACCATGTAGGCGGAACCATCTGGTTGACCCGGCTGCTGATTCAGGCATTGGGAGACCGGGCGTTGGTGCAAACGCAATGCCCCATCTATCTGAGCGACCGCAGCGCTCCGCAGCCGGATATCGCCGTGGTCAGGTGGCGCCCGGTCACCGAATCGTCCCGCTCCTTCCCGTCGGACGTGTACTTGGTCATCGAAATTGCCGACAGCTCGCTGCGCTATGACAGCGGCCCAAAGCTGGCCCGGTACGCTGCGGCTGGCATCCCGGAGGTATGGATTGCCAACCTGCGGGCGCGGGAGGTGCTGGTACACACTGAACCCTTCGGTTCCGAATACACCACCGTCCGCGTTTGCCGTTCGGGCGAATCGGTCGCGCCGCGAGCGTTCCCGGACGCGGTTCTGTCCATAGACGATTTTATGCCCCCGGCCCCCGGGTCGGACGTGGCAATAGCGTAGTGGTTTCCGCGCTCTTGAGGGCCGAAACTTGGATTGACGGATGATGCTATGAAGTTTACCCGAATGGTCAGCAGGACGCTGCGGTTCGACCCGCCGGAGGCGGAGACGGCCAGCCACCGGCTGATGCTCCGCGCCGGGCTGATGCAGCAGGTGGCCGCCGGCGTCTACTCCTATCTGCCGCTGGCCCTGCGCTCCCTCCGCAAGATTGAGGGAATCATCCGCGAGGAAATGGACGCCGCGGGCGGGCAGGAGCTGATGCTTCCCGCCCTCCAGCCGCTGGAGCTTTGGGAGCAGACCGGCCGCCGCGCCGCCTTTGGCGACAACCTGTTCGCCCTTCAGGATCGGCGCGGGCGTCCGATGGTCATCGCCCCCACCCACGAGGAAGTCATCACCAACGTGGTGAAAAGCAATGTGCAGAGCTACCGCGACCTGCCGTTGCTGCTCTACCAGATTCAGACCAAGTTCCGGGACGAACCGCGCCCCCGCGCCGGCCTCATCCGGGTGCGCGAGTTTGATATGAAGGACGCCTACAGCTTCAACGCCGACGACGCCAGCCTGGAGCAAACCTATCAGGACATGGCCCAAGCCTACCGCAACATCTTCCGCCGCTGCGGACTGCCCGTGCTGATGGCGGAAGCCGACAGCGGGGCCATCGGCGGCAAGGACTCCCACGAATTCCTGCTGCCCACCGACACCGGCGAGGACACCGTTATCACCTGCTCCGGCTGCGATTACGTCGCCAACGCCGAAAAGGCCGAGTCGGTCATCCCTCCCGTCGCGGCCGAGCCGGAAGCGCCGCTGCAAGAGGTCGCCACGCCCGGCGTCAAGACTATTGCCGCGCTGGCCGAGTTCTTGGGCGTGCCGGAGTCCAAGACGCTCAAGGCCGTCTTCTATATCGCCGACGGAGAGCCGGTGTTCGTCACCATTCGCGGCGACCTGGAAGTCAATGAGGTCAAGCTGAAGAACGCCCTGCACTGCGACGAACTGCGCCTGGCCGAGGATTCGGAAGTGCGGGCCGCCGGGCTGGTGGCGGGCAGCGCCTCGGCGGTGGGCATTACCGGCATCCGCAAGGTGGCCGACCCGTCCATCGAGAGCGGCGGCAACTTCGTGGTGGGGGCCAACAAACCCGGCTTTCACCTGACCGGGGCCAACTACCCCCGCGACTTCCAAGCAGACATTCTGACCGACATCGCCCTAGCCCGGCCCGGCCAGCTATGCGTCCGTTGCGGCCGCCCCTTGGCGGCCACCCGCGGCGTCGAGGTGGGCCACATCTTCAAGCTGGGGACGTTCTTCAGCGAAACGCTGGGCGCCAACTACCTGGACGCCGAGGGCCGCAACCTGCCCATCACCATGGGCTGCTACGGCATCGGCGTAGGCCGCCTGCTGGCCGCGGCCATCGAGCAGAACCACGACGACCGGGGCATAGTGTTCCCCCACCCCATCGCCCCCTATCAGGCGCACCTAGTCGGCCTGAACCTCGCCAACGAAGACGTGGCCGCCGCCGCGGACGAAATGTATGCCCGGCTAAACGCTGCCAATATCGAGACGCTGTACGACGACCGCCCCGACCAGGCCGCCGGAGTCAAGTTCAACGACGCCGACCTGCTGGGGCTGCCGGTGCGGTTGGTGGTAAGCCCGCGCAACCTGCGCGCGGGCGTTGTGGAGGTCAAGGGCCGCGAGGATGATGCGGCGGTCACGGCGCCGCTGGACGGCGTGGTGGACGCGGTGCGGGCGCGGCTGGCCGGGGATTAGGGCCTCCGTACACCAAAAAACGCGGCGGGGATGCTGCAGTTCCCGCCGCGTTCCTTGTGTTTCCCGCGCTGAACCGCGGCCCTATGACTAGTCAATGGTAATGTTGTTGATCACCAGCCGTTCGTTGGGCGTGGACGGCTCGCCCCCCCGGCCCCGGCTCACCGGAGCGTTAGCCAGCGCGTCCAGCACGTCCTCGCCGCCGGTCAGCATCCCGAAGATGGTGTAGTTGGGCGGCAGGCCCACCTGGGCGCCGTGGACGATGAAGAACTGGCTGCCGTTGGTGTTGGGGCCGGCGTTGGCCATGGCCAGCGTGCCCTTGACGTACTGGCGCGTCACCGGCTCGTCTTGGAAGCGGTAGCCGGGGCCGCCGGTGCCGTCGCCCCGGGGGCAGCCGCCCTGGATCATAAAGTCCTTGATGACCCGGTGAAACTGGCCGTCTTCATAGAAGCCGTCCCGGGCCAAGTAAACAAAGTTGTTCACCGTCAGCGGCGCCTCGGCGGCGAACAGCTCCAGGGTCATCGCGCCTGCGCTGGTGTCCACGGTGGCGGTGTATGTTTTTGATTGGTCTATGGTGGTTGGCGGGGGGCTGGAGTATTGTTTTGGCGGCATCTGAAACCTCCGCGAGATTGCCCGCCAATTGTAACACCTTTTATTTGGAATATAATGGAAGCACAGGAAACCTAAAGGGGGCGGCGGAAATGGAGCTTCTCCAGCGAATGGGCGACGGGGGCCATGAGCAGGTGGCGCTGTTCTCCGACCCCGGCTCCGGCCTCAAGGCAATCATCGCCATCCACGATACCACCCTCGGCCCGGCCTGCGGCGGCACCAGAATGTGGCCCTACGAGAGTGAAGCGGAAGCGCTGACCGACGCTCTGCGTCTCTCCCAGGCCATGACCTATAAGTCGGCCGCGGCCGGGCTGCACTTGGGCGGCGGGAAGGGCGTCATCATTGCCGACCCCCGCAGCGAAAAGTCCGAGGCCATGATGCGCGCTTACGGGCGGTTCGTGGACACCTTGGGCGGGCGCTACCTGACCACCACCGACGTCGGCACCACGGGCCGCGACCTAGAGTACGTGCGGCAGGAAACCAAGCACGTGACCGGCTTGGCCTTCTCGCTGGGCGGCAGCGGCGATACTTCCCTAATGACCGGCCTGGGCCTCTACGCCGGAATGCGGGCCTGCGCCGAAGAGGTCTGGGGCAACGCCGGACTGCGCGGCAAGACCGTGGCGGTGCAGGGCTTCGGCAAGGTCGCCGGCCATCTGTGCGAGATCCTTATGGAAGAGGACGCCCGCATTGTGGTGACGGACGTTTTCGACGGGGCGCTGGACCGCGCCCGAGACCTGGGGCTGGAGGTAACGCCCCCCGATTCGATTTTCGATATGGACTGCGATATCTTCGCCCCCTGCGCTCTGGGGGGCGTGCTGAACCCGCAGACCATCCCGCAGCTTCGCTGCCGCGTGGTGGCCGGCGGGGCCAACAACCAGTTGCTCAGCGAGGCGGACGGAGAGGAGCTGCACCGGCGCGGCATCCTCTACGCCCCGGACTACATCGTCAACGCCGGCGGCATCATCAACGTCGAGGCCGAGTTGGGCGGCGCCGGGTACAGCCCGGAGCGCGCCCGCGAAAAGACCGAGCGCATTCACGAAATTATGGGCCGAGTAATCAGGATCTCCCAAGCCCAGGAAATTTCGACCGCCGCCGCCGCCGACCATCTGGCCGAGGAGCGGCTGAACAGCGTCCGCCGCATCCGGCCCGTGCCGCGCCGCTGCCATTAGCCGCCGCGCCGCGCCCAACGCGCCGGCCGGGTTTGCAAGCTAGAAGCTAGGCCCGACACAGCGGGCGTTGCAACCTCTGCGGCGGGTTGGAAGGTCAGGGCAGCGCCCCTTCCCGGCGGAACACTTCCGCCAGCTTTTCGATCCCTTCCCGTATCTCCGGCTCAGAGGGGAGGGCGAAGCAAAGCCGGATGTAGCCGGCGGCCGCATCCGGGTCGGCGGCCCAGTCCGGCCCCGGGTTGAAGGCGACGCCTTCCCTGAGCGCGGGCAGGTTCAATGCCCGCGAATCAACCCCGTCCGGGAGCTTAACCCACAGGTACATCCCGCCCCGGGGAACCTCGAATTCGACGGTCGGCCCGAAGGATTCGCGGAGGGCGCCGGCGAGGACGCCGCACTTGCGTTGCAAGGCAGCCCGCATTTTCAGGATGTGCTCTTCGTAGTGGTTGATGAAATAGTCGGCCACTATCATCTGGTCCATGACGCCGGTGCCGGCGTCGTTCTTGCGCGACAGCAGGCGGCGCATCACCTCCCACTCCGCGACGATGTAGCCCAGCCGCGTGCCTGGCCCCAGGGTCTTGGAGAAAGACCCTATATGCAGCACCCGATTGCTGTCGTCCAAGGAGCGGATGGCGTTCTCGTACTCGCCCTCGAATATGAGGTCGGCGTAGCATTCATCCTCGAAAATGGGGACGCCGTATTCTTCGCTCAGTTCCAGCATTCGCCAACGCCGCTCCAGGGACATCACGGTGCCGGTGGGGTTCTGGAGGGTCGGAATCGTGTAGATGTACTTGGGGCGCACTCCTTGGCCCCGCAACTCTTCGAGAGCGGCGGCCAGTTGATCCATTCGCATCCCGTCCTGGTCAACCTCGATGCCGAGCATATTGACCTTGCGGCGTCTCAGGTTGCCCAAGGCGCCGGAGAAGCTGAACGCCTCGACGATTACGGTATCGCCCTCCTCCAGCAGGATTTCGTTAATCAGCTCGATGGCGAGGCCGGAACCCGAAGTAATCAGGACTTCCTCCACCGTCGCGTTGATGCCCCGGTGGGCGGCCAGCTTGTCCACCAAGAACCGGCGCAGCGGCATAATGCCCTGCGGCCCGCCATCGAAGTTGTACATGGAAATGTTTCTCGGATCGCCCCGGAACACGTTGGCCGCCGACTCAATAAACTCTTCCATAGGGACCATATCCGGGTCGCTGTGGCCGCCGATAAAGTTGTACTTCGGATGGCCTTCCCACGGAGCCGGCGGCGGCGGCAGGTTCCGGTTGAAGAGCGTCGAGTAATCCAAGTCTTTCCCGGGCATGGGCTTGACCCTCCAGTTTTATCGGCGCGTCCCCGCCGGTTGGCAAACCCAGGGGACACTGGCATCCTAGCACCGCGGCCATCGGGTGTCGATGGCGGCGGCAAACCGGATAGGCATCGACCGCCGCTCCGGGCCGGTGATAAGCCTCGCCGGGCGCTTGGCGGCGCCGGCAGTCCCGCAACGGTAAGCCTGCCGGCCAGCCGCAAATCCGTCCTTGCGCATCCGGTTGGAACCGCAATGGGGGCAGCGAACATCGTGGCGGCAGACACGGCTTCGCGCCATCGGCACACATCCCGAAACCCGTTTGGCATTCTTTAAGTAAATCCATTATACACTTATGACAACAATACCTTGCGAATGTCCAGGTTGACATTCGATTTAAGCGAATGCTAGACTTTGGTCAGTTTCGTAGCCGTCCTCAGCTTGTCTTGGGCCTGACTTGGGCTTTCCCAACAGCCTTGCCCAATGGGGCGGCTTCGTGCTGTTCTCAGTCCACCATCACCTCCGGCCCGCGCGGCCTGAGCGCCACAGAAGAACGAAGCGGCAGACGTGCGTTGCGGGCAGTTCGGGGAACGCCGCGAGCTTGCCCCATTAGCCCGAAGGCAGGCGCAAGTCTGCAAGGAGTATAGGCCATGCCCGAGATAGTGAAGGGGCTCAAGGACGTCTACCTGGACACCACCGAGTCCAGTTTCATCGACGGTCAGGTAGGCAAGCTGCTTTATCGCGGCTACAACATCCACGACCTAGCCGAAAAATCCACCTTCGAGGAGGTGGTCTACCTGTTGCTCTATGGCAGCCTGCCTACCGGGCAGCAGTTGGCGGACTTCGACGCCGAGCTGCGCGCCAGCCGCCGCATACCCGACGGCATCATCACGGTGCTGGAAGTGATGAAGGACGCCCACCCCATGGACGCTTTGCGCACCGGCATTTCGGCACTGGCCGGCTATGACGTGGAGGAGGTGGCCGACAACTCCGTCGAGGCTACCATCCGCAAGGGCGTCCGCCTCACGGCTCAGGGGCCGACCATCGTGGCGGCCCACCACCGGCTGCGGCAGGGACTGGAGCCGGTGGCCCCCAACCCCGAACTCAACCACGCCGGCAACTTTCTCTATATGATGTTCGGCGAGGTTCCCGACGAAGAGACCACCGGCCTGCTGGACGTGGACTTCATCCTCCACGCCGAGCACGGGGCAAACGCCTCTTCCTTCGCGGCCCGGGTCACCGCCTCCACCATCTCCGACCTGCACTCGGCGGTGGTCACCGGCGTTGGCACCCTGAAAGGCCCGGCCCACGGCGGCGCCGCCGAAGAAGTGATGAAGATGTCCCTGGACATCGGCAACCCGGAGAATGCCGAGGAATACGCCCGCAGGCACCTGGAAGCGGGCGGCCGCATAATGGGCTTCGGCCATCGGGTCTACCGGGCCGAAGACCCGCGGGCCCGCCACCTGCGCGACCGCGCCCAAGCGCTGGGCGAGAAGAAGGGCGAGCCGCGCTGGTTCCAGATTCTTTCCCACCTGGAGCAGAAGACCATGCTGCCCTACCGCGACCGGGGCATCTGCGTCAACGTGGACTTCTTCGCCGGGGCCATCTACTACCTGCTGGACATTCCCGACGACCTGTTCATCTCCATCTTCGCCCTAGGCCGCATCCCCGGCTGGACCCTCCAGTGCGTGGAGCAGTACCAAGACAACATACTCATCCGTCCCCTGCTGGAGTACACCGGCGAAATGGACCTGGAGTACGTGCCCATCGAGCAGCGGGGGTAGCGCGGCGGGTTTCAACGCAGAAGCGTTTGGGGAAAGGGGGGGCTGTCGCGGCCCTCTTTTTCTTTGGCGCAGCGAGGTTACTCCGTTTCCCGTAACCGGAGTTGCTGGCGGGGCAAAGGCAGTCACTCCGGCGAGTAGGCCACCACCGCAGCCAGCTTGTCGGCAAGACGGTCTTCTGCGACATCCAGGTCATATTGGTTTTGCAGCCCCATTCATAGCCCTGCGGAAATGCCAAAGAAACGCGAGAAAAGTAGAGCCGTTTCTGCTGAGACAGACTCCTGACCGTTGATAATACCCTGAATCAGACCTGCTTCAACTCCAGTGGCTTGGGACAGATGGGCCGGAGTCATATTCATTGGGGTGAGGAAATCATGGTCACGGTTTCCCGGTGGATTTCTCAAGTCCATCAGACTTTCAGAATTGTCCCAAAGCTGCAACTTCTCCGCAGCACGACTCTATATTGAACCAGAAAATTTTCTGACTCTCCGGAAGGGCTGCGTCCGCTCTGGCATCAGGGCTCCCGGTCGGGGGGTTCAGAGGCCGGACGCAGCGCCCAGTCCCTCCCGCGTCTACTCCCAGACTTGGGCGGCGATGGATATGGCGTTCAGCGCGGCCGGGTAGCCCGCATACCCCCCGGTCTGTATCAGCACTTCCACCACTTCCTCTTTGGAAAATCCCACGCGAAGGCCGGCCCCTAGGAAGTTGCGCAACTGGGCGTCGGCCCGCAGCGCCGCCAGCGCGGCGGTGGCGCACACCACCCTGGACTTCAGGTCCAGCCCCGGGCGGAAGAAGATTTCCCCAAACCCGAACTGGTAGGTGATAATCCGCAGGTCGGGCGCCAGGTCGGTCAATGCGTCGGCGTAGCCCCCGCGATCCACGGTTCCCATCAGTTTTTCCCGAAGCTCCCGGCCTCTCGCTTCCATTTCCTCTAGGCTCACCTCCGGGACATCCGGCTGCGGCGGCTCGATGCCCCTCTCGCGGAAAGCCTCGTGGGCCACTTCCAGCGAGTTCACCGTGCTGGGAAAGCCGGCGTAGAGGGAGCAGTGGATGAGCGCCTCTTGGATTTCCTCTGCATTCATCCCCAGGTTCAGGGCGCTGTGGACATAAGTCTGGAGCTGGGAGAGCCGTTGCAGCGAGGACAGCACGGAAAGCGTCGCCAGCATCCGGTAGCGAATGTCCAGACCGGGCCGGGCCCACACCGCGCCGAAGATGGACTCGCCAGTGAAATTTCTGAGACCGGGGACGCCGGCCACCGCCCTGGGCCGCTCCCGGGCCGGGTGCGCGCCATGTTGCAGGCGCTCGCGTATCTCATTGCCTTTCCGCCTCAGTTCCTCCCGGCTGCTCATTTTCCGGCCTCCCATACATTCTTGTGCCTGAATCCCAGCCCAGTATACTCTACCGCGGGCCGTGGTGACGCGGGCTGCAACAGCATCGGGCCGGAGATGGCCCCAACGGTGTTAGAATATCCCGCAGCATCAATTGCGGGAGCGGCAGATTATGAATGTTAACGATGCGGTAGCCCGGATTCTGAAAACCGAGGGTGTGGAGTGGGTTTCATGTTTTCCCTCCAATAACCTGATCGAGTCGGCGGCCAATGAGGGGATTCGCACCATAATGTTCCGGCAGGAACGGGGTGCATTGATGGCTGCCGACGGCTACAGCAGGATGAACGACCGGCGCAAGTTCGGCGTGGCTATCACCCAGGGCGGCCCCGGCTCGGAGAACTCCCACGGGGGCATCGCCCAAGCCTTCTCGGACAACATTCCCATCCTGTATATTGCGGGCGGCCCGGCCCTAGGGCAGTATGCCGTGAGACCCAACTTCTCCCCGGCGCGTTCCTACCAGTCGGTATCGAAGTATGCCGAGGTCATTACCGCTCCGGGGCAGGTGGCCGCGGCGATGCGGCGGGCCTTCCATAACCTGCGCAACGGCCGCCCCGGCCCGGTGATACTGGAAATCCCCGCTGATGTGGGCGGTCAGGAAGCGCCGGAGTCGGCTTTGGCCTACCAGCCGCCGAAGCGCCTGCTCCAGTCTCCCTCCCGCGGCGACGTGGCCGAGGCCGCCCGGCTGCTGCTCAACGCCCGCAGGCCGGTCATCTGGGCGGGAATGGGCGTCCTCTTTTCCTCGGCTACCCCGGAATTGCGGGAACTGGCCGAGCTTACCCGGATTCCGGTATACACCACCATGCCGGGCAAGTCGTCCTTCGACGAGCGCCATCCCCTGTCGCTGGGCGCGGGCAGCGGCGCGACTTCCCTGCCCGCCCGCAAGTGGATTCAGGAGTCGGACGTGCTGTTTGCCGTGGGGTCGAGCATGACGCGCACCAGCTACGGACAGCCCATCCCCGATGGCAAGGTCATCATCCACAACGTGGAGAGCATCGAGGACATCAACAAGGATTTCTACGCCGACGTGGGCATCCCCGGCGATGCCAGGCTCACCTTGCAGGCGCTGATTGAAGAGGTGAAGAGCCAGGCCGGAGAGGAAGGGAAACCCGCCAACGGCGTTGCCGAAGAGATCGCGGAAGTGCGCCGGGGCTGGCTGGCGCAGTGGACGCCCCTGCTGGAGACCGACGAAGTGCCCATAGGCACGTACCGGGTAATCAACGAACTGGAACGCAACCTGGACCGGGAGAACAGCGTGGTCACCCACGACGCCGGAGCGCCCCGGGACTCCATTATTCCCTTCTATACCGCCACCACGCCCCACAGCTACATCGGCTGGGGCAAGTCCACCCACCTGGGCTACGGCATCCCTCTGATGATCGGGGCCAAGCTGGCCGACCCCAACCGCTTCTGCCTGAACTTTATGGGCGACGGCGCCTTCGGGATGTCTGGGCTGGACATTGAAACCTCGGTAAGGGCGGGCGCTCCCATCACCACCGTGGTGCTGAACAACGGCGGCATGGCTACCTACCCCGGTGGATACCCCGTCGCCAACGAACTGTTCGGGCTGACCCGCATGGGCGGCGACTACGCCAAGATAGCCGAGGGGATGGGCGCCGTCGGCATCACCGTTACCCAGCCCGGGGAAATCGCCCCGGCCCTGGTCAGGGCACAGCAGCTTAACCGCGACGGACGCACCGTCCTGCTGGACATCCATACCAACATGGAGGGCCGCAAGTCCACGTTCTGAGCGGCCCTTCTCCTGCTTCCCTCTTTCGAGGGGAGGGTACGGCCCTTCTCCCGTTTCCCTCCCCTTCGATGGCAGGGTGAAACCCGCCAACAGCGACCCTAATCGCCGTTTAAGGAGAACAGCTATGACACTGCCCGCAACGCCGCCCGTCGCCACTAGCTTGGTGCATCACATCGGCATCGCCGTCGCCAGCTTGGACGAAAGCATCGAGTTCTACCGTGGGCTGTTCGGCTTCAAGCCCGGCCGGATTATCCTCCGCGAGGACATCGGCGTGCGCGGCTGCTTCGTGCCGGTGGGCGAGACCAACCTGGAACTGCTGGAAGGCACCGGCCCCGACAGCCTGATAACCACCCACATCGCCAACCGGGGAGAGGGCCTGCACCACGTCTGTTTCGAGGTGGAGGAAATCGCCGACAAGCTGAAAACCCTGGACGACCTCGGCATACGCCTGATTGACAAGGTTCCGCGCACCGGCCTTATGGGAGGGGACATCGGTTTCCTGCACCCGTCGGCGGCCCGCGGCGTCCTGATTGAGCTGGCCCAACACAGCCACTAGCCGGGGTTCCCTTCGTTTTGGAGTGGGATTCTAGGCGGGTGTTGGCATTGCTGACCGGGAGCGGGCAATGCCGACACCCGCTCGGAATACCTTGGAGTGCGGGGGAGTGCGGGAGTGCGCTCTATGGCAAGCTAAACCGGGGCAAGCCAAACCGGCTGCGCTCTAAAACGAACGGAACCCTTGCCTTGCCCGCGTCTTGTTTTGGACGCCCCAGCCCGCCGATTGTTGTAGAATGGCCTGAAATTCCTGCTGCCGCCAGCCCGTTCCGCTAGGCAGCGCACCGTGGGAGGCGTCCATGTCCCAGATGATGACCGGCAAGCAGGCCCTGCTCGAGATGCTCAAGGCCGAGGGGGTTGATTACATCTTCGGCAATCCCGGCACCAGCGAGGGGCCGATCATTGACCTGCTGGGGGATTACCCGGAGTTCCGCTACATTCTGACCCTTCAGGAAAGCGTCGCCGTGGGGATGGGCGAGGCATACGCCCGGGCCACCGGCCGGGCCTCCTTCGTCAGCCTCCACGTGGACAGCGGCTTAGCCAACGGCATAGCCCTTATGCTGGACGCCCTCAACACCGGCACCCCCATGGTGGTTACCTCCGCCAATTACGACGCCCGCAAGGTCAATGAGACCATCACCGACCTGGCTCAACTGGTCCGGCCCGTGACCAAGTGGGCGGTGGAGCTGACCCTGCCCGACCAGATTCCCAGCGTAATCCGCCGGGCCTTCCATGAGGCCAACAGCTATCCCAAGGGGCCGGTGTACGTGGGCTTCACCTCCAACGCATTGGAAGGGATGGCCGAAATGAACATCGCGCCCTCCCGCCCGGTCTATGACGCGCCCCGGCCCAGCGCGGAGGGCATAGCGCAGGCCGCCTCCCTGCTGATGGACGCCAGCCGGCCTATACTGATGGTGGGCGACCGGCTCTCCGATGACGGCGCTCTGGCCCAGGCCGTGGAGCTGGCGGAACTGATGGGACTGCCGGTCTACCAGGCCCGGGGCGCCGAGGCGGCCTTTCCCACGGCGCACCCCCAGTTTATGGGCGGCCTTTCCCTGCGGGTTGCAGCGCAGCGGGCCGTTCTCCAGCGGGTTGACCTCGTCTTGGCCGTGGGTTCCGATCCCTTTGAGGAACTTTTCTATTGGGGTGACGTAGTCCTGTCCCCGGAATCCAAGCTGATACACATAGATCCAGACGCCGGGAAAATCGGGCGCTCGGAACCCACCGACGTCGGCATCGTGGGCCACTGCGGTCTGGCGCTGACCGACTTGATTGCCGCCCTGAAAGAACGGCTGTCTCCGGGCGATATGCCGGAGATCGAGGAACGGAGGCAGTCGGTAGAAGCAGAGAGACGGCGCAACCGGGAAGCCTTCGAGAAGTCCGCGGCGGAGAAGTGGGCCCACAAGCCCATGACCCCGGCCCGGATGATGTCGGAGCTGGCCGCGGCCCTCCCCGGCAACGCTATCGTCGTGGATGATTCCATCAGCAACCGCGCCACGATGCGCCACTACTTTCAGGCGCGGCGGCGCGGCGACCTGCGGGGCGTGCGGGGCCAGTCCATCGGCGGCGGCATCGGCGCCACCATGGGGACGCAGTGCGCCTGCCCTGACCGCCCGGTGTTCGGCATCATAGGCGACGGCAGCGCCATGATGACCGTTCAAGGGCTGTGGACGGCCGCCAATGACAACATCCCCTGCATTTTCGTCATCTGCAACAATGGCAGCTACCGGGTGCTGAAGGTCAACTTCAACGTCTACCAGGAAGAAATCCTGGAACTGCCCGAGACCTCCGGCGGCCGGCTTATGTATTCCGACTTCCCCACTCCCTTCGATATGGCCGCCATCGCCAACAGTATGGGCGTTCACGGCGAACGCATCACCGACCCGGCCCAGATCCGGCCCGCCGTCGAGCGGGCGGTGGCTTCCGGCAAGCCCGCCCTTCTGGATATGGTGATTGACGGCTCCCTGTAACTTCCCGCTCCCCGTGGGGCCGAAGCCTGCCCCGGCGAAAGCGGGATGCCAAGGCCGCCCGGCAGTCCGGGCCACTCTTAACGAAAGGGAGATTCTATGCGCGCCAACACCACCAAGGCCAAGCTCAACGAAGGCGGAGTGGTATTCGGGGCCATCATCACCCGCTACGCGCCCGATATGGTGGAGATTTTCGGCGCTCTCGGTTACGACTTCGTGATGATTGACTGCGAGCATGGGCCGGCCAGTCTGGACCAGGTGGAGCATATGGTTCGCGCCGCCGAGTCCTTCGGCATCACTCCCATCGCCCGCATCCCCGACCACCACGAGCAGACCATCCTCCGGTATCTGGACCGTGGCCTTCAGGGGATAATCGTGCCTCACGTCAACACCGGGGAACAGGCCGCCGCCATCGCCCGCGCCGCCCGCTACTACCCCGACGGATACCGGGGGATGGGCGGAGGCCGGGCCCAAGACTACGGCATAGGCGTCACGAGGGACGAGGCTACGTCTTGGATTAACTCCCAGGTGCTGGTAATCCCCATGGTGGAAGACATCGAAGCCGTGGGCAACCTGGATGACATCCTCCAAGTTTCCGGGGCCGACGTTCTCCACGTGGCGGCCTCCGACCTAGGGCAGAGCATGGGCAACCCCGGAACCGCCGAGGTTCGCCGCGTGATGAGCGAGGTCATCCCCCGCGTCCGCGCCGGGGGCAAGTCCTGCGGAGTGGGCGGCAACAATCCCGCCGACACCGCCGGGGTGGCCGAGTTCATCAAGCAGGGAGCCAACTTCGTCACCGTTTCCGCTTGGGGGCTGCTCCGCATCGGCGGCGAGGATTTCCTGAAAAAGGTTAACGGCGCCCGGTAAATCCCCTATCCCTGACAGAGGCTTTGGAAAAGCCCGGCGTAAACCGGATGCCCGGTATTCCAAAGGCGCGTTGGCATTGCCAGCGCACGCCGAGAACGCCTATGCCCCATTGTGCCAAATTGCGGTTAGCCATACCATAGCGCCCGTAGAGGACTGACCACCGGAGGATATATGTCCCTATTTTCCTTCCGGCTTCCCAACGCAGACTACCTCGGCTTCCCGGCCACCACTGAGGCCATCGTCAAAACGGCCTGCAAGGCCGAGGAACTGGGCTTCGATGCCCTCTTCGTCAACGATCACGTAATCGTGGACGATTCCCCGCGCAGCGAACCGTGGCGCAACGTATACGACCCGCTGATGGCGCTCTCCTACGTGGCGGCGCGGACTTCCACCATACGGCTGGGAACGTCGGTGCTGATAATGCCCTACCGGAACCCCATCGTGACCGCCAAGATGATCGCCACGCTGGACCAGATGTCCGGCGGCCGCGCCATCGCCGGAATCGGGGCCGGCTGGAGCGAGGCTGAGTACCAGGCCCTCGGCGTCCCTTTCCACGAGCGCGGCGCCCGCACCAACGAGTACCTGCGCCTTTGGAAAGCCTGCTGGGAACCGGGCCCGGCGTCCTTCCACGGACGTTTCTTCTCCTTCGAGAATATGCACATAAACCCCAAGCCGCTCCAGCAGCCCCACCCGCCCATCTGGATTGGCGGATCCGGCCGGCCTTCCCTGCGGCGGGCGGCGCGGTACGCCGACGTGTGGCAGCCGACGCCGGCCGCGCTTCCCGACTTCATCAGCAACCGGGCCTGCCTGCATGATTTTTCCGCCGAGATGGGAAAACCCCCGCCCCGTTCACGGATGAGCTTCCGGGTCAACTTCAGCAACATCACCGGCAGCTCCGGCTCCGGGAGCGGCCGCCCCACCGGGCAAGGCACGCCGGAGCAGGTGGCCTCCGATATGAAACGCTACCGCCAAGAGGCCGGGCTTGAAGAGTTCCAGGTAAACTTCAACGGTTGCCGCAGCCTGCAAGAACTGCTGGACTCCATGGATACGCTGGTGGAGGAAGTAATCCCGAAGGTGGATGCTTAGACAGCCCTACGCCAGCGCCTTGTGAAATTTATGAAGCCTTTTCCCGTAGACCGAGACGAAAAGCGCCGAGTCCTGATGGACGCGGTAGAGAGTGTGCGCGACATACTCGAAGCGGGCGCGCAGGAAGGCGAGGAGACCGCCACCTTGCCCCAGGCTTCGGTGAACGCACTCTATGACTCGGGGCTGTTGCGCCTCAAGCTGCCCCACGTTCTCGGCGGAGCCGAGGCCGACCTGGTCACCCAGCTAGACGTGCTGGAGGCGGTCAGCGAGATAGACGCCTCCGCCGGCTGGTGCCTGATGATCGGCGCGGCCAGTCTGGGCGGCGTGGGCGCGTTTCTCGCTGATGACGCCATCGAAGAAATTTTTGCCCGCGGCGAGCCGCCCAAGACGGTGGGCGTCTTTGCTCCCATGGGCCAGGCCGTGCCCGTGGAGGGCGGCTACCTGTTGAGCGGGCGGTGGGCCTTCGCCAGCGGCATCCGGCATTCGGACTGGATTTCCGCCGGCGCCCGCGTGGTTGCCGAAGGCGAAGCCGGCCCCGCCGGGAATGACGGCCGGTTGGGCCTGGTATCCCAGGTGCGGGCCACCATTCGCACCTCCGACGTCAAGATCCACGACAACTGGCGGGTTATGGGACTGCGCGGCACCGGAAGCTGCGATTTCTCCGTGGAAAACTTGTTCGTTCCAACCGGCTTTGCCTTTGACGTGTCCCTGACCGAGCCGCTCCGGGGCGGCGCGATGTACCGCCTGGGCCGGCCGGCCTTCGTCACCAACGAGCATTCCGCTTTCGCCCTCGGCGTCGCCCGCCGGGCCTTGAATGAGACGCTGGAAATCGGGCAGTCCAAGACCCGCGGCTACACCTCCGCCAACTCCCTGGCCCGCCGCCCTGCTTTCCAGCGTATGCTCAGCGAAAGCGACCTGCGGCTGCGGGCCTGCCGGGCCTTGAACGTGGAGATACTGGAAGAGGCGTGGCAGGCCGTCTGTCAGGGCCATCCCCCCAGCCAGCTCCTGCAAGCGAAGATGCGCAGCCTTTGCAGCTACACCACCGACACCGCCGTGGCGGTGGTGTCCCAAGCCTTCCGTTACGCCGGAGGCGCGGCGCTGTTCGACTCCAGCATCCTGCAACGGTGTCTGCGCGACATCAACGCCGCCGCCCAGCACCAGATGGTCAGCGACGCCGCCTACGAAAACCACGGGCAGTTTATGCTTGGCCTGCCCGACGCCAAGGTGATGGAATAGCAGCCCGGCAAGCCCCGGACTTGGAGAACGGAAGACGTTTGATAGCCCGGCCCGCGGCAGTGGCGGCGGCAACTCCCGGATTTGGAGAACGGAGGCACAATGCGCTTCGGCCACTTTTTCTACCCGATGAAGTTCGACGACTCCCAAGACGAACAGGCCATACAGGAGTGCTTGGAAGAGGCCGTGCTGGTGGAGGCCCTGGGATTCGACGCCATCTGGATTGCCGAGCACTACTTCACCGGCGAATGCGTCTACGGCGACCCGCTGGTTTTTGCCAGCGCCCTTGCCGTCAAGACCAGCCGCGTGGAACTGGGCTTCGGCATTCTGGAGCTGCCCCTGCACAACCCAGTGCGGGTGGCAATCCAGACCGCCCTGCTGGACAACCTCTGCCGGGGCCGCCTGATAGTTGGCACGGCCAAAGGCTCCAACTACAACGCCTACGAGTATATCGGCTTCGGAACCAACCCCGAGCTCGGCGTGGAGCGGATGGAGGAAGCGGAGGAACTGCTGATCAAGGCTTGGACCACGGATAACCTCGAATTCAAGGGCAAGCACTACCAAGCGTCTTTCCCCTCCGTGCGCCCCCGGCCATACCAGAAGCCCCACCCCCGCCTAGCCCGCGCCTGCCTCAACCCCGAATCCGTCCGGGAGATGGGCCGCATTGGCCGTCCCGTCCTGTTGCGGGGCCGCTCAACCAATGCCACCGCCGCCAGTATCCGCATCTACCGCGAAGCCATGGCCGAGGCCGACTTCGACGACGCGGCCATAGAACGAAACTTGGCCCAAGTCTGGGTATGGCGGGAGATGCACCTAGCCGAGACCGATGACCAAGCAATGGAGGAGTTTCTGCCGGCCCAGCAGGATGCCTTTACCCGCATGGAGGGCTACCGCACCCGCTGGAATCCCGCCGAGTACCCCATGGAACGCCAAGCCCCGCCCATGAACCGCGAGGGGTACGCCGAAACCCCGAACCCCGACGCCGCCGAAAACATAATCGGCAGCCCCAAGCGAGTGGCCGAACAGTTGGCGCAGATGCGCGACGCGGGCATCCGCAACCTGATGCTGACCAATCGCGGCCTTATGTCCCCGGAAAAGACCGCCAAATCTCTGAAACTCTTCAGCGAACAGGTAATGCCCCGGTTCCGCGACTGAAGGCCGGGTATTCTCAACAAGCGCTGATCGTGATAAGCAAGCCCCTCCGGGCTCCCGCAAAAGCGCGAATGAAAGGGTATGAGCACTCCTTGAAGTTAAACCCTAGCTATCAGGTTGGCTGAGAATCGCTATTTCTCAACAAGGTGTATCCTCGTTGATTCTCAGCGTGAATGGCTATTCGCTTAACCAATTCCCTCTTGCGTTCTTTGGAGAGAGTCCGTATGCCGAAGCGTACAGCCACTTCCTTCAATACGGACAGCGATTCCTGCGCAAGTAAGTCCGCAATTTGGGAAGTTTCGGATTCTGTAATTATCGCTTCCAATTCACTAACTCGCTTGTTTGTGTCCTCAGAGGCAACGGTTTTTCTCTTTTCACCCGCCGCAACGCCACGCAGTCCCAAGAGCTTACGAAGGCCCGCATCCCGATACGCACGGTCTGTCAGAATATCCAAGCGCGACAAGCCTTCGGACAATTTCTGGCTCGACTCCATCGTCGGAATTGCTTCCACCAGTAATCGCAACTCTTCCAGAAAGTTTTGAGCCTCGTGTAAGTTTTGCAGGAGTTCCAACTTCTCTTCCTCTGTAGGGAGGGAGTTGAGCAGGCTTTTCAGCCCTCTGAACAAGGACTCCATTGAATAAGGAGATGCTTGACTCATGGCAATTGAACCTAAAGACCCAACCGATTCACCAGTTCCTGGGTTATGGCCGGGTATTCGTTTTTTTGGGCCGCTCTCCGAGCGTTTTCTGAATTGTGCTCCCAAACAGGAACCCGGTTCTCCGCGGCTTCGCTGTACCCGATTAGTTCTGTAGTATTTCGATAGACCACCTTATCCCCGAGGAGTCTGTCGGAAGAGATGGTATTAATCGTTGTTTCATGGGTATTGGTTATCATACTTCCACCCAACCTTACCTTGACGAACACGATGCCCCCCAATTCCGCCACTGTATGTCCGCTCTCACCGGCTAAAGGCTGTGCAGCAGCAATACTTTCTCCGATTTCCCGTACTTTCCTAGTAAGGATGTTCAATCCAATCGTTGACAGATGATCTGGAATTGTTGTTATCACGTAATAGTCGCTGGCGTGAAGGGCATTCTGAGTCATCAAGTACAAATTCGGAGGGCAGTCAATAATGACCCAGTCATAGCGTTCGCTGACCTCTTCGATGACTTGCGCTAGGAAGGAGCGTTCTCGCATATAGCGTTGTGCATTTTGCCGCAAGGCTTGCATTGTCGGGAAGGTGCCGACTATCTCACCGTCTCTACTCAAGTCCTCGCCCAGCAACTCTATGTCGCACGGAATCATATCTAGGCCGGAAATAGGATGACGACCAATGACCACGGCATCATTCCAGATGAACCGCCTGACTTCCATAGCCCGACCTTGGGTAAACTGCTCGTAAAGGTTCTTGATCGTTCCTACCCTTTGCTTCCGCCTCTCCCACTGTTCGATGCTGGCGCAAAGGAAGGTCAAGTTAGTTTGAGGGTCAATATCAATCATTAATACCCGCTGACGATGATGCTGCGCTAGCGAACAAGCCACATGATAGGCAGATGTAGTTTTCCCGACACCACCCTTATAGTTGATGAACGAAACTACCGTAGGCATTACTCACCTTATTTCACGCAGCATAGCTAGTTGATGCTTAACTCGCTGGTCGCCGATTTTATCAGTAGCTTGATGCCTAGTCAATCCCCAAAAGAACAACGGCAAGGCTATCGAATTTGTACTGAAAGACTGCGTTATAGACAGCCCAGCACCGCCATTTCCGCTTTCGCGGGAATCCGGAGGTTCTGGTCAGTAAAATCTGCCATGCGCAAAGGCGTCCAGATTCCGGCTTTCGCGGGAATAACGGTCTAAGCATCGGGCAACCTTTCATTACCCGCGCGCGTTGAGATCACCGGCGGCCAAGTCCCCGTCTATCCCTTGAAATCAGGGTCGAACGCGGCGACCCACCCCAACTCTACCTGGGTTTCCAGCGGCGTCTGCAACGGAGCTTGCCCGCCGATTGGCGCGACGCCGATGACCTCCCCATCCGTCAGCGCGTCCACCTGCTCTTGGGGCAGCCCTAGGAGCTCGCGCAGCGCGTAGCCATTGGCCTCCCCCAGCAACGGGGCCGCCCCGGCGATACCGGCCCGGCTCCCCGAGAACTTCCAGCCGCGCCCGATGTACTCCCTTGTCCCCAGCCCGGTTTCCGGCGGGTGGTTCGCCTTCTCGAAAAACCCCCGGCGCCGGAAGTGCGGGTCGGTCAATGCCTGCCCGGCCGTCAGCACCGGCCCGGCAGGAACCCCGGCGCCCTGCAACGCCTCCATAACCTGGTATGAAGTGCGCTCCTTGGTCCATCCCGACACGATAGCGTCGAGCTCGTCCTGCGCCTCCAGTCGTTGCCGGGCGGTCTTGAACCGCGCCTCGCCCGCCAGCGCCGCCGCCCCGATGACCCCGCAGAACGCCTGCCAGTCGGCGTCGTCGCGCACCGCAATAGTCACCCACTGGTCATCGCCAAGGCACGGATAGCAGCCGTGGGGCGCCATTGCCGGATGGCGGTTCCCCATGCGCCGCACCCGCTCCCCGTTGAAGGCATAGGCCAGCAGCCCCTCGCCGATGAACGAGGCCCCGTTCTGGTACATCGCCAGATCAACCCACGCGCCCCGCCCGGTCTTGGCGCGATGCAGCAACGCCGCCATTACTGACGCCAGCGCCGTCCAGGTCGCCAGAAAATCGGTGTAAGAGTTACCCACCTTGTTGGGAATGCTTCCCGGTTTCAGGACTCCCGAAGCATCATCGTCCAAGTACCCCATGAATGCGCCGGTGCCGTGGGTCGGCTCCAACGCCGAGGCCATGGCCCCGAAATTGCTCCACGGCCCGGAATGCCCGTAGCCAGTGTTGGAGACCATTATCAGGTCGGGTTTCACCCCTCGCAGCGAGGCGTAATCCAGCCCGAACCGCGCCATCACCCGGGGCGTGAAGTTTTCCAGCACGATGTCGCTGACCGACACCAGTTCCTTCACGATGCGTTGCGCCTCTGCGGAGCGCAGGTCCAGGGTCAGGCTGCGCTTGCCCCGGTTCAGCGTCTGGAAGGTGCCGCCCTGTTCCCACCAAAGCTCGCCGGGCCGGTTGTCGGGAAATGGCCCGGTGATGGTGCGGGTGGTTTCCATAAACTGGGCTTGGCAGGTGTCTATCTTGATGACCTCCGCGCCCAGATCGGCCAGGTTGGCCCCGGCGAAGGGCATTGCGAACACCCGGCTCAGGTCTACCACGCGGATGTTTTCCAGCGGCGGGCGGATGTTTTCCAGCGGCGGGCGGCTCATATTACCCCCGCATACCGGAGCGCCGCCAACTCGTCCCTGCTGTACCCCAGCTCATCGCCGTAGACCTCAACGTTGTGCTGCCCCAGCAGGGGCGCGGGCGTCAACCCCGGTTCCGGGCGCGTCGTGATGTCTGAGCCGTTCCCATGCAGCAGCCTGGCGCCCATGCCGGGGTAGGCGGCCCGCCCGGCCACGGGATGCTCAACTTCCCGGTAGAACCCGCGCGCCTCCAGGTGCGGACACGCCATTAGGTCGCCCGCGTCCTGAGCCATGCCGAACACCAGCCGACGCTCCCCGGAGGCGATGAACAGGGGCAGCCGGTTCCACTGCGCCAGCCCTTCGATCAGCCGGGCCTTCAGTTCCTCCCCGTGGGCGATTCGGCCGGCGCCCGAAGCGAAGCGGGGATCGCGCAGTTCCTCCGGCCCGATGAGATCCGCCACCGTCTCCCAGGGCTGCGAGCCTTGCACCGAGGGAACCACGTAGCCGTCGCGGGCGGGCATAAGCTCCTCGAACCCCGAGCCGCGCACCGGCCGGCGTCCCTTCGTCGCCCCCATATAGTTGTAGTAGGGAACCGGCTGCACCAAGTGGGCCGCCAAGCATTCCGCCACCGACACGTCCACGTGCTGCCCTTCCCCCGACGCTAGTCGGGCGAAGAGGGCGACCAGCGTTGCCGCCGCCGCGTTGGCTCCGGCAACGTAGAGCGACTGGTCGAGGGCGTTCCTGAGCGGCTCGCGGTCGGAGTCCCCCGAGTGGTACATCAGCCCGCTCATGGCGCAGGCGATGATGTCCGTTGCCTGGAAGTCCCGGTATGGCCCGTCCTGCCCGAAGGGAGTGACCGAGGTCACCACCAGCCGGGGATGCGTGCGGGAAAGCTCCGGGTAGCCGATGGCGGAATCCGCAGACTGCAACGGCGCGAAGCCCTCCACCAGTACGTCGGCGCCGTCCAGCAGCTCCAACAGCATTTCGCGCCCCGATTCGCCGGAGTAGTCCAGCGTGACCCCTCGCTTGCCCGTGTTCAGGTAGAGGAACGGTATGCTCTTCTCTGCGTGCGGGTCATCGCCGACGAAGGGCCCCATGCGCCGCGCCGGGTCGCCTTGTCCCGGCGGTTCCACCTTGACTACCGCGGCCCCGTAGTCGGCCAGCAGCTTGGCGCAGAAGGACGGGGCGATGCCCGGCCCCAGATCCAGCACCCGCAGTCCGTCCAGCACCCTAGTCCTCCGGCTGCCAGACCAGCGGCAGTTCCTGTCCGCGGCGGGGGATTGCCACGGCGCCGACGCCCGAGGCGGTCTGGTGGCCCCGGCTGTTGGTCAGCGTGACCGTGCAGTCCGCATGGCCCACGCCCGCCACCTCGCGCAGTCCGGTGACGATGCCTTTGGCCGTCAGCACGTCGCCGGGGTAGTCCATGCCCCGGTGCTGCACATAGAAGCGCCGCAGCCAGCCGCCCGGCCCGGCGAAGTCCACCAGCAGTTGCCCTAGGTACTGGTTCTTCAGCGAGCCGTTGACCACCACGTTCTCCAGCCCCTGCTGCATCTGGGCGAAGGGCAAGTCCCAGTGAATCCGGGCGTAATTTCCGTTGGCCGCGGCCCACCGCACCAAGTGGGTCGTCGTCAGCGGCCCCTTCACCACCGGAGGCAGCTCCATTCCCTCGGAAATCTCCTCGAAGTAGAGCTGCGGCCGCTCCGATGCTCTGGGCGGCGGAACTTCTTCGCCCGGCCCCGGGGGCGAGAGATTCACCCTTTGCAGCCCGCCGGCGACGGCAGCCCCGGACTGCGGCGCGGATGCGTCCTGGTCCAGCGCCCGGTGAATGCTCACCCGGCGGGCCAGCAGTATGACTTGGCCCTCTTGGTCGGTCTGGGTCTCCAGCCGCTCCACGAATACCAGCGGCCCGGAGCGCCCCTGTTTCTGGAAGATGTCCAGTATCTTGAACTGCCGGGTAATCCGGCTCCCCACGTATGGCGGGCGGAGGAACTGCCAGTCGCTGCCCCCGTTCAGCCCGTAGCTGTTGAAGGGCAGCGGCACCTCGAAGTGGGATTCCTGCCCCGCCCCGAAGTACCCGATGGGCGGCGCAATGTCCTTCCACGTCGCCAGCGGAGGGCAGATTATGCCTCCGAAGCGGCTGGCCGCGGCTGCCTCCGGGTCAACGTAGAGCGGATTCGGGTCCTCGGTAGCGTCGGACAGGTCGTAAACCATCTCCTCGCTGATGGCGAAGCGATTCCGCTCCGGCGGCGTCTCCGTCCCGATGAGGGCGCGTACTTCGTCGGTGATCAAGCTGTCGGCCAACCCGTTCCTCCCCTGCGTTCCGCCCGCAATAGTGCGGCAATTAGTCTAGCCCACGGCAGTTTACCACACCGTCGCATTGGGTATTATTATGCGTTGGCATTGCCCGCTCCGTCATCCCCGCGAAGAAGGAATCCGAAACGGCTGGCAGAATGCCACCTTTTCGCGGAATACCACCTTTTCAATGACTGGAACCGGTGGATTCCCCCTTCGCGGGAACGACGGTTGATAGCAGGAGTAGCATATTGCCAACGCACGTTAAGAATGCGAATCCGCCGCCGCCATTGATTCACGGATGGCAATGTTCTATAAAATACGGTAGCAGTTTCCGCGGGATATGACCCGCGCCGCAGCGGCAGCCCAACCCGAGAATTAAGGCGCGGCATGGCAGTGTTCGCCTGGCCCTTCCCTACCAACCCCTCAGCGCCGCCGCTGCTGGGCGTAATGGCCTTGGTGGTTGTCGCCATCGTCACCATCATGCTCGCGGCCGGGCTGATCAACCACCAAGCCCGAATGGTTCAAGCCCAGAATATCGCTGCGGACCGGGCGGCGCTGGCCGCATTGTACGACGCCACCGGCGGCGACTCCTGGACCAATAATACCGGCTGGAAGAGCGACGACCCGCTGGGCGATTGGCACGGCGTTACCACCAACGCCGACGGCCGGGTCGCTGCTCTGTCTCTCGACCACAACAACCTGACGGGAACGATACCGGCCGAGTTGGGCAAACTGAGCAACCTGACGGCGCTGGCCCTCTACGACAACCAACTGACGGGAAGCATACCGCCCGAGTTGGGCAATCTGAGCGGCCTGACGGCGCTGGCCCTCTACGGCAACCAACTGACAGGAAGCATACCGCCCGAGTTGGGTAGCTTGAACAGCCTGACGGAGCTGGCCCTCTACGGCAACCAACTGACAGGAAGCATACCGCCCGAGTTGGGCAATCTGAGCGGCCTGACGGAACTGGCCCTCTACGGCAACCAACTGACGGGAAGCATACCGCCCGAGCTGGGCAAGCTGAGCGGCCTGACGGATTTGGCCCTTCACAGCAATACCCTGACGGGAACGATACCGGCCGAGTTGGGCAAACTGAGCGGCCTGACGACGCTGGCCCTCTACGACAACCAACTGACAGGAAGCATACCGCCCGAGCTGGGCAAGCTGAGCGGCCTGACGGAGTTGACCCTCTACGGCAATACCCTGACGGGAAGCATACCGGCCGAGCTGGGCGATCTGAGCGGCCTGACGACGCTGGCCCTCTACAACAACCAACTGACGGGAAGCATACCGTCCGAGTTGGGCGATCTGAGCGGCCTGACGGAGCTGGCCCTCTACGGCAACCAACTGACGGGAAGCATACCGCCCGAGCTGGGCAAGCTGAGCGGCCTGACGGCGCTGGCCCTCTACGACAACCAACTGACAGGAAGCATACCGCCCGAGCTGGGCAGATTGAGTAGCCTGACGGAGCTGGCCCTCTACAACAACCAACTGACGGGAAGCATACCGCCCGAGCTGGGCAATCTGAGCGGCCTGACGACGCTGGCCCTCTACGACAACCAACTGACAGGAAGCATACCGCCCGAGCTGGGCAGATTGAGTAGCCTGACGGAGCTGGCCCTCTACAACAACCAACTGACGGGAAGCATACCGCCCGAGTTAGGCAATCTGAGCGGCCTGACGACGCTGGCCCTCTACGACAACCAACTGACAGGAAGATACCGCCCGAGTTGGGCAGATTGAGTAGCCTGACGGAGCTGGCCCTCTACAACAACCAACTGACGGGAAGCATACCGCCCGAGTTGGGCAAGCTGAGCGGCCTGACGACGCTGGCCCTCTACGACAACCAACTGACAGGAAGCATACCGCCCGAGTTGGGCAGATTGAGTAGCCTGACGACGCTGGCCCTCTACGACAACCAACTGACGGGAAGCATACCGCCCGGGTTGGGCGATCTGAGCGGCCTGACGGAGCTGGCCCTCTACGGCAACCAACTGACGGGAAGCATACCGCCCGAGCTGGGCAATCTAAGCGGCCTGACGACGCTGACCCTTCACAACAATACTCTGACGGGAAGCATACCGGCCGAGTTGGGCAATCTGAGCGGCCTGACGACACTGGCCCTCTACAACAATACCCTGACGGGAAGCATACCGGCCGAGTTGGGCGATCTGAGCGGCCTGACGGAGTTGGCCCTTCACAACAATACCCTGACGGGAAGCATACCGGCCGAGTTGGGCAAGCTGAGCGGCCTGACGACACTGGCCCTCTACGGCAACCAACTGACGGGAAGCATACCGCCCGAGCTGGGCAGCTTGAGCGGCCTGACGGAGCTGACCCTCTACGGCAACTCCCTGACGGGAGCGATACCGGCCGAGTTGGGCGATCTGAGCGGCCTGACGACACTGACCCTTTACAACAATACCCTAACGGGAGCGATACCGGCCGGGTTGGGCAAGCTGAGCGGCCTGACAGTGTTGACCCTTCACAACAATTCTCTGACGGGAGCGATACCGCCCGAGCTGGGCAGATTGAGCAACTTGACGGAACTGGCCCTTCACAACAATACCCTGACGGGGGCGATACCGGCCGAGTTGGGCAGATTGAGCGGCCTGACGGAGTTGGCCCTTTACGACAACCAACTGACGGGAGCGATACCGGCCGAGTTGGGCAGTCTGAGCGGCCTGACGACGCTGGCCCTTCACAACAATACCCTGACGGGGGCGATACCGGCCGAGTTGGGCAGTCTGAGCGGCCTGACGGAGCTGACCCTTCACAACAATACCCTGACGGGGGCGATACCGGCCGAGTTGGGCAATCTGAATGGCCTGACGGCACTGCCCCTTTACAACAACCGACTGACGGGAAGCATACCGCCCGAGCTGGGTGACCTGAGCAACCTGATGGAGTTGGCCCTCTACGACAACCAACTGACGGGAAGTATACCGGCCGAGTTGGGCAGTCTGAGCGGCCTGACGACGCTGGCCCTCTACGACAACCAACTGACGGGAAGTATACCGGCCGAGTTGAGCAAGCTGAGCGGCCTGACGACGCTGGCCCTCTACGACAACCAACTGACGGGAGCGATACCGGCCGAGTTGGGCAATTTGAGCGGCCTGACTGAACTGGCCCTCTACAACAATACCCTGACGGGAGCGATACCGGCCGAGTTGGGCAATTTGAGCGGCCTGACTGAACTGGCCCTCTACAACAATACCCTGACGGGAGCGATACCGGCCGAGTTGGGCAATTTGAGCGGCCTGACTGAACTGGCCCTCTACGACAACCAACTGACGGGAAGCATACCGCCCGAGTTGGGCGATTTGAGCGACCTGACGGCACTGCCCCTTTACAACAACCGACTGACGGGAGCGATACCGGCCGAGTTGGGCAATTTGAGCGGCCTGACGGAACTGACCCTTAACAACAATACCCTGACAGGAAGCATACCGCCCGAGCTGGGCGACCTGAGCGGCCTGACGAAGCTGGCCCTCTACGACAACCAGCTGACGGGAAGCATACCGCCCGAGCTGGGTGACCTGAGCGGCCTGACGGAGTTGGCCCTTCACAACAATACCCTGACGGGGGCGATACCGGCCGAGTTGGGCAATTTGAGCGGCCTGACTGAACTGGCCCTCTACAACAATACCCTGACGGGAAGCATACCGGCCGAGTTGGGCAATTTGAGCAGCTTGACGAGTCTGCGCCTCCAGGACAACCAACTGACGGGGGAGCTTCCCTCCACCTTCACCGGGATCTCGAACTTGGGTGCGCTACTGTTCCAGGGTAACGCCGGGCTTTGCGCGTCGCTGGACGCATCCTTCCAAAACTGGCTCCAGACGGTGTCCACCACAGAGGGCGATAACTGCCCGCGAACTACGATCCGGGCCGCCAATGACGCGCCGGTGGTGGGCGAGCCGGTTATCGTGCGGCTGACCTCCCGGGATGCTTACCTAGCCCGCGTCCAAGCAACGCAGCAGGAGTATGACAACAACCCCTACATTGGCGCCGACACTTCAGGGGATCGCGCCGACATCACCGTTCCTCTCTGGGCCTGGGAGCGGGCCGATGCCGACAGCGGCGATCCCAACTCCCCGGACGACTCCACCTGGACGCCGGTTACCGCCGGACAACATCCCAACGACAGCTTTGTTTACCTGCCCCAATCCGGGGATGTCGGCAAGTTCCTGCGGGCCAGCCTGACCTACGGCAGCCCCGAGACGACAGTCACCACCGCAGCCATCGGGCCGATAGTGGCCGTCATGGAGTGACCGGCGGGGATATAGCTACGGTCGCGGCCCCGCCGGCACGTTGGCGGTCGGCAACGGCCTGAGCGTGAGCTTGCCCGATTCCGCCAATGCCGAGCGCCTGGATCCGGCCATCAACCCCAATCCGAATCGCTGGCAGTAGGAGCGGCCGGACGACGGCAGCACGGGTTGGACCGATGTTATACCCACAGAAATTGCGGTCAGCCGAACTCCGAGTACCCGCCGGGCGCCAATGATGTGGGCAAACCCTGAACGCCTACGTCTACAATGACACAGCAGCGACACAGCAGCGACACAGCAGCGGCAGCGTCGTCCCCAAGCGGGGCCAGCAATCGCTTGGGGCGGCCCGGTCGCTCCGTAAGGCCGGCCCGCCGAGGGTCAGGGGCGCAGGTTGCAGGCTCGGACTCGCCCCCGGCGGCCTGACGCTCCGGGAGCAGGGCGGCAAGGGAAGCGGCGGCAAGAGCCGTCGCAACCGGGGAGCTTCGTTCTGCCTGGAATGAGGGCTTTGCCGAAGGACTTTGCAATCGTCCTGCCTAACGGGACATCCCCCCGTATGGAATGGCCCTGGGGCCATATAAAATGATAAAACGACACGATATAACGCTTTGGGGCATAAAATAATGCTTACTCATATGCAATATGCGCCGTATACTCAACGGATTCAACTGATAAGCTATCAATGCGTTAAATGGATGCTTGTAATGTCTAAATAATACAATGTACCGCTCTGCAACACTTCGGTATACATAATAACAACGGAACATACTATGATCCACGTCATTTGTGCATCAAAATGCGATTATCTATCAGCGCATGCGCCGCGTTATAATTCATGCCGCGGGAATACGGGTTCGTCCCGTAGCAGCCTGTAGCTCTAACTCAGGCTCTGACCGTGACGGCGACTCCTGCTGCTCCCGGCGACGGGCGATCCTCGACTTACATGCAATGGCGGCGGGACTCGGGGTTCGAGGGATGATAAAATACCCTCACCCTTGGGATAGGGTTAGGGCGAGGGTGTTCCTCTCAATCCGGCCCCGGTGGAAGCGGATATGGAAATCGAGCGGTTTGTCATAGACGTTCCCCAAGCCACGCTGGACGACCTGGAGGCGCGGCTGGCGGCGGCCCGCTGGCCCGACGAAATCCCCGGCGCGGAGTGGGATTATGGCACAGACCTCTCCTACCTGCGGGAGTTGGCGGAGTATTGGCGGACGGGATTCGACTGGCGGGTGCAGGAGCGGGCGCTCAACGAGTTCGACCATTTCCGGGCCATGGTGGACGGCATCGGGATACACTTCATCCACGCCCGCGGCCGTGGGCCGGCGCCCTTCCCCCTGATCATCTCCCACGGCTGGCCGGGGTCGGTGGCGGAGCTGCTGAAAATCATCCCTATGCTGACCGACCCGGCGGCCCACGGCGCAGACCCGGCCGATTCCTTCGACTTGGTAGTTCCGTCGCTGCCGGGCTACGGGTTCTCCGATAAGCCTGTCTCCCGCGGCATGAGCAACACCCGCATTGCCGGGCTGTGGCGCGCGCTGATGACCGAGGGGCTGGGCTACCGCAAGTTCGGGGCGCAGGGCGGCGATTGGGGAGGCATGATCAGTTCGCGGCTGGGGTTCGACTTCCCGGAGTCCCTGGCCGGGGTACACGTGAATCTGATGACCGGCGTGCCTGCCTTTCGGGGCGCGCCCGATCCGCCGCTGACCGGCGCCGAGCAGGAATTCCTGCGCCTGACGCGCCGCTGGTTCGAGGACGAAGGCGGCTACTTCCACCTCCAGCGCACCAAGCCGCAGACGCTGGGCTTCGGACTCAACGACTCCCCGATCGGCCTTGCCGCTTGGATAATCGAGAAGTTCCGCACTTGGGCCGACTGCGGCGGCCACCTGGAAAACAGCTTCACCAAGGACGAACTGCTCACCAACATTATGATTTACTGGATAACGCAGACCGCCGCGTCGTCGGCCCGGCATTACTACGAGAACCGGGAAGACACGTGGCGTTTCCAGCCGGGTGAGCAGGTGAACGTCCCTTGCGCCGTAGCCCTGTTTCCGGTGGAAATTGCCCATCCGCCCCGCGAGTGGGCTGAGCGCACCCACAACGTGCAGCGCTGGACGCAGATGCCCCGCGGCGGCCATTTCGCCGCCATGGAGCAGCCGCAACTGCTGGCCGAGGACATCCGCGCCTTCTTCCGCCCGTTGCGGCAGCCCTAGATACGGCCGGCCCGAATGGAAAGCGATTGGGCCGCCGCGCTGCTGTTGGGCCTGTTGCAGGGGGTGGCGGAGTGGCTGCCGGTCAGCTCCGAGGGCATGGTGGCGGTGATATACAGCCTGGCTTACGGACGGAGCCTGGGCGAGGGCGTGGAATACGCCCTGTGGCTCCACGCCGGGACGATACCCGCCGCGCTGGTGGCCCTCCGCGCCGAGGTGTCGGCGGTGGTCAGGAACGTTATGACCTCCCCCGCCAGTTTGTCTCCGGCGACGGCCTTTCTCCTGCTGACCACCGCCGTCAGCGGAATTATCGGGCTGCCCCTGCTGTTGCTGATTACAACGGAAGGGGACAACTTGGCCGGGCCGCCGGTGATGGCGCTGATTGGGGCCGCCATGCTGGCAACCGCCGCCGCCCAACTGCTGCGGCCCGGGGGCGGCCAGCGGGATATGTCCTCTGCCGGACGGCTGGACGCCCTGCTGGCCGGACTGGCTCAGGGGATCTCGGTTATTCCGGGATTCAGCCGCTCCGGGCTGACCTTGGCGGCTCTGCTGGGCCGGAAGTTTCCGGGCCGCGACGCCCTGACCCTCAGCTTCCTGATGAGCATTCCGGTCAGCTTGGGCGCGGCAATCTATGTCGGCCTTAGTTCCGGCGTCCGGGTCTCGCCGGAATCCTTGGCCGCGCTGGCCGTCGCCTTTGCCGTGGGGCTGATGACCATCCGGGCCCTGCTCCGTCTGGCCGAGCGGCTGAATTACGGCTGGTTCCTCCTGGCCGTGGGCGGCGCGATGCTGGCCGGGGCGGTCTGGCAGCTTGTTGGCTAGAGCCGCTTTCGGCTGTTTGCCTGAATCAGGATTTGCCGGATTTGAGAATTTTCCCGTCCGGTAAATTCTTTAATTCTGGATTCCGGGAATCCTGTAATCCCGATTCAGACAAAGGCGGAAAGGACAAACAACCCCTGAAACGAAAGGCTGCCTTTGCTCTATAATGCCCTTGCCAACGTTCAAAGGAGCCATACGCCTATGACACTGCCTTACCGTTTTCACGTTGACCAGCGGGTGCGAATCCGCAGGCGCGGCGGCGGCAAGCACCGGCAGCCGACTGAGAGCGCCCGGGGTGCGCTGGGCACCATAGCGCCTCAGATGACCGACGATTGGTCAGGCACCAAGCTGGAGCTGGCGGCTGGCATCCCTAACGTATACTACGTTACCCTCGACGGCGGCATAACCGAACTCGTCGCCGAGGACTGGCTGGAACCGGCACCGGACGAGGCGTGACCAAAGCCGCCGTTTTCAACCTAATCTGACATCCACAAGGAGCAACAAGATGGACTTTGGACTTGCGGGCAAGAAAGCATTCGTGGGCGGCGGCAGCCGCGGCATCGGCAAGGCCATCGCGCTGGAGCTGGCGAGGGAGGGATGCGACGTAGTCATTGCGTCGCGCACTATGGCGGCGCTGGAGGAATCGGCCCAGGAAATCGCCGAGGCGACGGGGCGCAGCATCACCCCCCTGGCCATGGATGCCACCCAGCGCAGCCAGGTTGACCGGGTGATGGCTGAGGCCGCCGAGAGGCTGGGCGGCCTGCACATTCTGGTCAACAGCGCCTCGCTGCCCGGCGGCTCTCCCAACGCCATCGGCCCCATAGACACGGTGGACGACGGCGCCCTGCTCAGCGACTTCGACGTCAAGTACGTCGGCGCGCTACGCTGCTCGCGGGCCGCCATCCCGTTCCTGAAAGAGCAGGGTTGGGGGCGCATCGTCAACATCAGCGGCGGCAACGGGCGCACCGCGGGCAACCTGAGCGGCGGCGCGCGCAACGTTTCCATGGTGCATCTGACCAAAACGCTGTCCAACCAGGTGGGGCGCTTCGGAATCACGGTCAACTGCATCCACCCCGGCACCACCCGCACCGAGCGCACGCCGGGAATGCTGGAAGCCCGCGCCGCCCAGTTGGGCATCACCGCCGAGGAAATCGAAGCGCAGGACTTCGCCCCCGATTCGCCCCGGGGCAACGCCATCTGCCGGATGGTGGACGCCTCGGAAATCGGCTACCTGACCTGCTACCTGGCCTCAGACAAGGCTTGGGCGGTCACCGGCGAGGTCATAGCCGCCGGCGGCGGCACCGGAACGGCGGTGTATTACTAGGGGCGGACGGTGAGCCATAAGGGGGGAATAGGCCATGCCGGACACCATAGAAAGCCTGGGTTTATGGCGAACTCAGGCAGCTTACGATATTGGCGAGACGCACCGCTTGACGGGCGTCTCAGCCAAATCCATAAAGCAGTGGCTGCAAGATTACCCCAGCTCCATTGCCGACTTGAAACCGCCCTGGAAAGACGGAATGGGGCGTCCATGGACTCATCTGACCCGGCTTTCCTTCTTGGAACTGGTGGATGTTCTGATGGCCGGCAAAATCAGGGCGGGGCAAGGAGGCGGTTACCGGGAAGTGCGGGAATACCACGACAGTCTTGCCGCCGAGTGGGGAACGCAATTCCCTTTTGCCCACCACAACCTGTTGGCGCATAAGGAGCGGCTGCCTGCCCCGGCAGTAAAAACGCTGGGGCAACTGGACTATGAGGATGGCTTTGCCTCTCGCTGGTGTCCGCTGGGCAAAGACGGCGCGGTGGCCTTGGATCCGCGCCGCGCCGGAGGCCAGCCGACAATGAGAGGCAGAAGGCTGCGGGTCGTGGACATTAGCGACTACTTCGTAGGCGGGGAGTCGGTAGAGTCCCTGGCCCGGGACTTTCAGCTTGACCCTATGGACGTGGAGGCGGCTTTGCGGTACGCCATTGCAGCAGGCATCAAGGAAAGCTAGTTGATTTTGCTCTTCGACGAAAGCATTAGCCCTCAAGTGCCTCAAGCGTTGCGTCAGGATGGTTACGATGCCCGTTCCTTCCACAATTTGGGCTGGCTCGGCGAAGCGGATACAGCTTGGTTGCCCAAAGCCGGTCAAGTAGACGATTTCCTTGTCCTAGCCGCTCATTCCATCTTACACTATGGACGGAATGAGAGTAAGGGGGGACTATGACCACACGCGCCATCGGCCAGTCCGTTACCCGCGGCGAGGGCCCGGACAAGGTTACCGGGAAGTCCGTATACGCCGCCGACGTTGCGCTTCCGGGGATGTTGTGGGGCAAGGCGCTGCGCTCGCCCTTTCCTCACGCCCGCATTGTCGGCATAGACACCGCCAGGGCGCGGGCTGTGCCCGGCGTGCGCGCGGTGATAACCGCCGCCGACCTGCCCGACGCCCTGGTAGGACGGCGGCTGCGGGATATGCCGGTGCTGGCCCGCGGCGTGGTCCGCTTCGCAGGCGAGAAGGTGGCCGCCGTGGCCGCCGACGACCCGGACGCCGCCGACGAAGCCCTGCTGCTCCTAGACGTGGCGTATGAAGAACTGCCCCCGGTGTTCGACGCCGCGGCCGCCATGTCCCCGGACGCTCCCCTCCTGCACCCGGCGATGTCCGGCTACGAGGGCCTGCCGCAGCCCGAATCGGATCTCAACAACGTGTTTGCCCACATCACTTGGGGCCAGGGCGACGTGGAGCAGGGGTTCGCCGAGTCCGATTTGGTGTTCGAGCATTCCTTCAACGCCCAACTGATGCACCAAGCATACATCGAACCCCACGCCTGCGTGGTCAGCGCCGAGCCGCCGGAACATCCGGGGCGAGTGCAGGTTTGGGTCAACAATAAAGACCCCTACGCCCTGCGCGAGCAGTTGGCCGCCGTCTGGGGCCTGCCCGAGGAGCGCATCGTGCTGCACCCGTGCAGCATCGGCGGCGACTTCGGCGGCAAAGGCTCTTTTATGGACGTGCCGTTGTGCTACTACCTGTCGCTCCATTCCGGGCGTCCGGTCAAGATGGTGATGGACTACATCCAGGAACTGATGGCGGCCAACCCGCGCCATCCGGCGGTAATGACGCTCAGGAGCGGGGTAAAGCGCGACGGCGCCTTGGTGGCGCGGCAGGCGCGGGTGGTGTTCGACAGCGGGGCCTACGGCGCCTTCAAGCCGACGGTCTATCTGCGCGGCGCCGACCACCTCTGCGGCGTCTACCGCATCCCCCACGCCCGCATTGACAGCTACATGGTCTACACCAATAACGTCCCCAAAGGCCACATGAGAAGCCCGGCCAAGCCGCAGGTAGTGTTTGCTGTTGAGTCCCACACCGACCTGATAGCCCGCGAGATGGGCCTCGACCCCTACGAATTCCGGCGGATGAATCTGCTGCGCGACGGCGATTCCTCGCCCGTAGGCCACCAGTGGCGCGACATTCGCGCCGAGGAAACGCTGCGCCGCGCCGCCCAGACCGCCGGATGGGATGCCCCCAAGCCAGCCAAGCCGGGTGCGCTCACTGGCCGGGGGCTGGCTGTTACCGACCTTTCCCAGGGCGTGGGCCGCTTTGCGGCGAGGGTCAGCATCGGCGCTTCGGGCCGGCCCACGCTGCACATGGCCTTCTGGGACACCGGCACCGGCTCCCACACCGTGTTGCGCCAGATGGTGGCCCAAGAACTGTCGGTGCCGGTGGATGAGGTAGACATCGAACTGCTGGACACGTCGGAAATGCCCTTCAGCTCCGGCTCCGGCGGCACGCGGGTGACCTACACTGCCGGGCAGGCCGTGGTGGGGGCGGCCCGCGAACTGCGCCGCCAGCTCATCCGCGCCGCCGCGCCGCTGCTGGACTCGCCGGAGGAGGACGTTTCGCTCCGGAGCGGGCGGGTAGTGGTTGGCCCGTCGCCCCTTCGCCCGGCCTATTACCGGACTATCAACATCGGCGAGGTGGTGGCTCACGTGGGCGACGGCACCATCGCGGCCGAGTACGAAGTGGTTTCCGAGCCGCCGGACGTCACCTCTTTCTGCGCCCAGGCCGCCGAAGTTGAGGTTGACCCGGAAACCGGCGCGATAACCGTCAGCCGATTCATCACCGCCCACGACGTAGGCGCCATCCTGAACCCTCTGCTGCACCAAGGCCAGGTCGAGGGCGGCGTCATCCAGGGTCTGGGCTACGCGCTGATGGAGGAACTGCAAACCGAGGACGGCCACATATCCACCCTCAGCCTTGGGGACTACAAAATTCCCACCAGCGCCGATGTTCCCCAACTGGCGACCGTGCTGGTGGAAGGCGCCAACGGCCCGGCCCCCTACCGCAGCAAGGGCATCGGCGAGAGCGCCAACATCCCGGTGGCCGCGGCCATTGCCAACGCCGTAACCGACGCCATCGGCGCCCCGGTAACCAGCCTGCCCCTGACGGCGGAGCGGGTGCTGCGGGCGATTCGGGGCCGCCAGCCAAGCAGCTAGCCGTGAGCCGCCCGCATCGGGGATCCGCCGCTCCGGTTTTCACTTCGGCCCGTTCCGGCGGTTCCAGTAAAGACGCCCCCTCCCGTTGCAGGCGGCTAATGCCCCCCAGTCAGTCGCATTTGTGAGGATCCGTAGGTCTTGCCGCCTATTTGGAATGCGCTTGCCTGACCTGCTTCGGGCGGCGCAGGATTTTTCTACCCAGTAGCTCCTTGCTTGGCCCGCCCGCCCCATCTGCTATAACGCTTGATTACACAGTCGAATACTCCAACGCCTGCGAATCTAGGGCCAAGGGGGATACCAAGGGGTGATGGAACAGATCGGTTCAGCAAGGCCGGGCCTTATCCGCATTGAGGGAGAACTAGAGGGCCCTTTGGGGCAATTGGCCTTCTCAACAGGCGATGGCAATGCCCGGTTGGCGGCTGCGAAATTACGCAATCCGCTCGCGTTAACAATACCCGCGCGGCAGTATTCTCAACATAAGGCGGGATAGAGTTATAATAGAGGCAAGATGATGGCCCGTCCCCGAAGCTCACGCCACGGCCTCCGTTGCCCGGGCTGTGGCTCCAACCGGAGGCCCAAGCATGGCTTCAATCAAGGGATGCAGCGCTACCGTTGCGGGGACTGCGGCCGACGTTATCAGCCCGGCGGGGCTTACCACCGCGGGCCGGCGGTCAAGGAGCGGGCCTTGCGGCTGTATCTGGAGGGTGGCAGCCTGAGCGCCATCGGGCGGGTGTTGGGATACAGCGCCCAGGCGGTGAGCCAATGGGTAAAAAAGAGGGGCGGCAGGCCCTGGCCTTGGTCTGCTGGCGCGGGCATTGCCATCGCCTTTGAGAATGCCTGTCCCATCATTCCGGGGGCGGGTTGGTGGTAGAATGAAGCTCAAAGCCTGAAAGCCGCGCCTAGCCGGGTCTGTGTTCGAGGTGATGCGATGCCGAATCCCGCCCCCAATATGCCCGATTACGAATACGCCTACCGCAATGACCGCCTTGAGGCGCCCGAATTTTTCAACTTCGGCTTCGATGTAGTAGACCAGTGGGCCGAAGATCGCACGAAACTGGCCCTGCTGTCGGTTGACCCCGGCGGTGAACGGGCCACTCACCACACCTTTTGGGATCTGAAAACCCTCACCGGCCGTTTCGCCAACGCCCTGCGCGAGCTGGGCATTGGCAAGGGCGACCGGGTGTTTATCATGCTGCCGCGAATACCGGAGTGGTACGTGGCGATGGTGGGATTGTTCAAGCTGGGGGCGCTGCCCATGCCCGCCACAACGCTGTTGACCCCTGGCGACATCGAGTATCGCATCAACCGCGCCGGGGCGGTGATGGCAATAACCGACGGCGAGAACGCGGGCAAGGTGGAGCAGGCCGCCGGGGGCTGCCCCACGCTGAAACACCTGCTCGCCACCGGGGAAGACCGGCGCGGCTGGCTGTCCTATCACCGTTTGCTGGACGGCGCCTCGCCGGTTTTGGAGGGCGTGGAGGCAACCCGAAGCGACGACCCGTTGCTTATCTACTTCACTTCCGGCACCGTCGGCTACCCCAAGATGGTGCTGCATACTCAGGCGTCCTGCGCCATCGGCCACGTGCTGACCGCCAAGTACTGGCACGACCTGAAGCCCACCGACCTGCACTGGACGCTTTCGGATACCGGCTGGGCCAAGGCGGCCTACGGCAAGCTGTTCGGCCAGTGGACATTGGGGGCGACGGTGATGCAGCATGACGCCCGGGGCCGTTTCGACGCCCCGATGACGTTGCGGATGCTGGAGCGGTTCGGCGTTACGTCCTTCTGCGCCCCGCCCACGGCCTACCGGATGATGGTGCTGGAAGACCTGACCAAGTATGACCTCCGCAGCCTGCGCCACTGCACCGGGGCGGGCGAACCCCTGAACCCGGAGGTGATGAAGCAGTGGGAGGACGGCACCGGCCTGACCATATATGACGGCTACGGCCAGACCGAAACGGTGCTGCTGGTGGGCAATTACCGTTGCCTGCCGGTGCGCCCCGGCTCCATGGGCAAGCCGGTTCCCGGCTTCACCGTCGGCGTGGTGGACGAGGAGGGGCGAGAGGTTCCCGCGGGCGAGGAGGGCCAAATTGCCGTCAAGGTCAAGCCGGAGCGGCCCTTGGGCCTTTTCAAGGAATACTGGCGCGATGATGAGGGTATGGAGCGATCATTCTACGGCGACTGGTATCTGACCGGCGACAAGGCGTACAAGGACGAAGAGGGCTACTACTGGTTCGTGGGCCGGGCCGACGACGTAATCATATCCGCCGGATACCGCATTGGCCCCTTTGAGGTGGAGAGCGCGCTCATTGAGCATCCGGCGGTGGCCGAGTCCGCCGTAGTCGCCAGCCCCGACCCGGTGCGCGGCGACATCGTAAAGGCTTTCGTCATCCTGTCCCCCGGCTACGTGCCTTCGGACGAGCTGGTGCTGAGCATCCAGGACCATGTGCGAACCACCACTGCGCCCTACAAATACCCCCGCGCCGTCGAGTTCGTGACCGAGCTGCCCAAGACGGTCAGCGGCAAAATCCGCCGCGTCCAGCTCCGCGAGATGGAGCTGGAGCGGGCCAAGTCATCCTGAGCTTGTCGAGGTACGGAGCAGCAGCAATGGACAGTTTCAGCGAGCAACTGCGGGCCGAGGCGGAACCCATCTGGCGGCGGATATTCGCCCACCCGTTTCTGCGGGAAATCAAGGATGGCACGCTGCCCCTGGAGACCTTTCAGTATTACTTGGGGCAGGACTACCTGTATCTGGAGGGGTTTGCCCGGTCGGTGGCGATAGCGCTGGCCAAGGCGCCCGACTCCGAAACGCTGGAAGATCTGGCGAAGCGAGTGCTGACCCCCATCGAACGGCCGTTGCATCACCGGCTGCTGGCCGCCGCCGGGCTAAGCCTGGAGGATGTGCAAGGGGTCAAGGCATCGCCCACCAACGCGGGCTACGTGAACCACATGCTGGCTACGGCCAACCGCGAAGGGCTGGGGCCGACGGCAGCGGCCCTGCTGCCTTGCCCTTGGACCTATCACTTGCTAAGGGAAGAGTTGGGGCAGTCGGAACATCCGCTGTACGGGCAATGGACCAGCTTCTATGTGTCCGGGCTGCTGGAAGACAGCGTAGCGGCTTGGCGCAGCTTCGTAGACCGGCAGGCGCGGGAGGCCGGAGCGGAGGAACTGGAGGCAATGCGGCAGGCGTTCGTGACCAGCAGCCGCTACGAGTATATGTTCTGGGACGCCGCTTACCGCCGCGAGCAGTGGCCGGTGTGACCGGCTGCCGCCCTCGCCCCGACCCTCTCCCGTAGAAATAGGGAATATCCAGACATTAAGGAGGAGCGCTATGCCCAAAGCGCCAATCAACGGCATCGAACTGTATTACGAATCCCACGGCAGCGGGCCTGCCATTGTGTTCGCCCACGGGCGCGGCGGCAATCACATAAGCTGGTGGCAGCAGGTGGCCCGGTTCTCCGGCGAGTACCATTGCATCACCTTCGATCATCGCGGCTGGGGGCAATCCTTCGCCGAATACGGGTCGCCGCTGCGGGAGAATTTTACCGCTGACCTGACCGCATTGCTGGACTATCTGGGCATCCGGGAGACTTTTCTGGTGGCGCAGTCCATGGGCGGCTTCTGCTGCCTGGAGTTCGCATTGGCCCACCCGGAGCGCACGCTGGGGCTGGTTTTGGGAGACACCACCGGCGGCGTGACTACGCCGAACGTGCTGGCGGAGCTGGCAAAGACCAACCCGCCCCAGGGCGTGGCCCGCTCGCTGGCGGCAGGCTTCATTGCGGAACAGCCGTCGCTGACCTTTTTGTACCAGCAGATTCAGGGCCTCAACCCGGAGCGAGGCGAAGACGGGGTAATCTCCGGCTTCCGGCGGGAGGATGGGCGGCAGGAATCCGACTTCAATGACTGGGGTGCGCCGACGCTGCTGATAGTGGGCAGCGAAGACCGCATCTTTCCGCCTAGCGTCATCGCCGAGGTTCAGAAAGCCATCCCCGGCTCTCGGATGGAGGTAGTCGCCGGGGCGGCCCACTCCGCGCACTTCGAGAAGGCCGGCGAGTTCAACGGGCTGCTGGCCGGGTTCCTCTCGAGAGTGCTGGCCGGGCAGACGGCGGCCGCGGCGGCGGATTAGCCAGCGGCGCGGACGCCACCGAAACATACCTTGCCTTGAGGCAGGCTCAACAGCCTGCCTTCTTATTTGCCGGTTGCGATACTGCTCCGGCCAATTCCTGATAGGGCGGTCTTGCGGCAACGGTGAAACAATGAGGCCCCCGGGTCGAAATCCGGGGGCCGCTTTCCCATCGGCTGCGCTGCCGCATCGTCGCTACGGGGCGGTGGATCCCCCGAATGCGCCCCATCCGGCGGGTATCTGAACGATGCCCGGCTCCAGGGCGTTCACGTCGGACTGCCCGGTGAAAGCCATGCAGCGGTCTACTTCCTCGCGCAGCAGCTCCAGCACGCCGTGGACGCCGTTGGCGCCGTCCACCGCCAGGCCCCAGAACAGCGGGCGGCCAATGGCGACGGCCTTGGCGCCGAGGGCCAGGGCCTTGATGACGTCGCTGCCCCGCCGGACGCCGGAATCAACGTAGACCTCGGCCCGGCCCCGGGTGGCCTCGACTATCTCCGGCACCATCTCGATGGCGCCCATGGTCATATCCAACTGGCGTCCGCCGTGGGTGGAGACCAAGATGCCGTCCACGCCGTTCTCCACCGCTTCGTGGGCGTCCTCGGCGGTGCGCACGCCCTTCAGCACCAGCGGCAGGGAGGTCAGGCCGCGGAGCCATCCCAGCTCCCGCCAAGTTATGGGCGGAGCGTAGGATACGTCCCAGCCCTCGGTCTCGTCGGTGCCGCTGATGACGCTGCGGTCGGCGTCCATGCCCCGGAAGTTGCCCAAGTCATGCTCGCGCTTGTAACGATTGCGCAGGTCGCGCTCCTTGGGGCTGGCAACCGGGGTGTCAATGGTCAGAACGATGGCCTTGAATCCGGCTTCCTCGGCGCGATGCACCAGCGTCTCGGTGAAGTTGTAGCCGCGGTGGTAGAGCTGGAACCACAGCGGGCCGCCGGCGGCGTCGGACACTTCCTCCATGCTGTAGTTGGATGAGGTGCTGAGCATCATCAGAGTGTCGGAGCGTCCCGCGCCCTGGGCTGTGGCTACCTCGCCGTCGGGGTGGGCCAGCATGTGGCTGCCGGCCGGGGCCACCATTACAGGCATACTGATTTCCTGGCCCAGCACGGTGGTGGAAATCTTGCGTTCCTGAACGTCGCGCAGGAACCGGGGCCGCAGGGTTAGCTGCTCAAAGGCGGAGCGGTTGCGGCGGGTGGTGAACTCGTCCATCGAGCCGGCCTCGATGAATTCCCAGTTGTTGTGAGGCAGGGCCAGCTTGGCCCTGGCCTCGTAGTCGTAAAGGTTGATGGGGTCGTTAGCCATATTGGAGCCTCCAGCCCTTGATATAGGCGCAGAAATTGCCCCTACTCTATCCCGGACGGGTTGCTCTGGCAAGGGGCATCAGTCCCATAGCCATGCGCCGCCGAGAATTCTCTACGAGGTCAGGAAAAACTTCAATGGCCGGGCGAGTGCCGGCGAACCACTCCGCGTCCAGCTCGAAAGTATCCGGGGCGGACTCTATGAATGCCATGACAGCGGCGTCCTCGGGCAGCCGTTCGCCGATGTAACCGATTGCCGACCACCGCAGCTCTTGGTATCGGTCTGCCCGCCGAATTATGTCCGTATCCCAATCGAAATTCTCGACCTCAGAAAAGGGGAGCTGACGTTTCGCAACATTGGCGTGGCTTTTTTCCTCGTCCCGCTCGTACTGCACTCTTAAAGCGCCTATTCATACCGCAACGCTTCCGCTGGGTAGATGTTGCTGGCCTGGCGGGCCGGCAGGAACGTGGTCGCCAGCGAGAAGACGTAGGCCACGGCGATGATTATCCCGATTTGCAGCCACGGAATGCTGAATTGGATGGTCTCGACGTCTTGCCGGATTTCGCGGACTATCAGGTAGGAAATCACCGTGCCCAAGCCCACGCCGATGGCCACGCCCAGCAGGACCACGAAGGAGGATTCGGTCAGGAAGGAAAGCTGCACCATGCGCCGGCGGTAGCCGATGGCCCGCAGGACGCCAATCTGCTGGCGGCGCTCCACCACGGCCCGCAGGCTGACCACGCCCAGCGAGGCCACCCCCACCAGCAATCCCAGTCCCATGAAGCCGGTCAGCAGATAGTTGAAGGATTGATTGGCTTGCACCGACTCATCCACCAGCTCGGACAACACATCGCTCTCCATCCCGTTGCGCTGGAAGGCGAACTCCAAGTCTCTGGACAGTTGGGCCGGGTCTACGCCCGGCGCCGCCTTGACGCGGTAATTGGTGGTGGGAATGGGATATGGGGAAACTTCGTCCAACTGCTGGCGGGCCGCAATCATCCCGCCGCCCAGCGAGCCGAAAGCGTCAGCGGTTTCGTCCAGCACGGCGATGACGGTCAGCGTAATTTCGGCGCCGGAATTGGGATCCCGCACCTCGATGGGGATGGGCTGCATGGATTCGTCTTCGTAGTACAACCCCTCTATCGCAAACTCCGGCACGTTGTCGCCGCCGCGGAACCCGTTCCGGGTGGGGACTACGATGGCATCCACCGCCACCAGCGTAGAGTCGCGGCGCAGGGCCTCCCAGACCTCTTCGGCAGAGCTGCCGTAGCCTTCGGCGATGAAGTGGAACTCGGTTTCCGTGTTGGTGAGGAAGCCATCATCGGCGGCCCGCACTCCGTAGTACTGCCAGCTTTGCTCTTCGGCGCCGGTCTGCCGCACCTGCACCGGAATGTAGGTGTAGCTGCCGATGGCCTCGAAGTCAGCGGAATCCAGTTCGGGGCGCTCTTCGATGGCCCGGCTCAGGTCTTCGATGGGTGTGTTGGGGTTGACTCGGGCCGCTATATCCCAGCCGCCCACTATGGCGTTGTCGTCGCCTGTCGTGGTGCTGAAGGCCGCGGTAAGAATGGACATCACAATCATGGTGAATATGACCAAGGCGAACATCGCCAAAGTCAGGCCGGTGCGGAACTTGTTGCTCATCGGGTAGGCGACGGCGGTTATGAGCACCGGGCGCAACGAGCCGAAGGGGCTGGTCAGCATGGTCAAGCCTTTCAGCAGCAGATCGGCGTTGTACATCACCGTCCAGACCGCGGCCCCCACCATCGTGACGCCGGAAATGAAGAACAGTTCGATGCCGCCGTTCAGTTCGCCGAAAATGCTCTGCAAGGAACTGAACGGTATAATCCAGAACACCAGCACCAGCACGCCGATAAAGGTATAGCCGATGCGGTCGGCAACATCAGGCCGGAGTTGCCGCCGCAGAATCAGCCGCAACATCAGCCCGATGCCGATTATGGACAGCGTGACGCCAATGCGAACCAGCGGTGCGGAATCGGTGGCCGTTCCGTTGAAGGTCAGCAGAACGCCGATTATCAGGGTAAGCCAGCCTTGACTGATGGGACGGGACAGCAACTGAATCACGGCCACAAGCCACCCCACGGGTGCCGACAGGGGGGAGAGGGCCAGTTGGGCCAGCAGCACGGGCGCCTGGCGGACCTGCCCCTGCGCCAGCGCCCGGCCCAAGCGAACCATTAGCCGCAGCGGCAGGGCCAAAGCCAGAACCGGCCCCAGCAGCAACTCGCGCCGGGTTTTGGTGGACACCTCCAGCGGCGCCGGAAGGTCCCGCACCGCGGCCACTATGTTCATGCGGCTGACCCGGTAGGCGGAAACGGCCACGGTGATAAAGGTGATTACCATGCCCAGGCAGTAGGCCACGATGGCGCTGCGGGCTTCAAAATTGCGGGTAAGCTGGAAGTCGTCGGCCCCGGAGCCGCCGCCGGCGAATATCTGGTTGATGATGCCCACGATCAGCGCGCTCGCCAGCAGTCCCAGCCCCACGCCGACCACGCCGGCCACCAGGGAGTAGGCCGTGCCCTCGAACACGAACATCTGGATGAGGTGCCAGCGCCGGGCGCCGACGGCCCGGGCCATGCCCAGTTCGGAACGGCGGGCCGCCGCCAGCATCACGAAAATCAGGAAAATCAGCAGTATCCCCACCATAATGGAGAACAGCCCGAACAGGATGAAGAAACTGGTCACCAGACTGCCCACTTCCTCCGCCGTGTCCAGCAGGCTGCGCTTGATGTCCAGAACCGCGAATTCGGCCAGTGATACCACCAGGGTGTTGACCTCGCGTATCAGCTCGCTGTCGCCGGTTTCCGCCGCCGCCTCCAGAAACTCGGAGCGGACCTCTTCGTCGGAGAAGAGGGAAATCAGCTCGTCGCTCAGTTCCGGCTTGACCAGCTCGGATTGCAGCAGGGCCAGGTCGTCCCGCAGATTCTGGGCCAGACGCGGGCGTTGCTCCCGGAGGCTCAACTGCTCCAGAACATCGGGGCGGGCCAGCGCGCTTTTCAGTTGGGCGGCGGTTTCCCGGTCGGTGAACAGCACGCGCAGGGTCTTGGTGACTTCATCGCTGCGGTCGGCGCCGCTGTATTCGTCGCCCTTGTTGGAAACCACGATGGAGTTGATGAAACCCTCCCGGCCAAACAATTGCTGGGCCCGGTCAAGGTGCAAGAGCAGCGTCGGTTCGGAGCCGGCCGTTCCGCCGTTCCCAATCACGCCTTTAACCGTCATGGCCGTTGGTTCGCCGTAGACGTACACCGTCAGCGAATCGCCTGCCACGGCCTCCAGTTCATCGGCGGCGGCCGAGTTGATGAACGCCTCCCCCAAGGCCAGGTCTTCCACCCGCACGTCGCCGCCGTCGAGCAGCCGGAAGCCGCCAAAGCCTTGCAGCGTGGCCGGGTTCACTCCGGCAATCTGCATACTGCCTTCGCTCAGGCTAGTGCGTTCGTTGACCGTGGGCGCGGTTTCCGCCAGCCCTGGGGTCAGGCCGTCTATGTCGGGATTCCCGGCCAACTGCTGCTGGAGGGCGTCAAAGCGCTCCATAGGCACGTAGGCGGCCCCGCCAAACTGGTCGCCCTCGCCGGCCCGGGTGGAAAGCACGATTTCGTCTATGGTTCCCAGCCCGTCAATCACGGCCTTGCGGATGGAAAAGGTAAGAGTGTCGCCGGTGCCGAAGGAAGCCGCCATTATCAGCGTGGAAATCATAATGCCGACAATTATCAGGACGGTCTGGGCCTTGCGCCTAGGGATGTTGCGCAGCGCCATCTTGAGCATGACGCGGTTGCGCAGCGCCATAAATCCAATCACTGCCAGAGAGGGCAGCAACACTGCCAGAAGGGCATACATTATCCATTGCATTTTGACGCCGTACAGGTCTTCCATTCGTCGCCGCCTAGTTCAATGTCGGGGGGCTGTCGGGGTCGGGGGCTGTCTAATGCTCCCCATTTCTATGGTGGTGGAGGGATGATTATCCCTGACTATTGCCGAATCCGTCGTCCACGATGGAGCCGTCCCTCATTCGGACGATGCGGTGGGCGATGCGGCCGACTTCGTTGGAGTGGGTGACTAGGATGAAACTCTGCCGGTTGGTCCGGTTGAGTTCGATGATGAGATTCATTATTTCGTCGGCGGTCTCGCTGTCCAAATCGCCGGTGGGCTCGTCGGCCCAGATGATGGAGGGTTCGTTGACCAGGGCGCGGGCGATGGTGACCCGCTGCCGCTGGCCGCCGGAGAGCTCGCTGGGCAGGTGGTTGGCGCGCTCGGCCAAGCCGACCTGCTCCAGTATTACCAGGGAGCGCCGCCGGGCCTCCGCCGCGCCAATGCCGGACAACAGCAGGGGCATTTCCACGTTTTCCACCGAAGAGAGAACCGGCAGCAGATTATAGAGCTGAAACACGAAGCCCATATTTTGGGCCCGGTAGTCGCTGCGCTCGTCGTCGGGCAGGTCATGCAACACCACGCCGTCTATGGTCACCCGCCCCGAGTCCACGTCATCGAGACCGGACAGGCAATTGAGCATAGTGGTCTTGCCGCAGCCGCTGGGGCCCATGATGGCGACCATCTCGCCGCGCTGAACCGACAGGTCTATGCCCCGGAGGGCATTCACCTTGACCTGGCCGGTGTCATAGGTCTTGTGGATTCCGACGGCCTGTACGATGGGGTCATCCATAGATTGCTCCAATTTATGCTAGATTCTGCCAGCTTTATTACGATGAAACGGCCGGGCCGGATTCCTGCCCAATTCAGTTAGCAAGGAAAGCCGTTGCAGCGTGTCCGAAGTCCGGCTGAGGGCAAGGAAAATGCGTAATGCCTCCAATACAAGGCAGGGGCGGCCATCAACCCGCCCCTGCATAGAAAACGAGCTTTTCATTCAGCCCCCCGGGATTCCGGGAGACGCAGCTTCAACTGCTCCAGCCACCACCACAGGCGGCTCCATACCATGCGCCGTTCCGGGTCGGTCAACTGGCGTCCGAGGCTGCGCCGGGTGGCGGCGACACCCTGCCCGGCCAGGTAGCCCCAGGCGCCCGGCTCGCGGCGAATCCAAGCCAGCGCCTTCTCGTGGTGGTCGCCCAGAACCTGCCGCAGCACCGGGTCCAGCGTCTCCAGGTTAAGCGGTGGCTGCTGCGCCATCAGCCCCCGCCCACGGGGCGCACAATCTCCAGAATGTCGCCGTCCCGTAGCGTTACTTCCGGGTACTGCTCGCGTTTCAGCACCTCGCCGTTATATCCGACAGCGACGTGCTTGAGGTCCAGCCCGAAGGAATCCAGATATGACTCGAGATCCACGCTGGCATCAATGGGGCGGGGTTTGCCGTTCACCATCAGGTTAATCATATCGGCAACAAGCCTCCGGTCATGGTAGGCGAGCGTGTGTGGGTTCCGGCAACGGGGGGAGGGACTGCCAGGCTTCCTGTAGCGCCTGCCACAGCTCCGCCGCTGCCGCCTGCGGGTCAGGGGCGCTGAGGATACTACGGATGACGGCCACGCCAGAAGCCCCGGCGGCCATCACCTCGGCTAAGTTGGCGCCGGTGATGCCGCCAATGCCAAAGAGCGGAACGCTGCACCGGCGCGAGGCTTCCCGCATCAGCCCCGGCCCGGCCGGGACTGCGCCGGGGTGGGAGCCGGTGGCGAACATGGTCCCTACCACCAGAAAATCGGCTCCGGCGGCGGACGCATCCGTCGCGCCATCCACGGAATGCACCGACCTCCCGATGAGGGCGCGACCGGGGAGCAGCTTCCGGGCGGTGGCTACCGGCAATGCCGCCTCGCCCAACTGCACGCCGTCGGCGCCGGCGGCAACGGCCACGTCAACGCGCTCGTTGACCAGCAGGGCGGCCCGTCCCTCTATCGCCTGCTTCAACCCTTTCGCCAGCGACAGCAATTGTCCGCCGGGAAGTTCTTTGGCGCGTAGCTGCACCAAGCCAACGCCCCCGGCCACCGCTGCGGCCACCCGGGGAACCAGCTCCTCCGGGCCGACCACCGAGATGTCGGCGACCAAGCAAAGGCAGGGCAGTTTCAGAACGGCGGACATGGTGCGGGGGCGTCCTCCGGCTAGGCCCCGGCGGCCGCGGGCTGGGGAACGTCGCCAGTGGGACTGCTGGCGGCGGCGTACTGACGCACCGCGATGCGCCCGGCCAAGAACGCCTTGCGTCCGGCTTCGACGCCGGCCTTGAACGCCTCGGCCATCAGCGCCGGATTGACCGCTTGGGCGATGGCAGTGTTGACCAGCACCGCGTCGGCGCCCATTTCGAGGGCCTGCGATGCGTCCGAGGGCACGGCCAGCCCGGCGTCCACCACCACCGGGACGTTGGCCTGCTCGATAATGATGCGCACTTCCTCCCGGGTGTGGATGCCTTGGCCTGAGCCAATGGCCGAACCCAAGGGCATCACCGTGGCGCAGCCGACTTCCTCCAGGTTCTTGGCGAGCACCGGATCGGCGTGAATGTATGGAAGGACGACAAAGCCTTCCTCCACCAGCCGGCGGGCGGCCTCCAGAGTGGCCGCGCCGTCGGGGAACAGATACTTGGGGTCGGGGATGACTTCCAGCTTGACGAAGTTGGTTTGCCCCACCTCGCGGCCCAGCCGAGCCACGAACATGGCTTCCTCGACAGTGGCGCAACCGGCGGTGTTGGGCAGCATCTGGTAGCGGCCCCAGTCTATGTAGTCCAGCAGCGTCTTGCTGGCCGGGTCGTCCAGGTCCAGCCGACGGATCGCCACCGTAATCATCTCGGTGCCGGAGGCTTCCACGGCGGCGACCATTTCTTCCATAGTGCGGTAGCGCCCGGTGCCGACAATCAGCCTCGACTTGAATTTCTTGCCCGCGATAACCAGTTCGTCAGACATCTCGCCCCTGCTCCTAAAAACGCCGTCCAAGATTGAAAACCAAGTCATTGAAAGCAAAGAGCCGCCGGTAAAAATCCGGGCGGCTGCTGGGCGAACCGGGCTTTGGCGTCTTATCCCTGCGCCGGTATTATCCGGATCAGGTACAGACGGTCGGCGGCGATTATGGCCGCCCTCTCAGCCTGGCTTACCCAAGCTCCCGCCAGAGCGTATTTCCATCGCAGGTAGCTTACCACCGGAGCAACGAAGCCGTCAACGCGGGGTGTTGTTGCTAACAATATCCAGATTTGCCCCCCTTGACATGCCCGCTCATCTGCCCTAACCTCTCGGTTACACAATCGAATACTCCAAAGGCTGTGAAGGGGAGTAGTAGGCTTCCAGCGGGGCGACAAGCGAGCCGGGTTTGGTGAAAGCCGGCGCCCAGCGCAGAAGCGCGAATGGACCCCGGAGCCGCAGGCCGAACCCGCAGCGCCCCCGAACGGCTCCGGCGCGGCAGGCTAGGCCGAGCCGGTATGGGCGCCGTTAAAGGCCCGCGGCATGGGACTGATTAGACTTTAAGTCCCCCCGCCGGTTGAGATTCCGGTCACGGCTGTCTACTTTGGAGCCAGTGCCGGAGAATGAAGGGTGGCAACACGATGCAGACTCGTCCCTTGGGGGGGCGGGTCTTTTTGTTTGGAGCGCGTTTATGTATTACCCCACATTGGCGCAGGTTAAGTCCAGGGCCAAGGATGGCAACCTCGCCCCGGTCTACCGCTCGATTCACGCCGACTTGGAAACGCCGGTCTCGGCATACCTGAAAGTGGCCCGCGGCCCATATTCCTACCTGCTGGAGAGCGTGGAGGGCGGCGAGCGACTTGGCCGCTACAGCTTCATCGGCGCCAACCCCTACAAGGTCATCACCTCCGGCCCGAATGAACCCGCCGGGGAGATAGACCCCCTTGTTCCAGTGGAAGAGGAAATGTCGAAGCATAGGCTGATACCAGTGGACGGCCTGCCCGGCTTCCACGGCGGCGCCGTGGGCTACATCGCCTACGACGCCATCCGCTACTTCGAGCCGCGAGTTCAGGCCGCTCCCGCCGACCCCCAGGGCGTGCCTGAGTCGGTGTTCATGTTCAGCGACACCATCCTGCTCTTTGACCACCTGCGCCACGACATCAAGGTGGTTTCCCACGTCCGCTTGGACGGGGACATAGACCAAGCCTACGCCGAGGCCGTCGAGCGCATCGAGGAGGTGGTCGCCCTGCTGGCCCGGCCGCTGTCGCTGCCCGAGGAACTGCAACGGTTGTCCAACGGCCCGGCCAGCGCCATTGAGTCCAACTACAGCGCAGACGGCTACGCCGACGCCATCGAGAAGTGCGTGGAATACGTCTACGCCGGCGACATCATTCAAGTTGTCAACTCGCAAAGATTTTCCCGCCGCACCGGCGCCCATCCCTTCCAGATTTACCGCGCTCTGCGCAGCGTCAACCCGTCGCCATATATGTATTATCTGAACCTAGACGGGTTCCAGATAGTCGGCGCGGCCATCGAGTCGGTGGTAAAGGTGGAGAACGGCGTCGCTTCCACCCACCCCATCGCCGGGACGCGTCCGCGAGGCGCAACCCCCGGCGAGGACGACGCCAACGAAGCGGAACTGAAAGGCAGCGAGAAGCAGCGCGCCGAACACGTCATGCTGCTGGACTTGGGCCGCAATGACATCGGGCGGGTCAGCGACCCAGGCACCGTTCAGGTCACCAAGATGATGGAAGTCGAGCGCTTCTCCCACGTGATGCACCTGGTCTCCCACGTCGAAGGGCGGCTGCGCCAGGACCTCACGCCCTACGACGCCCTGCGTTCCTGCTTCCCCGCCGGGACCGTGTCCGGGGCGCCCAAGATTCGCGCGATGGAGATAATCGCAGAAATCGAGGGCGAAAGGCGCGGCCCCTACGGTGGCGCCGTTGGCTACTTCAGCTACTCCGGCAATATGGACACCGCCCTTGTCCTGCGCACCGGCGTCTACAAAGACGGCGTGATGTACGTTCAGGCCGGCGGGGGCATCGTCGCCGACAGCGTGGCCGAGGACGAATATATGGAGACACGCCACAAATCCAACGCCCTCATGCGGGCCATAGACCTAGCCGAAACAGGCTTCTGAGGCAATTCCCTTCCCCAGTCCGGGGCGGGCGCACGGTCGCGCGCCCCTACGTAACGCGATAGCGCGAGGAAGCGATGCTGCTGCTGATAGACAATTACGACAGCTTCACCTATAACCTCTATCAATACCTGAGAGAATTGGGCGCCGAGGTGGACGCCCGCCGCAACGACAAGATTGCGCTGGATGAAATCGAGGAGATGGCCCCCGAAGGCATCGTGATTTCCCCCGGCCCCTGCACGCCGGGGGAGGCAGGCATCTCCAACGACGTCATCCGCCGCTTCGGGCCGCGCATCCCGACGCTGGGCGTCTGCCTGGGCCACCAGTGCATCGGCTACGTCTACGGGGCGCGGGTTGACCGGGCAGGCGAGATACGCCACGGCAAGACCTCAATGATCCATCACAACGGCGCAGGGGTGCTGAACGGGCTGCCCAACCCCTTCGAGGCCATCCGCTACCACTCGCTGGTGGTCTATCCCGAAACGGTGCCCGACACCCTGGAAATCACTGCCCGCAGCGAGAACGGCCTCATAATGGGACTGCGTCACAAGGAGCATCCCGTGGAGGGCATTCAGTTCCACCCGGAATCCATAATGACCCCGGACGGCAAGGCCCTGCTGCGAAACTACCTCGACCGCGTAGCAGAGCACAGCAGAACGGAGGCGCAATGACCGCGAAAGAAGAGATACTGGATCTGATGAAGCAAATCCCGGACGAGCTTACCGTAGACGAGGCGCTGGAACAGTTGCAGTTGCTTTACGATGTTCAGAAGGGTTTGGAAGAAGCCGAGCGGGGCGAGACGATTTCTCACGAGGAAGCCAAGCGGATGATTGATAAGCGGCTACAGTAAGGTGGACAAGGCGAAGTCTGAGTCATCTTAATGAGATTCGACTCTACCTCACAAGAGAGACGCCGGACAACAGAGAGACGCCGGACAATGCCATTGCCATTGTCCGCCGAATCGAGGAATCCCTCACGAAGAGGCGAAGGGGCGAATGCGTCAGTGGGTTCGGTAGCTTGATTGCCTGACAGCTTGGCTGACCTGGAAAAGTCTTCATGCCTGCCAAGCGGGTTAAACCATCGGATTTACCTGTCTGAACCAACAATCCAGTCATCCATACGTTACGGAGCAACAGGTAATGGACATTCGTGAAGCAATAGACGCAGTCGTCTCCGGCCGCTCGCTGACCATGGATGAGGCGGCGGCGGTGATGCGGCAGATCATGCAGGGGGAGGCCACGCCGTCCCAGCTCGGTTCCTTTCTGACCGCCCTGCGGCTCAAGGGCGAGTCCACCGAGGAAATCGCGGGTATGGCTACCGTTATGCGCGAATTTTCCCTGAAGGTAAGGGCCGCCGGGCCGCTGGTGGACTCCGTAGGCACCGGCGGCGACGGCGCCAACTCCTTCAACATCTCGACCGCTGCGGCGCTGGTGGCCGCGGGCGCGGGCGTGCGAATCGCCAAGCACGGCAACCGCGCGGCTTCGGGAAGCTGCGGCGCCGCCGACGTGCTGGAGGCCCTGGGAGTCCGCATCGAGCTGCCCCCCGAGGGCGTGGAGCGGTGCATTGAGGAGGGCGGCATCGGCTTCATGTTCGCCCAAGCCTTCCATCCCTCCATGCGCCACGCCGGGCCGGTGCGCCGCGAAATCGGCATCCGCACCGTCTTCAACATTCTGGGGCCGCTGACCAATCCGGCCGCCGCCCAGCGGCAGCTCATCGGCGTGGCTTTCCCTCAACTGGGCGAAAAGATGGCCGAGGTCATGCGCCTTCTAGGATCGGAGCGCACCCTGGTGGTTCACGGCGCGGGGGGCCTGGACGAAATCTCGCTGGACGGCGAAACCTCGGTATGGGAACTCCGCGACGGCCAAGTGGAATGCTGGACGTTCCGCCCCGACGAAACGGGTCTGGCCCGCTGGAGCGTTGACGACCTTCGGGGCGGAGACCGCGAGGCCAACGCTGAGACCATGCGCCGCCTGCTGGACGGCGAAGGCGGCCCCATTCGCGACGCTGTGCTGCTGAACACCGCCGGCGTCCTGCTGGCCGCGGGCGCCGCCGACAGCATCCCCGACGGCATCCAGACCGCGGCCCGCACCATAGACCGCGGCGCCGCCCGCCACAAGCTGGACGCGCTGGTGGAGCTGAGCCGGACGGAAGCCTAGCAATCCCCCGCGAAAGGGTTACAATGGGAGCAATCTACACGGGCAGTTCCGGGGGCAGTTCCGGCGAGCGGCTTGGATTCGCGGGGCAGAGAGGAGGGTACAGTGGCTAGGACAACCAAGGGAAAGACAGCGAGCCTGAATGTCGTACTGGAAATCAGCGCCAGCATATAATTCGGAACAACTTTCGGATCAGGCGCCCGCCAATGCAAGAAGGGTTGGTCATCTCGGTTTCAGCGTGGAATGGATTCATTGAGAGAATTAAGGGATCGAGACAAGAATTTCGCCCATGGTCGATAGCCTACTCGGTACTTTTCGGTATCGGAATTACGGCCGGATTATCCATTGCGCCCTTGGTTATCGCTAATACCAACCTCTGGGTTGTGGCGACTTATGCGGCCGCTTGCGCAACTTCGATGCTGGTTGGCGCAGCTCTTATCTTTATGGAGAGACAATTGACCGGGCATCAGAATTCTCATATCAGCCAACTTGCTTGTGAAATGAAGCAGATAAGGGATGAGAGTCTAGACGATGAAATTGCTTCGTAGGCGAGCATTGAATCATCGTTGAACAGTCTAATGCAAAATAACAATTTGACGGTTCCCTGATATGCCCAGCATTCTCGACGAAATCGTAACGGCCAAACGCATGGAACTGGCCGACGCCAAACGGGCCGCGCCGCTGGGAGAGCTGCAACGGGCGGCAACGGAGCAGCCGCGCCCGCTGAACCTGTCCGGCGCCCTTGCCTACGGCGGCGTCCGGTTGATTGCCGAGGTGAAGAAAGCCTCGCCCTCCCGCGGGCTGCTGGCCCCGGACTTCGACCCGGTACGGCTGGCCCAAACCTACGTCTCCAACGGCGCGGCGGCCGTTTCCTGCCTTACCGACCCGCGCTTTCAGGGCGAGCTGGCTCACCTGTCCGCCATCAAGCAGAGCGGAGCGTCGGGCCGCGCCCCCGTGCTGCGCAAGGACTTTATCTTTGATCCCTATCAGGTGTATGAAGCCCGCGCCGCCGGAGCCGACGGCATCCTGCTCATCGTCGCCATCCTGGAACCGGCGCTGCTGAAGGAATTGCGGGAGACGGCGCAATCCCTCTGGATGCAGTGCTTGGTCGAGGTTCACGATGAAGGCGAATTGGAAACCGCGCTGGGGGCGGGCGCGGAAATCATCGGCATCAATAACCGTGACCTGCACACCTTCACCACCGACCTCGCCGTTACCGGGCGGCTGGCCCCGCTGGTTCCCCGGGGCAAGGTGATAGTCAGCGAGAGCGGTATCTTCACCCGCGACGACCTGCGCCTGCTCCGGCGCTGCCGGGTCAACGCCGCACTGGTGGGCGAAGCGCTGGTAACCGCCCCGGACGTGGCCGCCAAGGTGCGCGAACTGTCGGGCCTGCCTGCCGCCGCAGAGAGGCCCCAGGCATGATACAGGTCAAGATTTGCGGCATCGGCAACCCCGAGGACGCCTGCGCCGCCGCGGAAGCGGGCGCAGATTTCATCGGCATGGTGTTTGTGCCGGAGCGCCGCCGCCGCATCGCCCCGGACGACGCCAAGGCCATCGTGAACGCAGTGCGGGCGCTCCCGGAACGGGCGCCCCGTATGGTCGGCCTCTTCGCCAACCAGCCGCTGGAGGAAGTGAACGCAACCGTCGCCCACTGCGGGCTGGACGCCGCCCAACTCTGCGGGCGGGAGAGCGTGGCATACGCTGCGGCAGTGGATTGCCAAGTAATCAATGTGGTTCACGTTCCGGCGTCGGCCCAAGCCCCGGGCGACGTGCCGCAATTGGCGGCGCGGATGCGCGAATACAGCGAATCCGGCTGTCTGGTTACGCTGGACCGGCTGGTCGAGGGACTCCAGGGCGGCACCGGCCAGAGCTTCAACCTCGAAGTCGCGGCGTCCCTGTCCGGCTGGGGCCTCTCTTTCCTGCTGGCCGGCGGCCTCACCCCGGCCAACGTGGGCCGCGCCATCAGCATCGTCCGGCCTTGGGGCGTGGACGTATCTACCGGGGTTGAGACCCTCGGCAAAAAGAGCCGCCAAAAAATTCGCCGTTTCGTCGAAAACGCGCGGCACGCCGACGCCGCCCTGACCGGCGCCGCCTAGCCGGTAGAGAATGATCGTCTGAATCAGGCCGGATTTGCCCAGTTGGCTATAAAATCCCCTCCCCTACCGGGGAAGGGTCAGAGTGGACTGAAATCTCCAACTGCGTAACTCCTGTCTTGATTTAGACAAAACGAAAGACCTTGCCCCGGATTGGGGACTATTGAGAGAGATGGACGGCATACGTATGGAAAATATACTGACGGAAACGCTGCCCGACGAACGGGGCCGCTTTGGTAGTTATGGCGGCAAGTTCATTCCCGAAACGCTGATGGCGGCGGCGGCCGAGCTGGAGCAAGCCTATAACAGCGTGAAGGACAGCGAAGACTTTCAGTCGCGGCTGGCCGGCCTGCTGGCGGCCTACGTGGGCCGCCCCACGCCGCTCTACTACGCCGAAAACCTGTCGCGGCATCTGGGCGGCGCCAAGATATACCTGAAGCGGGAAGACCTAGCCCACACCGGCGCCCACAAGATAAACAACGCCCTAGGCCAGGCCCTCTTGGCCCAGCGAATGGGCAAGCGGCGCATCATCGCCGAAACCGGCGCCGGGCAGCACGGCGTCGCTGCCGCCACCGCCTGCGCCATGCTGGGTATGCAGTGCATCGTATACATGGGCGAAGAGGACATTCGCCGTCAGTCCCTCAACGTCTACCGGATGCGCCTGCTGGAGGCCGAGGTTATCGCCGTCGAGTCGGGAACCAGGACGCTGAAGGACGCCATCAACGAGGCCATCCGCGACTGGGTCACCAACGTGGAGACCACTCACTACCTCATCGGCAGCGTGGTCGGCCCCCATCCCTACCCGGTGATGGTGCGCGACTTCCAGTGCGTCATCGGGCGCGAGGCGCGGGAGCAGATTTGGCAAGCCGAGGGCCGCCTGCCCGATTACGTTATGGCCTGTGTCGGCGGCGGCAGCAACGCCATTGGAACTTTCCACCCCTTCGTTGCCGACGAGGACGTGCAACTGGTGGGCCTGGAAGCCGGCGGCAAGGGCCTGGACACCGGCGAGCATTCCGCCACCCTCACCGCCGGGCGCCCGGGCGTGCTGCACGGCGCGATGACCTACCTGCTACAGGACGCCGACGGGCAGGTAAGCCCGGCCCATAGCATCTCGGCCGGGCTGGACTACCCCGGCGTCGGCCCCGAACACAGCTACCTGAAGGACTCCCAACGCGCCCAGTATCGAGCAGTCACCGACGGGCAGGCGTTGGAAGCCTTCCACCTGCTCTGCCGCACCGAGGGCATCATCCCGGCGCTGGAGTCGGCTCATGCCGTCTACGGCGCGGCGGAACTGGCCCCCAGGCTGCCGCAGGACAGCATCATCCTAGTGTGCCTCAGCGGCCGCGGCGACAAGGATATCGGCATCGTGGCCGAGGCGGAGAACATCGAGCTGTAACCCTGCCGGTATTTGCCTGCCAAAGCGTCCGGCGATACAATCATATTATCCCAACTGAGCATGGACGGCGATGACTACCATCAACTCCCTTGACGACTTTCTCCAGGCCCTCGATGACAACCCGTCTTGGCGGGAGGCTGTGCGCGCCCGCATCCTGGGCGAGGAACTCCTGCAACTTCCGGCAAAGTTCGATGCCTTCGTTGAGGAGCAGAAGGCTTTCAACGAGGAGCAGAGGGTCTTCAACGAGGAGCAGAGGGTCTTCAACGAGGAGCAGAGGGTCTTCAACAAAGAAATGATGGCCTTCGTCCAAGAACAGCGGGTCTGGAATCGAAACGCCACAGCGAGGTTCGACAGAATGGAAGGAGACATGAGCACTTTCAAGGACTACTATGTTAACAGACAGCCTTTCACCGATATCCGTGGCATAGCCGGGGACTACGATCTGGAATTCGTCCGCGTTCTCACCCTCGAAGACCTGTCTCGTATGGCGGGCAACAACCTCCCCAAGGACGTGCATCGCAGCTTTCGCAATGCCGACCTGGTAATCGAAGGCACTGATGGAACCGGCGTATCCTACATTGTGATAGAAGTTTCCTACACCGCCGCCAAGCGGGATACCGACCGGGCTATCCGAAACGCCGAGCTTATCACTCGCTTCACCGGCCGGCCGGCCCAGCCCGTCATCGCCAGCGTCAGGAACGATTATGCGGTGCAAGAGTTGATCGAATCCGGCGCCGTTGATTGGTATTCCGTCAGGAACCACGCCGGGGACCCGTAGCAGGCTGAGGGTCTGATTGTCCGTGCCACTACGCTTCTGACAGGTTCGCAACTTACCGGATATTATCGCGCTACGTTTCACCCAGCATTTGCCAGTCCGCCTGAGGTACAGGAGGCATCTTGCATACAGGACTGTTTCTGGAGTTCCCGGCCCTAGACGGCGTCACCGACCAGCAGGCTTTTCAGCAAGGATTCCAGGTTGCCGAGGAGGCTGAGCGGCTGGGGGTGGAGTCGGTATGGCTCGCCGAGTATCACTTCATCCCCTTCAGCGTCCTGTCGTCTCCCGTCATGGTGGCTACGGCCATCGCGGGCCGCACCGAGCGCATACGCATCGGCCTGGGCGTGTTGCTGCTGCCCTTGGGCAACCCCATACGTATCGCCGAGGAAATCGCTACCCTGGACCACATCTGCCAAGGACGGCTGGACTTCGGCGTTGGGCGGGGCACATTTCCCGAGCATCACGACGCCTTCCTGTCGCCTTACCCCGAAAGCCGGGGGAGGTTCGAGGAATACCTGGAGATTATCCTCAAAGCCTGGACCACCGAGCAGTTCTCCTTCGAGGGCGAGCATTATAAGTGCTATGACCTAGCCGTTCGTCCCAAGCCTTACCAGAAGCCCCATCCGCCGGTACGGATAGGCGTGACCTCGGCAGAGACCTTCCCCATCATTGGGCGGATGGGATACCCGCTGTTCGTCAACCCCTCGCGGGTATTCGCCCTCAACGACTTGGCCGGGCACGTCAACGCCTATCAGAAGGCTTGGAAGGACGCCGGCCACCCCGGCAAAGGCAGCATTGGGATTCGTCTGCCGGTGTACATTGCCGATACTGAGGAGAAGGCTTACGAGGAGCCGCGGGAAAGCACGCTAACATCCATGCAGGGCATAGGCCAGCGCGTCGCCGCCAGCGCAGACCGCATTGGCACCACCGGCAACTGGCAGGCCGAGTCCGACCGCATCCTCGCCATGACCTACGACGACTGGCTGCGGGATAAGGTGGTCTTCGGCACCCCGGAGTCGGTACTGGCCCGTCTGTTGCAACTGACCGAGGATCTGCAACTGTCCCACATAGTTTTCGAGCATAACCTGGGCCGCAGAATCCCCCACAATTTGCAGATGAATTCGGTGCGCCTGCTGATGGACAAGGTGGTCCCCCACCTGCCCTGACGCCCGCCTTGTCAGGAAGCGTTCCAGCCTTCCCTTTCCTAAAAGGGCGTCGTCAAGTTCGGGATGTGGTGGTAAGTTGGCGGGGCAACCCGCCTGGCAGGATTCTCCTACGTCAGCAACACCGGCGCAACCACCGGCCCATCGCCGCCACGACCTCTCCGGCCAAGCATTGTCTGAATCAAGATTTCCTATCCGCTGAATCCTTCAATCCTGAAATTTCTGATTCGGGCAGAGGATATAAAGACCTTGGGCGGAGGGCATGCTCAAGGTTGAGCGGGAACCGCCCGTTGGGATAACATGACGGGCGATAGCCGGGGCCGAACCGGCAATGGGGACGGTGAAGGCCGTGACGCTAATCCTGTATCTGTTGCCGCTGCTGGCGGCGCTGGGCTGCGGCGGGCTGCCGGTGGACTCGCCGGATGCCGCGCCGGATGCCGCGTTGGTGCGGGTCGGCGGCGGCGCCACCTACACGGTGGACGTTGCAGAACAGCCCGAAGACCGGCGGCAGGGGTTGTCGGGACGCGAATTCCTAGCTCAAGACGCCGGGATGCTGTTCGTGTTCGAGCAGGCCCAGCCCCGCACCTTCTGGATGAAGGATATGCGGTTCCCCTTGGACATCATCTGGATTGACGGCCAATGCCGCCTGCTGGAGGTGGCCGCCGACGTGCCAACGCCGCCGCCCGGAGCCGGCAATGACGCAATCCCCAGAGTCCGCTCGCCCTCGCCCGCCCGCTACGTGCTGGAGCTGAACGCCGGCGAGGCGTCGCGGGCCGGGCTGTCCGCCGGCGACCGGGTGGAGTTCTTGGGCGCCATCGCCGGACAGCACGGCTGCTGACCGGCGCCCTGCTTCCCGGCGCCGGGGGAGGGTCAGGGCGTCCCGCAGACCCATTGAGATACCATAACGGGATTAAGGAGAAAGCGCCACGATGGATATTCTGGTGTCCGGCTCGATGGCTTATGACCGCATTATGAACTTTGGCGGCCGTTTCAGCGACCATTTCCTCCCCGGCCAGTTGGAGGACATCAACGTCAGCTTTCTGGTGGACGGCCTCAGCGAGAACTTCGGCGGCACGGCGGGCAACATCGCCTATTCGCTGGCCTTGCAGGGAGAGCGTCCTCGCATCGTCGCCACCATCGGCAGCGATTATCACCGCTACTTCGAGTGGCTGGCGGCCTGCGGCATCGCCACCGACGCCATCCGCGTGGTGGACGGGGAGTTCACCGCCGGGGCCTACATCACCACCGACCTGGACGCCAACCAGATTACCGGCTTCAATCCGGGGGCGATGAAGCATCAGGCTCAGTTCAGCTACGACGGCATTGATCCGGCCACAGTCATCGCCATCGTTGCGCCCGGGAACATCCCGGACATGATGGAGTTCACCGCCAAGCACCGCGAACTGGGCATTTACAGCATCTTCGATCCCGGACAGTCCTTGCCTATGTGGGACGCTCAGGCCCTAGCCGGTTGCATCGGGCAGTCAAATATGCTCATCTGCAACGAATACGAGCTGGGAATGATTTCCCACAGCACCGGGCTTTCGAGGCAGCAGATAGGGGCAATGGTGGAGCATCTGGTGGTGACGCTGGGCGACCAGGGCGCGGAAGTGGATTCCAACGGCGCCACGGAGAAGGTTCCCATAGTTCCCGGCGACGCCATTGACCCCACCGGGGCCGGAGACGCCTTTCGCGGCGGCCTGATTAAGGGCCTAGCCCACGGCGCGGACATAAAACGCGCGGCGCAGAGGGGCGCCCTCTGCGGCTACTATGCCGTTCAGGTCAACGGCACCCAGACCTACCGCTACACCCCGGCAGAGTTCGAGACCAAGCTGCGGGAGTGGTTCGGCGAATAATGAAGAGCGTGATGCCCCTGCATCCGGCGGCGCGTTGTTATGCAGGGGCAACTTCTGCACCGGACTTGGCCGGAGGGTAGAAAGACTCTGCCACTGAGTCCGGGTGACGCCAAAACGCCAGCGTGCGTGTGATATAATTCCCCCTGCACTATCGCTATTCGTAAACGAATTTGCTGGAGGGCGCGCATGGACTTGGGACTCCGGGATAAAGTTGCTATCATCACCGGCGGGAGCGACGGCATCGGCAAGGCGGCGGCCCTCAGCATGGCCCAGGAAGGCGCGTCGGTGGTTATCGTCGCCCGGCGGCCCGACGTGCTGGAGGAAGCGGCGCAAGACATCAAGGCCGCCACCGAGGGTCAGGTGTTGCCCATCTCTGCCGACGTTACCGACCCGGGCAGCGCCCGCAGCATCGTCGAAAACACCCTCAACCAGTTCGGGCGGCTGGATATTCTGGTCAACAACGCCGGCACTTCAATGGCTAAAGCCTTCGAGGAAGTTTCCCATGAGGATTGGGAATTTGATTTCGAGCTGAAGGTCTGGGGCGCGGTGCGGCTGATTCAGGAATCCATCCCCGAAATGCGCAAGGTTGGCGGCGGGCGCATCATCAACGTCACCAACCTCGGCGGGCGCACCCCGGGGCCGGCGTCCATGCCCACCTCCATCTCCCGCGCCGCCGGAATCGCCATCACCAAGGGCCTGTCCAAGGACCTGGCGAAAGACAACATACTGGTTTCTACGGTGTGCATCGGGCTGATCAAGAGCGGCCAGCACCAGCGCCGCTTCGACGCCCGAATCCGGAACGAGCCGGACCTCAGCGTAGACGCCTTCTACGACCAGTTGGCGGCCGGCCGCTCGGTGCCGCTGGGCCGGGTGGGCGAGCCGGAAGAAGCCGGCGACGTCATCGCCTTTCTGGCCTCGGAGCGGGCCAGCTACCTCACCGGCATCGCAGTCAACCTGGACGGCGGAGCGTCGGCGGTGGTCTAAATTCACCCTTTGCCGAAAAAGGCGGCGAAGTTTCGGAACTTTCCTGATGAGATTCTTCGCTTCGCCCACAATGACAGATACCCACAACGACAGATGGAGGAATCAGTTTTGCAAGCCTCTCTCCTGATGCTTGTTGTGGATAAGGCGGCATGATCACGCCCGGCGACAACTATGATGAGGTGGCTGATTACGAGAGTCAGGCCCGCGGGTTCTTGGCTAAAGGCCGGGACTTCTTAGCTGCCGGAGACTTGCATCAAGCATCGGAAAAGGGCTGGGGAGCCGCAGCCCACATGGCGAAGGCTATCGCAGCAGCGCAGGGTTGGCGATACTCAAGACATAACCACTTTCACCGCATTATGAATCAAGCTGGCCGGATGACCGGCAACACCCGGCTGCCTTTCCTGCATGGGAGAGCGGAAATCTTGCACGTCAACTATTATGAGATCAAAGAGGACTTGGACGCAGACTTAATCGGCGACGACCTGGAGAACGTTGCGGAGTTGCTGGAAATCCTGCATCCGCTCGCCGGTCGGGCGCGTTAAGCCTAACGGTGTTGTATCCTGCTGACAGCTCAGTGAGAATCGAAAGAAAAGCAAACCCGGTTAGGCTGAATGTTTCCCCCGTCATTCCGCTTTAATGGGAATGACGGGCGTTTTAATCTGTGGAGGACGAAAGTGACCGCTTCATACCTCAGCGAATTGCAGCCCAGCGCGCGGCTGCTTCTGGGGCCCGGCCCCAGCTCGGTGCATCCGCGGGTGTTGCAGGCGATGACCCTTCCGGTGATGGGGCATCTCGACCCCGATTTCTTTCAGGTGATGAACGACATCGGGGATATGCTGCGCGAGGTTTACCATACCGCTAACGTGATGACCATGCCGGTGTCGGCCACCGGAACCGGCGCGATGGAGACCGCCTGCGCCAACATCCTGGAGTCCGGCGATACGATGGTCGTCTGCCGCAACGGGTATTTCGGCATCCGCTTGGGCAACATCGCCGAGCGGTGCGGCGCCAAAGTGCGCGTGGTGGACACGCCCTGGGGCCAACCCGTTGACCCCCAGGCCCTTGACGACGAACTGTCCCGCCACTCGAAGGTCAAGGCCGTGGGCGTGGTTCACGCCGAAACCTCCACCGGCGTGCTGACACCCTTGCCGGAAATCCTCGAAGTCATCCGCCGCCACGGAGCGCTGTCCATCGTGGACGCCGTGACCTCGCTGGGCGGCCACGATATGCGGGTGGACGAATGGGGCATTGACGTCTGCTACAGCGGCACGCAGAAGTGCTTGGGCGCGCCTCCGGGGCTGGCGCCCATCACTCTCAGCGACGCGGCCATGCAGGTGGTGAAGTCGCGGGAAAGCCTAGTACAGAGCTTCTACTTCAACCTGCAAGACCTAGAAAGCTACTGGGGCCTCTCGCGCAGCTATCACCATACCGCTCCCATATCCATGACCTATGCCCTGCGGGAGGCGCTGCGGATGATGATGGAGGAGGGCATCGAAAACCGCATCCGCCGCCATGCCCGGGCCGCCGCCGTCCTGCGCGCCGGACTGGAGGCCCTGGGACTGGAGCTGCTGGCCGACCCGCAGTACCGTCTCAACCCGCTGACCACGGTGAAGATTCCCGACGGCATCGATGACGCTCAAGTGCGGGGCGCGCTGCTGAGAGATTACGACATCGAAATCGGCGGCGGGCTGGGCGAGTTCCGCGGCAAGGCTTGGCGCATTGGCCTGATGGGAGACTCGGCCCGCGACCGCAACGTGTTCGCGCTACTGTCGGCCCTGGAGACGATTCTCAACGGCAGCGGCTACGAGGTCGCCTACGGCTCCGGCTTGGCCGCAGCCCAACGGGAACTGGCCGTTTTCACGGGCTAATCCCCCCAAAGCAATGGCGCCTTAAAACCTGTGTCTCCCCCGTCATCACCATCCAGCGGCGCCATCCCTGGCAAGCCGCCCAGCCACGGATTCCAAGTCTGGCTTGGTGTTGAAGAACGGCGGAGGATACAGGCCAGACCCCTCGGGGCAGCGGCGTCTTGGGCCGGAATAGCCGCGGAAACAGTTTCAGATATTTACCGTCCCTCTTGGACGGCGGGAATCCCTATGCCCACATACTCGAAGCCCAGGCTGCTGAGGTGGAATCCGTCCAGAGCGTTGCGCCCGTCGAACACGAACCTGGGAGGGAGCATATCGCGGGCGACGGCTTTCCAGTCGGCTTCCACTATCTGACGCCATTCGGTCAAAAGAATCAGGGCCTGGGCTTGGCTGGCGCACTCGGCAACGCTGTCGGCAAACACGACCGACGGCGGCAGCCGGTGACGCGCTTGGCGGGTTGCCTGGGGGTCGAAGGCGCTCACCACTGCCCCTTCCTCAAGCAACGCCGGAATGAGGTCCAGGGAGGGAGTGTCGCGGACGTCGTCGGTTCCCGGCTTGAACGCCAGCCCCAAAACGCCTACCTTGAGGCCAGCGAGGGCGCCCTCAAACCGCTTGCGAAGGGCGTTCAAGGGCAACAGACGCTGGCGGTTGTTGATGTTTATCACCGAGCGCAGCAGATCCAGATTTGCGCCGTTGATCAGCGCCAGGTGGTCCAGGGCGCGGACATCCTTGGGGAAACAGGAACCGCCGTATCCCACGCCCGCGTGAATCACGGCGCCGCTGCGCGAGTCCATCGCCAATCCCCGGCTCACCTGCTCTATCGAGCCTCCTACCACGTCACATAGGGAGGCGATTTCGTTGATAAAGGAAATCCGGGTCGCCAGGAATGCATTGCTGGCGTACTTGATCATTTCCGCGCTAGTGATGTCGGTGAACATGAAGGGGGCTTCGATACCGGCGTGCATTTCACGCGCCGCCTCGACCGCTCCCCCGTCTTCGCAATCCGCCCCGATCACGATGCGGTCGGGAAACTGCCAGTCATATACCGCCTGTCCCTCCCGCAGGAACTCGGGGTTGGACAAGTAGCGGATGCCGGTTCCAGCCAGCTCCCGCTCCACGATTCTCCGGCCGGTGCCGGGGGGAACGGTGCTTTTCATCACGACGGTCAGCTCGCGGCGGCGTGCGGACTTTATCCAGGATATGGCCGTCCTGACCTGTTGCAGGTCGGCGGCTCCTCCACGGGTGGTTGGCGTGCCGGTGGCTATGATGGCAATGTCGCCCAAGTCTTCAGCTACGTCGTCCCGGTGCCGGAAACGGAGATTGCCCGCCCGCAGCCCCGAAGCCACCCAATCTTCCAGCCCCGGTTCGTAGTGGGGCATCATGCCTGCGCTAAGGGATTCGATGCGTTTTCCGTCTATGTCCACGCCCAAGACTTCGTGTCCGGCCACCGACAGCCCGGCGGCGGCGACGGCGCCGACATACCCAAGCCCTAAAACCGTTATCTTCACTTTTCTGACTCTGCCACTATTGCCGGTACAGTTCAATTCAGGGAGATTTTCGGGCTATGTCAACTTGACTCGCATCCAGGCAACTGTCCAAGCTCGATGAGGCGAACACTTGGGGAGTGCGAGGATACAGCCTTTCTCGAAACCCAATTGCCCGATTCGGTGACGCTGCTTCCCAAGAATACCGCACGAAGCCGGAATGGGTATGCTGCAACATGGAAAAGCTCGGCAGGCCCCTTCCGGCTGGCCCCTTCCGGTATGTAGACAAGTTGCAAATCCAACCGGACCGCAAAGAGAAGGCGCTTGATTGATGTAGCTTGGTGGGCCTGGATGGACTCGAACCAACGACCTCGGTCTTATCAGGACCGCGCTCTAACCGCCTGAGCTACAGGCCCACGGGGGATCTCCTGCTCCGGTACGACAGCCCCCGGTGAATACCGGGAACGTCGCTACCTGACCATTATATCTATCGAGTGCGGGTTAGACAAGCCTTCGGGCGTCAGGGTATTCTCAACATTTGTTGGTAATAGGTTGGAATAGAGGCAAGCCGGTTGCAGGAGGCAGGATGATGGCCCTTCCCAGAGTTTCCCGCCACGGCATCAGTTGCCCGGACTGTGGCTCCAACCGGAGGTCCAAGCATAGCTTCAATCAAGGGATGCAGCGTTACCGTTGCGGGGACTGCGGCCGACGTTATCAGCCCGGCGGGGCTTACCTCCGGCCCGGAGCGGCGGTGAAGGAGCGGGCCTTGCGGATGTATTCCGAAGGCAGCAGTCTGAGGGCCATTGGGCGAGTGTTGGGGTACAGCGCCCCGGCGGTGCTGGGGTGGGTGAAAAGGGGGCGCCAGGCCATGAGCCGGCGCCGAGGGGAACCGGCAGCGCGCCGAGGGGAAGGCGGGCCGACGGTCGGCGGCGGTGTCTTGGGATGAGATGTGGCCCTACCGGGGGATCAGACGGGGGAAGCGGCGGGAGGACTGCTGGATCTGGACGGCGGTGGTGCCGGAGGCGGACGGCAGCCGCTGGATAGACTTTGAGGCGGGAGACCGCAGTGAGGCGCCCTTTTTGCGGTTGTACGGGCGGCTGCCGGAGGCGGAGACGTACTGTAGCGATGCCTATGTGGTGTACCGGGCCTGGCTGCCGCCGGAGCGGCACACGGTGGGCAAGGGTGGGCCGGTGAACCGGAACGAGGGTCTGCATTCCCGGCTGCGGGGCAGGCTGAACCGGCTGATGCGGCAGACGAAAGGGTACAGCAAGGACGGGGCGATGCTGGCGGGTTCGGTGGCCCTGGTCTGCCTGCGGCTGGGCCTGATGCAATAATAACTGTTGCCAACAATACACACCGAGCCCGGTTTGCTCCTCTGCCGGAAACTTGATATAATATCCTTGGCCTATTGCGCTCATCGCGTAATGGCCCCCGGTTTTTGGAGGGCTGTTTGTGACCGTTGTTGACGACATCAAGGCCCGCTTGGACATACTGGAAGTCGTCGGACAGCGTGTGTCGCTGCAACGGTCGGGACGCAGCTACAAGGGCAACTGCCCCTTCCACCAGGAACGCACGCCTTCGTTCCATGTGTTCCCCGAACGGCAGTCGTGGCGCTGCTTCGGGGCCTGCGCCACCGGCGGCGACGCCATAACCTTCGTGATGCGCGCCGAGAACCTGGAGTTCGGCGAGGCCATCCGCCAGTTGGCCCGGCAGACCGGGGTGCAGTTGCAGGAACGCCGCGAATCCCGCGTTGACCCTACGGCCTACGAGATAAACGAAGCCGCCCGCGCCTACTTCCAGCGTTTCCTCGCGTCAACCCAGGGCGCCGGCGCCCGCTCTTACATGGAAGGCCGCGGCCTTGACCGGAACGCCGCCGACGCATTTCAGATAGGACTGGCCCCTTCCGATGGCGAGGCTCTGCGAGGCCACCTAATCCGCGAGGGATTCTCCGCGCCGCAGTTGGCGGCCGCCGGAGTGGTGCGAGAAGGCGGCGATGGCCGCCAACGCGACCTGTTTTACGGCCGTCTGATGTTTCCCATCCGCGATGCCGAGGGCCGGCTGGCCGGTTTCGGGGGGCGCTCTCTGGACGATTCCGAACCCAAGTACCTTAATTCGCCCCAAAGCGAGGTGTTCGACAAGAGCCGAATTCTCTACGCCATGGACCGGGCGCGGGATGACATCAGGAAGAACGGCGCAGTCATCGTCGAAGGGTACATGGACGCCATAGCCGCCCACCGGACCGGCTTCCGCAACGTGGTGGCGTCTATGGGAACCGCCCTCACCGAGCCGCAGGTGGACGCCATACGCCGGATTACGGGCCGGGTGACCATGGCCCTCGACCAAGACGCAGCCGGGCAGCAGGCCACCTTGCGGAGCCTGGAATCGTCTTGGCGCATCTACCAGAGCCGGATAGCCGGGCAATCCCGCGGCACGATGTTGCTGCAACGACCGGACAATCCCGAAATCCGAATCGCCGCCATGCCCCCCGGACAGGATCCCGACGAAGTAATTCGCCGCTCTCCCGCCGAGTGGAGCCGGCTGGTGGAACAAGCCAGGCCGCTGCTGGATTTCCTTATTTCCGCCACCACCGCCAGCATTGATCCGTCAACGTCGCAGGGCAAGGCCGCCATCGCCGAGGCTATTTTCCCGCTGATTGCGGCAGTGCCGGACGCCCCGCAGCAGGACTATTATTTTCAGAAGCTGGCCGGGGAGCTGAACGTAACCCCGGAGACGCTGCTGGCCAGCGTCGGCAGGCCCGCGGCGGCCCGAAGGCCCAGGGCGCCCCAGAGCCGACAGCCGCCGCCCGAGCAGACGGCGGCAACATCGCCCTTCGCCAGGATGGAGCATGACCCGGTCGAGGAGTATTGCCTAGCCCTGCTGATGCGTTATCCCGACCTGAGCGAGTATGCCGAACCGTTGACGCCCGAACACTTTTGGAGGCACGAAAACCGGGAGATATTCGGCGGCTGCCTGAATTCGGGGGACTATGCTGAAATAGATAGCTGGGACAATGCCCCACCGGGAGTCAGAGAACAGTGGGAAGCATTGCGGCAGAAGCCGTTGCCGCCCATGGATTTTGTCAAGCGCCGACAGGCGATGGGCGACGTAGTAACGCAGTTGGAGAAACGCAGCCTGCGCCGGCTGAAGGCGGAAGAACAAATCCGCTTCCATGAGTCCCCGCCCGACCTTGACGCCGAAGACTTGCGGGATACCGTGGCAGTCAACCGGCGTATGAAGGATGCCGAAACCCGCAGCCGGAACCGCTTCCGGTAGGCCGGACGGCGGTTCCTATCCATTGGGCCAGTCCACGTAAGGAGTTTTCATGGTTAGTCAACGACACGCCGCAAGGGAATTGAACCCGGAAGATTATCTGGAGCAGCCCGCAGAGGAAGTCGAAGAGCGCGATCCTATAATCGACATCTTTCGCAAGGTGGATGCCGTCCAAGACGATGCGTCCGAAGACGGCGAGGAAATGGCTGGCCCGCGCCCGGTTCCCATAACCGTGGCGAATGAAGAGGAGCAATGGGACACGCCCGACGCCGAAGGCGGTACGGACACGCCCGACGGCGCTGCGCCCGATGCCGAGGCCGAAGATACCGAACGCGGGCCTGAAGCCGCCGAGTCTATGGAAGTGCTTGACGACCCGGTGCGTATGTATCTGCGAGAGATAGGCCGCGTCCGCCTGCTGACCTCTGCCGACGAGCGAAAGCTGGCCCGCCAGTTGGAGGGCGGCAAGCACTTGCAGGGCGTGAAGTCCGAACTGAACGAAGAGCTGGGCGAAAACCCCAAGCCCTGGCAGATTTCCGCCCGGCTCATCAGGCGCCTGATTGAGGCCGAACCGCTGATCAGCGCCCTGGCCCAAGACTTCCGGGGCCGCTACAACGAGACCCTGTCGCAGCTTTTGGAACTGCCGGAGCTGCGAGCGAAAATGGGGGTGGCCCCCGCCGAAGGCGAAGCCCCCGCTGCTCCGGGAGATCCCGCTCTGGACGAAATCCTGGAATCCCCGGATTTGGACGGCGCTATCAGGGAATGGCTGAGGGAGTCCAAAGAGCAGGGAAAGTTGCCCGGCAATCCCACGCTATCCGACATTCTGGGCAGCCAAGATGTGGAAGCCAGCGAGGATATCAAACACGGCTTGGAGCAATACCGGGATTCCCTCGTCAATTCAGCCGAGGATGACATCGCCTCGGCAGAGGGCGGCGAAGTTCTGCCCGCCAACCCCACGCTGGACGAAATACTGGACAGCCCGAATGTGAACGAGCACGTCAAGGCCGAACTGCGGGAATTTCACCGGAAGGAAATTCTGCCGGCCAGCCCCGCACTGGATGATATTCTCAACAACCCGGAAGTGGACAATCCCATAAAGACCGTGCTGCGGGATGCTTTCCGCCCGGAAGCGCCGCCCGGTGACAACGATGAACCGCCCGCGGCGCAGCCTGAAGCCGCGGCGCCCGAACCGCAGCCGGAACCGGAACCCTTCAATCCCACCTTGTCAGAAATCCTGGAAATGCCGGATCTGAAGGAGGCAATGTCCCCGGAGTTGCAGCAGGCCATCAAGAGCGCGGTGCTGCCTTTCAACCCGGCTCTGTCACAGATGCTGGAGCAGAACCCGGAGTTGCGGGCGGATCTGAACCCGCATTTGTTGCCGGTGAATCCGGCTCTGTCTCAGGTTATAGGCAACAAGAAACTGCGGGATGCCATTGATGCCGAGGTCTCTCAGGAGATGCTGGGGCGGCTGTCCGAAGAGATGAACGAACCCGCGGAGGACATTTACCGCAGGGTCCTGGACCTTTCCCTCAGCTCTTGGGTGTTGTCGCCCCAGACTGTGGATGCTCTCAGGGATTGCCAGTTGACGGAGTTGAGCGGCACGCTGGGAGACCCGGAGCATCTGGCGCGGCTGCAAAGGCTCGACCCCCTGCTGCGGCAGCACTACAACCGCGTCACTTCGGAAAGCGAGCGGGCGCAGTCCCACTTGACCGAGGCCAACCTGCGGTTGGTGGTCAGCGTTGCCAAGAAGTACATCGGCCGCGGCATGGCCCTGCTGGATATGATTCAGGAAGGCAACATCGGCCTGATACGGGCGGTGGAAAAGTTCGACTACCGCAAGGGCTATAAGTTCAGCACCTACGCCACTTGGTGGATTCGGCAGGCCATCACCCGTTCCATCGCCGACCAGGCCCGCACCATCCGAATCCCGGTTCACATGGTTGAGACCATCAACAAGCTGATGCGCCAGCACCGTCGGCTGCTACAGGAATACGGCCGCGAACCGACGCCGGAGGAAATAGGCCAAGCCATGGAGATTGGGCCGGAGAAAGTGGAGGAAATCCTCAAAATCTCCCAAGAACCGGTGTCTCTCGAAACCCCTATCGGCGAGGAAGAGGACTCCCATCTCGGCGATTTCATCGAAGACCGCAATGCTCCGGCGCCAGCCGACGCAGCCTCCTTCCAGTTGCTCAAGGAGCAGGTGTACGAGGTGCTGCATACCCTGACCGAACGGGAGGCCCGCGTGCTGCAACTCCGCTTCGGGCTGGAAGACGGGCGCAGCCGCACCCTGGAGGAAGTCGGGCGCGAGTTCGGGGTTACCAGGGAGCGAATCCGCCAAATTGAAGCCAAGGCGCTGCGAAAGCTGCGGCACCCCACTCGCTCCCGCAAGCTCCGCGATTTTTTGGAGTAGCTCGAATGCGACGACCGGATTAAGGACAGCAACTAATTCAATTGAGAGTGCGTCAGGCGCGACAAGGGCGGGTTTCAAGCCCGCCCTTTGCTTTCGCAAAGTCAGCAGACATAATGTATTGAGAATTGAGAATGCAGTGTTATGTCTGCTGATTCCGTTAAAATTGGCGATAGAGATTGCCGATTTTGTTGTATCCCCAGCGAATCGGACGCTATACTCGCCTCAGTCGTAAGTGAGGGAGGAGGTTCTTGTGGGAGAAATGACTATCCCGAAGTGCTTGAAGTGCGACGTAGGCTACCTGGTTCCGCTGTCGGATTACGGCGGACAAGGGGCCGCAGTCCATTTCAAGGCATGGGTCTGCGTCAATCCACCGTGCGGGTTCAACATAAAGATACGGAACGGCGACATCTACCTCAACGAGCCTATTACTCCGGGGGCAATGAACACCCCTAGGACTCGCTGAACGGTGGCTTTGGCCCGCTTAAAGGCAAAGATTGGCGCAAATTCAAGCGCCTCCCCTAGTAGTCCCTGAACGCTCCGGGGAACAGTCGGGCGGTGGTGAAGTGAGGTTCCTGCTCCCCGGTAAGCCAACCCGCAGCGCGGAGGCTTCCGGGGAAACCAGGAAGAGAATTTAGAAAATCGGCGGGCTGGTCAGAAAAAGGCGGCTTAGCCCGAATCACCGGCTGAACCGCCCGCGGCGTAGCTGATTTTCAGTGTCCTCAGCCTTCTTCCCGCCACGGCCACCACCTCTACACGCAGCTCCCCGTTCTCTACTACATCGCCAACGTGCGGGATCCGCCCCAAGTTGTGGTAGACGAATCCCCCCACCGTGTCAAAATCGTCGCTCTCGATGCTAACCCCGAAAAGGGCCTGCACCTCTTCCGTGCTCAAGCCGGCGCTGACGTAGACCACTCCTTCCTCGCCCCGGGTAATCTCCGCCTCGCGGACCCGGGAAAACTCGTCCTCAATCTCCCCTACGATTTCCTCCAGCACGTCCTCCATGTCACCAGCCCCTCGGTCCCGCCGTACTCGTCCACTACTATGGCGATCTGTGTGCGGCGCTGCCGGAACTCTTCCAGCAGTTCGTCAACCCGCTTGGTTTCGGGAATGATGAACGCCGGGCGGGTCAGCGACCTTAAATCGCTTTCGCCCTGCGGGTTGGCGATGGCCGCCAGCAGGTCTCGGACGTAGACTATGCCCAGAACGTCGTCTATGGTCTCGACATACACGGGAATACGGCTATGTCCGTATTCGACAATGGTTGCCGCAGCCTCCTTCAGCGATGCCCCGGCCTCTATGGCTACCATATCAAGCCGCGGCACCATCACCTCCCTCACCGTGGTGTAGTCCAGCTCGATGATGGAGCGGAGCATCTCTCGCTCCCGCTGGTCCAGGCCGCTCAGCTCCTCTTCCGTAATGGCCGGCTCATCCGGCGGGGGGTTCAATCCGGCGCCGTTTTCCGGCGAGACGCTGCCATTGGCGCCGGGGGCCGCCGAACTGTTGGCGGCGGCCCCCGCTTCCGGCGTGCGGCGCCGTGGCCTCTTCTTTCGCCCCTTTCCCCCCAGCATCCTATCCAGCCATCTGAAGGGCGTCATAGCGATGCCTCGCTAGGGAGGACAAGTGCGCTGAAAGTGGAGGTGCAGCGGGGACGTAATGAGCGGAATGACGAAGCGGACGAGTTCCAAGGCAGGCTCTGACGGCATCGCGCCGAAGGAAAGGCCGGGCTGCATAAACCTGGGGGCGCGTTATCTGTTTCCAATCCTCTTAATCTCCCGAAACTCAGGGTGGCCGGCGCTTCGGCGCCTTCCCGGGGCCACTGTGGAGAGGACGGGCTATTGCAGGTTCCTCTTTATAGTAGCAGGCACACCTGCTGCCAGTCTAGCGGGCGGGATATCCTTGGTAACCACCGCTCCCGCGCCGGTTACCGAACCCTCGCCCACCGTCACCGGCGCAACCAGCATCGTATCGCAGCCGATGAAAGCGTCATCCTCCACTACCGTGCGGTGCTTGTCCTTTCCATCGTAGTTGCAGGTGACCATGCCCGCGCCCACGTTGACCCTGGCCCCGATGGTGGCATCGCCGACATAACCGAAATGCCCCATGACCGCGCCCGCTCTGAACCGGCTCTCCTTTACCTCAACGTAATTGCCAATATGGACGCCCGACTCCAGGTGCGCCCCAGGCCGAAGGTGGCTGAAAGGGCCGATGTCTGTATGGTCTTCCATCACGGCCTCTTCCAAGGCCGATGACGTGACCCGGCACTCGCGGCCCACGACCGTGTCGCGTATGATCGAGTTCGGGCCGATTTCGCAGTTTTCGCCGATGGACGTCCGGCCCAAGAGCATCGTGTTGGGCAGTATCACGGTGTCCATCCCGATGGCAACGTCGGCGTCGATGTAAACCGATGCCGGGTCGGTCATGGTGACTCCGGCCAGCATCCAACGCTCCCGGATACGGCGTCTCATCGCCTCTTCCACCGCGGACAACTGCATCCGGTCGTTCACGCCCATGGCTTCCTGCGCATCTGCGGCGCCGACGGCAAACACTCCCGCGCCGCCTTCCGCCCCCATGGCCGCCAGTGCGGTGAGATAGCGCTCGCCCGAGGGGCTGGGACTGACTTTCTTGACCGCCTGCCACATCCATTCCGCCTCGAAGCAGTATACCCCGGCGTTGATTTCCACCCCGTCCGGCGCGGCCTTGCCGAAGGCCGCTCCATCCGGTTCTCCTGCAATGTCGGCGGCCTCAATGATTCCCCTCACCCTGCCGCTCTCTACGATTACCCGGCCCAAATCGGTTTTTCCCTCGGCAGCCGCGGTCAGCAGGGTCATCCGGGCGGCGTGGGCGGCGTGCTTATCCAGCAGACGCGCAACGGATTTGGCGCTTACCAACGGGGAATCGCCGCCGGTAACCAATACCCGTTCCGTCTGTCCTTCCAGCAGCGGGGCGCAGCAGGCCAGCGCCCCGGCGGTGCCGTCGGGTTGCGGCTGAACGGCGTACTCCACTGAATCCCCCAAAACTGTCTTAACAGCCTCCAGATTCCCCGGCGACACCACCACTACCACCCGCCCGGCCCCGGCCGCACGGAGCAGCTCCACCGGATAGCGCACCATTTCCTTGCCGCAGACGCGATGAAGTGGCTTGGGAGTTCGAGACCGCATCCGCCGGCCCTCGCCCGCGGCCATTACAACGCCGGTGAAGCTCATAGCCCTACCCTCCGGCGGCCCCGCTGATTCCGATGGCCGCCCCTTGATTATAACCCGGCGCGGGCGGATGGTTCACCTTCGCGTTGACATAGCCCAACGCCAACGGCACAATTGGACTGCTCCCGGGCGCATTTAGGCCCAGATCCAACCGCAACTTAAGGTTTCAGTTATGGAACGCAACGAAATTCCTTTTCTCAGCGCCCTGGCACTGGCCGGGCTGATTAAATCGCGGGAGGTGTCGCCGGTTGAGGCGACCGAGGCTTACTTGGCCCGCATCGAGCAGGTGGACCCGGCGCTGAATTCTTACATCACGGTCACAACCGAACAGGCATTGGCGGAGGCGCGCCAAGCCGAAGCGGAAATTGCCGCAGGCCAATATCGCGGGCCGCTGCACGGAGTCCCGCTGGCGGTCAAGGACCAGTTCTGCACCAGGGGCGTCGCTACCACCGGCGGCTCGGAAATTCTCCGCGACTACGTGCCGAACTATGACGCCACCGTAATGAGCAAGCTGAAAGAAGCCGGGGCAGTGCTGCTGGGCAAGCTCAACATGAGCGAGTTCGCCATGGGCGACGCCTTTCATCATCCCTATGGCCGCCCGCGCAACCCGTGGGACTTGTCCCGCAACCCCGGCACCTCCAGCAGCGGGTCCGGCGCGGCCACCGCCGCCTTCCTGTGCGCCACATCGCTAGGCGAGGACACCGCCGGCTCCATACGCGGCCCCGCCGCCTTTTGCGGACTGGTGGGTATCCGGCCCACTTGGGGTCTCGTCAGCCGCTATGGGATGCTGGCCTCCACTTGGTCAATGGACGCCGCCGGGCCCATATCCCGCACCGTTACCGACTGCGCCGCCACCCTGGGCGCCATCGCCGGATATGACCCCAAAGACCCCTATACCCGCAATGCGCCCGCGCCCAACTACCTCGACGGCTTGGATGCCGGCATAGGCGGCCTGCGGGTTGGCGTAATCAGCGATCGGGTGAATGCCGACGGCGTGGAGGCGGACGTGCGCGACGCCGTAACGCGGGCCGTTGCCCACTTGGGGGAGCTGGGCGCGGAAGTAGAGGATGTTTCCATTCCCCTCATAGCAAACTCGGCGGCCATATCCACCACCCTGATATACGTGGACGCTACGGCGGTGCATCGCCAAGGTCTGCGCAACCACCCCGAAATGTACGACCATAACAACCGGGTACGCTTGCTTACCGGCGCCCTAGTGCCGGCCCAAGCCCATCAGAAAGCCGCCCGCCTCCGCCAGATGCTTCGCGCCGAGATATTGGACGCACTGGAGCGGGTGGACGTGCTGGCGCTGCCCGCGTCGTCGGTGCCGGCAACGCCCATACCCGCGGAGGCCGGCCTTTCCAGAAACGGCAAGGAAGATTTTCTGACCATGCTGGGCGGCAGGCGCACGTATACCTCGCCCTTCAACGTAGCCAGCGTTCCCGCGCTGTCCATCAACTGCGGTTTCACGTCGGACAATCTGCCGGTGGGCCTGCAACTGGTGGGGCGGCCCTTTGACGAGATAACGGTGTTACGCGCCGCGTATGCCTACGAGCAGGCCACGGAGTGGCATACGCGGCGGCCGCCTGAGATTGTCTGAATCAGGATTTACCGGATTGTGGGATTTTCAGGATGTAAGTACCGCCAACAGGGAGGACTTGCGATGAGCGCAGAGTTTGAGGCGGCCCTCGTCAAAATCAAAGGCTTTTCATTGGCGACCCTCGGTGAAAATGCAATTAAACAGGGGGCTATTTTGCCCCTGCTAAAGCGTGTCGGCTGGGATACAGAGGACATAACGGAAGTGAAACCCGAGCATCCCACCGACAAAGGGCTAGTTGACTACGCTCTCCGAATTGACGACACCAACCGCGTTTTTGTCGAGGCTAAGGCTGGCGGTGTTGACCTAAATTTCTGGGAGAAACAGATAGAAGGTTATTGCCGTGCCGGCAAGCCTAGCCTCGCTGTCTTGACTAACGGGGGACATTGGTGGGTTTACTTGCCACCCACTCCCACTGCTAAGCGAGGAAAAAAAGCAGAGCTCAGAAGATTCATCGAGTTTGACATCATCGCCGATGAACCAGCAGAAGTGGAAAGGGACTTCCGCCAGTTCCTTGGTCGAGAAAACCTGTCGAGTAGTCAAGCTGTCAGCAAGACACTTAAAGGAGCAGAGACGTTATACAAGGAAAAGCAAAGCGAACTCGCTGTTATGAAGGGCTTGGCTGATGCATTCAATGCGCTTGCAAGCGAACGCAAAATTAAGATTGAGGTCTTGAAACTCCTTACTCAAGAATCTGGAATCGATCCTAATGACCGGCTCATTGAAAAATTTCTAAGAGAAGGAGGAATCGATAAATTGATCTCCCCAATACCGGTCAAGGCTAAACCTCTGAAACCCGTGGGGTTTTCACTCAGTCTCGGAGGTGAGCCGCCGATCCACAGATGTGTAAAAAAGTCGTGGAAAGACCTTCTAACATCCGTTTGTCTCCTGATGACACAACGGCACCCGGAGGATTTCCGTCACCACTTCCTTGAAGGGATGCCGGGTTGGTTCAAGGAATCGAAGAGCGAATTCAGTAAACCCTCCTGGCCAATAGGTGATACAGGAATCTGGGTTAAAAGCGGTAGTGGAAAGGGAGTTAAGCAAGTCTGCTGGACAGTGGTAACCAAATTCGGGTATCCGCCAGGCTCTTTGGAAATCGAGGAGAAATAATGCCGGAACTGCACGAACTTACTGCCGCCCAAGCGGCCCGCCGAATCCGCGCCCGCGAAATCAGCGCGGTGGATGTTGCCGCTGACCGGCGCCCTGGTGTCGGCCCAAGCCCACCAGAAAGCCGCCCGGCTCCGCCAGATGCTCCGCGCCGAGATATTGGACGCACTGAAACGGGTGGACGTGCTGGTGCTGCCCGCGTCGTCGGTGCCGGCAACGCCCATACCCGTGGAGGCCGGCCTTTCCAGAAACGGCAAGGAAGATTTTCTGACCATGCTGGGCGGCAGGCGCACGTATACCTCGCCCTTCAACGTAGCCGGCGTTCCCGCGCTGTCCATCAACTGCGGTTTCACGTCGGACAATCTGCCGGTGGGCCTGCAACTGGTGGGCCGGCCCTTTGACGAGCCAACGGTGTTACGCGCCGCGTATGCCTACGAGCAGGCCACGGAGTGGCATACGCGGCGGCCGCTGATTTAAGGGGTTTGTGGCAAGCTCCCTTGCTGTGGAGGCAGATCATGACAAACATCTGGGTGATTCGCTCTCACTACGGAAAGTACACTAGGCACTTTGTTGACGGCGGTTATGTTGGCGCCGGGTGGTTGCGAGGGGATGATCTGTCGAAGGTCAAAACAAAGAATGAGCTTACGGAAATGTACCGCCAAGCTCACCCGGATCAGTCGCCATACGTTGTTGGCGCGAATGTGGGGATGCTCTGGCTGTTTCTTGAAATGGGAGTTGGCGACTGCGTTGTCACACCCGATTCCGATTCCCAATGGCTATACTACGGCAGAGTGGTCGATTTGCCGTATTACTACGCCCCAAACCATAGAGATGGCTGTCCCTTCCCGCATCGTCGGCCTGTCGCCTGGGCTGGGGAACGCATCAATCGCTCAGAATTTTCGGACAAGCTCCAGAACGCGTTAAAGTATACAGCAAAGACGGCCTTTTACGTCAGGCAAAATGAAGAATTCCTTGGAAGGGTAGTCCAAAGAGTTGCCGCCGCTCCGAAATACAGCAAAGGCAAGGTATGCGAACGTGGAAAAAAGATTTACGCAGAGCAGATAAAGGCGTCGGTGGAACCCCTGGAAAACGGGAAGTTCATTGTCATCGACATCGAAAGCGGTGACCACGAGATAGACCAGGAAATGCTCGTGGCATCCTTACGCTTGCGTGAACGGCGTCCCAATTCCGTTCGCTATGGCGGCAGAGTCGGTTGCGATTCCGCCTATCACATTGGCTGGATACCGGGGAGCATCCAGTGATTGAAGGAAGAGTGGACAGTCGAAGGCAGGCCCGGATACAGCTGGAGATGATAGACTATCGAGGCCGCTTACACCCTGTGGACGTGGTTGTCGACACCGGGTTTAACGGAAATATGACCTTGCCCCTTGAGATCATTGACGAGTTAGACTTGGAATTGGATCTCCAGACCTCTATAACCTTGGCGACCGGTGTTCAGGAGGAGGTAAACGTCTGGAACGGGTTCGTGCTATGGCACAACCGGCCCCGTCTGATCCAGATCCTCGAAACCGGCGGCACTCCTCTTTTGGGTATGCGCCTGCTGGAGCATAGCCAACTCACCATCAGAGTAAGGGTTGACGGCGATGTGCTGATCGAGAGGCTGAACGATACTACCCCGTGATTGAACAGGAGATATAATGCCGGAACTGCACGAACTTACTGCCGCCCAAGCGGCTCGCCGAATCCGCGCCCGCGAAATCAGCGCGGTGGATGTTGCCGAGGCGCTGCTGGCCCGCACCGATGCGCTGGAATCGCTGCAAGCCTGGGTGTACCTAGACCGCGAGACCGTCCTGTCCGACGCCGAGCAGCGGCAACGGGAGCTGGACACCTTGCCCTCCGACGCCATCGGCCCGCTCCACGGCGTGCCGGTGGGCGTCAAGGACATCTTCTACACCGCCGGAATCCCCACCACCGCCTGCTCGCAGGTGTACGCCGACTTCGTGCCGGAGCATGACGCCGCGGTGCTGACCCGGTTGAAGCGGGCCGGGGCTATTATGATGGGCAAGACGGTGACCACCGAGTTCGCCTGCCTTGACCCATCGCCAACCCTGAACCCCTGGAATCCGGCCCACACTCCCGGCGGCTCCAGCAGCGGCTCGGCGGTGTCGGTGGCGGCGCGGATGTGTCCCGTGGCCGTAGGCTCGCAGACCGTCGGCTCGGTGCTGCGTCCGGCGTCCTACAACGGCGTGGTCGGCCTCAAGCCCACCTACGGACGGGTGAGCCGCTACCGGGTGGTGCCGGTTAGCTGGTCGCTGGACACCATGGGCTGGATGTCCCGCTCGGTGGAAGATGCCGCGCTGCTGCTGCAAATAATGGCCGGCCCGGACGCCAACGACCCGGTGTGCGCCCGCTTTCCCGCCGCCGACTACCTGTCGGGGCTGGAAGACGGCCCGCCGCCCCGCATCAGCCTGGTCACGTCCTTCTTCATGGAAGAGTCAGACGCGGAAACCCAGCGTCACACCCGCGCCATGCTCGAAAGGCTGGCCGCGGCCGGGGCCGAGGTGGACGAAGTAACCCTTCCCGGCAGTTTCGCCACCGCCGTCGAAGACCAGCTCATAATAATGCGCTGCGAAGCCGCCGCCTTCCATCGTCCAATGTACGAGACCCGCTCCGAGGAATACCGTCCTTTGTTGCGCCGGCTGATTGCCAGGGGGCTGGAAACCGGCGCCGTTGAATACTCCGGCGCCCTGGAGCGGCGTCTGCAATTCATCACGGATATGCAGGTACTGGCCGAGAACGCCGACGTTCTGCTCACGCCAACCACTCCCACCCCGGCGCTGGCCGACTTAACCAACACCGGCAACACCATGTTTCAAGGCCCATGGACCTCCTGCGGCCTGCCCACCATCACCATACCGTCCGGGCTGGCCGGGTCGGGGCTGCCGCTGGGCCTGCAATTCATCGCCGCGCCTTTCCGCGAAGAGCGCCTGCTGGCCGCCGCCCGCTGGTGCGAGCACGTCTTGGACGTTGGCCTCGCCCCGCCGCTCTAGGGCAAAGTTCCTTCTCTCTAGGAGAGGGCCGGGGTGAGCAGGGCGCCTCGCCGCCGAGGCCCGCGTCCGCCAACCGGAGGAACCCATCGCCGCTCCCCGTAACCTCGTTGCTTGACAACAATCAACCCAAAGGAGGCTGCGATATGCCGCAGGCCAACATTCCGTCCGAAGAGGAAGTTCTGAGCTATTTCGACAAGTTCTCCAACTGGGGCCGCTGGGGGGATGACGACGAACTGGGCGCCCCCAACCTCATTACGCCTGAAAAGGTGAAGCAGGCCATCGCCACGGTGCAGGAGGGCGTCCGCGTCTCCATGGCCCGCACTATAAGTTTCGAGGCCACCGTGGACGCGCCGGTTCCTCCGGTGCATTTCATGGTGGAGAGCGGCGAGGGCTGGGCCAGCGGCCAGAAGGTCAGCAACCGCGCCTTCCCCGCCGCCACCGACTACTTCGGCATGATTTTCCACGGCTATACCGTGACCCACGTGGACAGCTTGGCCCACTTTTTCTGGGACGGCAAGACCTACAACGGCAAGCCCGCCCACCTGGTCTCCACCAGCATGGGCGCCACCTTCGGATCCGTGGAAGAAGCCAAGGAGGGCATCATCACCCGCGCCGTGCTGGTGGACGTGCCAATGATTAAGGGCATTGACTGGATTGAGCGGGGCGAGGGCGTGATGATTGACGACATTCTGGCCGCCGAAGAGCGTTGCGGCTTCAAGGCGGAAGAGGGCGACGTGCTGCTGGTGCGCACCGGCCAGCTTCACCGCCGCAACGTGGAAGGGCCGTGGCCCCGGGAGGCCGGCTCCGCCGCCTGCCAGGCATCCTGCCTGCCCCTGTTCTACGAGCGCGGCATCGCCATGCTGGGCACCGACACAGGCAACGACGTAAACCCGCCCCAGTACGAGAAAGTCCCCAGCCCCATTCACCAGGTGGGCATCACGGCCATGGGCATCTGGATTCTGGACAACGCCAACCTCGAAGAAGTAGCCGCTGCCTGCCGCGAGCGCAACCGCTGGGAGTTCCTGATTTCCATTGGCCCTCTGCGCCTCCACAACACCACCGGCTCCCCGGTCAACCCCATCGCCGTTTTCTAGCGCCACAAAATTCCTCTCTATGAAGAGGGGACTCTTGAGCAAGGAGGCAGAAAATGCCGCATTATGTCTACGTCGCCGCCCAGGATGACAACAAGATTGGCTGCTACACTATGGACGCTGACACTGGCGCGCTGACCCACCGGTGCGACACCGATATGCCCGGCGGCCCCTCGCTGCTGGCTATCGGCCCCGACAAGGGGACGCTGTACGTCGGACACCGCGAGGTTCCTGCGCTCTCCAGCCATCGCATTGACCCGGCCACCGGCGGCCTGACCCGTACCGGAGGGGTGGACGTGGCAGACGCCCCGTCCTACATCGCCACCGACCGCACCGGCAGGCACCTGCTCGTTTCCTACTACGCCGGAGCGCGCGCCGGGGTGCACCCCATCGGCGCCGACGGCGAGCTGGGCGGCCCGCCCACCGAATGGCTGCCCACTGCCGACGGGGCCCACTCCATCCTGACCGACCGTTCCAACCGCTTCGCCTATGTTCCCCACATCGCCTACATACAGGACAACGTTCTGGAACCGCCCAAGAACATCCCCGGCCCCAACGTTATCTACCAGTTCCGTTTCGATTCCGGCACGGGCCGCCTGACGCCCAATGACCCGCTGACGCTGGAGATGAACGGCTTTTTAGGCCCGCGGCACTACTGCTATCACCCGTCGCTGGACGTAGTCTATTTCTCCGACGAGCAGGGCAGCAGTGTCACTGCCTACAACATGGACTCCGAAGGCAGGCTGTCGGCCTTCCAGACCATCTCGACGCTCCCGGAGGGCCACACCGAGCGCAACACCTGCTCCCAAATACAGATGACCGCCGACGGCAGCCTGCTGTTCGTCCCCAACCGCGGCCACAACAGCATCGCCAGCTTCACCGTAGACGCAGCGACCGGCGCGCTGACCGCCGCGGACCGGGCCGCCACCGAGTCCGTCCCCAGCGCCTTCAGCCTCGACCCCCAGGGCAAGTTCGTTTTCGGAGCAGGCTCCGCCACCGGCCGCCTCTCCTCCCACAGCATCAACGGCGACACCGGCGAGATGACGCCCCTAGCCACCTACGACGTTGGCGCGCGCCCGATGTGGGTGCTGACGGCGACGCTGGGAGAGTAATCCCGATGGGGCGTTTCCACAAAACCACAAGGGGCGAGGCTTAAACCCGCCCCCTTAGGATGGCGAAAATCATCGTTTTGCCGCCTGTGAACCGGATGGATTGGCCCACGCGCCAAGGGGTTGGGCGGGAGGCAGTCCGCCTCTGCTATGGTAAAATTCGGGCATCAAGGGGCGGCTTCGGATATTTTCGGATATTGGCCGCCAAGACCAAATACAGGAGAACAGAAATGCCGGCAAGCTGGGTTGACATCAACGTTGCCGATGGCAGCGCTATGGAAGGGTATCTGACCCAACCGGAAGGCGACGGCAGCCATCCCGCCGTCGTCGTGATTCAAGAGATCTGGGGCGTCAACTCGCACATCCAAGCCGTGGCCGACCGGCTCCCGTCTCAGGGCTACGTAGGGCTGGCCCCGGCCATGTTCCACCGGCAGGGGCGGATGGTGACCGGGCTGCATGAAGAGTTCCCGCCGGCCATCAGCCGGATGCAGCAGTGCACCGACATCGACATCCTGGCCGACGTGAACGCTGCGGTGAACTATCTGAAGAGCCAATCCTTCGTCAATGACAAGATTGGCATTGTCGGATTCTGCTTCGGCGGGCGCGTTGCCTATCTGGCAGCCTGCAACATTGCCGACCTATCGGCTTCGGTGGTGTTCTATGGCGGCAACATCGGGGTGGCCTTGGGCGACGGGCAGACTCCGCTGGAGCAGACGGGCAACATCAACTGCCCGGTGCTGGGGCTGTTCGGGGAAGAGGACGCCAACCCGACCCCGGACTTCGTCAACGAGATTGACGCGGAAATGACCCGCCTCGGCAAGGCCCATGAATTCCACCAATACGCCGGAGCAGGCCACGGCTTCCACTGCGAAGCCCGGGGCAGCTACCGCCCCGAAGCGGCACAGGACGCTTGGGCCAAAGCACTGGCTTGGTTCGAGCAGAGCTTGAAGTAACGACGCGGCGGTAAATGGCGCACAAGACCGGGGCAGGATTCAATCCTGCCCCGGCCCCGTTGCCGGACGACCCGCTTCGTCCTACATCACCGAACGCACCACGCCGCCGTCAACAAGAATGGTAGTCCCCGTGACATAGGTGTTCTTGTCGGAGCAGAGGTAGGCTACGAAATCGCCCAATTCTTCCGGGCGCCCGAACCGCCCCACCGGGATGCGGGAGGCCCCGGCTTCCAGCACTGTTGCCAAGTCCTGCCCGGTCTCCTCCGAACGGGTCTCGAAGATGTGATGCATCCGCTCGGTCATCAGGAACCCCGGCGCCACGTTGTTCACCAGTACATTGTCGCGGCCCACCTCGTCGGCCAGGCTCTTGGCGTAGGCCACCGCGCCCATGCGGGTGACGCCGGAAGTCGCCAGGTTGTCAATTGGCTGGTAGACGGTGGAGGCGAGGATGTTGACGATGCGGCCCCATTTCTGCCGCCTCATGTGCGGCGCGGCCTCGCGCCCCATGCGGATGAAGAAAGACAAAGCCAAGTCTATGGAGCGGCTCCAGGTCTCCTCGCCGGTGTCCGCAGCCCGGCCGGAAGGGGGGCCGCCGGAGTTGGCGACGGCAATATCCAACCGCCCGTAGTGGTCAACGGCAGTCTGTATCAAGCGCTGAATATCCTCCAAACGGGACAGATCGCCAGGAACGGCCAGCACTTCCACGCCAGCGGCGGCGCGAATCTCGGCTGCGGCCGCCTCCAGCTCTTCAGCGTTACGGCTACATATTGCCAGGCTGGTTCCTTCCTGGGCCAGCGAATCGGCGCAGGCGCGCCCCAAGCCTTTGCTGCCGCCCCCAATGACAGCCACTCTGCCGGTCAGTCCCAAGTCCATAACACGCTCTCCCGCTGGCGGATTTCCATTATGCTATCAACCCTCAGTATCCATAGCAACCTGATTCAAGGCGGCTGCCAGAGGCCAATTCCAACATTGAAGCGACCTACAGCGTTTCGGATGCCCTTAATATAAACGCGATGAGTCCCGGCAAATAATTCGCAAGCGTCTTGTTTCATGGCGTGCCCGGTTGCCCGGATCTGATTTCATGGCCCAACCGGAAGCATGGCAACGCACAGCCCCGGCGCGTCACCATCAGTGGCGGCCCACTGCGCGGCGCGGTGGCCCACCACCCAGGCGATGCCCCGTTCGCCGACCAGCAGGGGGATGCGGTCGCGCTGCTTGCGGGGCGTTTTGGCGTCGGTGAAGAAGTCTTGCAGCTTCTTGGTTCCGCTCATTCCCGACGGCCGGAAGCGGTCGCCGGGGCGGCGGGTTCGCACTGTCGCAAAGGCTCCCAGCGCGTCGCGGTTCAGGCGGACGGTGAACTTCGGCGGATATTGGCCTGCGTAGGGGTTGGGCTGGCCCGGTTCAACGGCTTGCAGGATTATATGCCAACCGCCGATGGCCTCCTGCCGAGTTTCCCCGGGAGTTTGAGGCAGGCGGATAGCGTGTTCGCCGGTAAATTCCGGGAGGGTAGGCGGGCTGTCGTGGCGGGTCAGCAACAGAGTTCCCCCTTCCCAACGGGCGCGGACGCCGCGAGGCAGGTCTATGGCGCGGCCGCCCCGTTGCCGCCGCAACAGCAGCAGCATGGCCTCCAGGTGGCTTTCGCTCAGGCCGCGGGCGTCGCCGGATACTGCGGCGTAGGCGCGGCGCAATGCTTGGCGTTGCAGCGCCGGATGCAGGGCAGCCAGAGACCCGGCGCTGAAGCCGACCGCGCCCTCGCTTTCGTCGGCGATGCCGGGCCAGCGGCGGGCCAGCTCGCCTTCGATATAGTCCACCTCCTCCGCGGCGGCGCGGGAGAGCCGGGTCAAGGCTTCACGGACGCGGGGATTATAATCACGGGCCAAGCGGGGCATTAGGTCATGGCGCACCTTGTTGCGGGTGAAACGCCACAAGTAGTTGCCGGAGTCTTCGCGGTAAGGCTGCCCCAAGGCGCGGCAATAGGCGGCGGCGGCGGCTTTGGTAACGCCCAGCAGGGGACGGAACAGCAGAGGGCCGGGCCGCGGTTCAGGCCAGGGCCAAGGGGCCGCTTCCGCCATCCCGCGCAGACCGTGCAGCCCGGAGCCGCGCAGCAGGTGAAGCAGCGCCGTCTCCGCTTGGTCGTCGGCGGTGTGTCCCAAGGCCGCGGCGGCTGCGCCGACGGAGGCGGCTACGGCGGAAAGGAAAGCGTAGCGCATTTCGCGGGCGGCCTGCTCAAAGGAAGAAACGCCGCGTTCCCGCTGGTAAACGATGGGATCCTGCTTATCTATGCTGCAAGGCAGCCCCAGCCCGTCGGCCAGACGCTGCACGAAGGCAGCGTCGTGGTCGGCCTCGGCGCCGCGAAAATCATGGTTCAGGTGCGCCGCGTGGAGCTTCAGACTGTGTTCGTCCCGCAGGCGGTGAAGGCAGCGGAGCAGGGCGGTGGAGTCGGGGCCGCCCGACGCCGCCACCACCAGCGTCGCGCCGCCAGGGGAGAAACCGGCGCGGCGCAGAGAACCGGCAACCTGCCGCTCCAAGGCGTGTGGCATAGTCATTGCCAAGGGCGCCCTCACCCTAACCCCTCTCTCGGAGGGAAAGGGAACATTTCCGCGCCCGTTAGCGATTTTCGGGCGACAGATGACTGTTGCAGTTGTATGTAATGAGACGGCGGGCGTTCCCGTCGCTCTCGAAGGTGCAGAGGGAACCGAGGCCCAGCGACATACGGTGAAAGTTGTATAGCGGTATGTCAAGGATGGCGCAAATGATGGTGCGGATGGTGAAGTTATGCGAGACCACCAACACCCCCGCATCGCCGGAGTGGGCCTGCTCAATTTCGAGGATGGCCTGCCAGGCCCGTTCCTGCAACTGGGTCAGCGACTCGCCGTTGGGCATCATCGCGTCCGCCGGATTGTTGCGCCAAGTTTCGTAGACTTCAGGCCAGCCGGCCCTCATCTCAGCGCCGGTAACGCCCTCCAAGTCGCCCAGGCTCAGTTCTCGCAGGCCGGGGCGGGCAACCACAGGGACGCCCGTAATCTTGCGGATTTCCTCAGCCACTTGAACAGTGCGGGTGAGCGAGCTGGCGTACAGGACAGACGGCTCCCAAACAAGGGCGGCGCGGGCCGAGTCGCGGGCTTGGGCGAAGCCGCGTTCATTGAGCGAAACGTCGGTCAACCCCTGGAACTTGCCCAGCTTGTTCCATTCGGTCTCGCCATGCCGGAGCAGATAGAACTTCACCGGCTGTCCTCTGCGGCGGCGCTTTGGGGAGACCGCACCAGCTCCACTTCGTCAATGCGCACTCCGTCCATAGCCTTGACGGTTATGCTCAAGTCGCGGTACTCAACTACGTCGCCGGTTTCCGGGATGCGCCCCAATTGGGCCAGCATAAAGCCGGCCAAAGTCTGATAGTCGCCCTCCGGGATGTCCAGCTTCAGCTCTTCGTTAATCTCGGCTATGCCCACTGCGGCGTCAACGCGATAGTAGTTGCGGCCCAGGGGCGTGAAAGCCTCTTCGGGGGCGCTGTCTTCTTCGTCTCCAACCTGTCCAACAATGACTCCCAGTAGCTGTTTGGTGGTGGCCAGCCCGGCGATGCCGCCGAACTCGTCGAAAGTCAACGCCACGGTATGCCGGGCCTGCCGCATCTCAGCGAAAGTGTCGCTGACACTCTTGGTTTCAGGAACGATGTAGGCATCCCGCAACAGGATGGTCACATCGCTCTCCGGCGTAATCTGACCGGCGCTCAGGCGGGAAAGCACGTCCTTGATCGAAAGTATGCCGACCACGTTTTCCTTGGAACCCTCGTAGACCGGGAACCGGGTATGGCTGCTCTCACGGTAGATTTGCAGAAACTCGGAAAGGGTTGCGCCCTTTTCCAGCCAGACGATTTCAGGGCGCGGCGTCATCACTTCGCGCATCTGCCGGTCACCGAAGCGGAACACTTTTTCCAGCAGTTCGGCTTCGTCCGCTTCCATTGTTCCGGTCTGCGCTCCGGCGGCGATGAGGGTGCGTATCTCTTCCTCGCCTATGTGATGGGTGGAGCTGCCGATGCCAAGGGTTCTGCTGACCAGCATGGTAAACCCCTGAATCAGCGACACGGCGGGAGACAGGAGAAGGCCAACAAAATACAGGGGGCGCGAAACGGCGAAGGCCACCATCTCGGAGCGGTGCCAAGCGATGGTCTTGGGCAGCGATTCGCAGAAAATCAAAAGGATAAGAGTGACGGCGACCGTGGATACTAGGACTGAGACCGAAGGATCCCCAATCATATCCACTACAAGCACAGTGGCGAGAGCGGCGGCGGCGGTGTTGACTAGGTTGTTGCTGAGGAGCACGGTAGCGAGGAAGCGCTCAGGGCGCTGTACCAGCGTGAAAACCCGGCTGGCGCCGCTTCGCCCGGTCCGATGCAGGTGAAGCAGGCGCGCCTTGGGGAGGGCGCTGTACGCCGTTTCAGATGCCGAGAAGAAAGCGGATAAAATCAGACATAGCGCAAGCAGGCCCCATCTCCATGAGTCTCCGGCATCCATCTTCTCGCGTTGCCTCCTGTGGCTTTCCCTAGTTTTCCGGTTCAGTGTATGCCCGTGCTATGAAAATGATAGCATCAGCCCATAGGGGTGTAAAGTTGAGCGCGGCGCGTTGAAATCTCCGGGAGCGCGATGATATGTTTGGAGCCACAGTTTACCCGATTCTCTTTTTGACAGGCGGGCCGGCACATGGTTTTGAAGATTCTGGGCATCGAAACATCCTGCGACGAGACTGCCGCCGGGGTTGTGGAGGACGGGCGGGCGCTGCGTTCCAACGTCATCTCGTCGCAAGCGGAGTTGCATTCCCGCTACGGCGGGGTGGTGCCGGAGGTGGCCTCGCGGCAGCACGTTCGGGACCTGACGCCGGTGCTGGAGCGGGCGGTGGAGTCCTGCGGTCTGGGGCTGGAGGATGTGGACGTGGTGGCGGTCACTTACGGCCCCGGGCTGGCCGGTTCGCTGCTAACCGGGCTAAACGCCGCCAAGGCCATCGCCTACACGCTGGGGAAACCCCTAATCGGAGTCAACCACCTGGAGGCCCACATATACGCATCGTGGTTGACCCCGGCCAACCCGGCGGAAGACCCCGGCTTCCCGCTGGCCTGCTTGGTCGCCTCGGGAGGGCACACCGACCTGCTGCTGATGGAAGGGCATGGCAACTACCGGCTCGTGGGGCGCACCCGCGACGACGCGGCCGGGGAAGCCTTTGATAAGGCGGCCCGCATCCTGGGGCTGGGCTTCCCCGGCGGGCCGGAAATCCAGCGGGTAGCCAACGGCGCGCTCGGGGAGTTTTCCCTGCCCCGCGCTTGGATGCGAGACACCCACGACTTCAGTTTCAGCGGCCTTAAAACGGCCCTGCTGCACCAAGCGCAAGATCGGGGCGTCTATCTGGCCGATTCGGAAGAGACGCCGCAAGACGATGCAACCGCGGCAGTCATCCGCGAACTGGCATCGGCCTTCCAGGAATCGGTGGTAGACGTCATATCGGCCAAACTGGTGGATATGGCCCGCAGGTACGGCGTGAAGGGCCTGGTTCTCGGCGGCGGCGTTATAGCCAACGCGCGGCTGAGAGAAGAAATTCTGCGGCGGTCGCCCCTGCCGGTAATCATACCGCCGCCCATTCTCTGCACCGACAACGGGGCCATGGTGGCGGCCTGCGCCTACTACCAGCACCTGCGGGGCGAGCAGTGGCCGATGGCCTTGGACGTTGACCCTGGACTGCCGCTGGGCTGAGACGCCCTAGCCTTCCTCAAGCGTTTCTGCATCAGGCCCGCCGCCGTTCCGTTGAGTTGACATTTGCACCAAGTCAACGAATTCGTATATCTGCTTCACATCCAGTGCGCCGTGGAAGGGGAACGCAAGTTCAATTCCTGTGCCTCTAAAGATCACCGCGCCTTCGGGCCGGGCGAAGTAGTTTTGCAAAAACACCAGCAGTCCGGCCAGCAGAATCAGCAGGGCGATGAGGGGCGCTACGTCAATGTTCAGCACCGGAACGCTGGGCCCGCTGATCCGCCCTGCCAGCCAGTAGCCGACCACCAAGTAGAGAAGCCCGCCGCCGACCATCATCAGGATCCCTTGCAGAACGGCGGTCCAGTTGCGCTGGCCGGTGCGGACGGAGAACTGGCTGATTCCCGATGTTCTCGTCATGTGCGTGTCGCGGAAGCTCTCGGCTCCCCGGAAAGCGATCAGGCGGCGATTGGTCAATATGAGCGCCTGACCGGAGGGCGGGGGCGTGTCAGACAGGCCCTCGCCGGGAAGCAGCGCTTGGATAATTTCCTCACCGCGGGCCAAAGGGACGCCCCGGACGCGAACCGGCTCGCCTGCATCCGCCACGCTTTCCGAACCGGCTGCGGCCGGTTCTTCCTCCCGCCACTGAAGCGGCCAGATCCCTGAATCATACCCCCCCGGTGACGAAGACGCGGCGGACGCCAGGAAATTCTCCATCAACCCGGCGGGGCCTTCCCCCGAAGGTTCTTTCCATTGCTGGCTCGCCAGAAATTCGGCGGGAACCGACGCGGGAGGAGGGGTTACCGGGGCGGGGCCGGGCGGCCGGGCGGCCTCAAGGCGCACCGGATGACACTGGGCTTTCAGAAACTCACCGGGGGCCGACGGCGGGGGCGGCGTCAGCGGGCGGGCGGACGCATACCGCGCCCGGCTTTCAGGCCGCTGAGATTCGGGGGCTTGGACGGTTTCTTTGTTGTCGTTCATATCGCTCGCCGGATCATCCTTCGGCATCAATACTAGGGCGTGTTGACATTTTGGTATAGTGGCAATATGGCAGAATTGGAATTGACACCATGCCGCCGGCGCGCCTCAAAAGGGGGGCGGACAAGCATCCCAAGCGTGGGACGCAGCCGTGGCGGGTTCAGCGCCAAAGTGCATATCACCGTGGACGGGCCGGGCAATCCCCTGCGATTCATTCTCACGGGAGGACAGGAGAACGGCATTGCGCCAGCGGAGGCGTTGTTGGCCGGTTGCACCGGGGAATATGTGATTGGAGACAAAGGGTATGACGCCCGGGAGTTGCGCCGCTACATTCCGTCCCAGGACATGACGCCGGTGATACCGGGACGTTCCCGCCGGAAAGAGTTGGTGGCGTATGACGAACGCCTGTACGGAGAGCGCCATCCGGTGGAGTGCTTGATTGGGAAGATAAAGCGTTACCGGCGGGTATTCACCCGGTTTGAGAAGTCGAGCCGCCGCTGCCTGGGTTTTTTGCACTTCGCTGCTGCCCTCATCCGGCTACGCTGAAATGTCAACACGCCCTAGTATCAACACGGCTTGGGCCGGGAGGGGGATAATCAGAAGCATATCCTCATTCACTACCCTCTTTTCGACAGTCACAGGGCGGCTTTTCCGCCGCCGCGCTTGGCCGGTTGACCGGCGATCCAGCGGCAAGTGCGCTTGATGCCTTCTCGCGCGGTTATTCCCGGCTGCCAGCCGATGACTTTATTCAGGATGGTTTTGCCGCTGTTGCGTCCTCGCGCTCCCGGAATGCCGACGCCGCCCGCCAATTGGCAAACGTCTTCCCGATCATCGGCAGCTTGCAGAATTTCGCCAGCCGGCAGTGGCGAATTCGTCTCCGGCATCCTAGAACTCGGTCGCTTTATGCCCACTCGCCGCGTCCGCCGGGAGCTATCGCCCCCGCCGCGCCCACGAGTCCCGGAGCGCTACGGTGCGGTTGAACACCGGCGCGCCGGGCTGCGTATCCGGGTCGGCGCAGAAGTAGCCCTGCCGCAGGAACTGGCAGCGCTTGCCGGGCCGGTATTCGGCCAGGGACGGCTCCACCTTGGCCGTTATCACCCGCAGAGAGTTCGGGTTAAGATTGTCGGTGAACGCGCTTCCTTCCGGCGTGTCGTTGGGGTCTTCCTTCATAAACAGGTGTTCGTAGAGCCGCACTTCGGCGTCCAGGCAATGCTCCGCCGACACCCAATGCGAGGTGCCGCGCACCCGCCGGCCATCGGCGGAAGTGCCGCCCCGGGTGTCCGGGTCGTAGACGCAGCGCAGTTCCGTTATCTCGCCGGTGGCTTCGTCTTTGACCACGCCGGTGCAGGTGACGTAATAGGCGTCCTTCAGCCGCACCTCGCGGCCCGGCGAAAGGCGGTGAAAGCCGCGGGGCGGGACTTCGGCGAAATCGTTCCGCTCGATGTACAACGTGCCGGAGAAGGGCAGCAGGCGATGTCCGTCGGCGGCATCCTCCGGGTTGTTTTCCGACGGAACGTATTCCGCCTGCCCCTCCGGGTAGTTTTCGATGACCAGCTTCACCGGGTCCAGCACCGCCATCACCCGCGGGGCGCGGCGATTCAGGTCTTCCCGCACTGAATGCTCCAACAGCGCAATATCCGTCCAAGTGTCGCGCTTGGCGACGCCGATTCGCTCGCAAAAGTCGCGGATGGCTTCCGGGGTATACCCCCGCCGCCGCAGGCCCGACAGCGTAGGCATACGCGGGTCGTCCCAGCCGCTGACGTAGCCGCCCTCCACCAACTGAATGAGCCGCCGCTTGCTCAACACCGTATAGGTCAGGTTCAGGCGGGCGAACTCGATCTGCTGCGGGTGGTATATGTCCAGTTCGTCCAGCAGCCAGTCATACAGGGCGCGGTGTCCCTCGAACTCCAGGGTGCAGATGGAATGGGTGACCCCCTCAATGGAATCCGATTGCCCGTGGGCGAAATCATACATCGGATAGATTACCCAAGCGTCTCCGGTGCGGTGGTGGGACGCTTTCAGGATGCGGTAAAGCACCGGGTCGCGCAGGTTGAGGTTGGGGGAGGCCATGTCTATCTTGGCCCGCAGCACCCGGCTGCCTTCCTCGAACTCCCCGGCCCGCATCCGCTGAAATAGGGCCAAGTTCTCGCCTACGGAACGCTCGCGGTAGGGGCTTTCCCGTCCCGGTTCGGTGAGCGTGCCGCGGTACTCCCGGATTTCGTCAAAGGCGAGGTCGTCCACATAGGCTTTGCCCTTGCGGATGAGGTCAACGGCCATTTCATATAGCTGCTCGAAGTAATCCGAAGCATAAAACAGGTTTTCGCCCCAGTCCCAGCCCAGCCAGCGCACGTCTTCCAGAATGGAGTTGACGTACTCCTCCTCCTCTCGGGCGGGGTTGGTGTCGTCGAAGCGCATATTGCAGTGGCCGCCGTTTTCCGCCGCCAGCCCGAAGTTGAGGCAGGCGGATTTGGCGTGTCCGATGTGCAGGTAGCCGTTGGGTTCCGGCGGAAAGCGGGTGATGACCCGCCCGCCGAACTTGTTGGCGCGCCCATCCTCGGCGACGATGCTGCGGATGAAATCGCTCCCCGCTGAAGTCTCGGTTTGTGCCCCTTGCGTCATTCTCAGGCTACTCCGTATCAGACTGCTCCGCCCAGCTTTTGCGCCGCCAGCCGGAGGCGGGCCAGCACGCGCTCCCGGCCCATAACCTCCATAGTCTCGAACAGCGGCGGCGACACGGCCCGGCCGGTAATCGCGGTTCGCAGCAGCCCGAAGAACTGCCGGCGGGAAAGCCCCAGCCCCTCGCCGACGGCCCCCAAGAGCGCCTCCAGCTTTTCGTGGCCGAAATCGTCAGCGGCGGCGCTGTCGGCCAGCCCCGCCAGCGCGGTTTGCAGGGCGGCCAGCGCACCGGCGGAGTCCATGCCCTTCGGCACCAGTGCGGCCGGTTCGTAGTCCGGCGGCAGTTCGCCGAAGAAGTAGGCCGTCATTTCATCTGACTCGTCCAGCCGTTTGAGCCGTTCCTGGAGCAGCGGAGCGATGCGGCGCAGGTAATCCTGTTCCTCGGCATCCAACTGCCGGGGGATGAACGGCGTCATCCGCCGGGCCAGTTCCCCGGCGGGCAGTTCGCGGATGTAGACCCCGTTCATCCAGAGCAGCTTGTCTTGGTCGAAGATGGCGGCCGACTTGGTGATGCGGTCTATGGTGAAGTTGTCGATAACCGTCCGGAGCGGCGCAACCTCGGTGCTGCCGTCCAGCGACCAGCCCAGCAGCACCATGAAGTTGAGCAAAGCCTCCGGCAGATAGCCCTGCTCCCGGTACTCCCCAATGGCCGTGGCGCCGTGGCGCTTGGACAGCTTGGCCCGGTCGGCCCCGGTAATCATCGGCAGGTGGGCGAATTCCGGCGGCTGAAAACCGAAGGCGCGGTAGAGCTGCAAATGGCGCGGCGTGCTGGGCAGCCACTCCTCGGCCCGCATCACGTGGCTGATTTCCATCAGGTGGTCATCCGCCACCACTGCCAGGTGATAGGTGGGAAAGCCGTCGGACTTCAGGATGATGAAGTCCTCCTGCAATTCGTTGCGCCACTCCACCTCGCCGCGAATCAGGTCGTGAAGCCGCGTGACGCCGGATTCGGGCATGGCGAAGCGGACGACCCGGTCTCCGTCGTCCACCGGCGGCCCGGCGGCCCCGGCGCGCCCCAGACGGCGGCAGTTGCAGCCGTTCCCGGAACCGGCCCCGCGGTTGGCCCGGCGCAGACGCTCCAGTTCCTCGCGGCTACAGTAGCAGTGGTAGGCGCTGCCTTGATCTATGAGCTGCTCCGTCATCCCTTGGTAGATTTCCAGCCGCCGCGACTGCTCGTAGGGAGCGTGCGGGCCGTCAACCTCCGGCCCTTCGTCCCATTCGATGTTCAGCCAGCGCAGGCCGTCTAGGATGGCCTCGATGGCCCCCGGAACCAGGCGCGTCCGGTCGGTGTCCTCGATCCTGACGATGAACTTCCCGCCATGGTGCCGGGCGAAAAGCCAGTTGAACAGGGCGGTGCGAATGTTGCCGATGTGGGGCTGCCCCGTGGGGCTGGGGGCGTATCTGACGCGAACCTCGGCGGTCAAAAGCCGACCTCCCTTGAAAGACGATGGCAGCGTTTGTATGACCCATGAAGCCGATCCAAACCGCTAACCATTGTAACACGGCTAAATAGTGTAGCACGATTAGACCGCGCAAAGACGGTTGCCCGCTGCCCGGTATTCTAAACGTGTGTTGGTATTGCCCGCCCTGTGATTCCCACGAAGATAATGCGCTTTCTCAATATAATTCATATTGTGAAGTATAATACAAAGTCGCTGCCGTTTGGTATAAAATATGGCCCGGCCCAGAGCCTCAATTCTCGAAGAAGAGGAAATACCGCCATGACCGCCAGCCCCAACGTCAGAATCGAGCGCGACTCCATGGGAGAGATGGAGGTGCCTGCCGACGCTCTTTACGGCGCTTCCACTATGCGCGCCGTGCTGAACTTCCCCATCAGCAGCCTGCGCTTTCCCCGAACCTTTATCCGCGCCCTGGGCCTCATCAAGCAGTCCGCCGCCCGCAGCAACATGGCCCTGGGCCTGCTGGACGAGCGCATTGGCAACGCCATCGTAGCCGCTGCGCAGGAAGTCATAGACGGCCAGATCGACCGCCACTTTGTGCTGGATATCTTCCAGACCGGCTCGGGCACTTCCACCAACACCAACGCCAACGAAGTCATCGCCAACCGCGCCAGCCAGCTTTTGGGCGGCGACCTCGGTTCGCGGCTGGTTCACCCCAACGACCAGGTCAATATGGGCCAGTCATCCAACGACGTCATCCCCACCTCCATACACTTGGCCGCACTGCTTGCCATCAAGGAAGACCTGATTCCGGGGCTGGAAACCCTAGCCGACGAACTGGAGCGCAAGTCCGCCGAGTTCTGGCCCATCATCAAGACCGGCCGCACGCATCTGCAAGACGCCACCCCGGTGCGCTTGGGGCAAGAGTTTCTGGGCTACGCCGGACAGGCGCGCTACAGCATCCGGCGGATGCAGAGGACGCAGGAGGCGCTGGCCGAGGTGGCCCTGGGCGGCACTGCGGTCGGCACCGGCGTCAATACCCACCCGGAATTTGCGGCGCGCACCTGCGCCTTTGCCTCCGAGGCGGCGGGGGTCGAAATCCGCGAAACCGGCAACCACTTCCAGGCCCAATCGTCGCTGGACGCCTTGGTAGAGGCCAGCGGCGAACTGAAAACGGTGGCCGTAAGTCTGCACAAAATCGCCAACGACATCCGTTTCATCGCCTCCGGCCCCCGCGCCGGACTTGGGGAGATCACACTGCCGGAGGTGCAGCCGGGCAGTTCCATAATGCCGGGTAAAATCAACCCGGTGATTGCCGAATCGGTGGTGCAGGTGGTGGCCCAGGTGGTGGGCAACGACGCCGCCGTCACCCTGGCCGGGCAGGGAGGCTATTTCGAGTTGAACACCATGATGCCGGTGGCGGCTCACAACATCCTGGAGTCCATATCCCTGCTGGCGGCTTCGGCCAACAACTTCGCCGGCCAGTGCGTCCGCGACATCGAGGCCACCACCATCGGCCCGGATATGGTGGAGAAGGGGCTGATGCTGGGAACGGCCTTGGCCCCGGCCATCGGCTACGACGCAGCCGCGGCCATCGCCAAAGAAGCCGCCGCCACCGGCTCCACCATCCGAGAGACGGCCAAGGAGAAAACCGAGCTTTCCGACGACGAACTCGACGCCCTGCTGAACCCCGAGGGCATGACCGAGCCCGGCGTAAACGTAGGCGGCGGCGGATAGGCCAACCCCTGGTCGGAGGGCTTTGGAGCATTGATTCGGCAGACAGGGACAGGGGCAACCCCTTTGGCTGCCCCTTGCCCATCACTGCGCCCGCCGGTTTTGCGAGTCGTCCACAGCAAACTTCCAGCCGCGCCGCCCGCTCCGCCAATGAGAGCATCCGGGCGGTTAGCCGCCGCGGGCATGCTCCTCTGAAACGCCGCAGTTTTGATGCCGCGCTCTGTGGGCGGACTACACCTCGTCCCACAGCGGCAGGCCCTGCTCGGTGGCGGCGCGCAGGCAGTTGGGGCAGCGCTGGTCGGAGGTGTGGCCTTCGGCCGGGTAGAGGTTCTCGCCCCGCAGTCCGCAGAGGAAGTCGGGCATTATCTCCTCAATGCCCACCTGCAACAGGTAGTGAACCTTTCCCGTCTTCCGCTCGAAGGCCCACCACCACGGCGTTTGCCCAGCCGACAAGTCATTGAGGAATGCCTTGAAATCGTCTTCCCATCCGTCTGTCGGCAGCTCCACCAGCCAGCGTCCCGTCGCCGAATCCGGGTCGCGCTCGGCATTCAGTCTGCCGCTGCGGATGTATTCCCGAATGTCCCGCTGCGACACGTTCAAACGGCGGGACGCTTCCTGAATGGTAACCTTATCCATAGCTGTCTCTGGCTCCATAGCTGTCTCCGGGAACATCGAACTCAGGGAGCGCAAGGGGTTAGACGCTGAGGACGGCCGGGTCTTCGATGGTGTCGGCCAGTGAGCCGCCCGGCGGCACCATGGGGTACACATTGGCGGCCTGGTCCACCACGAATTCGATGAGGAACGGCCCGTCGTGGGACTTGGCCTGCCGCAGCGCGGGCAGCACCTCCTCCTGCTCCGACACCCGCACCGCCCCTACGCCGTAAGCCTCAGCCAATTTGACATAATCCGGCCCGGGCACCGGCACGGCCTTCAGGTGGTTGTCAAAGTACATCTCCTGCCACTGCCGCACCATCCCCAGGTGGCCGTTGTTGATGAGGGCATACTTGACCGGCAGCTTTTCTTCGGCGGCGGTTATCAGTTCCTGGAGGGTCATCTGGAACCCGCCGTCGCCGGCTATGCTCCACACCGTGGCCTCGGGCCGGGCTGCCTGCATCCCCAGGGCGGCCGGCACCTCAAAGCCCATAGCGCCCTGGCCGCCCGAGGACACGAAGGTATTGGCTTGGTTGAAGGAAAGGAACTGGGCGGCCCACATCTGGTGCTGCCCCACTCCGGTTACTACCATTGCGCCCGGGTCTTCCTGCAACAGGCCGTTGAGGCGGGACATCACGTGCTGCGTTTGCAGGCTGTCCGAGGGCGGGATAGCCAATGACGGATGCTCCCGCCGCATCCGGCTGATGTATTCCATCCAGTCCGGGCGCGGGGTATAGGACAACAGCGGCGTCAACGCCTGCATCACCGCCTTGGCGTCGCCGGGCAGGGCCACCTCCACCGGCACGTTGCGCCCGATCTGCGTTGGCTCAATGTCCACGTGGATAACGCGGGCATGGGGCGCGAAAGTGGACACCCGCCCGGTTACGCGGTCGTCGAACCGCATTCCGATGCCCAGAATCAGGTCGGCCTCATCCACCGCGATGTTGGCCCAGTACATCCCGTGCATCCCCAGCATACCCAGGTTAAGGGGGTGGCCGCCGGGGAAACTGCTCAGTCCCAGCAGGGTAGTGATTACGGGAATTCCGGTGGTTTCCGCCAACCGCTGCAACTCTCTGGAGCCGCCGGAAGCAAGCACGCCGTGGCCCGTGATGATCAGCGGACGTTCCGCCTCGTTTATCAGGCGGGCGGCATCCTGGAGGTTGTTGCGGGTTTCCTCGGACAGCTCCGGCGCCCGGCGATGTATGGTCTCAGGAAACTCGGCATCGGCCATTTCAAGCTGCACGTCTCGGGGGATGTCAATAAGAACCGGGCCAGGCCGCCCCTCCTGCGCCACGGCGAAAGCCTCGTGGATGGTGTCGGCCAAGTCGTTGGCAGACATTACCATGATGCTCTTTTTGGTGCAGGTGTAGGTGATGGAGCAGATGTCGCACTCCTGGAACGCCTCGGAACCCAGGGCCGTCCGCGCCACCTGTCCGGTGATGGCGATTAGAGGAACCGAGTCGGCCTTGGCCCCCATGATGCCGGTCACCAGATTGGTGGCGCCGGGGCCGGAGGTGGCGACGCAGACGCCGACCTTGCCGCTGACCCGCGAATAGCCGTCGGCGGCGTGGGCCGCCGCCTGCTCGTGGCGCACCAGAATGTGACGCAACTGTGGATAGGCCCACAGCGCATCATAGAAGGGAAGGATGGCCCCGCCCGGATGCCCGAAAAGGACTTCCACTCCCTCCCGGATCAGGCTTTCGCAGATGATTTCCGCGCCTTTCATTTTCTTGACTTCCAAAACAGCGCCTCCGGTTGCGTATGCGCTCAGGCCGCGCGGGCCGGTATGCGCTCAGGCCGCGCCGGCTGCCAGACCTTCCCCGCCGGAGAAGGGCGCGAGGCGGGCCGCTGACTGGCAATAAAAAAGGCCCGCCCCAGCATAGGGACGGGACTTCACTGTTCCCGCGGTACCACCCTATTTGCCCCGACGGAATCGGAGCCTCTCTTGCAAGGCACTATCATGCCTCGTCGTTGCTAACGGGCGACGACCCCCGTCCTAGCCTACTCGCCCTCGGCTGGTCTGCGACTCATCTTGAGCTTGCCGAAGGACTTTCGACCGGCGGCTCCGGAGGGATCTTCGGTTAGGCACGATGCGCCTGCTTCCACCATACCAGGCTCGCTATGCCCGCAACCCTAACCTACTCGTCTCCATCACAGCCTTTCACGGGCAAGATAGCACAGGGCAGGGGCAATGTCAACACGCCCTAGTCTCTCTTGCCATACCGCCCTCGCGTAATTGCAGTATTGCACCTTTTAAGGTTGGCTGAAGCGGACACACGGCCCGTCATCAACCGATTTCTCAACCCGTCATTCCCTTGAAGCCCACCTCAACTTTCCCGTCGGGATGTACGATGATGGGCACGGTGTCGGCGTAGTCCAGCGCCTCGTCGAGGGTGTCCTGGCTCTGGTCCACGCGCCGCTCCTCGTATTCGACGCCCTCCCGCTTCCAGGCGGCGCGGAGGGCGTCGCAGTCGGGGCAGACAGTGAGGGTGTAGACGATTGGTATGTCGGCCATCGCCGGTCTCCTTTGACGGAATCGGACTTCAGGCGGTCGCCATCGCAGGGCACTTTTACAACGCTGGGCGCTTGGACGCCAACCGGGGTGCGGTGTTCACTCGAAGGCAATTCTCTCTGTGGCTGTCTTGCGTTTCGTAGCACCGCCTATTAAGAGGTGTGCCGCGTCTTCCGACGGATCGTACCAGACATCGGGGTTCATAAGCGCATTGTCAGAGTCGTCGAACGGGTAATTTGTAAACCCCCATGTTGCCGGTATGTTATCACCCAATGGCCTCTTCACACTGACGTGCCATTGCGGAATGTCTATTGGCCTAACCGGCGGGACGCCGTATAACTCAATTGTCGCAGATGAGTAGGGCTTAATCGTGGCCGTGTCATTCCCTAGAGGAAATTTCAGAGACCCAATCCATGTTGTGCTACTGGTGTCCAATTCCCAACGCCAATAAATGTGAGCCGGGGCCATTGGAGGTGATATGGGATCATAAAGGTTGACCTTGATTCGGAGTTGGCGTAGTGAGGAACGGGAGTTGCCGCAGGGGTGGGCGTGGGTGGAACGGTTGTTGCCGTGAGTGAAGGCATAGGCGGAGCGGGAGTTGGCGTAGGTGTCTGAGTCGGCGTAAGTGTTGCTGTTGGCATGGTTGGCGGCGTAGGCGCAAGTGTTGCTGTCAGTGTACGTTTGGGTGCTGACGCGCAGGCCACAGCCATTGCTAAAACAATCAGCGCAAGTCCGAAAATCCCGACTAAAAATCGGGAGGGGCAGATTTCAAGGCTGGATCCTTTGAGCATACCCAGCCCTCTTAGAATCGGATTTTATAGGGCGCGTTTGCCGCTATTGGAAGCGGCGGACTATAATTGCTTCGCCGCAGGCCCGCGGGTCGGCGAGCCATCATTCGACCGCCCGGAGCCGCCGCTGGCCGACCGCCCGGCCGCCGGGTATGGAGGGACAATGTTCACCCTGTTCGTAACCGTCAAAATCAAGCCTGGACACCGCGACGAATTCATCGCCGCCACCAAGGGCGATGCCGAAGGCTCCAACACCGCCGAGCCCGGCTGCCTGCGCTTTGACGTGCTGGCCGATAACAACGACCCCAACACCGTCTACCTGTATGAGGTCTACGAAAACCGCGACGCCTGGGAGACGGCCCACCGCGGGATGCCTCACTATACCCAGTGGCGCGAAACGGTGGCGGACTGGTTCGACGGCGACCCCCAGCGCATCGAGACTACGGCGCTCTTCCGCCGGGAGGACTTCGTCTAGCCGAGAAAGTCAATTGCCGGTTGATGTAAGGGGCGCACCGCCGTGCGCCCCTTCGTTATCGAGGGCCTTCCCTTTTAGGCCAGCCGCCGGAGGACGGCGCGGAAGGCGTTCACGAAGGCGTCTGCCTCCGCCTCTCCGATGACCGTGGATACCGCGCCCACTAGGTTGGGGGCTATCAGGATCCCCTCGTTGAGCAGGCCCAAGAACACGTTGTGGCGGAAGGCGGAATCAGACTTGGCGATGTCGCGGTATCCGACCAGGGCGTCGTCTGAGAAGTGGATGCCGAACAGTGAACCGAGGCCGGTGACCTGTACCGGCACTTCCAGTTCCTGCCCGACTTCACGCAAGCCGCGCCGCAGGTATTCGGTCACCTCCGCCAGACGCCGGTAGACCTCCGGCGTCAGTTGCTCCAGGGTCACCGCCCCGGCCAGCATGGTGGCGGGGTTGGCGTTGAAGGTGCCGGCATGAGCCACCCGCGGGCCGGAGGTTGGGTCATACATGCCCATGATGTCCTGGCGGCCTCCGAAAGCGCCGACGGCGAATCCGCCCCCGATTATCTTGCCTAGGGAGGTCATGTCAGGGGTGATGCCGTAGTATTCCTGAGACCCGCCGGGCGCTATGCGGAAGCTGATTACCTCATCGAAAATCAGCACTGCGCCGTTGCCGGTGGCGAATTCCCGCAACATCGTCAGGAACTCGTGGGTGGCCGGAAGCATACCCACCGACCCCAGCATCGGCTCAACGATTACGGCTGCCAGATCGTCCCTGTGGCGTTCCAGGATTTCCCGCGCCGGTTCCGGTTCGTTGAAAGGAATCACCACCACCGAGTCCAGCACGCCGTCGGCCAGCCCCTCGGTGGCGGGAAGGGCGTCGGGGCGAAGGCGCTCGCCGGCCTTGCCGGGGTCAACGCGCACGCTGACGCTCACGGCGTCATGGCTGCCGTGGTAGCCGCCCTCTGCCTTGGCGATGAGACTGCGCCCGGTGAAAGCGCGGGCGGCGCGGATGGTGTTCAGCGTTGCCTCGGTGCCGGAGTTGGTGAATCGCACCAGCTCCATGCTGGGGATGCGCTGGCACAGCAGCCGGGCCAAGCGCACTTGGTGGCGATTGGGCGCGTTGTAGACGACGCCCTGCTCCAGTTGTTGCCGGACCGCCTCGACCACGGGTTCCGGGGAATGACCGAGAATCAGAGTGGTCATCGTGCCTATGAAGTCCAGCCGGCCGGCGCCGTCGGCGTCCACCACGTGAGCGCCGGACGCTTCTTCCACGAAGATGGGATAGGGAGGCCAGAATATGGAGTTGCGGCTGTCGCCTCCCGGAAGGTAGCGTTTTGCCTCTTCCCACGCCGCCTTGGATTCGGCGGTCGTTTCCAGATAGCGCTCCAGTTCTGTGCTCATTGACCTGCCTCCGGGAATGGAATTGATGATGGCAGACGGTTATGCCGCTGCGGGAACGGCGGGCGTCGGGAAGTAAACGCGGCGCACGGTGCCGCTGCCCAGGCTCAGGACTACGACGGCAAGAAACAGCAGTCCGCCGGCCGCCATCACCGCTTGGGCAGTAAAAACGTCGGCTATGACCGCGCCCAGCATATTGGTGATAGCCATACTGCCGCCGACGTGGACCGAATATACCCCGGCGACCCGGCCCCGCACCGAGTCGCCGGTCAGCGATTGAATCACAGTATGGCTGATGGTCATAAAGCCTGCTTGAGTGGCTCCGATAATGACTGTGGACAGTATCGAAACCTCCCGTATGGTGGACAGCGCCAGCAGTATCGGGGCTGCGGCGCTCATAAGCGCGAAGACAAGAAATATCTTGCCTCTAACCGACGGGCCGCGTATTCCGGCCAAGAGTATCGAGGAGATGAGGGCGCCGGTCCCCACTCCGCCCATCAGGTAGCTCACCCCAACCGACCCGGCGCCCAGCTTGTCCTCGGATATGGCCGGAAGGATTGACTCGTAGGACATGGTGAAAGCGCAGTGGGCCACCGCAAGGATCACCACGGCCAAGAGTTGCGGGCGGGTGTAAATGTACTCGAACCCTGCGGTGAAGTTGCTCCAGAAACTTCGGGAGGCATCCATTCTGCCGGTGGAGCGTGTGCCGACCCTTGAGACCTGAACGAATCCGATGAAGTAGAAGACGCTGCAAAACCAGAAAGCGGCGTCCAGACTCAGGAAGCCGAGCAGCGGCAGTATCGCCAGCGGCCCAACCAATCGTGAACCTTGCTGCGTGGCCTGGTTCAAGGCCAGTGCGTTCAGCAGGTGTTCCCGCGGCACCAGGTTCGGAATCAGGGCCTGGGCTACCGTCATCTGTCCCGCGCGGAGGGTGCCGTTGAGCAGCGCCAATACCGTGAGCGCCCAAGGGCCGGCCAGTCCGTTCATTACCAGGAAGCCCAGCAATATGTTGTGAGCTAGGTTGAGGGCGAAAATCCACCGGAGCATTGTCTGGCGGTCAAACCTGTCGGCCAGGTATCCGGCGATGGGAGTGGAGAACACCCGGGGGAACATCGCCGCGAAGGTGATGATGCCCACCCACGTCGATTCCCCGGTGATTTCCCATGCCAGCCAGCCCCGGGCAACGATCAAGGCCCACGCCGCCGCCCCGGAACAAGTGGTGGCAATCCACATCGTCCGGTAATCAGCGTATTTCAGCCCCAGGAGAAAACGGTCTCGTGTAGCCGCCAGATATGAGGTCAAGGGAAGCTCCGGGCCGGGAGGGTCGTTTTCAACCCTCAGACGGCGCATTATAACAGCGAGAAAGGATGGGCGTAGCCGCCTCAAGGGATGCCGAACTTGACGCCCCATTCGCGGCTTTCTACAATCTCGATGCCGCAGCGTTGCGGCTCAAGGTCCCCCGGCGCAGACATAAGGGACATAAGGAAGGAAATCTGCGGATTATGCCTTTGCAAACACCCGAAGAGGGCCGGTTGCTGCCGCCCTACCGCGTGCTGGACCTCAGCGGCCCGGAGGCCGTGTTCTGCGGCAAACTGCTGGCCGACTATGGCGCGGACGTGGTGCGGGTGGAGCCGCCCGGGGGCGACGCTTCCCGCGCCCGCGCTCCCTTCGCCGGAGATGCGCCTGGGCCGGAGCGCAGCCTTTATTTCCTGTTCTATAACACCAACAAAGGCTCCGTCACCCTCAATTTGCAGTCCGAACCGGGGCGGCAATTGTTCCGGCGGCTGGCGGCGCAGGCCGACGTGGTGCTGGAGAGCTTTCCGCCCGGCTACATGGAGTCGCTGGGCTTGGGCTATGACTCCCTGCGGGAAATCAACCCCGGCCTAGTGATGGCGTCGGTTACGCCCTTCGGCCAGACCGGGCCGTGGCAGGACTACCAGTCCACTGACCTCATCGCCCTTGCCGCCAGCGGTTTCATGCAAATTACCGGCGAACCCGACGGCCCGCCCATGCGCCAGGGCAACGAGCAATCCCACTTCCCCGGGGCGCAGTTCGCCGCCGCGTCCATCCTCGCCGCCCTCTACTACCGCGACTTCGCCGGGGGCGAAGGGCAGTATATTGACGTTTCGTTGCAGGAGGCCCTGATTACCTACTACACCGACGCCCACCCCGCGCTGGCCTGGATGCAGATGGGCGAGAACGTCACCAGAGTCGGGGCCACCTCAACGCTGGTGATTCCCCTGGGCGCCTACCCCAGCGCCGACGGCTGGATTTCTGCGGGCATCATCACTCCCCGCGAGTGGGACACCCTGGCCGAGTGGATTTACGAGGTCACCGGCAACGAGGAAGTGCTGAACGACGCCTATCGCGGGGGCAACCAGGATCGTGCGCCGTTCAATGACATAATCACTGCGCTGGTGATAGATTTCACCACCCGCTACACCAGCGAGTACCTGTTCCACGAGGGCCAGCGGCGCAATCTGGTGTTCATCCCGGTCAACACCGTTTCCGATCTGCTGGCCGACCCGCAGCTTGAGGCCAGCAACTTCTGGTTTGGCCTAGCCCACCCGGAAACCGGAACACTGCAATATCCGCTGGGCGTGTTCGACAGCGAGGAAGTCTCCCCGGCCACCAGCCCGGCCCCCCGCTTGGGCCGGGACAACGACGCCATCTATGGCGGCGAACTGGGGCTGACCGGGGCGGAACTGGCGGAATTGCGGCACGATGGGGTTATCTAGGGCGGGGACTGCCCGCTGGCAGCGTAAGCAAGGACGATGGCGGCAGAGAGCGACAACCTGGATGAAATGATTGCCCAGTGGCGCGACTACCGGCGCCAACGGCAGACCCTGTCTCCCCTCGATATGGAGCGGCTGGAAAGCCGCTTGCGAGAAGAAGCGGCGGACTTGGTGCAGGCGGGATTGAGCCTGGCCGAAGCCTTTATGGTGGCAGTCAACCGGATAGCCAGCCTGGATGCCGTGTCCCGCGATTTTGGGCGGGAACACTGGGAACGGCTGTGGGGACGTCCATTGGCGGCACCCGCCGCAGTGGCGCTGCCCGCTGTTCCTGGCCGGCGCGCCGATATGATGGCGGCCTTTCTGCTGGCGGCTTTGGCGGCTTTGGCGATAAAGGCCCCCGAGTTGTTCGGACACTCCCTGGATGAGTCATCGGCCCGGGTTTACTTCCTCAACCTCGGCCTTTTTGCGATGCCCTTGCTGGCTGCCTACTTCGCTTGGAAGCGGGGGCTGGAGCCGGTGCGCTGGTTCCTGCTGGCTCTGCCCTTTTGGGCCGCGGCGGTCATAGTCAACGCCTATCCATTCAGCGACTCCTCCGACGCTACCGCTCCCTTGGCCGGACTGCACCTGCCCATCGCCCTGTGGCTGGTGGTGGGCGTCGCCTATACCGGCGGCCGCTGGACTTTCGGGGGCGGGCAGTGGATGGATTTCATCCGGTTTAGCGGCGAGTTTGTCATCTACTACGCCCTGATTGCTGCGGGCGGCGGGGCGCTGTCCGGGCTGACCTGGGTGATGTTCGATGCCATAGGCATGGACGTATCCGTTTTCGTGACCGAGTGGATGCTTCCCTGCGGCGCCATGGGAGCGGCCCCGGTATGCGCTTGGCTGGTGGATGGCAGGCGGAGCGTCATCGGGAATATAGCGCCGGTGCTGGCCCGGGTGTTCACGCCCTTGGTGGCCGTAGTGCTGCTGGCCTTCCTGGCAACGATGGCAGGCACGGGACGAGGTATAAGCGCAGAGCGGGAAGTGCTGATCGCCTTTGACCTGCTGCTGGCGCTGGTGCTGGGTCTGCTGCTCTACACGGTGTCTTCCCGAGACCCGCAGGCGCGGCCCAACGCCCTAGACCGGCTGACGGCTTTGCTGGTGGTCTGCGCTCTGGCCGCCGACGCTTTGGCTCTGGCCGCCATAGCGGCCCGCATCACCGAATTCGGGTTCAGCGCCAACCGGGTGGCCGCCTTGGGGGAAAACCTGATACTGCTGTTCAACCTAGCCTGGTCGGCTTGGCTCTACGCCCGCTTCCTGCGCCGCCGGGGCGCCTTCAATGCCCTGGAACGCTGGCAAACGGCCTACCTGCCGGTGTATGCCATATGGGCCGGGGCAGTGGTGGTGGTCTTTCCGCCTTTGTTTGGGTATGCTTAATAGGCGGCGGTAAAAGCGGCCTGCAACGGAAACGACTTCTCCCGGAGGGCGCGGAAACCGGACGGCCTAGGATTCTGAGCAGAGGAAGCGATGTCCAAGAAAGCGTTGGCAGGCGTCCGCATCCTGGAATTGGGGCCTTACGTAGCCCTGCCCTTGACCGGGCGCATTCTGGCCTCCTTGGGGGCCGAGGTCATCAAGGTCGAAACCAACAAGGTGCTGGACGAGATGGCCTTCATCCCGGCTTGGTCCCGGGGCGCGGGGCAGCCCGACTTCCAGCGCATCAAGAAGCGGGTAACCATAGACGTCCGCACTCCCGGCGGGCTGGGGGTGTTCCGGGAACTGGTCAAGGTCAGCGACGTGTTTATGACCAACTTCCGCCGCAACATCCTTGACCGTTGGGGCATTGACTTCCCGGAGCTGCGCAAGCTGCGGCCCGATATAATCCTGATGTGGCAGACCGGGCTGGGCGGCATCGGGCCATACTACACCTACAAGTCCTACGGGATTCTGGTGCAGCATATGGGCGGCGTGTCGCTGATGACCGGCGATGAAGGCGAACCGCCCTCGGCCATTAATACGTCCTATTCCGACTACCATACCGGCGTGTTCCAGCCCTCGGCCATCATCGGCGCGCTGATGCGGCGGCGAATGACCGGGCAGCCCGCCACCATGGAGTCCTCGATCTTCAAGTCCGGGGCCGTCACCGCCGGGCCTCCCATCCTCGACTATCAGGTCAACGGGCGGCTGCCCCGTCGCATCGCCAACCGGGATGCCGATAGCGCTCCCCATGGCGTATACCAGTGTCAAGGCGAAGACCGCTGGTGCGCCATCGCGGTGCAGACCGGAGAGCAGTGGGACGGGTTTCGCCGGGCGATGGGCAACCCCCATTGGAGCGGCGAGCCGGAGTTCGCAACCGCCGAGGGACGGCTGGCAAACCAAGAGCGGCTGGATGCGCTGATTGGCGAATGGACGGCCCAGCTAACCGCCAACGACGTGATGGAGCGGATGCAGCGGGAAGGCGTCCCGGCCAGCATCGTCTCGCAAGGCGATGACCTGTACCATAGTCCGCACTTGGCCGCCCGCGATTTCTACCGCCCGACGCCCTACTACGCTGCCCAGCGGGGAACCCCGGCCTGGGAGTGGGAAAAGGGCGACAGCGTGGCTTGGACTACTCCGGCCCGCCTCTCGGAAACGCCCATGGACTTCGGGCATTACAGCAACATTGGCGAGGATAACGATTACGTGTTCCGGGAAGTGCTTGGAATGTCAGAAACCGAAGTGGCGGCGCTGTCGGAGAACGGGGCGCTTTACTGATGACGCGCCGCCGGGGGATGCCTTCGCCTTAACCTTCTCCCCGGGCAGAGCGAACTTCTGCTAAAGGAAAGTCGAAATGGTGGATTACAGCGGCTACCGGGACTTGCTCATCGAAAAGAATGACGGCGTGGCTCTGCTGACCATGAACCGCCCGGAGGTGTTCAACGCCACCGGGTTCACGCTGCACAACGAGCTGAGCCGGGTGTGGCTGGACTTGGGACAGGACCCGGAGGTGCGGGCGGCGGTCATAACCGGCGCGGGCAACGCCTTCTCCGCCGGGGGCGACTTCGGGATGATTGAACAGTCCATCGGCAACGCCGCAGTCATTGCAGACACGATGCAGGAAGCCCGCGACATCGTGCATAATATGATCAACTTGGACAAGCCGGTTATATCGGCCATCAACGGCGTGGCCGTGGGCGCCGGGCTGGCCGTGGCGCTGCTGGCCGACATATCCATTGCGTCGGAGCGGGCGCGGTTCACCGACGGCCACGTGCGCTTGGGCGTGGCGGCGGGCGACCACGCCGCCGTCATCTGGCCCCTGCTCATCGGCATGGCCAAGGCCAAGTATTACCTGATGACCTGCGAGTTTCTGGACGGCGCCGAGGCGGAAAGGCTGGGTCTGGTCAGCCTGTGCGTGCCCCACGACGAACTGATGGAGCGGGCTATGGGAGTGGCTCGCAAGCTGGCCTCCGGCCCCCAACCGGCCTTGCGCTACACCAAACGCTCGCTGAACCAGTGGCTGCGTATGGCGGAACACACCGCCTTTGACTACTCGCTGGCCCTGGAAATGCTCAACTTCTTCGGCCCCGACGTGCGCGAGGGGCTGGACTCCGTGCGCCAGAAGCGCGACCCGGACTTCCCCTCGGCAAGGTAGCGCGGCGGCATTATTGAGAATGCCGGCGATTCCCGGTCGGTAGCAATCGCCTTTGGGGAAAGGAGACGGCAATGCTTAACCAAGACCGTTTGCAACGGGCGCAGGCGCGTATGCGGGAGCAGAGCATAGACGCCTACCTGATTCTGACCCATGATGACTACATCTATTTCTTCGGCGAAGATCGTTTTCAGCCCCGCGCCATCATTCCGGCCGCCGGGCCGCCCATCGTGGTCACCTTTGTTGGCGAAGAGGAAGAGGTAAAGGCGTCACTGGGCGTCAGCGACGTGAAAGTTTTTGGCACCGTGGGCCAGCAGATAAAGGACGTGGTTGGCGCCATGCGCGAGCTGGCGGGCGGCCGGGATTCCATGGTTATCGGCGTGCAGATGTGGTTCAACACCCCTGCCTTTCTGCTCAATCTGTTTCAGCGGGCCAATCCGGCGGTGCGGGTTGTTGACATCGCCCCGGTGATGGACGAACTCCGCATGGTCAAGGACGAGTCCGAGGTAGAGCTGATGCGCCGGGCCTCGCAGATTGCCGCAGCGGGAATGGAGACGGCGGCCCGGTGGCTGAAGCCGGGAGTCACGGAGAACGAAGTAGGCGCCGAAATCGAATACGCCATGCGCAAGGCCGGCGGCAGTGGAGTTGCCGTGCCCGTTTTCGTCAACTCCGGCATACGCTCCGGCTGGCTGCACGGCACGGCGTCGCACAAGGAAATCGAAGTTGGCGATCTGGTGGTGGTTGACGTAGTTCCCCGATATAAAGGCTACTGCGCCAACGTTACCCGCACCTTCGTAATCGGGCCGCCAACGCCGAAGCAGCGGGATATGTTCGATACCTACCGGCGGGCGCAGGCAGCGGGGATAGCGGCGTTGCGTCCGGGGGTGCGAAACCGCGACATAGACGCCGCGGCCCAAGCCGTTTTTTCCGAGGCGGGCTACGGTGATTTCTATGTCTCAGGAATCAGCCACAGCATCGGCCTTGACTTCGAGGAAATGCCCAGGCCAACCATCCATACGGCCGACTCTCGCATCCAACTGCGGGAAGGGATGACGGTGACGGTGGGCCACTCGGTGCTGTCGGTTCCTGGCGCGGGCGGGGTGCGCATTGAGGATACCTTCCACCTGAAGGCGGAAGGCCCCGAACTGTTGACCGTCTGCGCTCCCGGTTTCGAGCTTCCGGCGGAATAGCCGTCAGGGCCGCGTCATCCACACCGCCAACGCCACCATCGCCAGAACCAGCAGCAGGTTGACGCGGGCCGCCCACTGCACGAGCAGCCGCGCCGGGCCGGTGGGCAGAGGGGAGCCGGACGACTGCGCCTCCTCCAGCCGGGCCATCATCATCGGCCCCAGCCAAAAGTCATGGGCCAGGCTGGCCAGAATCACGATTACGAACAGCCCGGTTTTCATCTGTAAAAACTGTAGGAAGTGGCCCTCGCCGCCAAAGAATGTGTCGGGCCGGACGCCCCAATGCGTCCAGGCCAGATAAGCGCCGCTACCCGCCAATACAACCATTGACGCCCAAGCCACCGGAACGAACTTTTTGGCTGCGTTCTGTAGCACGGCGAATCCGGCCCCGGCGTTCCGGCGGGCCAGCGGAACCATCACCATGGCCAGGAACAGCATCCCTCCCAGCCAGGTGATCGCGGCGATGATGTGGACGTAGACGATTGCCTGGTACATTTTGGTTCTCCCTCGCCCCGGCCCCTCCCGCAATGGCGAGGGGGATTTAGGGTAGCCACGGAATCTCGCCGGGCATATAGTGGGTGGCGCGGAAGACCCGGTTGACCGGCTGGTTCTCAATGTCCACGTGGAAGTGGGGGTTGACGTATTCCCATACCACCTCGCCGCCGGGCGTCACTTGGAACATCCGCCCGAACATACCCTCGGTTATCAGGGTGTTGCCATTGGGCAGGCGGCGCGCGCCGGAAATGTAGGGGCTGAAAAAGTTGTAGGCCGGGTTGTCGCGGTATTCCCAGACAATTTCGTTGGTGGCCGGGTTGACTTCTATGACCCGGGAAAAGGGCAGGCCGGCGTCGCGGCGGTGGGAGCCGTTGTCGAAAATCAGCACGTTGCCGTTGGGCAGCATACTGGGGTCGTGCTGTTGCGCCAGGGTTTCGTAGCCCAACTGCCAGACGATTTCGCCGCTTTCCTGATCCACGATGCCCACGGTGGAAGTGTTTCGGAAGCTGAACAGCACGCGCCCCTCCGGCAAAGGCGCGAGGGTGTTGGCGTGGCTCCACTCGTCGCGCAGGTCGTTGAAGGTGACGATGTCGGCGTCTAGGTTCATGTGTTCGGCGGCGCGCCACTCCCACACCCGGCGGCCTTGGGCGTCCACCTCGGCGATAACGTCGGCCCACATCCCTTCCGGCGCGGAGCCGGCGACGCCGCCCTTGACCTGCGCCGCCAGCGATGGATCCATAAGCTCCACGTTCAGGTAAATCGCGCCGCCTGATTCCGTCCTGCGGGCGTCGTGGTGATGGTCGGGGTCGCGGTGCTCCCAGATCACGTTGCCCTCCGGATCGGCCTCCAGCATCACGCCGCCCTTGAATCGCTTCCACGACGGGAAACGATCCCAAGTTTCGTCGCGCAGCTTGCCGCCGTAGAACAGGTTGCCGTTGGGCAGCAGATAGCCGTACAGCCCCGGCGGGTGAGGCATTGCCCACTGGTGGGCCGCATTCCCTTCCAGGTCAATCAGATACACGTCTCCGGGGCTGGCCATGGGCGTGAACAGCACATAGCCGGGGCAGGCTTTCTCCGGGTCCAGGGCGGTCAGGCCGGTGCGGGCCATCCGGCGGCGGGTCTGCTGGTCAACGTTGGTCATTGCTCCACCTGCCTGGGTTTGTTTTCTGTGCGGGAACGCCCTCTCCCTCTGCCGAAGGTAGAGGAAACATTGGTTATTGGGCCACGTAACCGCCGTCCACCGCCATGTTATGGCCGGTGACGAAGCTGGCCGCCGGGGAGGACAGCCAGACTACGGCCTCGGCTATTTCCTGCGGTTCGCCCAGCCGCCCCACCGGGTGCCGGGAGATGATGACCTCTTCCATATTTTCATAGTTGTCGAACAGCGGGCGGACCAACGGAGTGTTGATGTAGCCGGGGCATACCGAGTTGACCCGGATGCCGTCGGCGGCGTATTCCAAGGCCGCGGCCTTGGTCAGCCCTACCACGCCGTGCTTGGCCGCCATGTAGGCCACCGAGCCGGGGGTGGCGATGAGGCCCATGATGGACGCGGTGTTGACGATGGCCCCGCTCCCCTGCTTGAGCATCTGCGGGATTTCCGCCTTCATCGAAAGCCAGACGCCCTTGAGGTTGATGCGGATAACCCGGTCAAAATCTTCCTCGGCGTAGTCGGCGGAGCGCCGCCGTTCGCGCCCGCCGGATATGCCGGCGTTGTTGAAGGCGCAGTCCAAGCTGCCGAAGGCTTCCACCGCCCGCTGCACCATCAGCTCCGCCCCGGCGATGCCGGAAACGTCGGCGTGAACCAGAATGGCCTCCCCGCCGGCTTCCTTGATGAGCTGCACCGTTTCTTCGCCGCCCTCCATGTTCACGTCCGCAACCACCACCCGGGCGCCCTCGCGGGCATAGGCCAGGGACGTGGCCCGGCCAATGCCGGAACCCGCGCCGGTGACCAGCGCCGTCTTGCCGTCCAGTTGTTCCGCCATACCGTCTTCTCCGATACCGTCTTCTCCGGTAATGATAGTAATGCAGATTATACCCGGACTGGCGGGCATTGCCATCGCCTGTTGCGAATACCGGGAGGGCAATCGCGTTATAGATGATAGACTTGGCAGGGTGAAAGAGCGGGGTTGTGAGGGAGGATGAAGGGAGTGATGGAGCAGGGAAGGGCGGCTGGATCATGGAGTGTTTTGGGGGGTTGGAGCATCCCCGAATTGGCCGGTGCAAGCGGCACCGGTTGCTGGACATCGTCACGATAGCCATCGGCGCCGCAGACGACGGCGCCGACTCGCGGGGCCGCGTGGAGATGTTCGGCAAAAGCAAGGTGGACTGGTTCCGCACCTTCCTCTCTCGGCCCGGTGACGCCAAGGGTACGGCCCAATCCCGATTTCAAGGTCAGTCCAGATGACCACGGCAGGCTATGCAGAGCTGCTTCAACGGGCGTATGTCCCGCTCTGGCACCATCGGCATCACCGGCTGTTCTTTTGGGATGGCTTCCGGCCCTCTCCCCCTCCTAGGGGAGAGAGTATTTGTCACATCCCAGCTAAGGCATTAGCCGGGTATGCCTTGATTAACCTGGGTCTTCAGCGTCGTCGTTGCCGCTAACCTCCGGGGCGTGTCCGTTGGCGCTGGTGGGGCTGCTGCGTCCGTTGCGGCGGTGTCCGTTGGGGGAAGGCGGACCGCCGACGCTGCGCTCCGTTTCCTGGAATACCGCGATGGAGGCCACGTAGTCATCGGCCTCCCGCTCTTTCCAGAGGATGACGCCCTGGGCTATGCGCCCGGTCTCCCTCACGTCATCCACGCTGATGCGCACCACTTGGGCCTTGGACGAAATGATCAGCATTTCCTGTTCTTCCGGGTCGGTCACAATCCGGGCAGCCGCCAGCGGGCCGGCCTTTTCCGTGACCTGGAAAGTGCGGACGCCCTGACCCGCCCGCCCGGTGGGCCGATAGCTGGAAGTGGCGGTCATTTTGCCGTATCCCCCCTCGCTGACCACCAGCAGATAACTGTTGGGAACCACTACTCCCATTGCGATAACCTGGTCGCTGCCAATGAGCCTAATCCCCCGCACGCCCCCCGCAGTCCTGGACCGTGGCGTAAGCTCGCCGTCAATGGTGAACCGGATGGCCTGTCCCCCCTGGGTCACCAGCATCGCGTCTTTTGCGTCGCCCACCTGCGCCACGGAAACCAGCTCATCGTCCGCTGTCAGGTTCATTACAATCAGGCCCGATGGCCGGATGTTAGTAAGTTCCCCGGTCTTGAGCGACTTGATCTGGCCCTTCTTGGTGGCGAGTAACAGGGGGTATTCGTCTTTGGGGTTATCAATGAGCAGCATGGTCTGCACCTGCTCGTTCCGCTGAAGGGGGAGCAGGTTCGATAGCAGCACGCCGCGCGAGGTGCGGGAGGCGTCGCCGGGCATTTGGAAGACCCGCAAGGGATAGACCCGTCCGCGGTTGGTGAAAAAGAACAGGGTGCTGTGAGTGTCCACCACCAGCAGGTCGAGGATGGCGTCGCCCTCGCGGGTGGTCATCCCCCGCACGCCTTTGCCGCCCCGGTTCTGTTGCCTGAAGGTGCTGGGAGGCACCCGTTTGACATAACCGCGCTGGCTGAGGGTAACTATGACGTCTTCCTGGGGGATCAGGGACTCGGGGGTTTCCTCTCCGATTTCCTCTTCCTGGATAGTGGTGCGGCGCGGGTTGTTGAAGGACCTCTTGAGTTGGCGGGTCTCTGACTTGATTTCAGCCAGAATCTTGGCTGGATCATTCAGGAGGGCTTCCAGATCCGCAATCTTCTGGAGCAGTTCCTCGTGTTCCTTCTGAAGCCTCTCGCGCTCCAGGGCAGCCAGGCGGCGCAGTTGCATATCCAGAATGGCCTGAGCCTGCGCCTCGGACAAGGCCAGCCGCTGCATCAGGTTATTGCGCGATTCCTCCACGTCGGCGGAGCCGCGGATAATTTCGATAACCTCGTCAATGCGGTCCAGGGCCAGCAGCAGCCCTTGCACGATGTGGTCCCGGTCTCGCGCCCGCTGCAACTGGTATTCCGTCCGCCGCCGGATGACCTCCTCGCGGTGGCGGATGAACAGTTCCAGGCAGCGCAGCAGGGGAAGCACCTGCGGTTGTCCGTCCACCAAGGCCAGCATTATGGAGTTGAAGGACGACCGCAAGGCGGTCTGGCGGAGCAGGTTGTTCAGCACCACCCGGGGCTGGGCGTCACGGCGCAGTTCAATGACGATGCGCATCCCGCGCCGGTCGGATTCGTCCCGGATGTCCGAGATGCCGTCTATCTTCCGCTCGCGGGCCAGCGCCGCCATTCGCTCTATGAGGGTGGCTTTGTTGACCTGGTAAGGAAGAGAGGTAACGATGATGTTCTCGCGGTTGTTGCGGGTCTCCTCGAACTCAGTCTCCGCCTCCATTATTATTCGGCCGCGGCCCGTGGTGTAGGTATCCACGATGCCCTTCCGCCCCCGCACCCTGGCGCCGGTGGGGAAGTCCGGGCCGGCTACGTGGCGCATCAGACGCTCGGTGGTGGCGTCCGGGTGGTCAATCAGGTAGACGATGGCGTCGCAGATTTCGCCCAAGTTGTGAGGCGGTATGTTGGTAGCCATGCCCACGGCAATGCCGGAGGCGCCGTTGACCAGCATATTGGGAAAGCGGGCCGGAAGCACCGTGGGTTCAGTCAAAGAGTCGTCGAAGTTGGGCGCGAAGTCCACGGTGTTCTGGTCAATGTCGGCCAGCAGCTCGTCGGATACCGGCGCAAGGCGGGCCTCGGTGTAGCGCATGGCCGCCGGCGGGTCGCCGTCTATGCTGCCGAAGTTGCCCTGACCGGCAATCAGCGGGTAGCGCATAGAGAAGTCTTGCGCCAGACGCACCAAGGCGTCGTAGACCGAACCCTCGCCGTGGGGATGGAATTTGCCCAGCACTTCTCCGGCGATGCGGGCGCTCTTGCGATGCTGGGACCCGGGGCGGATGCCCATGTCGTGCATGGCGTAGAGGATTCGCCGCTGCACCGGCTTCAACCCGTCCCGAACGTCGGGGAGCGCCCGCGCCACGATAACGCTCATGGCGTAGGTTAGATACGAAGTCCGCATCTCGTCTTCGATGCGAATAGGCTGCTCTCCGGGTGGTTCGGCAGGCTGGACCGGGGCGGTAGTTACCATAGGTCAACGCTCCTCAAGCCACTGTTGCGGGCCAATTGCCTGGCAGCCGGTACTGGCGCGGTGAAGGCCGGTCAGGCCGGGAGAGCCGCCTCGAAGCGTTCCGCCCGGTCGCGTAACCCGGCAAAGAGATTGGCGAAGAGTCGCGGCACTTCGTCCTGCCGCTCCGGGTGGCATTGCAGCCCGATTACCCAACTGTGTTCCGGGCTTTCCAGCCCCTCCACCAGCCCGTCCTCAACGCTGTATGCGGAGGACATCAGGCGCGGCGCCCTCCGGCCCTCGTTGAGGCCCTGATGGTGGTAGCTGTTGACCCTGAAGAATCCGGCGGATCCGATGATGGCCGCCGACTTCGCTCCGGGTGCCACGTATATCTGGTGGGTGGCCGGGCCGCTGCCTGATTCTCCGGCAAGGGGTTCGGGGCTGCGATGGCCGGGCAGGTCCTGAATCAGCCTGCCGCCAAAGGCGACGTTGAGCAGTTGCATTCCCCGGCAGATAGCCAGCACCGGCATATCAGCCGTTAAAGCATACTCCAGCACGCGGAACTCAAGGTCGTCCAGTTCCGGGCACAGCCTCAGATGGGCGTTGGGGTCGGGTTCTTGGCCGTATCGCGCCGGGTGGACATCCGGCCCGCCTGAAAGCAGCAAACCGCCCACTCCCCGCATCAACTCAGCAGCAGGTACGCCAGCATGGATCTCGGGGAGAAACACCCGCGTTTCCGAGCCGGCCAGTTCCATGGCGTCAACATAACGGCGGGCGTTCCGCTCGCTGACCGAGGTGATTGCAACGACTGACATACTGCTTGAAATTATACCGGATATGGTAGTGGATTGGCAGTCCATTTCCTGCCGTATCAAGCGCATTTCGCCTTTGGGAAAAGAAAACCGGAAGGCAGGCTTCACGTCTGCAAGCCGGAAGGCGGCATTCTCGACGTGCGCCGGCAATGCTGACGGGCCGCGCCGTCCTGTCTCCCGGCCCTTCCCGCAAGGGCGGGAAGGACGGTGGATAGCGTGAATAGCGGATTACCAACACACGTTGAGGATACCCGGAGGGCGAAGGAATGGAAGAAAGGCCGCCGTTTTGATAAGCTAGGGTTACAGAGAAATCCGAACCTTTGGAAGTCCGAACCTTTGAGGGACGGGAAAGCTATGAAAGAGGTCATCCGGGGAGCAGTGGAGACCCTGCGGGAAGGACACCCCTGCGTGCTGGCAACCGTAGTGCGCACCAAGGGTTCCACACCGCAGAAGGCGGGCGCAATGCTGCTGGTGCGCGATGACGGCAGCGGACTGGGCACGCTGGGCGGAGGCTGCGTCGAAGGCGATATCTGGTTCGCCGCTAAGGAAATGCTGCGGCAGGGCGGCGGCCCCGAGTTCAAGGACTACTACCTGAACGAAGACATCGCCGCCCGGGACGGGCTGGTTTGCGGCGGCACGATGTACTTCTACCTGGAGCCGTTGCGCCATTTGGATGACTTCCTCCCCCTCGGCGACGAGATTCTTGAAGCCTATGACGGTGGCGAGCCGGTGGCTCTCGCCACCTTGGTCAACAGCCCCGGCCGCCCGGAGCGGCTGGGCGCCAAGCTGCTGCTGCGGGCCGACGGGACGGTTTCCGGCAGCTTGGGTTCTGCTGAGCTGGACGGGCCTGCGTTGCAGACGGCGATGCGGGTCGCCGACATCGGCAATACGGAGTCCATCTCCACCGAGGACGGCGCCGAGGTTTTCGTTGAGGGATTCACCACGCCGCCCACGCTGGTGATGGTTGGCGGCGGCCACGTGGGCAAGGCCACGGCGGACCTGGCCCGTTTCCTGGGCTACCGTGTCTTCATAGTTGACGACCGCCCGGAGTTCTCCAACGAAGAGCGATTCCCATACGCGGAAGAGACCATCGTTGCGTCTTACGGCCAGTGGTCGGAGCGCCTGAGCGTGAACGTGAATAGCTATGTGGTCGTCGCCACCCGGGGGCATCGGTACGACGACATGGCCCTGGAGTCGGCCCTCAAGACCCGGGCGCGCTACATCGGGCTGCTGGGCAGCCGCCGCAAGACGCTGATGATATACCGCCGCCTGATGGAGCAGGGCGTCACCAAGGAACGCATCAAGGAGGTCTACGCGCCGGTGGGCCTCAATATCGGCGCTCTGACGCCTGAAGAAATAGCCGTCAGCATCATGTCGGAGATTATCATGACGCGGCGGGGCGGAGACGGCGGGCAGATGCAGATGGGAGACTGGTACATAGACCGCGCCGCCAGCATCGTCGAGCGCGCGGTAGAGGTTTAGCGAATGCCCGGAGCATGGGCCATCCTGCTGGCTGCCGGGGAGTCCACCCGCATGGGGCGGCTGAAGGCCCTGCTCCCTTGGCGCGGTCAAACTCTGTTGGAACACCAAGTTTCTTGTTTGCTGGACGGCGGCGCAGAGCGGGTGGTGGTGGTGTTGGGCCACCGCGCCGACGAGCTGCGCCCCCTGCTGGAAGGCAAAGAGGGAGTTGACTGGACGCTCAACCACGACTACCGGCAGGGCAAAACCACGTCAATCAAGGCCGGCCTCTCCGCCCTCGTCCCCAACGCAGTCGAAGACATACTGCTGCTCAACGTAGACCAGCCGCGCACGGTTGCCGATGTCGCCTGTATCCTGAGCGCCCACCGCGCCCGTGGCTATGCGGTCACCGTGCCGGAGTACCGGGGCAAGGGCGGCCACCCCATCGTTCTATCCGCCGCCCTGCTGCCCGAACTGCGCGAAATCGGCGAGGAATCCCAGGGCATCAAGGCAGTGGTGCGGCGCCGGCCCGAATCGGTGAACCGGGTGCCGCTGGAAAACCCGGAGATAGTGCTGGACCTCAACACGCCGGAGCAATACCGGGCGGCGATTGGCGGCTAACGCACTTTGAGGTCGTACTCGATTTTGGCAGTGCGGTCTTCCGATTTGTTGATGATGATTAGGTGATACCGCCTGAAATCTGGAAGAGTTAAATCCGCTTGGTGGTTGCGGCGGTCTTTGAATCCAGCGTAATAGCTAGGAGTCTGCCCATCCAGGTAGTCTTCCAATCCCATATCATCCACCAGATAAGTCGTGACTGGGCTGTCGGCCCTTACTTCAAAAATCAGGCGTGGGTCCTTCGGGCGGCTTTCAATTTCAACCCCGATTGTTCGTTGATGCTTCGGCTTTAACGATGCCCAGACCATAATCATCTCCTCGAACCCGGTTCGGGCGACGATTCTCTGTCAGGCCCTTCCGTCGGATTTATGAACCCTACTCCCACTCCCCCGGCTGTTATCTGCCGGAGACGCTTAAAAAGCGCCCGCAGCGAACGGTAAAACACCGGCAGGATGACTATCAGCGCTGCCTTCCAATTGTCGTTAAGCAACGCTAACACCTTGCCCGATCGGGTTTGTGCCGGGTCATCCGCACTGAAGAACAGTTGAAATACCGCATAAGCGACTATCCCCACTGCCAACAGTATACCAACCCGCTCGCCCAATTCCAGCAGCGAATCAAGGAGATGGCCCGCCCCATCCAGCCACCCGGACAGCCGGAGCAAGGTATCGCGGAAATTCAAATTACCTCGCCTCAGTCCGCGCCCGGCCTCCCGGCATCAGCGCTGAGACCGCGAAGCCGAAGAAGTACAGTCCGGCGGCCATGTAGAAGGCGGATTCCCAGCCGGCAAATTCAGCCAGCGCCCCCGCCGCTATTGAGGCCATCGCTCCGAAGAAGGCGTTGCTGCCCCACATCAGCCCGATGAACGAGCCTTCCAGACCCTTGCCTTCGGCCACGTCTATGGCGGCGGCCTGAGTCATGGAATTGACGGTGAAGATGAACATTCCGAACAGGAACACCATCACGGTCATGCCCCAGCCGCCGCCCATCATCACGATAGCCAGGGTGATAACTCCGGTGGCTCCCATTATGAACATCGTTATGAGCTTGCGTCCGATGCGGTCCGACAACGCCCCGAACAGCGGGCCGGTAACAATGCCCGGTATGGCGAAAAGGGCCACGTGAAACCCTATGGAGATATTACTATAGCCCAGGTCATCCTTCAGGTAGAAGGGAATCACCCACAGCAGCGACCGGTCTCCCATGCCGCGAACCGCGGATACGGTGAAGATGCTCCACATTCCGGTGCCGTGGAAGGAGTCGGCCATACTGCGCAGTTGGGTCTTGATTTTTTCTTTGTAGTCAACTCCGGGGAGCGGCGGGCCGTCCACATTGCGCAGCAAGAGGAAGATGGCGGCGGACAGAACCAGCATAATGGGCGCCCCGCCGCCCACTATCCAGCGCCAGTTCACTGACCAGTCCCACGGCCACCATTCCGACCCCCACCATTCCACGCTTCCGGCCGCCCCTCCCAGCAACGCCCCCACAATCAGCGGGCCGATCCAGTCGCCCAGGTTGCCGGTAGAGCGGTGCATTGATATGAACAGGCCCCGCCGGGCCGGAAATCGTTGCGCCAGCAAGCCCAGGGCGGGCGGATGCCACATCGCAGTTCCTGCGGATGCTATCGCCAGCGCCGCCAGAATAAGCGCGTAAGTGGGAGCAATGGACACCAGCAAATAGCCGACGCCGATTAGCAGCAGGCTGAGGGTAAGCACCTGCGCCCGGCGGTGCTGGAAAATGTCCACGAAGAACCCGCCGGACATGCTGGTCGCGCCGCCCGCAAGCTGGCGAACCCCGTCCATTAGGCCCGCTTGGATCGGGTTGAGCCCCATGGCCACGTATATGGCCGGGATGAGCACGAGAAATCCGCGCCCGTACATATGCTCCAGCGTGTGAGCGCCGATGACGGTGGTAGCCATGACGGGATCTTTGGTGCGGCGCGGCCCGGATTCCGCTGAAGACTTACTGCCCGTTGCTGCTTGTGCCACTGACTCTGTCCTTGCCCTAGATGTGTATCCCTGTTCCAAGCCCGCGAATTATACACTCCGCTAATACTCCAGGAACGTCTGTTGCAGCCATTGCCGCTCCCCGCCGACCGTGAGGGCCAGCATAAGCAGCACGCGGGCCTTTTGAGGCAGCAGGTTGTCGCAGACGATAAAGCCCTGCTCTTCCTTGCGCGGAGTGTTGACTACCCGCCCGGCGGTGGAGCGGGAGGCCAGCACCACCGGAATGCCGTCGTCCACCGCCCGGGCCGCCGCGGCCAGGAAGGCCGGCGGGAAGGTGCCGCCGCCGAAACCCACCACCACCAGCCCGTCGGGCCGCAGTTGCCGCACTGCGTCCAGCACCGACCCGTCGGCCCCGGCGTAGGAGTATATGATTTCCACTCGCGGCAGGGTCTCGCGCCCGGTCACGTCGAAGGGCGTCGCGGTGGTATGCTTGCGCAGCGGGGCGCGGTAGAACACGACCTGGCCGTCGGAGTCGGCATATCCCAGGAAGCCCAGCTCGTTGGGCCGGAAGGTCTCCACCCGGAAGGTGTTGGCCTTGGAGACGTCGCGGGCTGAATGTATCTCGTTGTTCAGCACGGTCAGAACGCCCAGGCCCCCGGCGTGGGGAGTGGCGGCGATACGCACCGCGTCCATCAGGTTCAGGTCTGCATCGGTGCTGATGGCCGTGGGAGGCCGCATCGCGCCAGTGACCACCACCGGCCGGCCGGTCTTTACGGTGAGGTGGAGGAAGTAGGCCGTCTCTTCCAGGGTGGCGGTCCCGTGCGTGACCGCCACGCCCGTCAGGGCGCTGCCTTCAGACAGCAGACTGTTGATTCTGTTGGCAAGAGCCAGCCACTCCGGCGCGCCGATGGCGGTGCTGCCCACGCTGACCAGGTCTTCCGAGGTCACCGACGCAATGCCTTCGATTTCGGGGACACGCGCCAAGGACTGCCCGATGGTAAGGTGGTCGCCGATTTCCGAGTAGAGGATATAGTCCAGCCGATCGGGGCCGATGCCGGCGATGCTGCCGCCGGTGCCGATTACGTGTACTTGGGGTTTGGCTGCGGTCATGGTAGCCGCCTCCTTAATGCGATGATTTCCGCGCCAATGGGAGCGTGGGCAACCGTTGATATAATAACCCATACGCCTTAAGAAAATGCCGGAGGAATCCTTGCGCGCTCTCATCGTGTCCGACGTTCATTCCAACCTGGAAGCGCTGGACGCCGTTATCGCGGACGCCGGACAACGCGGCGGGTTCGATTGTGCTTGGTGCTTGGGCGACATGGTGGGCTACGGGCCGGAGCCGTCCGAATGCCTGCGCCGCCTGCGCGGTTTTAACCTGACGGCGGTGGCCGGCAATCACGACTATGCCGCCGCCGGAGTGATTGACGCCTCGGACTTCAACGGCGCGGCCTACGCCGCCATTCGCTGGACTGCGCAGCAACTGGACGCCGGCGACAGGCGATTTTTGGCCGAACTGCCGATGGTGAACATTCAGCCGCCGTTTACCTTGGTGCATGGCAGCCTGCGCGCCCCGATTGTCGAATACCTGTTGCATCCCGTGCAGGCCCTCGCCACCTTTGAGCTGCTGACAACCCCGTACTGCCTGGTGGGACATTCCCACCAGCCCTTTGTTTGCCGGGAGACGAGGCCCGCGCCTTTGTTCCTCCCATTCCCTGGCGACGGCCGGGAGCCGCTGGACGATGGACGCCGCATCATCAACCCCGGCAGCGTGGGACAGCCGCGAGACCGGGATACCCGGGCCAGTTACGCGGTCTTTGACAGCGATGGCCCGGCGGTCGAGCATTACCGGGTTGAATACGACATCGCGGCCACCCAAAGCAAGATGCGCCGCGCCCGGCTGCCCCAGTATCTCGTGGAGCGGCTGGCTCATGGAGCGTAAACTCCGCGGCGGATTTGACAGAGCCGCCCGGCTGTTGGTAGATTAGGTTGTAGTGGCCCGCTAGCTCAACTGGCAGAGCAACGGACTCTTAATCCGTAGGTTCTCGGTTCGACCCCGAGGCGGGTCACCATAAAGGCCGTCAGCGCCGCCCTTCCGGTACTGGAAGGGCGGTTGGTTTTGAGTTGCGAAACGGGCGTGACTTGTGCGGGCGTGACTTGTGATTGTTGGCCGCTCGGTCTAAATTAGCGGAGGCCCGTCCGCTCCGGCCCGGAGCTGGGGCCGCTGATAGAGAAATCGGGGGTGCGCAATGTCCGACGCTGCTACGACCATCTTCGCGCTGCAACGAAACTGGGACATGGTGTCCAACGCCGTGGCCGGCGTTGACGACGCCACCCTTTCCAGGATGCCCAACGGCCAGTCGAACTCCATAGCCTGGCTGGTCTGGCACATGACCCGCGTGGTTGACCGTTTCATCCACAGCCGTTTCCAGGACACCGGGCAGGCGTGGATCGTTGGCGGATGGCACGAAAAGTTCGGCATGGACGCTGACCCGGACGAGTTCGGCATCGGCTGGAGCGCCAGCCAGGTAGCTAACTGGTCTTGTCCCGACCGCGACGCGCTGATGGGCTACTACGACGCGGTCAACGATGCCGCCCGTGATTATATCAACGGCCTGGATGCCGACGGTTTGGCCCGGCAGGTGCCGGCCGCGGCGCCGGGCGCCACCATGCCGGTGGCTGACGCCCTGGGCATCCTGGTATGGGATAACATCGTACATGGCGGCCAGGTAGCCTATATCCGCGGTTACTTCGAGGGCATGGGCTGGCACCGTTAGGCGGAACAGCAGTCCCGGCCGCAGGAAGACTCCCTGCCCTACCCCTCTTCCTCCGGGAGAGGGAGTTTCCGTTATGGCGCCGTCTGCTCCCGACGCCGCGCTTTCCGGTTCTGTGCCATTGCCGCCCGCGACGCCTCGTAGCAGGCGATGTATCCGCCAACCGGGGTGCGGGCGATGGCTTCTCCGATAAGGTCAAGGGGCAGATCGTCCAGTTTCTTGAAGCGGACACAAGCCTTGCCCATATCCAGCTTCTTTCCGGCGGCGGCGAAGCCCCCGGTGAACCAGCGCAGGGTTGCATCGTCGCCGTAGACGTTCATCAGGTATAGCGACATATGCCGCTTCTGCGACGCCAGGGCGGCATACATGAGGGGATGGCCGTTGTACGTGTTCGGGTAGGTTTCCAGCGGGATGACGTAGGTTATCATCCCGAAACCGACCTCCTCGGTGTAGCCCTCGGGCAGGTGTTGCAGAATCAGTTCGCGCAGCCTGATGATCTGCTCCGCCCGGTCTTCGGGCAGTCCTGCGATGTATTCCTCCGCTGTGGCCGGCGTTGCTCCTTTTCCGGTCTGATTCATAGCTGAGGCGCCCTCCTTTTCTGGGTTCCGCTTATGGATCCGCGGCGCTGGCGGCACGGTTCCGGCTGTTGAGAGCATAGCGTTAATTTTGCTGTGCCGGGCCATTTCCGGGCAAAGATTTCGCGGGAATTTCTCAATATACGCTCTGGCAATGCTGGAAACGCCGGGGCAGGTTGACTAAAATGTCTAACAGAGAGTGCGGTATGTGGGAGGCGGAAGGCGCCCCAAGCGCTACCAGTGCAGTTCAGCAGCCGAAGCCTCTCGGCTGCCGGTAGTACCGAAACCCTGCCACAAACCCCATTTGCGGCCTGTTGCCGTATTGCTCGCTGCCGGACAGCTCCCGGCGCGGCGGCGCGGGTCAGCCAAAAATGTGGAGAGTTACGCGTATGAAGTTAACCCGAACCAGATTTCTTCTGTTCATCGTGGTGGCCGCGTTGCTGGCGAGCATCCCGGCCGTTGTCTTTGCGCAGGAGTCCCCCCCTCATAGGTTTGGAGGCAAGGCATCAATTGATGGCGAGGCAGCCCCCCCCGGCGTTCTTATCGAGGTTCTGGTAGGCGGCAATGTAGTTGCCACAGAAGAGACCACCGCCCTTTCTGGGACAGGCATCAACTACATTTTGAACGTGCCGAGGCCGACGGGAAGTCTGACAGTTTCCTTCAGGATTGACGGGCTTGACGCTGAGGAAACGGCCACTTGGAGACAAGGTGGACTGAGCTTTCCTTTCCCCCTGAATGCCAGCACCCCGGTTGTGCCGCCGACCCAGGCTGCTCCTACCCCTACCCCCGTCCCTACTCCTACCATTGCCCCTACCGCTACCCCTCGCCCGACAGCAGTCCCTCGTCCGATAGTCGGCCCGCGAGGCCCGGCGGGGCCTGCTGGTGAACCTGGCCTGGCAGGACCGGCTGGTCCCGCCGGTGAACCTGGCCCGGCGGGGCCTGCTGGTCCCGCCGGTGAACCTGGGGTAATGGGGCCTCGGGGCATCCCAGGCGCAGACGGCGCTCAGGGGCCGCGAGGTGAGACCGGCGCCCAAGGCCCGCAAGGGGAGACCGGCCCGCAAGGGGAGGTCGGCCCGCAAGGGGAGGTCGGCCCTCCGGGATTGCAGGGCGCCGCCGGCCCCGCAGGAGCCGCCGGCCCCGCAGGAGCCACAGGATCCCAAGGCCTGCAGGGACTTGAAGGCTCATCAGGCAGCTTCTTGATCGCCATCATTGCGCTGGTGGTGGCCGCCCTTGCCTTGGTGATTGTCATTGCGCGCTGGATCTGGTATCTCCAGTCCAGCTAGGGTCGGCGCATCAGCCCCAAGTTCCGCTGCGGCGGGCGGAATGGCGGAGCGAACGCCGCGTATAGCCTGATACTTTGGCGGCCGGCCCTGTGTTATGATGAGTCACGACCGGGCTTGGCCGCCAACTGGTATACAAGCAGGTTCTGAATGGGGAAGTGTCGAAACTGGTAGACGAGCATGACTTAGGATCATGTGCTGCAAAGCGTGGGAGTTCGAGTCTCCCCTTCCCCACCCCCATAAGCTATACGCCTCCCTCGATCTAGCGGCAGGGAAGATGCGTCAGGCGTGTCTTGATGCTCCCTACACGCATGAGTGACGGCAATGGCGGAAAGAAAAAACCTCCTCAACATACCGGACGGCTTCGGCGCCGGAGACGCGCGCCAGCCGATCTCGGGGGGGGGGGGGGGCAACAGCAAGATTTCCCTCCTCGGCTACCTCTGCCTGTGTCTGAACCTGTTTTTATTCGGCTATCTGTTCGTTGCCGCTCCCCAGAGCTATGCTGCGCTGGGAGCGGAAGACGGCTGGATGGAGAACCTCACCGCGGTCTGGTTTCTCTTGGCGGGTCTGCTGCTGTTCGCCGCCGCACTGTTCGAGCGGCATTTCTTCCGTAGCAGCGTCTATGTCCTTGGCGGCATTGCCATGGTGTTCGTCGCCGGGGAGGAGATCAGTTGGGGCCAGCGCATATTCGGGTTTGCGACGCCCGATTTCCTGCTGGGCTTGAATGAACAGAGCGAATTTAACGTCCACAATATCGACCTCCAACTGACCTCGATTATCGTCCTTTGGGGGGCGTTAATGCTGTGCACCATAACCGGGGCCGCCTTCCTCTGCCGGAAAGAAACCCTCTTTGGGATTCCGCTGCCGTCTCTGCTGACCATGTTCGGCTTCCTGTTGGCGCTGGCCTATTTGCCGAGGGGATCGCGCGGGTTCTTCGATTCCTACGAGCCGACGCTCATATTAAGCGATGGCCGGAACCTGCTGCTCCTATTCTGCTTCTACTTTCTGCTTTCACGCCAAGTCTAGTGGCTCGTCATCTCCACGACAACCGTGACCCTCGTCCTAGTCTTCTCGTATGTGCACGCACCCCTCTCAGTGCATCTTGGCACAGGGCATCTTGGCACACACACCGCCCTTGAGGTACGGGAGTATCTGGCCGGTCTCGTCTGCTGCCTCTATGCTCTGGAGCTGCTGGCCCGGAGACTGGAGGCCCCGGTTTCGTGGGCGCCGTTCGCCAGCATAAAGCTGCGGGTGGCGCGGGTTTCGCTGTTGCGCCGCATTCGACGCCGGTTAGAAAGAGCGCAGGAAGCGGGCAGTGCACCGGCGAGGAGGATTCCGGCCTCGCCGGTGTTGTGGGTATGCTCTCTGGTGATGGTGTGCAGTGTTGGACTGGCGTTTTTTTATTTTCTGAGCGCCCGGGCGGCCGTTTCCGCGGCCGAGGAGACCTACCGGTCAATCGTATCGGGCGTATACGGCGAGCCGGCGGGACGCTCCACCTTCGACGTCTATCTCATCGAAAACGAAAACCGGCTGGTCTATTTCAAGGAGACGTGCAAGCGGGCAGACCGGGAGCCGCGCTTCTTCCTGCATCTCACCCCGGCGGCGGCGGAAGATCTGCCGGACCACCGCCGACAGTACGGGTACGACAATCGGGACTTCAGTTTTGGCGGGCATCGTCTTGACGTGACCCTGGAAGGGGGGTGTATAAGAACCGTCCCGCTCCCGGACTATGCCATCAGTCGCATCTTGACGGGCCAGTTCACGGGAGAGGGACGGCTCTGGGCAGTGCAGTTTTCTCCGCCTTGAGCATTCGGCCAATGCCTGCGGCCTAGGGCGCCGACTAGATGGCGCCCTGCCTTGCCGGAGGGCCCCGGCAAAAGCGTCGCCAAAGGGCCGGCGACGGCCTGTAGCTGCGTCTGCCTTGAACCTCTTCGGGGCAGCCGCCACAGACCGGAAGAGTATGGGTCTTCCCAGGCGCGCATTTGGGAAAACAGGGTGAAGCGGATGATATATAAATTGACATAAGGCATTAGAATAAGCGCGGCTATCTCCAGAACGGGACCTGACGGGTTTGATTTCTGAAACACTGCTGTTTGTTGGCCTGCCTACTGGCCTTGTTCCAGAGGCGGAAGGGGCCAGCACCCACGTCCAGGCGCTCCTATTCATCGGTATGCTCATAGTCCTGGCCAAGCTGGCCGAAGGCGTCTTGAGCCGCATCGGGCTTAGTTCGATAGTGGCTTATACCGTAGCCGGGATTCTGCTGGGGCCGGTGACCGGGCTAGTTGAGGTTACCGAGCACATCAAGATTTTTCTGGACATCGGCGTATTCATCTTCTTTTTCCTCATCGGCTTCAATGAGATTGACATCCCCGGCTTTATGTCCGTAATTCGCGGCCGCTATTTTGTGGCTGCGATGGTATCGTTGATCATTTCCATCCTGGCGTCTCTGGTGGTCACGTACAGGGATCTGACCGGTCTCGATTTCGCCCTGGATCTGAAGTTCGACCATGCGCTGGCGCTGGCCGGGATTCTCTCTTTGTCCAGCTTGGGGTTGGTGGCCCGAGTGCTGGCCGATAAAGGGCTGCTGCGGGAGATGATCGGGCTGCGGATATTCACTGCGGTGATTATCGCCGAGGTGATTGCCCTTCTGGTGGTGGGGCTGACCATTGGGGAGGATGCCGAACACACGCTGAACATCTTGGGCGTGTTGCGGCTGCTGGGACAGATAATCGGTTTCACTGTCGTAATCTGGCTGGTTTCCGCCAAGCTGATTCCGCGGGCCATCGCCCTGTTGCAGCAGTTTCTGAATGTGCCGGAACTGTCCTTCGGGCTGCTGATGGGGGGGCTGTTTCTGGTGGTTGTGGGGGCCGAGAATATCGGACTGCATGGCTCTCTGGGGGCCTTGCTGTTCGGGGCCGCGCTGTCGGGCCTGTCGCACCAGATGCGGGAAGACATCATGCCCGGAATGCGCAGTACCGCAGAGGGCTTGTTCGTCCCCCTATTCTTCGCGTCAGCCGGGCTACATCTCAGCTTCTCCTTCCTTGACCTGGATCCATTGACTATTATCGCCCTGCTGTTTGTTCCCATGGCGGGCAAGATACTGGCCTCCTTTATCGGCACGTATTTGGCGCGGCTGGACACGCCGGTTGTTCTGTCGGTGGGGCTGATGGGAAAGGGTGTAGCCGAAATTGCCCTGCTCTTGGTGTTGCTGGAAACCAATATAATCGGGCGCGACGTCTTTTCCCTGCTGGTCATAATCATGTTCGGCTATATTCTGCTGATGCCCCCGGTCATTTCCATGGCGGTCAGACGGGCGAAGATGCCGGAAGAGCTGTCGCAGCCGGGGACGGTGATACCGTCTTTCGCCCGTCATGCGCTGGCGGGCGTGACGGTTGGCTCCGTGATGGACCGCAGCGGCGCCTATCCATCCCCGGAAGTGACCGTAACCGCCTTTCTCAATGATTGGCTGGTGCCGAACCAAGCCGACTATCTGGTAATGGAGCAGGGCGCTCCGGTCGGAACCGTGTCGCTGGCCGGGGTCAATTTCCGGCGCCGGGTATTTTTCTGGCGCCGGGGTTCTTTCGGAGAAAGGCCCCTGCGGTCGCTGGTGCGGCGGGGCCTGCCCTACGCCAACCCGGATGAGCCGATTCAAGACGCCCTTGAGCGGATGGCGGCCAGCTCAATTACGATTATCCCGGTGATGGACAGAATTACGGGCGAGTTCGTGGGGATGGTGTCCAGCAGCGAGATTCTGGAGTTGGTGACGCTGATGGACGAAATCCGGGAAGAGGCGCGGCAGTTGGCGGCGGGCAACGACTAGGGAGCCGTCTCAAAACCGGCAGGGAATTTCGTGGGTTCCCCATCGCAGGGAACACGCGCCCCTTATCAATGGGGCTTACGCAATTGGAGATTTCACCCCCTCGGTAGGATGGGGCTTCATAGCCAACTGCGTAAGTCCTGTCTGGCCCCCGGCTAGTACGCTCCGTAGCCGTCGGCCTTTAGGCAGGCGGCCCAGTGCTCGGATGTGACCTCCCGCAGCTCCGGGGTTACCCTGCTGCAAGAGTCGTCGGCAATGGGACAGCGGGGGTGAAACACGCAACCGGAGGGCGGGTTCAACGGGCTGGGGACTTCGCCGCTGAGCAGCACCCGCTCCCGCTGGGCGTCCAGCACCGGATCGGGAATTGGCACCGCCGAAAGGAGCGCCCTAGTGTAAGGGTGGATCGGGTTGCGGTAAATCTCGTTGCGCTCGGCGATTTCCACTAGGTGACCCAGATACATCACGCCCACGCGGTCGCTGATGTGGCGCACCACTGAGAGGTCGTGGGCTATGAAAAGGTAGGTAAGGTTGAATTGCTCCTGCAACTCTTCCAGCAGGTTGATTATCTGGGCCTGAATGGAGACGTCCAGCGCGGATACCGGCTCGTCGGCCACGATGAACTGAGGGCTGACCGACAAGGCCCTAGCCACTCCGATGCGCTGGCGCTGGCCGCCGCTGAACTCGTGGGGGAAGCGGTCGGCCATGTAGGGGTTCAGGCCCACATTTAACAGAAGGTCGGCGACGCGCTCGCGGTACTCGTTCTTGCCGCTCACCAGCCCGTGAACGATGAGCGGTTCGCCGATGATGTTGCCCGCGGTCATCCGGGGGTTGAGGGAGCTGTAAGGATCCTGGAAGATCACCTGCATCTGGCGGCGCATGGCCCGCATCTGCTTGGTGCCCAGTTGAGTGAGATCCTGGCCCTCAAAAATCACCCGTCCGCTGGTGGGCTTGTATAGCTGAAGGATGCAACGGCCCGTGGTGGTCTTGCCGCAGCCGCTTTCCCCCACCAAGCCCAGAGTTTCGCCCCGCTTCACGGAAAAACTGACGTCGTCAACGGCTTTGACGTAGGCCACGGTCCTTTGGAACAGCATCCCGGAGGTCACCGGGAAGTGCATTTTCAGGTTATTGATTTCCAACAGGATATCGTCATCCTGCGCCGGGGTGGTGGCGTGAGGCGCGGTTTCCGGCACTGTTGTCATTGCGGCTACTCTCCGGCGGGGTTTTCGGGTTCCGCAAACCCGGAACCGCCCAGGAAGTCTATGGCGTCGGGGCCCAGGTCGTCGGCGCGCCAGCAGGCCGACCAGTGGCTGGGCCCGGTTTCTTGCAGCATCGGCGTATCGGTGGCGCACTTATCAATGGCCCAGCGGCACCGGGCCCGGAAGGCGCATCCGGCGGGCAGGTTGACCAGATCGGGCGGCTGCCCTTCAATGGGGTCCAGCCTAGCCCGCCTGGGCAGGTCGAGACGGGGCACCGAGCGAAGCAGGCCGACGGTGTAAGGGTGCCTGGGATTGGAGTAGATCTCGCGGGCGCTCCCTCTTTCGATGATACGCCCGGCGTACATGATGTTCACCCGGTCGGCATAGCGGGCCACAACTCCCAGGTTGTGGGTGATGACGATCAGGGCGACCCCGAACTCGGTGGTCAATGACTTCATCAGCTCCAGAATCTGGGCCTGAATGGTCACGTCCAGCGCCGTGGTAGGCTCGTCGGCGATAATCAGGCGAGGGCTGCAACTCAGGGCCATGGCAATCATCACGCGCTGCCGCATTCCGCCGCTGAACTGGTGCGGATACTGCTTGATGCGCTGCTCCGGGTCGGGGATGCCGACTCTGGATAGCAGGTCTATACCTTCGCGGCGGGATTCCACCTTGCCCATTCCCTTGTGAAGTTGCAGGGTCTCGGTCAGTTGCCGCTCCACGGTAAGCACCGGGTTCAGCGATGTCATAGGCTCCTGAAACACCATGGACATCTTTGCGCCCCGAATGTTGCGCATATCGTCCATGTCAATTTTCAGGATGTCCTCGCCGTCCAAAACGACTTGGCCGTGGACGATTTTGCCCGGCGGGTCCGGGATCAGCCGCATCAGCGACAGAGCGCTGACGCTCTTGCCGCATCCGCTCTCGCCAACCAGCCCCAGCGTTTCCCCTTCCTCCAGGTCGTAGGATACGCCGTCAACGGCCTTGACCACGCCATCCATCGTAAAGAAGTGGGTCTGCAAGTCCTTGACTTCAAGAAGAGTGGCCAAAAGACCTCCTTCACACCGTCTGAGGATGTGCTCTCCCTGAGATTGAAAGTTAAAAGTCAGCGGGATTATAAGGTTTTCGGATTATGGGGTAAACCTCTGGCAAATGCAAACAATACCTTTCCAATGTCGCTCCGCCTTCCCTCGCCGGCGGGAATCCATAAAGTCTCTGCTGCGCAGAAGGCCGGGCTCCGGCTTTCGCCGGGATGGCGGGCGGCCTCCGAAAGCCGCTGATAACGGCTTTGCAAAGGCGCTGCCGGGGATGCGCGTTCCTTGACACATTCCGGCCCTGTTAGTAGTATGTTGGTGTCCCGTGAGCGCCGGATTAAAACCGGAAATGGGGGGATAGGGTTCGGTATGGGCTTCTCGCGCGAGAAGCCTTTTTGTTGCCCGGCGGATTGGAATCGGCACACTGGGACGGCGGTTCTCGAACACATTGCGGTTGGGAAGCGCGTCATTCGTTCCCGGGAGCGCATTGGTTGAGTGAAATTCGGCCCATAAGATGGGCGGATGGCAGACTGTACCTGCTGGATCAGACCCGCCTTCCCGCCGAGGAAACGGAAGTCACGGTCGCCCGCTACGAGGAGGCGGTGGACGCCATCCGGGAGATGCGGGTTCGCGGCGCGCCGGCTATCGGGGTGACGGCGGCCTATGCGATGGCGATGGCGGCGCGGTATCTGGCGGGCGGCGGGTCTGATTCCGAGTTTATGCTCCGGCTGGAGCAGGCCGCCGCGCACATCAGGGCAGCCCGGCCCACCGCAGTAAACTTGGGATGGGCCGTAGACCGGATGTTGGCCGTGGCGGCATCGGGCGGGCGGCCGGATGATACCGCCGGGCGGTTATTGGCGGAAGCCAAGGAAATCCAGCGGGAAGACGAGGCCATCAACCGGCGTATGGGCGAGTTCGGCAAGGCCCTGATGCCCGACGGCGGCTCGGTGCTGACGCACTGCAATACCGGCGCCTTAGCCACCTCGGGTTTCGGGACGGCCCTCGGCGTCATTCGCGCGGGCTGGGAAGCAGGCAAGCGATTTGATGTCTTCAACACCGAAACCCGCCCTTGGTTGCAGGGGGCGCGTCTAACCTCCTGGGAGTTCCAGAAGCTGGGGATACCGGCGACGCTGCTGGCCGACGCGGCGGCGGGGATGCTGATGCGGCAGGGCAGGATCGGCTGCGTCATCACCGGCGCCGACCGCATCGCCGCCAACGGCGACACGGCCAACAAGATAGGCACCTACACGCTGGCGGCGCTGGCCCGGGAAAACGGCATCCCCTTCTATGTCGCCGCTCCCACCAGCACCATTGATTTGGGATTGCCCAACGGCGACGGCATAGAAATCGAAGAGCGCGCGCCGGAGGAAGTCACCCGGTTCGGCGGCGTCCCGACCGCCCCCGAGGGCGTCGCGGCGGTGAACCCCGCCTTCGACGTCACCCCTTGCCGCTATATCACCGCCATCGTCACCGAGTCCGGCCTGGCCTCCCCGCCCTATGCTGAGAGCCTGCGGCTGGCGGTTGACGGCGGAAGGCGGAAAGGCATAATGGAATCGTTGCATGAGTAAGGCCCAAGCGGAAATAGGGGTTATCGGAGGCAGCGGCCTTTATGAGATAGACGCCTTGGTCAACCTTGACCGGGTGGAGGTGGACACTCCCTTCGGCCGCCCCAGCGACGCCATCGTGCTGGGCGACTTGGCCGGGGTGCGAGTGGCCTTTCTGCCGCGCCACGGGCGGGGTCACCGCTTCAATCCGACCCATATTCCGGCGCGGGCCAACATCTACGCGCTGAAAACGCTGGGCGTGGAGCGGATCATTTCCGTCAGCGCCGTGGGCAGCCTGAAAGAAGAGTTCGCTCCCTTGAACTTGGTCATTCCCAGCCAGCTCATAGACCGGACGCGGCTGCGGGAAAGCACTTTCTTTGATGAGCAGGTGGTGGCCCACGTGGGTATCGCCGACCCCTTCTGCGCCGCCGCGAGCCAGAGCATCCACCGGGCCGCTCAGGAAATGGATGTTGACGTTCACCCCGGCGGCACGCTGGTGGTTATGGAAGGCCCGGCGTTCTCCACTAGGGCCGAGTCTTTTATGTACCGCTCTTGGGGGGCGGATATCATCGGTATGACCGCCCTGCCGGAGGCAAAGCTGGCGCGGGAGGCGGAGATGTGCTATGCCACCATGGCTTGGATTACCGACTACGATGTTTGGCGGGCCAACACCGAAGAGGTAAGCGTCGAGGCCGTGGTGCAGAACCTGATGAAGAACGTGGCGACTTCCAAGGAACTGTTGCTGCGGGCGGCGCCGGCCTTGTCCGGGCCGCGCAACTGCCGTTGCGGCTCTGCGCTGAAAGACGCCATCATCACGCACCCGGACAAAATCCCCGAAGCGATGAAACTCAAGCTGGCCCCGATCATCGGCAAGTATATAAGCTAACGGGCCGCCGCTTGCCTCCGCGATGCGGGGGCGAACCGGATCAAACCCGGCTAGGAGGTTGAACTATGCCCAGGCAAGACCCCGGCGAGCCGTATTTCCGCGTTGACTCCGTTGAAGCGAGGCAGATGCTGGAAAGCGACCCGGACAATACGGTGGTTATTGACGTCCGCCGCCCCGACGAATGGGTGACCGGCCACGCCGCCGGAGCGGTCCACATTGAGATTGACGAACTGCCCGGCCGCCTTGACGAACTGCCCCAGGACAAGAAGCTGCTGTTCATCTGCGCCGCAGGAGTCCGCAGCGGGTTGGCCTGTGAATTCGCTATGTCCGGCGGGCTGGACCCGGCCAATCTCTACAACGTAGACGACGGCACGCCCGCGTGGATTGCCGCCGGAAACCCCACGTCCTACGGGAACGACCCCTAGCGCCGCTTCTGACGGCGGCGCTGCCCGAAATACAGCAAATTAAGGAGAGACTTTTGGCTACACATCAGGCAAAAGGAGACGTTAAAGACCTCTCACTGTCTCAGGAAGGGGTTAACCGGATCGAATGGGCCGGACGGGAAATGCCGGTGGTGAACCTCATCCGCGAGCGGTTCGCCCGCGAGAAGCCACTGGCCGGGCTGCGCTTGGCGGCGTGTCTCCATGTGACCACCGAGACCGCCAACCTGGCCATTGCCCTCCGCGACGGCGGCGCGGAAGTCAACCTCTGCGCCAGCAACCCCCTCAGCACCCAGGACGACGTGGCGGCGGCGCTGGTCAGCGAATATGGCATTCCCACCTTCGCCATCAAGGGCGAGGATGACCAGACTTATTACAGCCACCTGACCGCCGTTCTGGACCTGAAACCGCATATGACGATGGACGACGGCGCCGACTTGGTCACCATCCTGCACACCCAGCGCTCCGAGCTGGTGTCGGAAGTTGTTGGAGGCACCGAGGAGACGACCACCGGGGTCATACGGCTGACGGCAATGGCTAACGACGACAAGCTGCGCTACCCGATCATCGCCGTCAACGATGCCGAGACCAAGCACTTCTTCGATAACCGCTACGGCACCGGGCAAAGCACGCTGGACGGCATCACCCGCGCCACCAACATCCTTTGGGCCGGCCGCCGCGTGGTCGTCGCCGGGTATGGCTGGTGCGGCCGGGGCGTGGCTTCCCGCGCCCGGGGCATGGGCAGCCACGTCATCGTCACCGAGACCAACCCCATCCGCGCCCTGGAGGCGGTGATGGACGGGTTCACGGTGATGAAAAGCCTAGACGCCGCCCGCGTTGGCGAGGTGTTCATCACCGTTACCGGCGGGTTCCACGCCATAGGCCGGGAGCACCTGGAAGTGATGTCAAGCGGGACGATTCTTTCCAACAGCGGACATTTCAACGTGGAGATTGACATACCGGCGCTGGAAGAGATGGCTGTCTCCCACCGCGAGGTTCGCCCCTTCGTCGAGGAGTACGTGCTGGCTGACGGGCGCAAGCTGTACCTGCTGGGCGAGGGGCGGCTGATCAACTTGGCGGCCGCCGAGGGTCATCCCTCCGCGGTGATGGACATGAGCTTCGCTAACCAGGCCCTCTCGGCGGAGTACATCGCAAAGAACCGGGGCCAGTTGTCTCCGGGCGTCCACAGCGTGCCTGCTGAGACCGACCGCGAGGTGGGCCGCCTGAAGCTGGAGTCCCTGGGCGTCGGCATTGACAGCCTGAGTGCCGAGCAACAGAAGTACCAGGAAAGCTGGGAGGAAGGAACGTAATTGTCTGAATCAGGATTGGCCGGGTTAGGGGATTTTCAGGAGTTCTCCAATCCGGCCAATCCGGTAATTCCGAAACCTGATTCAGACGAATATAAACGGAGGACAATCCCAATGCCCATACAATTTATGACTTCCCCCAAGTACCTGCTCACTTCGGAGTCGGTGACCGAGGGGCACCCCGACAAGTTGTGCGACCAGATTTCCGACGCGGTTCTCGACGCCGCTCTGCGCGGCGACCCGATGAGCCGCGTCGCCTGCGAAACCGTCGCCACCAAGAATCTCATCATGGTCACTGGCGAAATCACCACCAAATCCAGCTTGAACTTCGATGAAATCGCCCGCGGGGTGATGAACCAGATTGGCTACACCGACGTCAGCTATGGCATTGACGGCAATTCCTGCGGCGTCGTGGCCCACGTCAGCCAGCAGTCGCCCGACATCAGCAGCGGCGTGTCCACCGCCCTGGAAGAGCGGGGGAGCGGCGCGTCGGACGCGCGGCGGGCCACCGGCGCCGGAGACCAGGGTATGATGGTGGGCTTCGCCTGCGACGAAACCGATGGCCTGATGCCCATTACGGTAGACCTGTCGCACCGCTTGGTGGAGCAGTTGGCCGCCGTCCGCAAGGACGGCCTGCTGGATTACCTCGGGCCCGACGGCAAATCGCAGGTGACCGTCGAGTATCATAAGGGCAAGCCGCGCCGGGTGGACGCCGTGGTTATCAGCTCCCAGCATCAGGACAGTGATGACCGGGAATCTTTCACCAGGAAGATTCGCAGCGACATTATCGAGCACGTCATCCGGCCCATCGTGCCGCCGGAACTGCTGGACGATAACACCCGCTACTTCGTCAACCCCAGCGGCTGGTTCGCGGTGGGCGGGCCGCAGGGCGACACCGGGCTGACCGGGCGCAAGATCTTGGTGGACACCTACGGCGGCATCGCCCGCCACGGCGGGGGCGCCTTCTCCGGCAAAGACCCGACGAAGGTTGACCGCTCCGGGGCCTACGCCGCCCGCTACGTCGCCAAGAACCTGGTGGCCGCCGGGCTGGCGCAACGGGTGGAGGTCATCGTTTCCTACGCCATCGGCGTGGCCGAGCCCATCTCGGTGTCGGTGGAAACCTTCGACACCGGCCACATTGCCAACGACCGGATCGAGGCGCTGGTGGGCGAGCATTTCGACCTGCGCCCCGGCGCAATCATCGAAGACCTGAACCTGCGCCGCCCCATCTACCAGCCCACCGCGGCCTACGGCCACTTCGGGCGGCCCGCGGCGGAGAGCCTGGGGCTGTCTTGGGAGCTGACGGATAAGGCGGAGGCTTTGCGGCAGGCCGCGGTGTAAAGCAGTTATAGACCCTGCTTCTGCCAACACCGAGGCCGACACTCCATCATTACGCAGTCCGCTGAGGTGCGCTGGTGGAAGCAGGGTAATAGATGTACCGAAATTCCTGTGAAAGCGACTGGAAAGGGGGAAGCATGAAGAAGATATACCAATACAATAGTAAGGAGTTCGAAGTCACGCGGACATCACAAGATTCGGCGAAGGTGAGTTTCGCCTGCGAGCGGCACGACCATCCGGATTACATCATCGGCAAAGTGGAAGGCGGGACTGGATGGGCGGTTGGCCGGAAAAAGTCAGGCTACTCCATTGATGGCACATTCGCGGAAGCAGTGGATCACTGTGTAGAGATAATATCTGACGAATGTGAATCCGCTACCGAGGTCGATGAGTTCTTCGCAGAACCGCCCTTTACGTTGAAAAAACGGCTGGATGCCCTGGCTGAATACCTTGATGCCTTCGAGTCGCCCATCGAGTTCGGCTATTGGGAAAGTCCCTCCGGTAGCTTGCCGTATTATGTTTTACATGAGGGGGAGCCAATGGATTTTGTCCGTACCTGCTACGAGTCGGGTTGGATCCAGCCCTTTGACTGGGCCGACTGGATGGGCACTCCCGAAGCTATTGAGTTGCGGGACGACCCGTCCCTTTTGGAGCGAGCCACACCCGAGCAATTGGGCAAGCTCCTTACTGTGATAATACGACAGGACCGTTTTGTAGAAGGCGCCTTGGGGAGTGCTTTTGACTCCGGTTTGCTGACCGGAATCGTGCGACGGGCTTCTGTTCTGGCAACAGAGCAAGAGTCCCCCCTACCATGAGTGTGGGAAGTCAATGTTTACTAACAGGAAGCGGCGGGTGTAAAGTCCGCCGCTTTTTGACATAACAACGCCATGCAGGGGGTTATATGACGCAGCAGGCGGAAATCAAGTTCGGCACCGATGGTTGGCGCGCCCTCATCGCCGGCGACTACACCTACGCCAACGTGGCCCGCTGCGCCAAGGGGTTGTGCGATTACTTGAAGCGGCGCGGCACTGCGGAGCGGGGCCTGATTGTAGGCTGCGATACCCGCTTTCTGTCGCCGGAGTTCGCCGGGGTTGTCGCCGGGGTCTGCGCCGGGGAGGGCGTGCGGGCGTTGCTGTCGGTGGAGGCCGCGCCTACGCCGGTTTTGAGCTACAACGTGCTGCATCACGGTGCGGGGGGCGCGGCCATCATTACAGCCAGCCACAACCCGGCCATCTGGAACGGGTTCAAGTTCAAGCCGGAGTACGCGGGCAGCGCCACGCAGGAAATCACCGACGAGCTGGAGGCCGCCATCGCCGGGATAGGGCCGGTCGATTCCGCCGAAATTGACGCCGCCCTCCGTCTTTCCCGCGAGGGCGGGAATCCACTGGTGGAGGATTTGGAGCCGTCGGAGCCGTATTTCGACCACGTGGCCGGGCTGGTGGACCTGGACGCCATCCGCGCCGCCGGTTTCCGGGTGGTGGTGGATGCCATGTACGGGGCCGGTGGCGGGTATCTGCCCCGGCTGCTGGAGGGCGGGGCGACGGCGGTGGAGGAACTGCGCGGATACCGCAACCCGGCCTTTCCGGGCATGGCGCAGCCGGAACCCATCGCGCCCAACTTGGCGGAACTGCTGGCCCGCGTTCCCGCCTCCGGCGCGTCGGTGGGCATCGCGCTGGACGGCGACGCCGACCGGGTGGGCGTCATTGACGAGGGCGGGCGGTTCGTGACCACGCTGGACACTTTCTCCCTGCTGGCCCTCTATCTGCTGGAGGAAAAAGGCTGGCGCGGCTCGCTGATCAAGGGCGTTACGGCGTCCCAGGCATTGAACAAAATGGGCGGCATCTATGGCGTGGAGGTCCACGAAGTGCCGGTGGGGTTCAAGCACATGGGGCCGCGTATGGAGGAATTGAACGCGCTGATGGCCGGAGAGGAAAGCGGCGGATTCGCCTTCCGCGGCCACGTGCCGGAACGGGACGGCATACTGAGCGGGCTGTACGTACTGGAATATATGGCAAAGACCGGCAAAACGGTGTCGCAACTGCTGGAAAACCTTTTCCGGCAAGTCGGCCCCCACTTCTACCACCGGCGCGACATCGAATTTGACGCCGCTGACCGGGAGCGTATCCGTCAGCGGGTGAACCACCCGGCGCTGGAACGGCTGGGCGAGTTTGCGGTAGTAGAGTCGGACAGCATTGACGGGCGCCGCCTGCGCTTCGACGACGGCTGGCTGGGCGTGCGCTTCTCCGGCACCGAGCCGCTGCTGCGCATCTACGCGGAGGGAGGTTCGCCGGAGCGGGTGACCGGGTTGCTGGACGCCGCCGCCGAATACTTGGGAGTGTAGCCGCTTTTGACGCAATGACGCAAAGGAGAGGAATATGGCGGAAAAGCGTATTTTGTGCGCCTATGGAGTAGACTTGGACGCCGTGGGCGGCTGGCTGGGTTCCTACGGCGGGGAGGACTCGCCCGACGACATCTCGAGGGGCCTGTTCGCTGGCGAAGTGGGCACTCCCCGGCTGCTAAGGATGTTCGACCGGCTGGGAATCAGGACTTCGTGGTTCATACCGGGCCATTCCGCCGAGACCTTCCCGGACGAGTGCCGGATGATTGTTAAAGGCGGGCATGAGGTGGGGCTGCACGGCTACTCCCACGAAAACCCCATCTCCATGTCGCCGGAGCAGGAAGAGGCGGTGCTGGTGCGCTGCCTGGAGGTGCTGGGCAGCCTGGCCGGCAAGCCCCCCACCGGCTACGTGGCGCCGTGGTGGGAGTTCAGCCACGTCACTAACGAGCTGCTGCTCAAGCACGGGATTAAATATGACCACAGCCTGATGCACAAGGACTTCGAGTGCTATTACGTGCGCGTGGGCGACCGCTGGACCAAGATAGACTACTCGAAGCCCGCCGATACCTGGATGCACGCCCTGGAGCGCGGCGAAGAGACCGACCTGGTGGAGATCCCGGCCAACTGGTATCTGGACGACCTGCCGCCGATGATGTTCATCAAAAAGTCGCCCAACAGCCACGGGTTCGTCAATCCCAGGGACATAGAATCGCTGTGGCGGGACCAGTTCGATTACGTATATCGGGAGTATGACGAGGCGGTGTTTCCCATCACCATTCACCCGGACGTGAGCGGGCGGCCCCAGGTCATCCTGATGCTGGAACGGCTGACCGAGTACATCACTTCCCACGACGGCGTCCGGTTCGTGACCTTCAACGAAATCGCCGACGACTTTCTGGCGCGTCATCCTCGGGCGAAACCCGTCGCATAGAGCGTCCCCAAAGCAGGAAACGCCCCGTGGAACACGGGGCGTTTCCTGTCATCGGCGTCCAGCGTCCGGGCGTAAAGCGCCTTTCCCTTTTCGCGGGAATGACGCTATCGTTTGGTGTACTGCGGGGCGCGGCGGGCGCGCTTCAGGCCGTACTTTTTGCTTTCCTTGATGCGGGCATCGCGGGTGACGAATCCGGCTCGCCGCAGGGAGGGCTTCATGGAAGGGTCGAAGGCGATGAGGGCGCGGGTTATGCCGTGGCGTATTGCCTCGGCCTGCGCGTTTACGCCGCCGCCGGCCACCTTGGCCACCACCCGGAAGCGGTTCAGCGTATTCGTGACGCGGAAGGCGTCGTTGGCGACGCGCTGCCAGGTGGACCAGCCGAAATACTCGTCCATTGGCTTGCTATTGACGATGAAAGGCCCTCCGTCGTCCACGTAGAGCCGCACCCGGGCTATGGCCGTCTTGCGCTTTCCCGTGCCGTAGTAATACTGCTGAACTGCGTCTGCTTGCACCAAGTCGGTATTGCCTCCGTCCTTATCTTCCCGTCTTCCTTATGCGGGTGGATTAGCTGACCTGTCCTACTTGGGCATCGTGAGGGTGCTGCGGGCCGGCGTACACCTTCAGGCGGCGCAACATTTGCCGTCCCATATGGTTGCGGGGCAGCATACCCTTCACCGCCAGCTCGATGACCCGCTCCGGGCGGGTTTCCAGCATATCCCGCAGCCGGGTGGACTTCAGGTTGCCGACGTACCCGGAATGGCGGTAGTAGTATTTCTGCGTCATCTTGCGCCCGGTGGTGCGGACGCGGGAGGCATTGACCACCACCACGAAGTCGCCGGTCATCGTGTGCGGGGTATAGGACGGCTTGTCCTTGCCTTGCAGCGATACGGCGATGTCGCGGGCCAAGCGGCCCAGGGTCTGCCCAGTGGCATCAACGACCTTCCAGTTTTCGGCCACCTCGCCGGGTTTGGGGAAATATGTGCTGGTTCTCTTCATACACTCTACCCGGTTTCAGCCGGAGGAGCGTCAAACGTCCCCTCCGGGTATTTTACTTCCATTAGGCACAGGCCCCTTGCCGACAGGACGGGAATGCCTGAGACATCCTCCCTTCCGTCCAGCGCCCGTTTCATAAGCTCGGCCTGTTGTCTTCCCTTGCCTATCTCCAGCAGTATTCCATTTGCTTTCCTGATTTGCTGCTTCAGGAACCCGTTGGCCTCGCACTGGATGACCACGGCATCAGCTTCGCGGCGCACTTCCCAGCGGCGCACTATACGGACTGCGCTGCGGTCTTTGGGGTGGCCGGGAGCAATGACCCGGAAATCGTGGGTTCCGGTCAGCGCCCGGGCGGCCTCGGCCATACGTTCCGTGTCCAACGGCTCCCTGACCCACAAATGAGTGTGCCGCAGCAAAGCCGTAGGTTCCGGGCGGGCCAAGATCCTGTATTGGTATACCCGGCTGAGGGCGGAGCGCCGGGAGTGAAACCCGAGGGCCACCGGCACGGCGCCCAGCACCCGTATGTCGTCAGCCAAGAAGAAATTCAGCGCCGCCGGGAACCTTTCGGCGGGGTGCCGGGAGCCGGTGAGGAAGTCCGCCACCTGGCCTTGGGCGTGGGCCCCGGAATCGGTGCGGCTGGCCCCGCGGATGCGGATGCTCTCCCCGGTGAATCGAGCCAGCGCCTCTTCCAGCGCTCCTTGAATCGTAGGTTGGTTAAGCTGCAATTGGAAACCGTTGTAATTGGCGCCTTGGTACTCAACCCGGAGGGCCAGCCTGCGTAAACCGGGCCCTTGTGGACTGCCTGCTCCGTCACTGGGCGGCGGAAATCCTCGCTCTTCTATCCGGGCCGCTCCGTCAGACCAGCTCGATAACCGCCATCGGGGCGGCGTCGCCCTGGCGAGGCCCCAGCTTGGTGATGCGGGTGTAACCGCCGGGCCGGGTGGCGTATCGGGCCGCGATGTCGTCGAACACCTTTGCCACCACGCCCTTGTTGGGAATCTGGGCTAGGGCGAGGCGGCGGTGGTGAAGGCTGCCCTTCTTGCCGTGGGTAATCAGCTTCTCGGCGACAATTCTAGTCTCCTTGGCCTTGGCCAAGGTGGTGGTGATTCGCTCGTGCTTTATCAGCTCGCAGACCAGCCCGCGCATCAGCGCCTTGCGCTGGTCTTTGTAGCGGCTCAGCTTGCGTCCTGAGACGCGATGGGAAGCCATGTCGGTAAATCTCCCTAATCTTCTTCGTAGTCGTCGGATGTGAAATCGCCGCCGTCCGGCTCTTCAGCCTCTACCGGCGCATTGTTGGCTTCTGCATAGGACATTCCGGCCGGGAGGGTGGCTGCATCGGCCCCGCCGCCTCCCATCAGTTCGTCCAGATCCTCCGTGGAAAAGGCGGGAACATCAGCCGTTGGGAACGAGGCTTCCGTTGCCCAGCCGCTGCTGGTGATGCCGTGTTCGGCAAGTTTTTCCTGCAACTCGAACAGGGACTTTTCTCCGAAGTTGCGTATCTTCAGGAGGTCTTCGTCGGATTTCTCCAATACTTCGCCGACTCGGTTTATGTTGGCGCGCTTGAGGCAGTTGAGAGTGCGCGGCGACAGCTCCAGTCTTTCAATGGGCGTCTGATAAACCTCCGGCGAGACCACTCGGGGCGAACGGTCTGGGCTTTGTTCGGCCCGGCCTTCGAGATTTCTGAACAGGAAAAAGAGGGCATACAACTTGTCTGCGGCCTGCTGCACCGCCTCCACCGGACGGATTGCGCCGTCAGTCCATACTTCGAGGAGCAGCCGCTCGTAATTGGTGTTCTGGCCGACGCGGGTAGGTTCGACCCTGAAATTCACCTTGCGCACCGGGCTGAACACCGCGTCCACGGGCAGGGCGCCGGTGGGGATGCTTGATCCTTCGTCGCCGTGCTGCGCGGCGCGGTAGCCCACTCCCTGCTCAACGTTGAACTCGATGGACAGGCCAGCGTCATCATCATCCAGGGTAGCTAGGTGCAACTCTGGGTTGACGATTTCCAAGTCGGGCGAGGTTTCAATATCGCCGGCGCAGACGCGGCCCTCCCCTCTGACGTTGAGGCGCATTTTCCCCTGCCGTATGGCATTGGAGCGGATGCGTATGCCCTTGATGTTGAGCAGGAGTTCCATCACCTCTTCTTTGACGCCGGGTATAGCCATATATTCGTGGACGACGTCCTCGATTCTGACCCAGGTGATGGCGGCGCCCGGAGTGGAGCTGAGCAGCATACGCCGGAGCGGATTGCCAATGGTCTGCCCGAAGCCGCGCTCAAGGGGCTCAACAGCAACCATGCCGCGGGACTCGCCGGAATCCCCGGCATCCACTACCCGGATTTCCGGTTTGGGGGGGGCATTTACCCCTATGTCCGGCCCGCCAGCCGGAACGACGAAAGTGTCCAGCATTGACACTCAATTACCTCGAGTAAAACTCAACGATTAGGCGGGAATCCAGAGCGGTTTGGAGTTCCTCGTCTGAGGGCAGCGAGACCACCCGCCCCGACATCTCGCTAACGTCTAGGGCCAGCCAGGTCGGCACCAGCCGCTTGGGCAGCCCGCTAGTCCGCTCGGCGAAGAAATCGGTGGTCTTGTCGGATTCCTTCCAAGCGATGTTGTCGCCCGCCTTTACGGAATAGGACGGTATGTCGGTCTTGCGCCCGTTAATCTGGAAATGCCCGTGCAGGACCAACTGCCGCGCCTGCTTGCGGGAGTCTGCGAAGCCCAGCAGAAAGATGACGTTGTCCAAGCGGCGCTCCAGGCTGCGCAGGAGGTTCATGCCAGTGACGCCTGGGGTGTTGAAGGCTTCGGTCATGTACTTGCGGAACTGGGATTCCAGCACGCCGTAGATGTACTTGGCCTTCTGCTTTTCCAGCAGGTGAACGCCATAATCCGAGGGGCGGCGCCGACGCCGGGAAACGTTGCCCGGAGGGTTGCGCCGCTTCTCGAAGGAGCAGCGCGGGGTAAAGCAACGGTCGCCTTTCAGGAACAGTTTTTCGCCGGAGCGCCTGCACAACCGGCAGGCCGGCCCTGTGTATCTTCCCATAAATGTTGGCCTACACTCTCCTTCGCTTGGGTGGACGGCATCCATTGTGCGGTATGGGGGTCACGTCGCGTATGCTGGTGACCACCAGTCCCACTCCCTGCAACGAGCGAATGGCGGCTTCCCGTCCCGCCCCCGGGCCTTTGATGAAGACGTCGATATGACGCATTCCGGCCTCTCCGGCGCGGCGGCCCGCCTGTTCGGCGGCGCGCTGGGCGGCAAAGGCGGTGCCTTTGCGGGAACCCTTGAAGCCCACCGCTCCGGAACTGGCCGAGGCGATTACGTTGCCCTGCGGGTCGGTGATGCTGACCAGCGTATTGTTGAACGTGGAATAGATATAGGCCCGGCCTTGCGGCACGGAGCGCCGTTCCCGGCGTCTGGTTCTGGGTCTGGGCATTCGCCCCCTCCCTAGCCCTCTCCCGGAGGGAGAGGGATTTTTGGAAAGCCCTCCGTCAAGAGGGACAGGATATGCTACTTCTTGCCGCCGGTGCGTCGGCCGCGGCCGGCCACGGTGCGGCGGGGGCCTTTGCGAGTGCGGGCGTTGGTGCGAGTGCGCTGCCCGCCGACGGGGAGATTGCGGCGATGGCGCAGACCGCGATAGGAGCCGATGTCCATCAGCCGACGGATATTCTGGTTCACCTCTCGCCGCAGGTCGCCTTCCGAGATGTATTCCCGGTCGACCAGTTCGCGGATGCGATTGACCTGGGCCTCGCTGAGCTCATTCATGCGCGGCGGCATTTCGGGATCCAGGTCGGCCTTGGCGACGATTTCCGAGGCCAGCTTGGGGCCAATGCCGTAGATGCTCCGCAGGGCCACGTGGGCCCTCTTGCGGTCCGGCACGTCTACTCCGGCTATGCGAACCACGTTGCCTCCTTACAGTTAGGGCAGCCTTTCCCGCCCTTGAACAGGATGATCGGCGCCGATGTCTCCCGGTCAGCCTTGGCGCTGCGAATGGCGCGCGTTGACGCAGATAATTCTTATCACGCCCTTGCGCTTTATCACGCGGCACTTGTCGCATCGCGGCTTGACCGAAGCTGTGACTTTCATTTGATGCCTCTATGCCCAAATAGGAAGCGGACAGGCTGAGCTGCGGCAACCCCCCAGCTTGCCGGGCCGAAACTAGCTGATTTCCCTGCAAGGGAACCGGCGCTACTTGAAACGATAGGTGATGCGCCCGCGGGTCAGGTCGTATGGCGATAACTCCACCAGCACCCGGTCTCCGGGCAAAACGCGAATGAAGTTCATACGGATCTTGCCCGACACATGGGCCAGCACCTCATGGTCGTTGGGCAACTCAACGCGGAACATGCCATTGGGCAAGGCTTCCTTTACGCTGGCTTCGACTTCTATCGCCTGTTTCTTCGCCATAAGACCTCTTTCGAGATGATTTTCACTGTTACGGTATATTTGCCCGTACCGGGCGGCGGGTGAATCGCTAGCTGTGTACCGTTAGAATTTCCGGCCCCTGTTCAGTGATTGCTATGGAATGCTCAAAATGAGAGGACAGCTTACCATCTGACGTCACGACCGTCCACTGGTCATCCATAACTCTGGTGCGCCAATCGCCGAGATTGAACATCGGCTCGATGGCGATGCACATTCCGGGGCGGAGCAGAGGGCCCCGCCCGGCGACTCCGTAGTTAGGCACTTGGGGGTCTTCGTGCAGGAAGCGTCCAACGCCGTGGCCCACGAACTCGCGGACGACGCCATAGCCCCGCGATTCTCCGTATGCCTGCACTGCGGCCCCGATATCGCCCACGCGAGCTCCCGGAACCGCGGCGCGGATGCCTGCCTCCAGTCCCAGCCTGGTGTCTTCCATCAAGGCCAGCAGTGATTGGTCAATCTCTCCGACCGCGATGGTGACCGCCGCGTCCCCGATCAGTCCTTCGAAGGTCGCTCCCACGTCAACTTTGACGATGTCGCCTGCCTTGATCACCCGCTTGCCGGGTATGCCGTGGACAATTTCTTCGTTAACGGAAGCGCAAATGGTGGCCGGGAACCCCCGGTAGCCCTTGAAGGTGGGCGTCGCGCCCCGGCGCACGATTTCCCTGAAGGCGATGCGGTCGAGGTCGCGGGTGGTCATTCCTGGCTCAACGGACGCCTTGAGGAGATTGAGGGTCTCGCCGACTATCTCCCCCGCCTTTCGCATCAAGTCCAACTCCTGCTGGGACTTTATGGTTATCCCGCCGGAATATGACGAGGGCGAGGTGGAGGCAGTTTCTTTTTTGCGCTTTCGATTCATTTTGCTATTGTACCGTTAATCACAATTATTGGAAAGCCGCAAGGTCTCCCCCGCCGGGTTAGAGGGCTTTCACGATGCTGGCAAAAACGCCGTCCACGCTGTCCTGGCCTGGTATGTCAGTCAGAAGGCCACGGTTGCGGTAGAAATCAAGGACGGGCCTAGTTTCCTGACGGTAGACGTCTATCCGCCGCTGCACTGCTTCCGGGCGGTCGTCGTCCCGTTGATACAGTTCGCCGTTGCAGCGTTCGCAGGACGGCGGGCCAACATCCCCTGAAAGGGTATAGGGAGCCTGGCACTCGCGGCACACGTAGCGTCCGCCCAGCCGCCGGGCCAGTTCGTCTTCGGGAACGTCAATGTGCAGCACCCGGTCTACGTTGCGGGCGCGGGCGGCAAGCGCTTCTTCCAGTTCCTCAGCTTGGCGGGTGTTGCGGGGGAAGCCGTCAAGGATGAAACCGTCGCCGGCGTGGATGGGCATAATCTTGTCTAGCATGATGTCAATGACGACGCCGTCAGGCACCAGCTCGCCCTGATCCATGTATTCCTTGGCCCGAAGGCCCAGCGGTGTTCCTTGGCGCAAATTGTGGCGGAAGATGTCGCCCGAACTGATATGGGACAGCCCGTAGCGTTCCGCCAGCAACTGGGCCTGGGTGCCTTTGCCGGCCCCGGGAGGGCCGAACAGGACAAGTCTTAAACTTCCAGTCACGGTTATCTCAAGAACCCCTCATAGTTTCGCATCATGAGCTGCGCTTCCAACTGGCGCAGGGTGTCCAGGCCGACGCCCACCATAATCAGCAGAGCGGTGCTGCTCAGCGCCAGGGCGTTCACGCCGGTCACCAACTGCGCCAAGTATGGCACAATGGCGATGAATCCCAAGAACAGCGCTCCGCCCATCGTTATGCGGACTATCACCCGGTTCAAGTAGTCCTGCGTTGGCCTGCCGGGTCTTATGCCCAAGACGAATCCGCCGTTTCGTTGCAGGTTTTCCGCCAAGTTCTGCTGGTTGAAAATCACCAGCGTATAGAAGAAAGTGAACAGGAACACCAGCAGGAACAGCAGCACTTGGTACACGGGCGAGGTGGGAACCAGCACCACGGCGAAGAAATTGGCAACGTCGCCGATCCAAGTGGTATTGGTTGACAAGTAGGTAGCGATAGTGCCGGGCAGAAGCATGATGGAGAAGGCGAATATGAGGGGTATCATGCCCGCTGAATTGATACGCAACGGCAGGTAGGTGGCTCCGCTCTGCCGGTACATGCGCCCGCCCCGGAAAATGCTGCGCCCGTACTGCACCGGGATGCGGCGGTGGGCCTCGTTGAACATCACGATGAGGGCGATGATCAGGACGCCGATGATGGCGAAGAAACCGATGTTCAGGACCTCGCCCCGGTTGACAAACCCCTGGGTTAAAAGGCTCGGAAACCCTGCCACGATGCCGGCAAAGATTATCAGCGAGATGCCGTTTCCGATGCCCCGCTCAGTTATCATTTCGCCCAGCCATACCAGAAACATCGTGCCGGCCGTGATGGAGAACAGCGCCGCCACCGTGGGCAAAGCCGCGTCGCCGGTGAAGCCCACGTTAGTCAGCACGTTGCTCTGCTGGAGCAGCACCAACTGGCCGTAGCCCTGAGCCAAGGCGATGGGCACGGTGATCCAGTGAATGATCCGGTTCATGGTGGCCCGGCCTGCTTCCCCCTCCCTCGACAGTTCCTGGAGCTGGGGAATGACCGGGGTCAGCAACTGGATTACGATGGACGCGGTGATATACGGAAACACCCCCAAAGCCACGATGCTCATATTGCTGAGGGCGCCGCCGCTGAAGAGGTCCAGGAATCCCAGCAACTCGTTGTTGCGGAAGAGGTTGTCGAGCTGCACTTGGTCAATGCCCGGAAGCGGAATCTGGGCAATAAAGCGGTACAGGGCCAATACGGCCAGGGTAAAGAGTATTTTGGCCCGCAGGTCCGGCAGGCTGAAAGCGTCTATGGCCGCTTGGAGCAGCCTGGGGAACCGGCCTCCATGCGTCTCGGCGGCCATCATGGCGCGGTCATTTCCTCCGCCGTGCCGTTTGCCGCCAAGATGGCCTCCCGCGCCGGGCGGGTGAACTTGTGAGCCACTACCGTCAGCGGCTTGTTCAACTCCCCGCCGCCGACAATCTTGATCGGGCGGTTGAGGTTGCGGACGTACCCGCGTTGGAAAAGGACTTCGGGCGTGACCGTCTCGCCGGGGCGGAACATATCCAGCGTTTCCAGCTTGACCAGCGAGTAATAGGTCTTGAATATGTTGGTGAAGCCCCGCCGCATGGGGAGTCCCTTGATGATGGGCAACTGGCCGCCCTCGAATCCCACGCGGGGGCCGCGGCCGGAGCGGGACTTCTGGCCCTTCATGCCGCGTCCTGCGGTGCTGCCCTGGCCGGCGGCGTCGCCGCGGCCAACACGCTTGCGGTTACGGCGCGCGCCTTTGGACGGCGCCACTTGGTGCTGCATCATGCTTAGCTCTCCACCTCCTCTACCCGCACTAGGTGTTCGACCTTTCTGACCATACCGCGGATGGTGGGGGAGTTCTGATGGACGACGGTGTCATGCAAACGGCGCAGGCCCAGGGAGCGGATGATTTCCCGCTGGTTTCCGGGCCGCCCTATGCAGCTCCGCGTCCAGGTGATTTTCAGTTCCGACATATAGCGTTTCCGTCAACCGGATTGACCTAGACGGCGGCCGGTTGTTCCTCTGCTTCCGTATTGGACGTTTCTTTGGTTTCCGGGGCAGATGCGGGACGCACCCCCCGCTTGGCTAGTTCAGTTGCCGGGTCTTTCAATTGTCGCAGCGCCTCAATGGTAGCGTAGACTATGTTGATGGGATTGCGCGAGCCCAGCGACTTCCCCACCACGTCCTTGACGCCGCCCAGTTCCAGGATGGCGCGCATGGCCCCGGCGGCGATGACCCCGGTTCCCTCGCGGGCGGGCTTGATGAGGACGATGGTTGCGCCCTGCTTGACCGTTATCTGCTGAGGTATGGTGCTTCCTTTCAGCGGCAGGGTCACCATCTCGCGGCGGGCCACGGCGTTGCCCTTGCGCACGGCGTCGGGAATTGCCAGCGCCTTCCCCAGTCCGGCGCCGACGGTGCCTTGTCCATCGCCCACCACCACGAGGGCGTTGAAGCGCAGGCGCCGGCCTCCCTTGACCACCTTGGCGATGCGCCGGGTATAGACCACCCGCTCGGAGAACCCGCCGGTGTCTTCTTCACGGGGAGCGCGCTCGCGGGGCGGGCGCCCGTCGCGGGGGCCGCGTCCGCGCCCGTCTCCGCCGCCGCCCTCGCCGCGTTGCTGCCTGTTCTGGCCGGGCGGGCCGGAGCGGCCGGGGCCTCCCCGGCCTTGTCCGCCGCGTCTGCTTGGTGGAGCTTGTACCATCCGGTAACTCCTAATGTTAGTAGCTGGGAGGTTCGCCCCTCATAAGAGAGGGAATGGTTACTAGAATTGCAGCCCGCCTTCGCGGGAGCCGTCGGCCAGGGCCTTGACCCGGCCGTGATACTTGCAGCCGCCCCGGTCGAAGACCACGCGGGTCACCCCGGCGGCCAGCGCCCGGCCGGCCAGAACTTTTCCCACCTCGGCGGACGTGTCCGTCTTGCTGGCGGAAGCCGCATCGGGGTTGGACTTCAGCGTTTCCTGGCTGGAGGCGGCGACGATGGTGCGGCCCGTCGTGTCGTCTATTACCTGGGCGTAGATATGTTTCAAGCTGCGGAACACCGAGAGCCTGGGGCGTTCCGGGGTTCCCGATACCTTCTTGCGAACGCGTGCTTGCCGCACTCTTCGCAAATGTCTAGCGTTCTTGTCTTTAGGCATGGTCGTCTCAATACCGCCGGCATCGAAATGAGCCGGGTTGTGTCATTATGCTTTGCGCGCCGCTGACTTGCCGGGCTTGAAGCGCAGCAGTTCGCCCTGATAGCGGATGCCCTTTTCCTTGTAGGCGTTGGGGGGGCGCACCCTCCTTACCTGGGCGGCCAATTGGCCCACCTTCTGCTTGTCTATACCGCGGACGCGGATACGGTTGTTGCCTTCAACTTCCATGGTCACCCCCTCCGGCGGATGGATCTCCACCGGGTGGCTGTAACCTACGTTCAGGATGACCCCGTCTCCCGCCGCCTGGACCCGGTACCCGACGCCCATCAGTTCCAGCGTCTTGGAGTAGCCGTCGGTCACTCCGACTACCGCGTTGGCGACGAGGCTGCGGGTCAAGCCGTGGAGGGCATGGTGGAACTTTCGTTCACTGAACCGCTCGACCACGATCCGGTCGTCCTCGACCTTGACCACCACGTCGGGGTGGTAGCTCTGGGTGAGGGAGCCGCGAGGGCCGGTGACCGTTACTTCACCGTAGCCCACGTCCACGGTAACGCCGCTGGGGATGGGAATGGTCTTGCGCCCGATACGGGACAGGGTGCGGCCTGCCGCCTCGCTGTTGCCGTTTTCGTTACCAGACATAACAGAGCAACTCTCCTCCAATGCCTTCGCGCCAAGCCTGCCGTCCGGGCATCACTCCCCGCGAGGTGGATACGACGGCGAGTCCCAGCCCGCCGTACACCCGCGGAATTTCGCCCTTGCCGACATACACCCGCAGTCCCGGCCTGCTGACGCGCTTCAGGCCGGAGATGGCCGACTGCCGCCCTTCCCGGTAGGTCAGATGCAGGCGCAGGGTGGGGTGGACCTGACCGCGGGGCGTATCATAGTCGCGGATGAATCCTTCATCCTTCAGGATCCTGGCGATAGCCAGCTTCATTTTGGAATGGGGCATCATCACCGAATCATGCCGCGCCTGGATGGCGTTGCGGATACGGGTCAACATATCGGCTATGGGATCGGTTACGGGCATCTGCGTCTCATCTCTCTATTTGGTCTGTCTTGCCAATGTGTCATCCTCTCCCACCCTGGCAATCCCGAGGAACGGCTACAGGCTGGCCTTGCGCACGCCGGGCAACTCGCCGGTCAGGGCCAGTTCCCGAAAGCATATCCGGCACAGGCCGGCGTGGCGTATGTAGGCGCGCGGACGGAAGCAGCGGCTGCAACGGTTATAGGCCCGCACCGGATGTTTGGGCTTCTTCAGCCACTTCTGAATCTGGGATGTCTTGGCCACGCCGCGCCCCCTTAGACAAGCTCAGGATGAGGTCAAGTTTCTTGCAGGATGGGATTAAGTTTCGCGTATGAACGGGAATCCATAGAGTTCCAGCAGCCGCATCGCCTCGGCGTCGTTGCGCGCCGTGGTGGCGATGGTGACCTGGAGTCCGCGAATCCGGTCTATGGAGTTGTAGTCTATTTCCGGGAAGATTATCTGCTCCCGGATGCCGATGGAGAAATTGCCGCGCCCGTCCATCCCGCGCCTCGGGATTCCTCGAAAGTCGCGGATGCGGGGCAGGGCAGTGTTCACCAGCCGATCCAGGAAATGATACATCCGGTCGCCCCGCAGGGTTACGGCGGCGCCAATGGCGTTGCCCTGCCGGATCTTGAATCCGGCGATGGACTTGCGGGCGCGGGTTGTAACCGGCTTCTGGCCGCTGATGGCGGTCAAGTCCTGGCTGGCGGCTTCCAGTGCCCGCCCGTTGACTAGGGCCTCGCCCAGACCGACATTAAGAACAATCTTTTGGAGGCGGGGCACCTCCATAGGATTGGAGTAATTGAACTCCCGCACCATCTGGGGAATTATTTCATTGCGGAACTGCTCTTTCAGCCTGGGAACCGGGGGGGTAGTATCCGCGTCAACCACGGCGGCGGCTGAGTCGCCTCCGCCCCGCTGTCGCCGGGAGCGGCCTCCGGCGCTCCTTCCTCCCGCCGCTTGGTTCCCGGAACGCTGCTGTTGAGTTTGGTCATCGGGCATCGTCGATCACTTCCTGACACTTGTCGCAACGGCGGACCCTGGCTCCGGTTTCCAGGAAAATCACCCGGGGTCTTGTGGGGCGGTTGCACTTGTTGCAAATGAGCACGACATTGGAGACGTGGAGCGGCGCTTCCATCTGAATGCGGCCCGACTGCCGTATGCCAGGGCGGGCGCGCATATGCTTGGTCACCACGTTGACGCCTTCCACCACCACGCGATTGTCGCGCGGGTAATTGCGCTCGACCCGCCCGGTCTTGCCTTTGTCCCGGCCGGCTGTCACCAGCACGGTGTCGCCGGTGCGAATTCGCATTAGACCACCTCCGGGGCCAGGGACACGATGCGCATGAACCCCCTCTCGCGCAGCTCGCGGGCCACCGGCCCGAATATGCGCGTGCCCCGCGGGTTGAGATTTTCCGAAATCAAGACCGCCGCGTTATCGTCGAATTTAATATAGGTGCCGTCCGGGCGCTTGCGGGCCTGAGCCTGGCGGATGACCACGGCGCGGACCACATCGCCCTTGCGCACCGGCGAGTTGGGAGCGGCCTCGCGGACGTTGCAGACTACGACATCGCCCACACCGGCGTATCTGCGCCGGCTGCTGCCGGGTATATTGATCAAGCGGATAACCTTCGCCCCGCTGTTGTCCGCCACCGTGAGCCTGGTATAGGTCTGGATCATTCCGGTATTCCTCGGTAGGCCGTCTATACGCAGCCGGTCTCTTTAGTCGCCTTCTTCGTCCTCGAATTCTCCGTTGCCCGCCGTGAGCTGCTCGAGAATGTCCGGGTCGATATCCTCGTCCATTTCCAGCGTAGCTTCGTCCATTTCAGGTTCGACCCCGGACAGGACGGCTGACGGGGTAAGGGCGTCGCCTTCCAGTTCGATGGGCCGCACCTCGGCCACTTGGCGTCGCTCCAGGATTTCCAGCAGCCGCCAGTGTTTGGTCTTGGATATGGGCCGGGTCTCCTCAATGCGAACCAAGTCGCCGATCCGGCACCGGTTTTCCGGGTCATGCACGTAGAAACGGGCCACCCGCCGCACCTGCTTGTGATAGAGGCGATGGCGCTGCTTCCACACCATTTCCACAATTGCGGTCTTGTCCTGCTTGACTCGCACCACCGATCCGGTGCGCACCTTGCGCCTGTTTCTTTCACTAAGTTTCGGGGTAACCACTAGCGGCCCTCCAACATCTGCCGCTCGCGGATAACAGTACGCAGGCGGGCGATGGTCTTACGCACGGATGCCGGCTCATTGGAGTTGGGCAACTGGTTGGTCGCGGCGCGGAACCGGAGGTTCATCAGCTCGCGGCCAGCCTTCTCCAACTCCTCATGGAGCTGGTCGTCGCTAAGTTCTCGAACTTCTTGTATACGCATAATCGGCTAGGCGACGGCGGCGTTGCTGGCGGCAGTTGCCAGCCGGTCGCGGAAAACGGTTTTGGTAGCCATTGGCAACTTTTGCGATGCCAAGCGCAGGGCTTCGACCGCTTCGGTCTGGGGCACGCCGGCGACCTCGAAGAGGATGCGGCCCGGCTTGACCACGGCGACCCAGTAATCCACCGCGGCCTTGCCGCCGCCCATGCGGGTCTCGGCCGGCTTCTTGCTGACGGACTTGTCGGGGAACACCCGAACCCAGACTTGACCGCCGCGCTTCAGGTGGCGGGTGACAGCGATACGGGCCGACTCAATCTGCCGGGCCGTGATCCAGCCGGGTTCCAGGGCCTTCAGCCCGACCTCGCCTGCGTTTACGCTGCTGCCGGTAACGGCGGCGCCGCGCATCCGTCCGCGAAACTGCTTCCTGTATTTGGTGCGCTTGGGTGAAAGCATTGGTTTTCTCCCTGCCCGCAGCGTCATTCTGAGCGGGGCGAAGAGCATCGGCGCCTTGGCGGCGAGGCCCTTGGCTTTGCTCCGGGTGACAACTGCCCGCTAATCTCTGTCCTGGTCCAGCAGTTGTTCCACGTCGTCGTCCGGCCCGCCGGCCTGGACGGTTACTTCGATGGTTTCCAGTTCGGCCGCTTCCTCGGACTGCGTCGGCATTACCTCGCCGGTGTACACCCATACCTTGACGCCGACCCGGCCCATGATGGTGTGGGCTTCGGCAAGAGCATAGTCAATGTCCGCCCGGAGGGTGTGCAACGGCACTTGGCCCAGCATCAGCTTCTCGGTGCGGGCGATTTCCGAGCCGGAAATGCGGCCCTTGACGATAATCTTGATGCCCTCGGCGCCCGCCTGCATCGCCCGCTGGGCAGCTTGGCGCATGGCGCGGCGGTAGGCCACCCGGCGCTCCAGCTGATCAGCCACGTTGCGGGCCACGAGATAGGCGTTCAACTCCGGCTGGTCGATCTCCAGGATATTGAGCTGCACCCGGCTCCGGGTGATGGATTCCAGCTTGGCCCGCAGGTTCTTCACCCGCTCGCCGTCGCGCCCGATAAGGATGCCGGGCCGGGCCGAGTGGATATTGATTACGCTGTCCTGCGCCCCCCGGTCGATTTCAACCCTAGCGATGCCGGCGTCGGAAAAGGCGCGGTACTCTTTGCGTATGCTGTCGCGCAGTTCCAAGTCTTCCTTGACCAGGGAACGGTAGCCGGAGCCGTTGGGCGCGTACCAGTGGGCTTTCCAGTCCTTGATTATGCCTAGCCGGAAGCCGTATGGATGGGTTTTATGGCCCATTCCTCAGTCTCCTATTCCTCGTCTTCGTCCACTACCACGGTGATGTGGCTGCTGCGCTTGGTGATGCGGCCGATGCGCCCCCTGGCCCTGGGGCGGAAGCGTTTCAGCGAAGCGGCGTTGTCAGCGGTGATCTGGATGATGCGCAAGTTGTCGGGATCCATCAGCATATTGTTTTCCGCGTTGGCCGCGGCCGACATGACCACTTTGGCAACGGGCTTGGCCCAAGGCGACGGCAGAAATCGCAGCGTGTTCAGCGCGTCTCCAACGCGCTGGCCGCGCACCAAATCCAGTATGGGCTTGAGCCTCTTCTGGGAGGCCCCGATTTGTTTTGCTACGGCGCGAACTGGCGGCAAGTCGTTACCTCACCCTGCTGGAGCGTTCGGAGCGGGCCACGTGGCCCCGGTAGGTTCGGGTCGGCGAAAACTCTCCGAGGCGATGACCCACCATGTTCTCTGTAACGAACACCGGCACGTGCCGCCGTCCGTCGTGAACGCCGATGGTCAAGCCGACCATTTCGGGCATAATCATCGAGGCCCGCGACCAAGTGCGGATGACCGTGTTGGCCCCGGAGCGCTGCACCTGCTCCACTTTTTTCATTAGTTTGGGATGTATGTATGGCCCCTTCTTGATGGAACGGGACATTCTAGCGTCTCCTGCCCCGGCGCACGATAAACTTGCTGGACGCCTTCTTCTTGTTTCGCGTCTTGTGGCCCAGGGTGGGTTTGCCGGTGGGCGACTTGGGTCCGGGCATGCCGATGGGTGAGCGGCCCTCGCCGCCGCCGTGGGGGTGGTCCACCGGGTTCTTGGCGACGCCGCGCACGTGGGGCCGGCGGCCCATGTGCCGCGACGCCCCGGCTTTGCCCAGGCTCTCGTTCTTGTGGTCCGGGTTGGAAAGCTGCCCGACGCTGGCCCGGCAGCGCAGCAAGATGCGGCGCATCTGGCCGGACGGGAGGCGAATCAGCACGTATTCGCCCTCCCGGGAGAGCACCTGCGCTCCCGTTCCGGCGCCGCGCACCAGTTGGCCGCCTCGCCCGGGGGTGAGTTCAATGTTATGCACCACCGTCCCGGTCGGGATATTGGTCAGCGGGAGAGAGTTGCCCAGGCTCACCTCTGCATCCGGGCCGGACTGCACCACGTCGCCCACAGACAGCCCGTGAGGGGCTAGGATATAGCTCTTCTCGCCGTCGGCGTAGAAAATCAGCGCGATGCGTGTCGTCCGGTTGGGGTCGTACTCTATGGAGCGGACCCGCCCCGGAACGCCGTCCTTCTTGCGCTTGAAGTCAACTTCCCGGTACATTCGCCGTGACCCGCCGCCGCGGCCCTGAGCGGTGATGCGCCCCCGGTTGTTGCGCCCGGCGTGGTTCTTCTTCCGGGAAATGAGGGACTTTTCCGGTTTGCTGGCGGTCAGCTCCTCAAAGGAGGCGCGCACCGCGTTCCGGGTCCCCGGAGTGATTGGCTTGTAATTCTTCAGGGGCATGGAACTCGCCCTACAGTCCTTCTATAAGGTTGATGCGGTTGCCCGGCTTGAGGGTAACTACGGCTTTCTTGGTGTCGGGCTGCTTCACCGAGCGGGGGCCGTAACGCTTGCGCTTGCCCCGCAACTTGGAGATATTAACGTCCTCGACTTCGACGCCGAAGTTCTTTTCCACTGCCTCCTTGACCTGCACCTTGTTGGCCTTCGGGTCGATTTGGAAGGTGTACTTCCCTGATTCTTGAAGGATGGTGCTCTTTTCCGTGATGGTGGGCTTGACCAAAACGCGGTGAATGTCCATGCTACTCACCGTCCTCTTCATTGGCGGCTTCCGCTTCGGCCACAGGTTCGGCTTCCTCGGGCCCTGCCTCCTCCGGCTCTGCCGCTATTTCGTCCTCGCTCTCTGCCTCCCCCGCGATTGAACCCGCGAACTTGCGGCCGCGGCGTCCGTGGGGTTCGGAAGCCAGGGTATCCTCGGCCCACCGGGCGGCTTCGACGGTCATTATCAAAGTATCCCGGGAAAGGAGGGTCTCGGCATTCAACTGGTTAACCGGCAGGGTGTAGATTTTCTTGAGGTTGCCGGCGGCCTGCACCACTTCGGTATCGGCGCCCAGGGTGACAATCAAGGCGGAGCCGGATATGTTCAGCCGGGCCAGCAGCCCGGTCATCGAGCGGGTCTTGCCGTCTATGTCGTCCATGGAGTCGAGGCATACTATGCGGTCGTTGCGGGCCTTTTCCGACAGCACGCAACGGAGGGCGGCGCGGCGCATCCGCTTGGGCAGGGCCTTGCGGTAGCTGCGGGGATGCGGGCCGAAGGCTACCCCGCCGTGACGCCAGTGGGGCGAGCGGGTGCTGCCCTGGCGGGCGCGTCCGGTGTGCTTTTGTATCCACGGTTTGCGGCCGCCGCCGGAAACCTCGGCGCGGGTCTTGGTGTCGTGGGTGCCCTGGCGCCGGTTGGACTGGTATATGACCATGGCCTGATGCACCAAGGAGCGGTTCATCGGCGCGTTGAAGACGAGGTCGTCGAGTTCGATGTTCTCGACCGTATCGCCTGACTGGTTTCTGACTGCGATTTGCATAATATCCCTATGCGCTTATGCCGGTTGCGGCTTGGCGTATCAGGCGCTCCTGCGGATTTGCACCAAGCTGTTGGGCGCGCCGGGGATGCCTCCCTTGACGGCCAAGATATTCCGGTCGGTGTCCACCTTTACGATTTCCAGTCCCTTTACCGTGATGCGGCGATTTCCCATGTGGCCGGCCATTTTCAGGCCCTTGAAAACCTTGCCGGGCGTAGTGCCGCCGCCGATGGAGCCGGGGGCGCGGGCGCGGTCGGACTGGCCGTGAGTGCGCGGGCCCCCGCCGAAGCCGTGGCGCTTCATTGTGCCGGCAAAGCCGCGGCCCTTGGAGCGCCCAATGACGTCAACTTTGTCGCCCTCGGTAAAGATGTCCAATCTGACCGTCTGCCCCACGGCGAACTCCGATGGGTCGTCGGCCTTCACTTCCCGCAGGTAGCGGCTGGCGCGGCTGGGCCGGAAATGGCCCTGCATCGGCTTGTTGGGCCGTTTCGCATCGCCGAAGCCCAACTGCACGGCCTCGTAGCCGTCGCTATCCTTGGTCTTGACCTGGGTAACGACGCACGGGCCTGCTTCAATCAGCGTTACCGGGACAACACTGCCGTTCTCCCGAAAAAGCTGAGTCATACCTACTTTTTTGCCAAGAAATCCTTGAAGCATAATCAACCGGCCTAGAAAATTCATCCTGCGGAGCCCCGAGCCGGAGCGGCCTGGGGACTGCCGGACTTCGATTGCCAATGGGCGCCTGAAACCGGAAAGGGAGTTTACAGTTTAATGGATATGTCAACTCCGGCAGGAAGGTTCAGCCGGGTCAGCGAGTCAATGGTCTTGGAGGTTGGCTCCAGGATGTCGATGAGCCGCTTGTGGGTGCGAATCTCGAAATGCTCCCGGGAGTCCTTGTCCACGTGCGGGCCGCGGATGACGCAGAACCGGCGTATGTGAGTAGGCAGGGGAACCGGCCCGGCGACCCTGGCCCCGGTTCTTTCGGCGGTTTCCACAATCTGGCCGGTGGAAGTGTCCAGCATCTTGTGGTCAAACGCTTTCAGGATGATCCTGACTTTCTGCCTTGCTTGCATACGCCTTCTTCATTTCGCTGGCCTTTGGATAAGCCCCAAATCCCTCCGGCCTGCGTCTGTGTCAAAAAAATTAAACCCGAAAAGCTGCGCCGAATCTGTCCCAACGGCTTCAGCGGCAAAGCTAAAGCAGGGTTCGGAGCAACCCCTCGGGAACCGGCTCGTAATGACGGAACTCCATGGTGTAGGAGGCCCGCCCCTGGGTTATGGAGCGCAGGGCCGTAGTGTAGGAGAACGTCTCTCCCAGCGGCGCCAGCGCGCGCACGGTCTGGATGCCTTCCTGTCCTTCGATGGTGCGAATCTGGGCGCGGCGCGTTCCCAGGTCGGCGATAACGTCGCTGAGGAACTCGCCGGGCGTCACCACTTCCAAGTCGGCGATGGGCTCCAGCAGGATGGGCCCCGCTTTGCTGACCCCTTCCCGTATAGCCATCATTCCGGCGCTTCGGAAAGCTATCTCCGACGAATCAACAGTATGATAACTGCCGTCCACCAGAGTCGCTTTCAAGTCTACCAGAGGATAACCGCCCAGCGGCCCGTTGTCCAGTGCTTCCCGCACACCTCTTTCCACGGCGGGGATGTATTCCCGCGGAATCACGCCGCCGGCAATGGCGTTGACGAACTGGATGCCTTGGCCTTGTTCCAGCGGTTCCAAGTCCACCACCACGTGGCCGTACTGGCCGTGGCCCCCCGTCTGCCGGACGAACCTAGCGTCGGAGCGGTAAGAGCGGGTCAGCGTTTCGCGGTAGGACACTCGCGGCCGGCCCACCTGGGCCTCGACGCTGAACTCGCGGCGCATCCGGTCCACCAGCACTTCTAGGTGCAACTCGCCCATGCCCGACATAACGGTCTGGCCCGTTTCCGCATTGAATCGCACCACGAAGGTGGGATCTTCGTCGGACAGCTTGCGGAGGGCGTCGCTCAGCCGGTCCTGGTCGGCGCGGGTCATCGGCTCGATGGCTACCGACACCACCGGGCTGGGGAACTTGGGCGGCTCCAGGATGACCTGGTCAACATCGGCGCAAATGGTGTCCCCGGTGAAGGTGTTTTTCAGTCCGACGGCGGCGCAGATGTTGCCGGCGGTCACTGCTTCCAGTTCTTCGCGGTGATTGGCGTGCATCAGGAGCAGGCGGCCCATGCGCTCCCGCCCCTTGCGGGAGACGTTCTGAACCGCCCCGCCTGACTTGACCCGCCCGGAGTAGACCCGCAGGAATACCAGCCTTCCGACGTAGGGGTCGGTAGCCACCTTGAAGGCCAGGGCGGCCAGAGGCCCGTCCTCATCCGGGTGGCGCAGTTCGGTATCCTCGGTCTGGGGATTGACTCCTTCCACCGGCGGCACGTCGAACGGCGAGGGCAGGTAGTACAGAACGGCATCCAGGAGCGGGTGAATGCCCTTGCCGGAGATGGCGCTGCCGCAGAGCACCGGCACTAGGGTGCGGGACACGGTGGCGCGGCGCAGGGCGTCGCGCAGGTCTTCGGCGGACAGTTCCTCGCCCTCAAGATAACGGATGAGCAATTGCTCATCCGTTTCGACGATCTTTTCTACCATCTCTTGGCGGTAGCGCAGATAGTCCGCTTCAAAGTCGGCCGGGACGGGCATCTCTTCGTAATCTTCCGCGCTGTTGCGGGCGCCCCGGCCTACGGGGTAAACGGTGGCGCGGCCCCCGATCAGGTCAATGGTGCCGCAGAAGTCGGCTTCCTCGCCCATGGGCAACTGAATGGGCACGGGATTGCCGTTGAGCCTACGGCGGATGGAGTCCAGGGTGCGCTCGTAGCTGGCGCCGACGCGGTCCATCTTGTTGACGAAACATATGCGGGGCACCGAGTAGGTGTCGGCCTGCCGCCAGACCGTTTCCGATTGCGACTGCACTCCGGCCACGGCGTCCAGCACCACTACGCCGCCGTCAAGCACGCGCAGAGAACGCTCCACTTCGGCGGTGAAATCCACGTGGCCTGGGGTGTCGATGATGTTGATGCGGCAGTCCTGCCACTGGGCCGTGGTAGCGGCGGCGGTGATGGTAATGCCCCGCTCGCGCTCTTGGGGCATCCAGTCCATGGCCGTGGTGCCGTCGTCTACGCCGCCGGCGCGGTGGATCCGGCCAGTGGCATACAGCACCTGCTCCGTGACGGTGGTCTTGCCGGCGTCAATGTGGGCGATGAAACCTATGTTGCGGATTTTATCTATGGGGTAGGTGTTATCCATTTCGTCAGGCACAGGGGGGAGGAGCAACCTGTTATCATTGTTCCCGGCGCTGCCGGGCCGCCGGAACTACCGGCGGTAATGAACAAAGGCGCGGTTGGCCTCGGCCATCCGGTGCAATTCCTCCCTTCGGCGTACTGCCGAACCTTCGCCGCGCGAGGCGTCCATCAGTTCCAGCGCCAGCCCCCGGCGCATGGGCATGCCCTTGCGCGAGCGGGCGCCGCGGATCAGCCAGCGCATTGCCAGCGCCTCGCTGCGCTCGGTGCGCAGCTCGGTGGGAACCTGGATGGTGGCGCCGCCCACACGCTTGGGCCGCACCTCCACCGCAGGGGTGGCATTGCGAAGCGCTTGCTGAAAGACCTCCAGCGGTTCGCGGTTCGATTCGCTCTGAATTATGGTAAAGGCATTGTAGGCCACCCGTTGAGCGGTGGACTTCTTGCCCTTCATCATCAGCCGGTTGATAAACCGGGCCAGTTCCACGTTGTTGAAGCGCGGGTCGGGCGCAGTTATGCGGCGCTCGGCGCGTCTCCTTCTTGACATCTGTCGTTACACCTTAGAATCTAAACGCCGTTGCCCGGAGGCGTCCGGCGTTTCCGAATTGTTGACCCGGAGCTGCCTGCCCCTAACGGCGGGGGCGGCTGGCTCCGTACTTGCTGCGGCCCTGCCGCCGGTCGTTGACGCCCTCGCAGTCCAGGGCGCTGCGGACTACGTGGTAGCGGACGCCGGGCAGGTCTTTGACCCGGCCGCCGCGCACCAGCACCACGGAGTGCTCTTGCAGGTTGTGGCCTTCGCCGCCGATGTAGGCGGTGACCTCGACCCCGTTGGTCAGCCGGACGCGGGCAATCTTGCGCAGCGCCGAGTTGGGCTTCTTGGGGGTCATGGTGCGCACCTGAATGCAGACGCCGCGCCGCTGCGGGCAGCCCGGCCCCCACTTCACGCGGTTGCGCAGGGAGTTCTGCACCCAGTGCATCGCCGGGGCCTTGGTCCGCTTGCGAACCGGCTTCCGCCCCTTGCGAACGAGTTGATTGACTGTTGGCATAAACGTATCTCCGCACGCCATTCGGTGGGAAGCCAAATATAGCAAGCCATTGAGGGGATGTCAAGCGGGGGAATTCTGTACTAGGCATTTCGGTATTCTCAATATCAAGGCGTAATAGAGTTACAATAAAGGCAAGCCGGTTGCCGAAGGCAAGTTGATGGGCCGTACCCGAGTTTACCGCCACGGCCTCCGCTGCCCGGACTGCGGCTCCAACCGGATGTCCGGGCAACGGCTTTAATCTTCAGCGAGGTTGCCTTAGCTTGAGGCTGTATTATCGGCTGCTGGAGTCTGGGCTGTACCGGAATTTGGCGGATGGAGGCTGACATGGCCGACGCGCAGGAAAAGAGCCTAGCTCACGGAGAGGTAGGGTCAACACTGGGGCTTATGTATACCTCTCCTGAGCGGTTCACCAGCGTATCCGGGGAATTGAGTGCATGGACTGACCTGAGCTTGCTTGATGAGGCGGAGCAGGCATGGCGGGATCGGGAGCGCTCAAAAGGTTCTCTGATCGCGCCCATAGGGGGAAGCGGCCCCGGCGGAAAGCCGTTCGGTCTGGTCAACGACACCGTGCAGTACAGTTGCGTCAAGCAATTTCCTAGAGAGATGGGCTTATCTTGTCTGCATGTCGGCGTGAGCAGCGACGGCGTACCTGTTCCAGGGTCGGGAGCTTTGCGGGTTGAAGAGATGCTTCAGCCAATCTCGCTATTGTCCGATGCGACTTTCTCCGTAACCGGAAGTCGCTTGGTCGCCGGGCGCCGGGGCATAGAGGTCAGGGCCTTGCGGCGGCGGCAGTGGCATGAGTGTTCCGACCAACCGCTTTGGGAGGGGCCGGACGAGTTTCATCTGGTGGTAGATGCTGAGCGCGGCATCCTGCTCAGCGCCACCTCCCGGTTTCAGGGGCGGCCCATCGCCGGCAAGGAGTTCGTCAGCGTCGCTTTCGGCGAGCCATTGCCGACGGACAATGCCCGGCTGGAAGGCATTGGCGAGGTGGCCGCTCTGCTCTACTCCGCGCAGTTCAGCTTCGCCTCGGTGCGGGCCACCGTTCGGGAGTGGTGGAGCGAGACGAACGGGCGCCGCTACCGGATGACGGCAACCAATCCGCCCCGGTTTCGCCAGCAGGCCATCATGGAAGACGGACAGCCGGGCAACGTGAGCGTATACGACGGCGGCGTCTGGTGGCATTATAACCGGGACAGGGCATCGGCCAGGACCAACGTTCCCAGGTCTTCGCTGCCGCCGGGAGTCAATGTCAAATACCATCGGATTCCCATAACCCCAGGCGATGATGTTTATCAGATCCTGGACGCCGAGTACGCCATTATCGAACAGCGTTCCCTCAATCCGTCGTGTCTGCTCAGCACTTGGTGGCTGGAGCCGCTGGAGCGGACGAGCTTCCTGGGGCGCGAGGCTATTCGGGTGCGGGGTGAGAATAACCCCAATAACGGTCGGCGTTACTGGTGGGATCATATCGAGGAGTGCGAACTCTTGGTGGATGCCGAGCGGGGTACGCTGCTGCGCTTGGCCGGAATCGTGGAGGGCCGGGAAGTTATCGGCCACGAGGTGACCGAGATTGAATTCGACGGGCCGGTGGAGGATGACGAATTCCGGTTCGCGCCGCCGCCCGGCGCCAGTGTGGAGCTCGCCTGGTGGTCGGATAGGCCCCTTCCGCCGCCTCCCGGAGCGGGGCCTTTCGGCGTTTTGGGGCAATGGCGCGAGAGTAGGCCGTCCCGAGACGACAGGCCGTCCTGATAAGTGATAAGAGTGTGCCTTGCCCCTTCCCGCCGCCGTCAAACGATTGCGCGATTCCCCCGGCGTTGTTAACCTGAATGAGCGTCCCGGCCGGCGCGGCCTCAGCGCATACAAACTCGCCCCGGCGCTCAGGAGGTTTCCCTTGGCCCGCTCTTTGCCCTATGCCGATATGGACAAGATGCTTTCCCTGTCCAAGCGCCGCGGTTTCGTGTTCCAGAGCAGCGAGATTTACGGCGGTCTCGGCTCGACCTGGGACTACGGGCCGCTGGGCGTGGAACTGAAGCGCAACGTCAAGGAAGCCTGGTGGCGGTCGGTCATCTCCGGGCGCGACGATATGGTGGGGCTGGACGCGGCCATCCTGATGCACCCGCGGGCCTGGGAGGCCAGCGGCCACGTGGAGAACTTCAGCGACCCGCTGGTGGAGTGCCGCCAGTGCAATCAGCGTTTCCGCCAAGACCATCTGCTGGAGGCCCTAGGCATTGACCCGGCCGCCGCCGATTCCGCAGGAGCCGCCCGCGCCCTGCGTTGCCCGGAGTGCGGCGGCGAACTGACCGAGCCGCGCCGCTTCAACCTGATGTTCCGCACCTTTATGGGGCCGGTGGAAGACACCGCTCACGAGGTCTGGCTGCGCCCGGAAACCGCGCAGGGCATTTTCGTCAATTTCGTCAACGTGGTGAACTCCACCCGCCGGAAGCTGCCCTTTGGCATCGGGCAGATTGGCAAGTCCTTCCGCAACGAAATAACCCCCGGCAACTTCACCTTCCGCACCCGCGAGTTCGAGCAGATGGAGGTGGAGTTCTTCGTCCGCCCCGAAACGGATACGGAATGGCTGCACCGCTGGGTCAACGACCGCTTCCAGTGGTACGTCGAGCTGGGCATCCGCCCCGAAAACCTGCGGCTGCGGCGGCATGGGCCGGACGAGCTGGCCCACTACGCCAAGGACTGCTACGACATAGAGTACCGTTTCCCCTGGGGCTGGGCCGAGCTGGAGGGCATCGCCGACCGTACCGACTTCGACCTGAAGCAGCACGCCGAGTTCAGCGGCGAAGACCTGTCGTATTTCGACGACGAACTCCAGTCCCGCTATTATCCCTACGTCATCGAGCCGTCGGGCGGCGTTGACCGGGCGGCTCTGGCCTTTTGGCTGGACGCCTATGACGAAGAACCCGACGGCAACACGGTGCGGGTGGTCTCCCGCATTCACCGGCGGCTGGCTCCGGTGACTGTCGCGGTGCTGCCGTTGAGCCGCAACCAGCGCCTGACCCCCACGGCCCGCCGGGTGCATGATCTGCTGCGCCCCCGCTTCGCCGCCCAGTACGACGACGCCCAGAGCATTGGCCGCCGCTACCGGCGGCAGGACGAAGTGGGCACGCCCTACTGCGTCACCGTGGATTTCGACACCTTGGACGACCATCAGGTCACCGTCCGCGACCGGGACACCATGTATCAGGCGCGGGTTCCCATCGCCCGGTTGGTGGACATCCTGCTCGACAAGCTGGAACACGGCTGGTGACCCAAGAGACTCCCTCTCCCGCCGAGAGAGGGCTAGGGCGGGGGAGTTCCCGCAGGCCCAATCCGGTTGCCGCCGTCATCCGGCAAGGCTTGTATACCCACGTGGTGGGCCGCCGCATCCTTTACTACCCGGAGCTCAAGTCCACGATGGACGAGGCGGCCCGTCTGGCGGACGAGGGCGCGGAAGAGGGAACGGTGGTTATCGCGGAACGCCAGTCGGCGGGACGGGGGCGGCAAGGGCGCAGTTGGGTTTCCCAACCCGGAAACCTGCTTTTCTCGATACTGTTCCGCCCCGCTATGGCGCAATTGCCTTTCATCAGCATCATCGGAGGGGTGGCGGCGGCTAGGGCGGTTCGCAAAACCACGGGTCTTGCCCCCAAGATAAAATGGCCCAACGACCTGATGCTGAACGGACGAAAGGCGGCGGGCATTCTGGCCGAGAGCGCCATCGTGGGCGAGTCGGTGTGTTATGCTGTCCTCGGCATCGGCGTCAACGTTTCCCTAGACGTTTCCGAATCCGAGGAAATATCCGCCGTCGCCACCAGCGTCAACGCCGCGGCGGGGCGCGAGGTTGACCGGGAATCGTTGCTGCGGCAGTTGCTGCTGGAATTGGACGACCTCTATATCCGGCTGGGCCGCGGCGCGTCTCCCCGGCCCGAATGGAGAGGTCTGCTGGAAACCATTGGGCAGCCTGTGACCGCAGCCTCCGGCAACGGAACCTGCACCGGCCGGGCCGAGGATGTGGACGAAACCGGCAATCTGTTGCTGCGGCTGGAAGACGGAAGGCTCATCACCCTGACCGCCGGTGATGTTACTATCGGCGGCGCAGGCCAAAACTAAACCCGTCATTCTCGCAAAGGCGGGAATCCACGGTTTTCCAATAGTGCGGGGGAATATGCTGGAATCGCTGAGTCTCGACGGAAGAACGGTAGTGATAACCGGAGGCGGCACCGGATTGGGGCTGGCGATGGTGCGCGCCTTGGCCCGCGCCGGAGCCACGCTGACCATCGCGGGCCGCCGCCCCGGGCCCATCGAAGCCGCCGCCGCCGAGGTGGAGGCCCTGGGCGGCCAGGCCATCGCCGTGGCTACGGACGTTGCCGATTCCGCACAGGTGGACGCGCTCATGGCGGCCGCCATCTCGCGGTTCGGCAAGATAGACGTGCTGATCAACAACGCCGGAGCAGTGCAGGACAACGTCCGCAAGCCCATCTGGGAAATCACCGATGAAGACTGGCATCGCGTCATGGACGTGAACCTGAGCGGCGCCTTCTTCTGCTCCCGCGCCGTGTCCAAGCCTATGGCGGAGCAGGGCCACGGGAAGATAATCAACGTGGCCTCGGGGTTCGGAATGCGGGGCGGGCGCGACATTTATATCTACTGCACCAGCAAGGGCGGCATGATTCAGCTTACCCGCGTGCTGTCCTTCAACCTCGCCCGCTACGGCATAACCGCCAACAGCATCGTTCCCGGCTTTGTGCCAACCGGAGATATGGGCGCCACCACTTCCAGCTTGCCGCGTTCCGGCGACTTTCTGCCTATCGGCAAGCTGGGCAAGCCTGAAGACTTCGGCCCGTTGGCGGTGTTCCTGTCCTCCGGCGCGTCGGACTATATGACCGGCGAGATGATAATTGCCGACGGCGGCGGACTGGCCGGAGGTATCACCCCGACGGGCCATGCCCCGCTGATTCCCTTGGAGCCGTAGGTTCCGGGAGCGTCCTCACCCTAACCCTCCCCCGCGGCGAGAGGGGATTTTCGGAGCGAAAGATGCCGGTTCTGCCGGAGTATGGACTGTTCGGACAAGTAGCCGTATTCGCTACCTCGGGCGGCGACGAGGCCCCGTTCCTAGCTGGGGCGCTGGCCGAGGCGGGCGCAAGCGTATTCGCCGTAGCCCGCACCCGGCCGTTGCTGGACGCGGTGCTGGAGGCCCTGCCCCCCGGCAGTTCCGGCGCGGTGATGAACCCCGGTTCCGGCGTGAGCGCCGCTCGCGTGATGGCCGAGCTGGACCGGCGTCACGGCCGGGTGGATATACTGGTCAACGATTGCCGGAGTATGTACGCCGCCCCCCTAACGGAAATCCAGCAACTGGCTTGGGATGAGGTTCAGACCCGCAACGTCAAGATGCCGTTCCTTCTCTCCCAGCAGGCGCTGCCCCGCATGGCGGAACGGGAGTATGGGCGGGTGGTCAACATCGTATCTGAACTGGCGGAGCGGGGAATGATAAACGGTTCGGCCTTTGCCGCCAGCCAGGCCGCCCTGCTGTCCCTGACCCGCTCGCTGGCCGTGGAGTGGGGTCGGCGCAATATCCGCGTCAATGCCTTGGGCACCGGCTGGATAGACGCCGCCGGGCAGCCCATCGAACAGCAGCTTGAGGAGCTTCTGGTGCGCTACACCCCGTTGCGCCGCAAGGGCCGCCCGGAGGATTTGGGGCCGCTGCTGGTCTACTTGTGTTCCGAGTCCTGCGACTACTCCACCGGGCAGCCGGTATACGTGGATGGCGGCCTCAACGCCCACCCGTAGGAGGCCGCCTTTGATTAGAGGAGCAGGGGCTATGACGGACGAATGGCGCGAAGTGGCAGTCTCTGAAGTTGCCAGCGCAGTTATTGGGGGAACGCCAAGCCGCAAAATAGCAAAGTTTTGGAACGGCGATATTCCGTGGGCTACGGCTAAAGATGTCGCTGCCGTTCAATCTCGATATCTGGATGAAGTTCAAGAGTCCATCACGGAACAAGGTTTAGAATCCAGCGCGGCGAAAATTATGTCCGCAGGCACTGTTATCATTACTGCGCGCGGCACTGTTGGAGCATTAGCTCAACTCCGCCGGGAGATGGCTTTCAACCAAACTTGTTATGCCATCCTTCCCAAAGATGGATTAGATGGCGATTTTCTCTTCTACGCCTTGAAGGGTACGCTGTCAGAAATGCAGGCGCTCACTTATGGAACCGTCTTTGAAACCATTACAAGGCGCACTCTGGACAATTGGATGATTCCCCTCCCGCCCCTGCCGGAGCAGCGGGCCATCGCCCACATCCTCGGCACGCTGGACGACAAGATTGAGCTGAACCAGCGGATGAACCGGACGCTGGAGGCGATGGCCCGGGCCGTCTTCCAAGACTGGTTCGTGGACTTCGGCCCGGTGCGGGCCAAGCTGGCGGGCCGGGAACCCTACCTGCCGCCGGAGCTGTGGGCGCTGTTCCCCGATCGGCTGGCGGACTCGGAGCTGGGGGAGGCGCCGGAGGGGTGGGGGGTGAAGGCGCTGGGGGAATGCTTCAACCTTACGATGGGACAATCACCCTCAGGCAGAACTTACAACGATGCGGGTGAGGGCTTGCCATTTTTTCAAGGCCGCACTGACTTTGGGTTTCGGTATCCTAAAAGCAGGAAGTTCTGCACCGCTCCAATTCGGCTTGCTCAGCCTGACGATACGCTGGTCAGTGTCAGAGCTCCTGTTGGCGACATCAACATGGCTTGGGAACGATGCTGCATTGGCCGAGGTGTCGCCGCGCTGCGGCATAAGTCAGGTTCAAGCTCGTTCACCTACTACGCAATTGAGGCGTTGCAGGACGAAATTCGGCAATATGAGCATACAGGGACAGTATTCGGAGCTATAACCAAGCGGCAGTTTGAGGAGATGCCGATAATTGAACCGGAGCCAGAAGCAGTTGACTCTTTCAATACGCTTGTTCTATCATTGGACGAGAGGATCAGGAACAATGTAGCCTCATCCCGCGCCTTGGCCGCCCTGCGGGATACGCTGCTGCCGAGGCTGATCGCGCGGGAAGATTGTTAAGGAGTATGATCATGGTGGACATAAATGAGAAGATCTGTTTTGTTATTGCACCCATTGGTGAAAATGGGTCCGAGACTCGCGAGCGATCTGATCTGGTTCTGGATCACATAATTCAACCTGCCGTAGAGTCTTTCGGCTACAAAGCCGTCCGTGCAGACAATATCGACCGTCCTGGGATCATTACCACGCAAGTGATTCAATATGTACTTGATGCACATTTAGTCATAGCCGATTTGACAGAACGAAATCCAAACGTTTTCTATGAGTTGGCTATTCGTCACATTACTCGAAAGCCATTCATCCAAATTATGCAAGAAGGTGAAGGAATTCCCTTTGACATTGCTGCGACAAGGATAATACCTGTGGACCATAATCACCTTGGCAAAGCTGCGGAAGCCAGAGAAAAAATCAAAGCGCAAATTGAATCTCTCGAAGCAAATCCACAAGATTTGGAAACTCCAATTTCGACATCTGTTGATCTCCAACGTCTTCGACATAGCAATGCCCCAGAGGAACGTTCTCTTGCAGACTCACTTTCAATTGTGATTCGAACTGAACTATCAAACCTCGCAGAGCTAGTAAATATGGGCAGTGGCAACATTAACGAGCGAGAGATTCGGCAAATTATACACGAAGTAATGTCTGCTGCTGGACTATCAAATCCAAGGCAAGCAGCCATACTCCCGAGAGAAATTCCCACTATTATACTATATAGTAGAAGCCTCTATGGTTTTCTTATTGCTCTTAGCGTATTTCGGGAAAGGGTGCCATGGATATACGAATTAGGTATGGAAGTGTACAGACAAGCTGAAGAAGGACGAATGGAAAAGGCAACTGAAATTTTCCGTGAATTAACCCGTCTTATTGATTTGGCAGAAAGGAGATTGCCAAGACAATTGATGTTTGCTACAAGAGAATTAGCAGCTCAATTTGAGAGAATTATTGAAGACGATCTTCCCTTTTGAGATTGAGCTCCGCCGAATCCACTGTTGAACGGGTCCCCAGTCAGTTGAGGAACTGCACGTGCTGGAGGTGTCCACTGCAAACTGGAATGATAGGCCGTGGCAAAGGATTCAGAGCGACCAAGTTGAAGCATGTCGGTGAGGCTGTAGACCTGTAGGTGGAAACGGCGTTGGAGTTCGATGGCCTAGTTCCAGCCCCCAAAGTGAACGCCTGATGCTAGAGTAATACGGTGAAGTCCATGACCACTCTCACCGAAGCCGCCATGGAGCAAGCCTCCCTCGCTCACGAGGAGCACACACATTGACCACACGCTACGACCCGGAACGCCAGCGCCGACGGTCCATCCGTCTAAAACGGTACGATTACTCCCAGACGGGCGCCTATTTCGTAACGATAGTCGCCCAGGGCCAGGTGTGTCTATCCGGTGAGGTTGTCGGGGAAGATATGCAGTTGAACGAGGCCGGTGCGATGGTTTGCCAGGTGTGGGAGGCGCTGCCTCTGCGCTTCCCGGGCACCTATGCCGACGCTTTTGTGGTCATGCCGAACCATATTCACGGAATCATCGCAATCAACCAACCCGTAGGGGCGCCCCTTGTGGGCGCCCAATCCCAATCCGTGGGTGTCCAGACACCGGCGGACGCCCTACCCTCGGCGGGGGACGGGGCAACCACAAGGGTTGCCCCTACGTTGGGTGATGTGATCGGCGCGTACAAGTCTTTGACGACCGTCCGGTATGTGCGGGGGGTGAATATGATGGCGTGGCCTCCGTTTCAGGGGCGTCTTTGGCAGCGGAACTACTATGAGCGTGTCATTCGGAATGAGGACGAATTGGGCCGCGTTCGAGAATACATAGTCAACAATCCCCTGAAGTGGGAGTTGGACAGCGAGAACCCGGCTCGCCTGGATAAACCATGACCACCCTCACCGAAACCGACGTTGAGCAGGCCGCCCTCGCCTGGCTGTCCGGCCTGGGTTGGTGGACGGCCCGGGCCGGGCACGCCCAGTGGGGAGTGGAACGTGAAGCTGCCGCGGTTGATCTATGAACAGTTGCGGGCGGGAGAGCGTATCCCGTCTGTCTGATAGGCGGAACTCGGCAGGGGCACCAGAGCAAGGCGCGCCAGTCCCCCGTTTCTTCGGGATAGGGCCATTTTGCCTCATCCCCCCGTTTGTTTGGTGTAGAATAAGACCCGTAATGAATCGCCAGCCAGCAGAATCAGTTACGTCCGTGGCGCGTTTGCGCGGTATGCTTGATTTTACCGGCGATGCCCTCCTTCGGCGCGAGCGGATGCAGCGCCGCCTCACTGCCCTTCTGTCCAGCTACGGCTACCGGGGGCTGGACACCCCGTTGCTGGAATCCACCGAACTGTTTCTGCGCAAGTCCGGCGGGGAGCTGGCCTCGCAGCTATTCAGCTTCACCGACCCCGCGAGCCGGCCGGTCAGCCTGCGCCCGGAATTCACCGCCCCGGCCATGCGCCATTACTTGGAACACTCCGCGGAAATCGAGCTTCCGGCGCGCTGGCAGTACTGCGGGCCGGTGTTCCGGTTCGACCGGGCGTCTCTATTGTCCGCATCGGAAGGACTGGGCGGCGGCCAGTTTACCCAGATTGGCGGCGAGCTGCTGGGAGCTTCCAGCGTGATGGCCGATGTCGAATTGCTGGATCTGGCGGTTTCGGCCCTTTCTGCCTCGGGCCTGCGGGACTGGACGCTGCGACTGGCTGACCTTAACGTTCTGAACAGTCTGCTGGACCCGCTGGGGTTGTCGGAACGCGCCCGCGCCTTCGTGGTGCAGAGCGTGCCGTTGCTCCGCGATGGCCTGGCGGTCATTCCGCATCTGATGGACGATGCGCGGCGGTTGCACGTTGTCGGGCGCCCTTCCGCCAGCGACGACTACCTGAGCCAGGCGGTGCACGGCCTCGACGATGACGAGGCCCGGAACGTGCTGCTGGGGGTGCTGCGCTCCAACCCCCTTGACCAACTGGGCCAGCGCAGGCCGGAAGAAGTGGTCGAGCGGCTCCTTCGCAAGATTCGCCGACCGGACGCCGAGGAAAGCCTGCGCCTCGCCTTGCAGACCGCCTGCGAGTTGGCGCAAGTGAGGGGCGACGCTAAGACGGCCTTGGACGGAGCCTCGGTCGCATTGTGGAAGGCCGGGGCGGATGCCGCGGCCGCCAGCCGACTGGGGCAGCTCGTCGCCATCCTGCCCGAGCGGCAAGACGCATCCGGGCGGATCCTGCTGGACTTCGGGCTGGTTCGAGGGCTGGCCTATTACAACGGTATCATATTCGAGGTGTCCCACCCCGGCTGGCCGGGGCCGCTGGGCGGCGGCGGCCGCTACGACGGTCTGGCCCGCGACTTGGGCGGAAGGCGGCGGCTGCCGGCCCTGGGTTTCGCCTACAATCTGGACGCGCTGGTTGGCTTGACCGCCGATGAATCCGCCGCATCTGACACGGAATCACCCGGCGTTCTGGTTATGGTTGACGGAGATGCCGTTCACGCCGCCGCGCTCAAAACGGCCCAGGAACTCCGCGAGCAGGGTGAGATGGTTGAATTGGAAGTAGCCGGGCGCTCAATCCCGGAAGCCCGCGCCTACGCCTCTCGTCGCGGCTTCCGGCGCTTGGTGGTGGTCCGGGACGATGGCGGCGTTGCCAATTATGATGTTGGCGTAAGTGCCTGAACCAGGACCTGCCTGATTCGAGGATTTTCAGGACATTGCCTGTCTGGCGAACCTTTTAATCCTGATTCAGGCGAAGAACTCAAACATCCGGTTTCCGGTTCCCTTTCCCCAAGGGAGAGGGGGAGGGGCGTAATATGATCGATACCGAAACCGCCGGCATCCAGCCGTCGCTGCGCTTGTTGCTGCCCAGCGACGGCGACCTGTACCAGCCGACGCTCGACTTTCTGCGGGATTGCGGCCTGCCGGTGCGTCGTCCCAACGCCCGCCGCTACACTGCCACTGTGCCTGCCTTGCCCGGCGTTGAAGTGCTGTTCCAACGCACAGCCGATATAACCGCGAAGGTGGAGGAGGGCAGCGCCGAGCTGGGCGTCACTGGCATGGATCGTCTGCTGGAGTACCGGGAGGAGGGCCGGCGGGCCGCCATACTAGTGGACAATCTGGGCTATGGCCGCTGTGAGTTGGTGCTGGCGGTGCCCGACGTATGGCTGGACGTTACCTCTCTGGCCGACCTTGCTGACCTCGCCCTGGAATTTCGTCAGGAAGGAAAGCAGTTGCGCATCGCCACCAAATACCCGCGTCTTCTGAGCGGGTTTCTCCACGACCGCGGCATAAACTATTTCACGCTGGCCCCGGCCTCGGGAACGCTGGAGGCCGCGCCCGTTGCCGGGTACGCCGACCTCATCGCCGACCTCACCGCAACCGGGGCCACTCTTCGGGAGAACCGCCTGAAGACGCTGGAAGATGGCACCATCCTTAGCTCCCAAGCGTGTCTGATGGCTAACGCCGAACTGCTGGCCGAGTCGCCGGAGGCGCAGGAACTGGCCCGCGCCCTGACCGAGATGATGGAGGCTCATCTGCGGGCCGAACCGTACTACCGCCTGACCGCCAACGTGCAGGGGCCTTCCGCCGACGCGGTGAGCGCGATGATCCTGGCCCGTCCCGCCCTGGCCGGGCTGCGGGGGCCGACGGTGGCGCGGGTTCACAGCATAGAGGAGCGGGATTGGTTCTCCGTCAGCCTGCTGGTGAAGAAAGACCGGCTGCTGGAGGCCGTGGACCACCTGCGAAGCTGCGGCGCCGAGGACGTGGCGGCGTCCCAGCTCTCCTATCTCTTCGACGGGCGCTCCCACACCTGCGAAGCACTGTTCGGAGCGGTGTCTACTGAAAGTTAGACAAGCCCTTATAGGAAGGGCTAAAATACGGCGTCCCCTAGGTCGGGTGCAGTGGCGCCGCCTTGCAGACCGGGCCAACCTGGGGATGAGCCGCCCCATGGCTAGGCATAAGGACGCAGAGAATGCCCAACCTGCCCATGCACATCTATCTGGCCCATCAAGTCGCCGAGCAGCTTGACTGGGGCCATATTTATGACCATATCGGCAGCTTCTACCTGGGTTCCACCTCGCCCGATATTCGCGCTATGACCAAGTGGCCCCGGGAGCAGACCCACTTCGCCCCGCTGTCGGTGCGGGAGGTTGGCACCGGAACCCGCACCATGTTTCAGAATTACCCGGAGCTGATGGGCGAAAGCGCCCGTTCCCCGGAGACTAGGACTTTCCTGCTGGGCTACATCTGTCACTTGGCCGCGGACGAAGTTTGGATAACCACCGTCTACCGGCCCAATTTCGACACCACCAGCGGAGAGTCCCGCGTGACCGTCAATCAAGTGGAGGCGGATATCTGGGATCGCGCCATCCAGCTCGACATGGACCGGCTCTCGCTGCCCGATGTTCGAGGCCCCTTGGGCGCCGGACAGTCCGTTTCCTGCGGGGATATGGGCGTGTCCGTAACTTTCTTTGAGGATGGACTGCTTGCCCAGTGGAAGGAGCGGGTAGCCGGCTTCGTGGGGAGAGAATTTGAGTGGTCGCGGCTGAAATTCGCCCTCAACAGGATGTACCGCGACAACGACGAAGTGCAACGGAGCGTTGACCGCTTCCTTGACCGGATGCCATACAGCCTGGAAGAGGTCTACCGGAAGATTCCCGAAGCGAAGGTTGAAAACTACCGCCGCGAGGCCGTAGCCGCCACCATCGCCCAAGTGCGGGAATTCCTGCCCGACTAAATTCCGCCAATCGAACTTTGATGCCGGAGCCGCCAAGTGTCTGCTAACCCCACACTGAACTTGATTCGCGGCGTGGAGAACGCCGAAAACGTCCTGACGCGCATTGACCCGCTGGATTTGTCGTCCCTGCCCGAATCGGCGGCGGCGCGAACGCGGCAAGCCTTTGGCGCGGGCGTGACCCCGGCGGAGTCGGTGGCGCGGATGCTGGCCGACGTGAAACGGGAGGGGGATGCCGCCGTCCGACGTTACGCCAAGTTGCTGGATGGGGCGGATCTGGACGATTTCCGCATTCCCGACGCCGAACTGGACGCCGCCAGCCGACAGGTCAGCCCGGAGCTTTGGGAGTCGCTGGAACTGGCCGCCGAACGCATCCGCTCCTTCCACCAGGCCACCCTGCCCGATGAGTGGCTGGACCCGGCGCAGGGCCTGGGAGAACTGGTGCGGCCTCTGGCCCGCGTCGGCGTCTACGCCCCCGGCGGCAGCGCGGCCTACCCCTCCACGGTGCTGATGACGGTGATTCCGGCCCGTGTCGCCGGGGTTGAGGAGATTATCCTTGTTACGCCCCGAGCCGGTTCCCAGCCCTTGAATCCGGCGGTGGTGGCCGCTGCCAGAATCGCCGGCGTGGACGCTATGTATCAAGTCGGCGGCGTTCCGGCCATCGGCGCTCTGGCCTATGGAACCGAGTCCATCCCCCGCGTGGACAAGATTTGCGGCCCCGGCAACATATTCGTGGCCTACGCCAAGAAGCTGGTGCAGGGCGCGGTGGACATTGACGGCGTTTTCGGCCCCACGGAAACCATCGTCCTGGCCGACGACGGCGCCAACGCGGATTTCTGCGCCGCCGATCTCATCGCCCAAGCCGAGCATGACCCGTTGGCTACCGCCATTCTGGTCACCGACAGCGAGGGTCTGATTGCCCGCGTTGAGACGCAACTGGAGGCGCAGCTTGCCGCCGCCCCGAGGGGCGAAGTGGCGCGGCAGGCCCTGGAACGGCAGGGCCGGGTGGTGCTGGTGGACTCGCTGGACGAGGGCGTGGAGCTGGTCAACCGCATCGCGCCGGAGCATCTGTGCCTGTTGCTGCGGGAGCCGTGGGCCTGGGTCAACCGCATCCGCCACGCCGGAGGGCTGTTCCTAGGGGAGTACTCGCCGGAGGTGATGGGCGACTACATCGCCGGCCCCAGCCACGTTATGCCCACCGGCGGCACTGCCCGATTCGGCTCGGCCCTCAGCGTTCATCACTTCCTGCGGACGATGCCGGTTGTGGGCCTTAGCCCGGCGGACTTTCAGAACCTGGGCCCGGCCGCGGTGCGCATCGCCAACGCCGAGGGGCTGGCGGGCCACGCCGGGGCGGTGCAGGTGCGGCTGGATTCACTGAATTCAGGATTAAAGAGCGGATAGTACAAGACTATGGCATTCTGAAAATCCTGCTCCAGACCATTACGGCAGGTTAAAAAACGATGTCCGAATCAAGTGAACGGCTACAAGAATTGATGCTGCCCCACATCCGCGGGCTGGACGTCTATCAAGGCGTGGAGCCGGTGGAGGTGATGGCCGAGCGGGCCGGGATCCCGCCGGAAAAAATCATCCGGCTAAACGGCAACGAAAACCCCTATGGCCCCTCCCTTGCCGTGGCGGAGGCGTTGGCCGGATTCGCCAACTTCAACCACTATCCCGACCCGGAGCAGCGCCATTTGCGCCAGGCCCTTTCCGGCTACGTCAACGTGGAACCGGAGCGTATCATCGTGGGCAACGGCAGCGACGAACTCATAGATATGCTGTTTCGGATGTTCGTTGGCCCCGGCGATAATATCATCAACCTTACGCCCACCTTCGGGATGTATTCCCTAGGCGCCGAGATTTGCGGCGGGCAGGCAGTTTCAGTGCCTCGGGACGCCAACTTCGATATTGACCTGGAAGGCGTCAAGCTGGCCGTCACGCCGCGCACCAAGGCCATCGTAATCTGCTCGCCCAACAACCCCACCGGCAATATGCCCAGCGAAGCCGAGGTGCGGGCGCTGCTGGACACCGGGCTGCTGGTGGTGGTGGACGAAGCCTATTATGAGTTCAGCGGCCGGACGGTGACGCCGCTGCTGGAGGAATACCCCAACCTGGTGGTGCTGCGGACTTTCAGCAAGTGGGCCGGGCTGGCCGGGCTGCGCATCGGCTTGGGCGCCATGCACCCGGATCTGGCCCGCGCCATGATGTCGGTCAAGCCGCCCTACAACGTCAACCTGGCCGCCGAGATCGCGCTCATTGCCTCGCTGGAAGATATGCCCGCCCTGCTGGAGCGGGTCAACGCCATCGTCGCCGAGCGGGAGCGGATGACCGGGCTGCTGGCCGCCATCCCCACGGTCAAGCCCTATCCCTCGCAGGCTAACTTCATCCTCTGCCAACTGCCCGAAGGCAGCGGCCGGCAGGTGTTCGATGGGCTTTGCAACCGCGGCATATTCCTGCGCCACTGGAGCAGCCCGCGGCTGAAGGACTGCGTTCGCGCCTCCGTCGGGCTGCCCGAGGAAAACGACGCCGTAGCCGCTGCCCTAGCCGAGCTGACCAGCCCCCGCTACCTTGAGTTACCCGCCGCTTCCCTATCCTCCGAGGTAGAGGGTTAGGAGGGCAATCCGATGACCGAAGCCGCCAGCCTGCCCGCCGTCCCCGGCGGCCGCGCCGCCGCGCTGCACCGCGCCACCGGCGAGACCGACATCCGCTTGGCCCTCGACCTCGACGGCGCCGGGGTCTATGATGTGGACACCGGCAACGGCTTTCTCGACCACATGGTCAGCCAGATTTCCCGCCACGGATTGATAGACATAACCCTCAAGGCCAACGGCGACCTGCATACCGGCTGGCACCACCTGGTGGAGGATGTGGGCATCACGCTGGGCCGCGCCTTCCACGAAGCGCTGGGCGACGCCCGGGGCATCCGCCGCATGGGACACGCCATCGTGCCGCTGGACGAAACGCTGGCTATGGTGGCCCTAGACTGCTCCGGCCGGGGCTACGCCGTCATCGAAACCACCATAGACGATTCGATGGTAGAGACGCTGCCCGGCTCGCTGGTGCGCCACTTCTTCGAGTCTTTCGCGCTGGAGGGCAAAATCAACCTCCACGCCAAAATCCTCACCGGCATTGACCCCCACCACAAGGCGGAAGCCCTGTGCAAGGCCCTAGCCCGCGCCCTCCGCGACGCCCTGGAGCCGGATCCTCGCTCTCCCCATGCAGTGCCCAGCACCAAGGGGACGCTGAGCGGGTAGGGCGAGCCGCTGCTCCTTCCGCTACGGGATTCCTGAATTTGCTGCCGGGGATTGGCTGAATGCAGGTGGCATGTTATGATAATAAATATCGAAGGCATATATGTAGACAATCTTCCGTGCGCAACCTATACGGGAGCGCCAGCCAATAGCTGGCGCTCCCGCAGGAAAGGGGCAGTGGAATGGGCAAGTCTTTTCCGAGGTTCACATCAAAGCAAACTCACTGGATAGATACGAAGGCAGGGCGTTTTGCAATCCCCCATGTTTGCTTGGGGGCTTGCCTTATCTTTATTCTGCTATGGGATAACACTAGTAGCTTATTGCGTAATGACTTTATAGGGTTCATGGTCTGGATGAACCTGACGGTCATGGTCGCTATCACCGTTTTTGGAACGCTGGTTATATACTTTGTTGCACGGACCGAGATCACGGGTTCAGAGCGGTACACCCGCATAAGCTATTGGCTGACCATTGCCTACTTATGCTTTGCCCTGGGAGTAGTGGGCATGTCTTGGACTTATATCATCGGGATGGGGATATTGTCCCTCGTTTATTTGGCGGAGTCGGTGATGCTATTGATTTACGCCCGTCGCGCTTATCGGGAATTGCGCGCAGACGAAAACTGGGCCTCCATGCGCTGAACTGCCGCGACCGGACTGATTTGTTCCCCGCTGACGGTTGTTGAAACCTGTTGCCATCGGCTCCGTAGCGAATCCGGTTCTCCCACTCGCCTTCCAGAATGGCGCCAATCGTCTCCAGCAATCCCTCCTATCCTTGGAATCCGTCTGCCGCCTTATGCCTGGATGCGGCGGGTTGTGCATCGGAGACGCTTTCGCAGCTTGTATCCGTTTCCCACGGCGGATAAGGCGGAACGAACCGCTCCACCTTTATGCTCTCAGCGCGTTCCTTAGCGTGCCAGAGATCGTAGTCCATCTGCATTCCAAGCCAGACTTCCGGCGTAGAGCCAAAGGCGATGGACAAGCGAATAGCCATACCTACAGATATACCAGATTTTTCATTTATCAAATCTGATAGTTCCTGCGAAGTAACGCCCAATCCTTGCGCCGCCCGGTCTACGGATAACCCCAGCGGCTCAAGGCATTCGTATTTCACGAGTTCGCCTGGATGAGGCGGGTTGTGCATCGGCATTGTTTCCGCTCCTGAATCAATGATAATCCAAGTAATCCACATCGACAGCGTTACAGTCCTCGAACCGAAATATCACCCGCCAGTTGGCCGAAACAGATACTGCATAGTATCCGCGCAGCCCGCCGGACAATTGATGCAACCGGAATCCCAATATAGACATACCTTGGGGCCCTGTGCTTTGGTCGAGAGCGAAAAGGATACGCCGTAACTTTCGGACGTGTTCCGGGGATATGCGCCTGGACCCGCGATTGTGGTACAAATCCTCAAGACCACTATGTCGGAATGATTGTATCATTACTGGAAGGTACTCTGCCATCTGCCAATCGCCAATTTACAGTGACCGGGGCTGATTATACTAGCCCCGGCCCTCTTGCCCCTAAACCTCCCTCCCCCGCCGGGCGATGAACTCCGGGAACGCCTGCTCCACGCCGTAGCCCTTGACCTGGTTGGCGGTGAAGTCCCGTTCATTCTCCCACATCCGGCGCAGGTCGGCGGCCTTGTCCTGGAGCAGCAGATGCTTGATGCCGGTGACCGACTCCGGGCGATGGGACGCTATGGTGGCTGCGATTTCCATGGTCTTGGCCCGCAGTTCCGATGACGGGACCAGGTGGTTGAGCAGGCCCACACGGTGGGCCTCCTCGGCTTCGACCACCCGGCCAGTGAACAGGTATTCCTTGGCGATGGGCCAGCCCACCTGATTGGTCAGCGTCCAAGTGCTGTTGATGCGCCCGTAGGCCACGGCCAAGAAGCGGAAGCGGGTATTTTCGCAGCCGACGCGCAGATCCAGGCAGGAAGCCAGCACCGCCCCGCCGCCGTAGGCCAGCCCATTCATCATACCGATGACCGGCTCGGGCGACGCGGAAATTTCGTACATCCATTGCTGGTATTGCAGGGAGTTGGCCTCCCGCTGCTCCTCGGTCAGCTCCCGGGCATGCACCCGCTGCTCGTGGATGTCGCCCCCGGCCGAGAAGGCCCGCTCTCCGGCGCCGGTAATCACGATGCAGCCCACGCCCTCGTCGGCGTTGGCCGACATCACGGCGTGATGCAGCTCCTCATCCAACTTGTGATTCATCGCGTTGAGAACCTCGGGGCGGTTCATGGTTATTACCTTTACGCGGTCTTCGACTTCCACCAGCAGATGCTCGTATTCCATTGGAACTTCCCTCCGGCGCCGGATTCGGCGGCCTGATTTTGTAGCGGCCTGATTTTATAATAATTGCTGCTGTAACTGATTGTATGGATTAAACGCCCGGAGCGCAAAGCACCGGGTGAGCATCCCCCGGCGTGTGGTAAACTGCCCAGTATCCAATTCAGCACACCGGAGGCGCAGCGTTGACCCAGCGATTCAAGGCCGGCGAGGCAGTAATCGAGCTTTTGCGGCAGGAGGGCGTCTCCCACATCTTCGGGATTGTCGGCTCGTCCTTCTTGGACATTCTGGACCCCCTGTATGACCGCGAGGATATGCGGTTCATCGGGGTGCGCCACGAGCAGGGGGCGGCGTTGATGGCCGACGGGTTCAGCCGCATATCCGGCGCGCCCAGCGTGTGCCTCGCCACCAACGGGCCGGGCGTGCTGAACCTGACCTATGGCATCGGCTCAGCCTACGTGGCCCACTCTCCGGTGGTGGTGATTGCGCCCTCGGCGTCGCGCCGCGACCAGTACCGCAACTCCACTCAGGAATTCGACCAAGTGGCGCTGTTCCGGCCCATCACCAAGGCGGCCTTCCCCATAAACCGCATTGACCGGCTGCCCGACGCCCTGCGCCACGCCTTCCGGGTGGCGACCTCCGGCAAGATGGGGCCGGTGCTGCTGGATATTCCCCGCGACCTGCTGCCCGGGGCCGAAGTGGAACTGGAGTTGCTGCCCCCCGGCGCCTACCGTCCGGGCCAGACTCGCTCCCGGGGCGATCTGGGGTTGATCCAGCGGGCCGCCGACGTGCTGGCCGTCGCTCAGCGTCCGGTCATTGTGGCCGGGGGCGGGGTGCAGTGGAGCAACGCCGGCGGCGTGGTCTGCCGTCTGGCGGAGCTGACCGGCGCGGCCATGGTCACCTCCTACGGGCGGGCCGACGCCGTGCCATCGGATCACCCCAACTTCCTCGGGCACCTGGGCCGTCTCGGTTCCGCCGAGGGTATCGAGGCCGCCCGCGAGGCGGACGTCATCCTGGCCGTCGGCACCCGCTTGGGGCAATCCACCACCTTCTACGACCATCGCTTTATCCCGGCCGACGCCCGTATAATCCAAATCGAAATAGACCCGGAGGAAATCGGCCGCAACTACCCGGTCGCCGTCGGTATCGAAGGCGATGCCGCCGCGGTGTCGGAGGGGCTGCTGGAGGAACTGCGGCAGCGGGAGCCGCGCGTCAATCCGCAGTGGGCCGCGGAAGTCAAGGCGTGGGCCGCCCGCCGCGCCGAGAGGCTGCGGGGCGAGGAGCGGCTGAGCGGGCGGCCCATGAAGCCGCAGCGGGTATACGCCGAACTGCGCAAGGTGATGCCCCGCGACGCCATCGTGGCCCTGGACGCGGGCCTGGCCCCCAATTTCGGGCAAGACCGGCTGGACTTCTTCCAGCCCCGCAGCCTTATGACCTCGCTGGACCTGGGCGGGCTGGGTTTCAGCTTCCCCGCCGCCTTGGGGGCGCAGTTCGCCGCGCCGGGCCGTCCCGTGGTCAACTTCAACGGCGACGGAGGCTTTCTGTTCAACGCCCAGGAATTCGCTACCGCCGTGGAATACAACCTGCCGGTGGTCACTGTGGTAATGAACAATGGCAGTTGGGGTTCGGAAAAAGCCTACCAGCGCTACGCCTTCAACGAGCGTTACGTCGGGGCCGACACGCTCAACCCGCGCTACGACAAGTTCGCCGAGCTGTTCGGCGGGGCCGGCTTCTACGTGGAGCGCCCTGAAGACGTGGGCAACGCCCTGCTGGAGGCCCTCAGCGCAGGCAAACCGAGCATCATCGAAATCCCCATAGACCCCGACGAACTGCCCCGGCCGGCCCGCCTCGCCGATGTGCAGGCGCCGCCGCAGTCGTGAACAGTTCGGTGAGTCACCGGCAGACAGGTCGGAGCAAATGCAAGAACAAGTTTTTCCCCAAGACATCAGCCTGGAAGGCAACGCCATCGTCATCTTGTGGGATGACGGCCATCGCAGCCCCTACCCCCACCGCTTCCTGCGGCTGCGCTGTCCTTGCGCCAGTTGCATCGAGGAGATGACCGGGAAGCCCATCCTGGACCCGGACTCAGTGCCGGCCAACGTTCGGGCCATAGACTATATGCCGGTGGGCAACTACGGGATGCAGTTTCTGTGGGACGATGCCCACTACACCGGCATCTACACCTACCGGGCGCTGCGGGCCGCCTGCACCTGCATCGTCTGCAACGAGTCGCGGGCGGAGGCGGCCGCAGAGGGAAGATAGCCGTGCGCCTGAAACCCGCTGCGGATATGGCAACACCGGACACCGTCCGTTGCAAACTGTCGGCCATCACCACGAAATCATCACGTGCGTTGGCATTGCCAACGCACGCTTAGAACACATCCCGGCGAAGCCCTTGATTCTCGGGGGCAGGGGCTGTTAGAGTAACGGCATCCCGTTGCCTTGGATGGGAGGGAAACTATGCGAAGGATCATCATTCCGCTGGTGTTCGTGGCGCTCTTGACCATCGCGGCGGTCGTGCCAGTGGCCGCAGACGGGGGCGGGTCTGACGGCAGCCACCCCGTCGGAGGCTGCGAATACTCCGTTTAATCCCTGCTGGCGAGCGGCGCAAAGCACAGGCCCCCGATCTTCGGGGGCTTTGCTTTTCCTCTGAGAATACTTGATTGTTTAGGCCAGGGCGGTCTACAGCCGGTGCAGGTAGCGGCTGATTTCGTAATCGGTGACCTGCGAGCAGTATTCTTCCCACTCCATTCGCTTGTTCTGGATGAAGCTGGGGAAGATGTGGGAACCCAGGGCGTCTCGCAGCAGGTCGCTGTCTTCAGCCAAGGAAATAGCCTGCCCCAGGCTGCTGGGCAGGGAACGGATGCCTAGGGCCTGCCGTTGCTCCTCGCTCATTTGGGAGGCGTTGCCGGAAACCGGAGGCGGGGGCGGGTAGTCCTCTTTGATGCCCTTCATTCCCGCCGCCAGCATCGCGCTGAAGGCCAGGTAGGGGTTGCAGGCCGGGTCAGGAGCGCGGTATTCAATGCGCATGGAACTTTCGTAGCCCGGCTTGTATGCAGGCACCCGCACCAGATCAGCCCGGTTGACGTGCGACCAAGACACGTATACCGGGGCCTCAAAGCCGGGCACCAGCCGCTTGTATGAGTTCACCCATTGATTGGTGACCAGGGTAATCTCCGGCGCGTGCCGCAGCAGCCCGGCGATGAACTTGCGCCCTACTTCCGAGAGATAATGCTCGTCATCCTCGTCGAAGAAGGCGTTGTGTTCACCCTGAAACAGGGACTGGTGTATGTGCATCCCGGAGCCGTTGACGCCGGGCATGGGCTTGGGCATGAAGGTGGCGTAAGCCCCCCGAATCTGCGCCAGTTCCTTCACCACCAGCCGCGCCGTCATCACGCTGTCCGCCATGGCGAGGGCGTCGGTGTATTGCAGGTCAATCTCATGTTGGCTGGGGGCGGCTTCGTGATGCGAATACTTTACCGGAACGTCCATCTCGGCTAGGTTGAGAACGGTGTCGCGGCGCAGGTCGCTGGCCGGCTGACTGGAAAGCTGGTCGAAGTAGCCGCCGCGGTCCAACGGCTCAGGGTCGTCCGGCCCCTTCAGGTAGAAGTACTCCAGTTCCGTGCCGACGTAATAGGTGTAACCCATGCGGGCCAGGCGCTCCAGGTTGCGCTTCAGCACCGCCCTTGAATCGCCGTCGAAACTGTCGCCGCCTGGCCGCTGGATGTCGCAGAACATCCGGGCCACGGCGTTCTGCTGGGGCCTCCAGGGCAGCAGGGTGAAGGTGTTGGGGTCCGGGAAGGCGCGCATATCGCTCTCGTCGGAGCGGGCGTAGCTCTCGATGGCCGAGCCGTCGAATCCAACGCCTTCCTCGATGGCGTCGCGGAGGTCGGCTGCATTGATGGCAAACCCCTTCAGGTTGCCCAGGATGTCGGGAAACCAGAGGCGGATGAACTTTACGTCGGCATCCTCGGCCGTCTGCAATACATAGTCTCGCGCCGCCGGATCAGTGTTCGTCCGAAACGACATGGCAGCCTCCTGCGTCTTGCCCGCGCGGCGTTATTGAAAAACGCCGGCCTCTTGGGTTGCTATTTTACCATTAGCGGGAAGGGATGCCGCAGGATAAATCCGGCCACCGGCGGAACAGCGTACAGGAAACGCAGGCGGGACGAGGGCGGGCGGGCAAACCTTGCTGGCCTGACGACAAGTTTGTGTAGCGTGGCGCGCCTGGCAGGACTCGAACCCGCAGCCCCTGGGTCCGAAGCCCAGTGCTCTATCCATTGAGCTACAGGCGCATTGGGGGTTCCAAAGGTGGGGCGAGCGACGGGGTTCGAACCCGTGATCTCCTGTGCCACAGACAGGCGCCTTGACCGCTCGGCTACGCTCGCCACGCGCTATTATGCTAACAAATGACGGGCGCGGTTACAAGCGCATCGCGCCGCTTTATTTGTCGCCTGAATTGAAACTTGGCGAAAGGGACGCATACAATATCATCACAACATACAATACCATCGCAAAAGGAATGCCGAGGAGCATCACGCTCTTTCTTCAGCGAGGCCGGGAAAGAATGGACGGAACAGGATTTTGGGCATGAAAATCGTAAAGAAGCATAAGTTCATGGGAATTATCGCCGTGTTTGTGGGGTTGTTGCTGGCCGCAGCCTGCGGGGGCGAGGCCGCGGCGCCCGCCGCCACTGCGGAACCCACCGCTACGCCCGCGCCTACGGCGGCTCAGGCCGCCCCGACGGCCGGAGAGGAACCTTCGCCGGAGGAAAGCGGCGCTCCGGGATCCGCCAAGTTCGTGCAGCTTTTCGTTGACCCGCCCACCTTCGACCCGCATCTGACCACCGACGCCACCTCGGCCCTCATAATCGTTGAAGTCTTCGGCGGGTTGGTGACCATTGACCCCAATCTGGACATCGTGCCCGACCTAGCGGAAAGCTGGGACATAAGCCGGGACGGGAGGGTCTACACCTTCTACCTGCGTCCCGATGCGGTGTTCCACGACGGCAAGCCGGTGACGGCCCACGACGTTATATGGTCTCTGGAGCGGGTCACCAATCCGCTCACCGAGTCCCCGGTGGTGGACCAGTACTTGGGCGACATCGTGGGCGCGAAGGAAAAGCTGGCCGGCGACGCCCCCGCCATTTCCGGCGTGCGCTTCATTGATGAGCACACCATCGAGATAACCATTGACGAGGCCAAGTCCTACTTCCTCGCCAAGCTCACCTATCCCACCGGGTTTGTGCTGGACCAGGAAAACGTGGAAGCGAACCCCCGCAACTGGTTCCGCGATCCCAACGGCACCGGCCCCTTCCGCCTTACCGAGTACCGGGTAGGCGAGACGTTGAAGCTGGGCCGCAACGAAAGCTACCATCTAGGGCCGCCCAAGCTGGAGGAAGTGGAGTTTATCCTCAGCGGCGGCACCCAGTTGCTGATGTATGAAAACGACGAAATACACATCGCCGGGGTGAGTCTGGCCGACCTGGACCGGCTCAACGACCCGGACAACGAACTGTACCCGGAATTGCGGACGGCGCCGGCCAATTTCAGCGTCAACTACATCGGGCTGAACGTCAACGAGCCGCCGCTGGACGACGTGAGGGTGCGCCAGGCCCTGAACCTCGCCATAGACAAGAAGGAAATCGCGTCTATCGTGCTGGGCGACTTGGTGGAGCCGGCCGACGGCATCCTGCCGCCCAACTTCCCCGGCTATGACGAAAGCGTCCGGGGCTATGGATTCGACCCGGTTCGGGCCCGCCAACTGCTGGGGGAATCCAAATACGGCGACGACCTGGAGAACATCCCGCCCATAACCATCACCACGCCGGGCAGCTTCGGGGCCAACGTCAGCCTGGATATGGAGGTGGTGTTGCAGATGTGGGAGCGCAACTTGGGCATCACCGCCGAGTTCCAGCAGACCGAGTTCGCCACCTTTCTGAAAGACCTGCACAAGGGCCGTTTCCAGATGTTCGACATCGGCTGGATTGCCGACTACCCCGACCCGGAAAACTTCCTTGACCTCCTGTTCCACAGCGAAAGCACCAACAACCATACGCACTACAGCAACCCGGAGGTGGACGCGCTGTTGCTGAAGGCGCGGGTGGAAACGGACGAAACGGCCCGCTATGCGCTGTATAATCAGGCGGAGCAGCAAATCCTGGACGATGCTCCCTGGGTTCCGTTGTGGTTCGACGGCGAAAGCAAGCTGCTGGTGAAGCCCAACGTCCACGACTACCTGCTGCCGCCGCTGATTATCCCGCGGCTGCGCTACGTCTACCTGACCGAGGAATAGGAGTCGCCGCGACCGATGGCCCCTTACATCCTGCGCCGTCTGCTGTGGCTGCCGGTCATACTGCTCATCGTGTCCTTCGTGACCTTCGTGCTGGGACGCTACGGGCCGGGCGATCCGGTGCAGGTTATGATGGGGACCAAATATGACCCGGTGGCGGCGGAGCGAATCCGGGAGCGTCTGGGGCTGAACGACAACATCTTCGTCCAGTACGGACGCTACCTGAGAAACGTCACCCGCGGCGACTTTGGCGAGAGTTTCAAGTACCGCGGCCGCACCGTTGCCGAACTGCTCAAAGCCAAGATGTGGGTTTCGGCCCAACTGAACATCGCCGCCCTGGCTCTGGCCGTCGGCCTCGGCATTCCCATAGGGCTGTTCGCCGCCCTTCGGCAAGGCTCCCTGATGGACCCGGCGGCAGTCTCGATGACCCTTTTCTGGCAGTCGGTGCCGGTGTTCGTTACGGCGCCCGGCTTGTTGTGGGTCTTTGCCCTGAAGCTGGACGTATTGCCCACGCACGGCTGGGGCGGGTTCTTCGATGCTCGCATCATCCTGCCGGCCATCGTTATGGGCATTGTTGGAGTTGCCATAATCGCCCGGCTGGTGCGCGCCAGCACCCTGGAGGTCATCAGCAGCGACTATATCCGCACGGCCCGGGCCAAGGGTTTGCCGGAAAGGACGGTGCGCTTGCGCCACATACTGCGCAACTCCATGATTCCGGTGGCGACCCATCTGGGATTTTCCTTGTCGGGCCTTCTGACCACTTCCTTTGTGGTTGAACGCTACTTCGGCATCCCCGGCGTGGGCAACCTGCTCATCGAAGCGTTCTTCGCCCGCGATTTCCCCATCATAGACGCTGCATTGCTGATCGGCACGACGATTTTCGTTCTGTCCAATCTGCTGGTAGACCTGATATACCCGGCGCTCGACCCTCGGATACGCTTGGGTAAGAGCTATGCTGCGTAGCGGACAAGCGGAGGCCGGGGCGCTGGCAATGCCGGTGCGGGGGCGCACTTATTGGGCCATATCCTTGCGGCGGCTGCTGTCCAACAAGGTTGGCATCGCCTGCCTGAGCATCATCCTGTTGCTGTATGGAGCCGGGATATTGGCGCCGCTGGTCACCCCCTACGGGTATAACGACCAAGACCTGACCAACGTTAAGCAGCCCCCCAGCCTGATGCATCCCTTCGGCACTGACCGTCTGGGGCGCGACATCCTGACCCGCGTCATCTATGGTCTGCGAACCACGGTCATTCTGACTGTGGCTACAGTCGCCACGGGCAGCTTGGCTTTGGGAATTTCCTTGGGGCTGGCGGCCGGCTATTTCGGCAAGCTGGCCGATACCATAATTATGCGGGCAGGCGAGATAAGCACCTCATTCCCGGAGGTGTTTCTGGTGCTGATTATGGTCTCCACCCTGCGCCAGCCGATGCGAGAATGGCTCCGGGTCGTTGAGGGCGTGCTGGGGGTGGAAATCATAAAACTGGGCATAGCCGACTATTTCGTGCTGTCGCTGGCCCTAGCGATGTTCTCATGGTTCGGCATGGCGCGGCTGGTGCGGGGTCAGGTCTTGCAGGCCCGGGAGGAGCAGTACGTGGACGCCGCCCGCTCCATCGGCTGCCGCACCCCCCGTCTGCTCTTCCGGCACGTCCTGCCCAACGTGATGGGGCCGGTAATCGTAACGGTGTCCGCCAGCTTGGGCGCGGTGGCCGGCGCCGAAATGCTTATCAGCTTCCTCGGCATTGGCATTCAGCCGCCTACGCCCAGCTTGGGGGTGATGATTTTTGAGAACGGCAGCCTCTCCGTCTTGCGGACTAACCCCCATCTGCTGCTGTTCCCGGCGGGAGCGGTGATAGTTCTTCTCTTCACGTTCAACCTGCTGGGCGACGCCGTGAACGACGCCTTTAACCCGCGCACCCGGTAGCGTCTCCCTCGCCGGACTTCCCCGGCCCCTGCCCGCCCTTTCTGAATACGGGAAAGTCCCTTTCCTTCTGCATTTTTTACGAAATCGGCACGCCGCCGGACATACCGTCGTGGGGCGGGATGCTGTCCTTCGCCGGGCAAAGGTACGTGGAAGTATCCCCCTTGGCTGGTGGTCTTCCCCAGCATCGCGGTGAGCGTGGCCGTCTTCGGTTTCAACCTGCTGGGCGACGCGCTGCGCGATGTTCTGTACCCCCGGCTGCGCGGGACGTGACGCGCCGCTTTGCTCCCCTAATTGCGCTGCCTTCCTCCCCGCCGCAGGAAAGGCAACGCCCCCAACCCCAGCGGGCCGGCCATAAGAGCCAGCATACCCAGGCCGGTGGACGCCGCGCCGCCCGGCGGGGCAGAGCAGCCCGAGGAAGCGCCCCCGTTTTCGTCCTCTGCCGCTCCCTGCGCCGGTTCCGCCTCCGGAGGCGCGCCAGTGGCTTCGGATTCTCCGGCAACCGGCTCTGCGGCGGGTTCCTGCTGCTCGTCGTCCCCGGCGGACGATGCGGCCGGGGCGGGCGTTTCTTCCTCGGCGGCCGGCTCTGCGCCGACGCCGGATGCTCCATCGGCCTCCGGAGCTTCCTGCATCCGGTTTTCCAGTTCCTCCGGCGAGGGCAGCGGCTCCAGTCCCAGCGAAAGCCGCCAGGCGGTGTCCATACCGTGCTGGTCAACGCCGTAGACCCGCATCAGCGCAGCGTCTATGTCCGGGGTCTGCCGGACCACGTCGAATAGTTCGGAAATCCGGTGTTCGCCCCACTGCCGCACCATAAAGCTGACCACAGACTTGCCCTGTCCGTAGGCGATGAGGATGTCCTCCGGCTCGCCCGTGAAGGATTGCAAGTACCACAGCGGGCGGATGCGCCGGGTATAGATGCCGTAACGCAGGGCGGCGTCGTAGTCGTCGGTCTGGTCAATGTTGCCGTATTCCGCCAGACCCTCGTTGAGCCACGACGGGATGGCGGCGGCGGTGCCCCCGGCGGCCTCGGCCACCAGCAGGTGAGTGAACTCGTGGGACACCGTGCCGGTGACGGTGGGGTCGAAGCCGTGAATCAGCAGCACCCGCTCATTGGTGAAGGCCATACCCTGAGCCTGCAAATCTTGGTTCACCGCCGCCGACCGGAAAGGCAAGGCCATGGACATATGGCGGTAATTGTTGTAGGTCACAATCCGCAGCGGGTCGGTCGGGGCGATGCCCAATACCTTCACCATATTGTCCATGGTCTCCCGGGCGGCGTCGAGGATGATTCTCGCCCGCTCCTCCACATATTCGCTGTAGTAGTAGACGGTAATCAGTTCGTCGGACACCGTGAGCCAGTCGAAACGGTTGTCCATGTAGACGAACTCGGTTTCGTCGGTGCGAATCAGGCCGCCGGCTTGGTCACGCACCTCGAAGTGGTAGGTGAGCTTGGTGCCGGGCGGGAAGTACCCCCCGCTCCCGGAGGCGGACACCGAGGTTTCGCCTGCCACGCTTTCTCCCGGCTCGAATTCAAAGGAACGGTACGTGCTGCGTCCGCTTTGGTCGGCCTTCTTGAAGAAGACCCGCGCCTCGTCAATAACCCCGGGGCTTTCTGCGGCAAAGCGAAACACTATGCCCTCGGGGAAATTGCTTTCCGCCGTGGCCCGCACTACCTTGACGCCTCCCTCTGCCCGTACCGGCGCGGGGGCAGACGCCAGCCAGGGCGCTGCCAAAGCCGCAAGCCCCAAGGCCAGCAGAATCGCTGTTAACCTCAGTCGCCCGGCCTGGGTGCACTTTCCAGTCATTTCGCGCCTTCCTCGCAACGCCTTTGAGTTTACTACAAATCGCGGTCAACTTGACTGGCAATTGGCCGTTGCCTAAAATCGAAAGCCGGAATCCGGTACAGGCCCGTCAGTTATCCGAGCTACGGTCGGGCTGTTGCCTCTCCCTTTGCGTAGAGATTTGCGAGTGGTGTGGAAAGATGGCGATTAGAGTTGGTCAGGTTGCTCAGCTAAGTTTCGAGCCTTTTTACATTGACATGGAGCGGCGGGGCGTGGAACTGCGTCCCGTCGGCCTGAATGACGTGGCCCGGGCAATCCGGGACGGCGAGATAGACGGCGGGCCTGTTCCGCTCACCGACAGCTTCGGAATGGACGGGTTCGCCGCTCCCGTTGCCGGTTTCTGCCTGTCATCCGCGGCCCGTTCCGGCAGCAACCTGTTCTACTCCCGCAAACCCATCGAGGAGTTGGACGGAGGGCGTATTGCCCTCTTGGAGGCAGACCCCACCACAGTGCAACTGCTCCAGGTGCTGCTGGTGAAAAAATACCGGAAGGGCGCCCCGGAACTGGTGCAGACCACAGACGAACACGACGCGCTGGTCATCTCCGGCGACGCCGCCCTGCGCCGCCGCCGCGGTATGCGCGGTTACGGGCATCGCTATGACTTGGGCGAGGAATGGCACCGTTTTACCGAGTTGCCCTTCGTATTTGCCCGCTGGATGCGCCGCAGCGATATGGAGCGCCGGGACGCCATGCTGCTGGAAGACACCCTGTACGTCGGCCTGGAAGAGGGCGTAGACAGCCTGTTCCATCTCTCAGATCCCCGCGAAAACCTGCTGATGCTGGCCCGCGACGTAATGGAGTACATCATCGGCTACCGCTACTTCGTCGGCTTGTCCGAGCAGAAATCCATTGACCTCTTCCGCGGCTACCGCGACCAAGTAATCGCCGTCTAGCGGGGGCGACTCTAGCGGCTGCCCCAATACCGGCGGGATAAGGGGCAACCCCTAGGGTTGGGTTGCCTCTACTTTTTTGCCGGAGGTCTGGGTCGTGGTTCGGGTTGTTGATTACTGTTACGAGTCCACGGGCCGTTCCGGTTTTATTTGCGACTTTTCCCCACCCCGCTCCGGCAGCCTGTCCGCCGTTGCCGCCGCGGCCGACATACCTGCCGACTTCATCTCCGTCGCCTACAACCCCGGCCGGGCCGTGCGCACCAACCCGGCGATACTGGCCGCCGCCATCCGAAACGAAACGGGCAAAGAAACCATCTTCACTCTAGCCACCCGAGATATGAACCGGCTGGCGTTACAGTCCTTGCTGCTGGGCGCGCAGATGCTGGCGCTGGAAAACGTGGCAGTGGTGCAAGGCGACCCGTTCAGCGACCGTGACCTGGCGCTGACCAAGTCGGTGGACGACTACCGCCCCACCGGACTCATTGCCGGGATTCGCGGGATGAACGATGGCGTGGACTTCCGGGGCAGCGCCCTGCGCGAACCCACCGGGTTCTGCATCGGGGCCACTTTCGACTTGGGGCGGGGCGCCGAAACCGAAGCCGCGCTGGCGGCGCGAAAGGCGGCGGCCGGGGCGGATTTCCTGATTTCCCAGCCCATCTTCGACCCGGACAACGCCCACCGCTTCCGCGACAGCTACCGGCGGCAGAGCGGCGCGGAGTTGTCCATCCCGGTGTTCTACGGCCTGCAAATCCTGGAGCCGGGCGGCGTGCTGTTCAGCGCCGTCCCCGGCGGAGTGCGGCAGGAGCTGGAGGCGGGGCGTTCCGGCGTAGAAATCGCCCTAGAACTCTACGGGCGGTTTCAAGACGCAGGGCTGCGCAATGTCTACCTGATGCCGCCCATCCGCCGGGGCGGCGCGCGCGATTACGGCGCGGCTCGGGAATTTCTGGGCCACGTAAACCGATAGCACCCCGGAAATTTGGCGCCTACTGCCGGAACTTGTCGGCGTAAGGCCACACTCGCGCCGCGGACTGGCACATTTTGATGGCCCGTTTCTGGATAGCGTCTTCGTCCCAAACGTCCGGCGCAGTGTCCAAGAGTGTTTTGTTGAGGAACAAGACGCTATGGTTTCTTAAATCCGCTTTCTTTTGTTCCCACCGAACGTTGGACAGCCTGGAGTTCAGTCTCCGGTTGACTAAAGTCAAGTTGCCCATTGAATGTATCAGATTGTCTCTGTCTCTCGATGCCTTGTCGCGATCTGCCGTATAGGCCGGGAGCGGCCAACTCAGTCGCCACCCTTGGGGCATTATGTGTTCGATAGTCAAGTTTCTTTGAACGGTTTGACCCTCGGCCATGATTGTCCTCAAGTCTTCCTCAATCCCTTCAAGGACAATCCGCAGGCGGCCTCTGGTAAGCAGCTTGTAGAGCGGCCACCTGGTAAACGCTATTTCCATGTCCTGGTCGTCAGGCCAAATCCTAGCTGGAGCCGTTTGATTACCCAAGTAATCCACTATGGTTTCATCGGAGCGCTCCGGGTTCGATCGCTCCAAAGCGGCCATCAACCCGATGAACAGACGATTATAGTCGTTGGTCGTCATCCGCAGCACCATGCGTCGAATGAGATAGCTTTCAATGGCTCGCAGGGAATTTTCCAACTGTGGCCGCGGCGTTTGAGAATTGAGCAAGCTGAGTAAGACGGGCGTCAACACTCCCGCCTGCATTACACCGCGACGGTACAGAAATTTGCGCATCCCGGGTTGTGTGGCCTCTTCTAAAGCGCGGTAGTAACCGGCTGCCACGTGAATTTTTTGAGACAACTCCGTAATGGATTCTGAAAGACTCCAATCTGCGTAGCGACGCCGAAAGGTTGAAAATACGTCTTTGGCGGCTACTTCTTCCTTTGTTCGCAGAACAAGCCAATAGTTCAGAAACACGTCGATGCGCGACCTCACTAGCCTGCCCTGCGTGATGTCTTGGTGCCACCAGCTTTCATCGAATTGCCACAGTTGCCGTCCTCCTTCTGAATCGGAGCTAATCCCGGCACTTCCTGCCTCGAACATAACCATATTTTTGATTAGGTCCGATTCCAAAAGAGGGGTGCCGCGGGCGTTCAATGTCTCGAAAATGATATGCGGATCGTCTTCGGCTTCCAAGTCAATCGCAACCAGTTCCAGCTGGTTCCTGATAACCTGCTCCAGAGCGGCGGCGCGCGATTCCTGCTCATCAGGAACTTGCGTCAACCAGTTATCAATCTGCGACTTGAAAAACTCGTGGGCCCGGACGATGTTCGATTCGCCATATTCATCATTGGGCAGATCGTTGCTCATGGCGTGCTTAAAGGCTAACTGATCTATCCTAGTGGGCCAGACCTTAAAAGCCCGCTCCGGGTTGCCATCCCAATATAGCTCTCTGTTCAGAACCATATCCGAGAGGCGCCCGGCGGGGCGTTCCAATCCCTGACGCTCGAACACTTCCTGCACTGCGTCCACAAGCAACTGAAGGGTAGTCAGGCGTTGTTGCCCGTCAACCACAAGGCGCGAATCCAATTGAGAGGACGTGGGTGTCTGTTTCTGCTGTAGAACGACCGCTCCCAAGAAGTGAGACGGGCGTTGGCGAGACTGTAAGTTAGCCCCGTCAATTTCGAGCCAACGCTCCGCCGTGTTGCGGACATCGGTCCACAAGGGTTCCCATTGCTCTTCTTCATCCCAAACGTATTGACGTTGGAACACCGGAATTTCGTACCAAACCTGCTTGGCAAACAGTGTTTGGAGGTTTATCTTTCCGACAATCACGATTGCTCCCTTTATGCCAACAGTAAGGGCGTCCGCTTTCCATTTGTTGCACCTACGGCGCCCACGGCACCGGGGCCAGGCTGTCCAGCGGGTCGGTGGCAACGTCCACCACGGCGGGGCGGCCCGAGGCGAAAGCCTGCTCCAGGGCGCTCTGGATGTCGCCGGGGCGTTCCACCCGGATGCCGAAGCAGCCGATGGACTGGGCCACTGCGGCAAAGTTGGTGTCGGTGAACTGCCACAGTTCTTCGGGGTGGCCGCCCTCCATGCCGGCGTAGGCCCGCTCGTCCCCCCGCTGGTCCTGGCTCAGCGCGCTGTTGTTGTTGATGACCGTTACCACGTTGATGTTGTTGCGAACCGCCGTTTCCAGCTCGGCGATGTGATACCAGAAGCCGCCGTCGCCGCTGAAGCACAGCACCGGACGGTCGGGCAGGGCGCACTTGGCCCCCATAGCCGCTGACAAGCCCCAGCCCAGCGAACCGGCGCAGCGGATGTAGCCTTGCGTCGGGTGGTTGAAGTCAATCATGCTGCCAGTCCAGATGCCGGAGTGCCCGGTGTCCGCCACCAGCATCGCGTCCGCGGGCAGAAACTGGGTGATTTCCTGGCAGAGCCGCTCTGGGATGATCGGCACCGCGTCGGAATTGGCGCGAGGGGCCACGTCCTCACGCCACTCGCGCACCAACTGTTGCGCCCGCGCCGTCCACTCGCTGCGTCCGCCGATGGGTTCCAGGGCCTCTATCAGCCGGCGCAGGGTGGCCTTGGCGTCGCCATGCATCGCCACCTGGGCCGGGTAGGTGCGGCCCAGTTCCGCCGGGTCAATGTCTATCTGAATTACCGGCGTCCCCGGCTGCGGCACCCGCCACTCGTTGGTGACCTGGCTGCCGGTGTGGCTGCCGATGTAGAAAACCAGGTCGGCCTCGCTCACCACCCGGTTGGCGCACCAGCGGGAGTAGGAACCGACTACCCCCACGGACAGAGGGTGATTGTCGGTGATGGCGCCCTTGGCGTTCAGTGAGGTCGCCACCGGGATGGACAGCATCTCGGCCAGCTCCACCACTTCCTGCTGCGCTCCCGACGCCGTAACGCCGCCCCCGGCCACGATGACCGGGCGCTGCGCCGCCGTCAAGGCCCGCGCCGCCGCCCGCACGCTTTCCGGGTCGGCCTCGGGGCGGAAGGCGGGACGCTGGGCGAAGGCGGCCTCGAACATTACCTCGAAGTCGCCTTCGGACTCGGTGGCGAAGTCGCCGGTCATTCCCTGCACGTCCAGATGCACCGGCGCGGGCGCTCCGGTGGTGGCCTCGCGGAAGGCTTGCCGCAGCAGGTGCGGGAGCTGCCCGGCGTTGTCTACCACCGCGCTGAACTTGGTGACCGAGGCGAAGGGCTTGGAATGCTCGATTTCCTGATAGGCGTTCCTATACTGCTCGTCGCTGCGCTTGTGGCCGGTCAGGGCGATGACCGGCGACAGTCCCAGGTAGGCGTCTTGCAGCCCGGCGGCCAGATTGGCTGCCCCCACTGACTGCGCCATGCAGACGCCCGGCTTGCCCGAAGCGCGGGCGTAGCCGTCGGCCATATATGCGGCGGCTTTTTCGCCGTGGGTTATGACCCGCTTGATGCCGATGAGGTCCATCTCGGCCAGAGCCCGCCGCAGAATCGCCGGCACCAAGAACACGTGGGTAACCCCGTATGCTTTCAGGGTATCGGCCATGAATTTCGCGCCAGTCATACGCGCCATGTCGTCAACTCCCGGTATGGAAATGGGCCGGATGTTTCTCAACGCAAGGGCGCAAAAACGCAATGTTATCCTGAATAAGCCCAGGCCCTTCGCGTCTTTGCGCCCTTGCGTTATGGGTTAAATGCCGCGCTCTTCAAACACCTCTTTGGCGACGCGGGCGGCGTTGGCGGCGGTGGGCCAGCCGCCGTAGAAGGCCAGGTGGCAGATAATCTCGGAAATCTCTTCTTTGGTGACGCCGTTGTCCAGGGCGCGGCCGATGTGGCCCCGGAGCTGGTCGGTGCGGTAGAGGACGATGAGACTGGCTACTGTAATCATGCTGCGGTCGCGCTTCGACAGTTCGGGGCGCTCCCAAACGTCGCCGAACAGCACGTTGGCGCTCAGTTCTCCCAGCTTGGGCGAAATCTCGGCGGTAACAGTTCGCGCGGTAGTCATTTGCTCCACTCCTTAGGCATATGTATAAAAATCCCCTCGCTCCCTGTGAGAGGGTTAGGATGAGGGCGGCCCCCAGGTAACGCCGAATTCGGCCCGCTCCACCCGCTGCCCGGTGAAGTCCGACGCTTTCACCCCGGCCAGCCACAGGGCCGCCTCGCGTATGGTTTCGGGCTGGTCCATGGGGACGTGCTCGGTGCCGGGCCAGTGCCCCCGGCGGTTCATCCAGGTGTCCACCTTGCCGGGGCTGAGAACGTTGACCGCGATGTTGTGTTGGCGCACTTCCTCGGCCAGGCTGGCATAGGCCCGGTCGAGAGCCGCTTTGGTCATCGAGTAGCCCACGCGCCCCGGTCGGTAGCCCTGAGACGCGCCCGAGGTGATGCAGAAGATGGAGCCGCCGCTTTTCTGCGCTATCATCGCCGGCAAAGCGTACTTGCAGAGCAGAATCGGGCCGCGTATGTTGGTCGCCATCGCCCGGTCCAGCAGATCCACGTCCAGCTCGGTCACCGGCGATTCGCAGTCTATCCCGGCGTTGGACACCAACACGTCAATGCGCCCGAAGTGCTGCAAGGTTTCCGACACCAGCCGTTGCAGGTCCTCCGCGGAAGTCACGTCGCATTGCACCGGCAGGGCCTCCCCGCCGGCAACGGCGATAGCGCGGGCCGTATCGTTGATGTCTCCGGCGGCGTACTTGGGCCACTCCGACTGAGCCGAAAGGTCGCTGGCGGTTCGGGACGCAACCACCACCTGCGCCCCGGCCGCGGCGTAGGCCAAGCAGATTTGTCGCCCGATGCCCCGGCTGCCCCCGGTGACTATGGCGACCTTCCCTTTGAGCGTCATCAGGCCGCCGGCCGGAAATAAGGGAGGGTAATGGTGTCATTGAGAACCTCGAACACCACCTCCACCGCCATTCCCACCTTGATGTGTTCGGGGTCAGGTTCGCACTGCACTAGGTTGGAGGGCATACGCGGCCCCTCTTCCAGTTCCACAATCACGGGCACGTAAGGGGCGCGGTCGCGGAAGGGGGGCGTCGGCCCGCGATGCACGATGGCGAAGGTGTGGATCGTGCCTCGCCCGCTGCTCTGGATCCAGCGAGTGTCGCGGGAGAAGCAGATAGGGCAGATGTCGCGGGGGTAGAAGTAGGCCGAACCGCAGGTGTTGCAGTACCGCAGCCACAACTCCCCCTCGCGGCACTTCTCAAAATAAAAATCCGACTCCGGCTGCGGAGTGGGCGCCGGAATTGGCGGCGGCGACTGCTGCGTCATACGCGATTCTCCATAAGCTCAAGGCGGGCGGGTCGAGGCCCGGCAGGCCCGGTTAACGCCGTCAAGGATATGCGGACAGGCCGCGCCCGTCAAGAAACAGGCGCGGCCCGCTGGGGGAACGCGGGGGGCGTTTCCCATACCACTACTATCACGATGTCGCTGCCATTTCGGTTGAATGGTTCAATTATGCTTTTGGCAGTGCGGGCGGAGAAAACGAACTCTTTCTTTTTTTCCTTCCCCATATTGATGTTGTCGCGGGGTGGCGCCGCGTATTGAATTCGGCGGCACAATAGACATAATACATCAGTATACGGTATTGGAGCCAAAGGTTATGCGAATCGCGGTTGTGGGCGCCGGCAGCGTCGGCGGATACTTGGGCGGGATGCTGGCCCGGGGCGGGCATGACGTGTCGCTGATTGCGCGGGGGGCGCATCTCACCGCCATACGCGAGGGGGGCCTGCGCGTTCTGCGGGACTCTGAGGAGTTCACCGTTCGCTGCGCCGCCACCGATAACCCCGCCGATGTCGGCCCGGTGGAACTGGCTCTGCTCACCGTCAAGACCTACCAGAACTCCGCTGCGATTCCGGCTATGGCCCCCATAGTTGGCCCCGATACCGCTGTGCTTTGTTTGCAGAACGGCGTGGACAGCTATCTGGCGCCCGCAGCGGCCTTTGGCGCTGAGCGTGTGCTGGCCGGGGCGGTGTACATCGAAGCCGGACGGAACGGGCCCGGCGCGGTGCGGCAGACCGGCGACGTGGTGCGCGTGGTGTTCGGCGAGTTGGGAAACTCCCAACGCTCCCGCCCTGGCCCTCTCCCGGAGGTAGGGGGAACAATACCCGAGCGGGGGCGGGCCATCGCCGACGCCTTCAACGGCAGCGGGGTGCCGGCGGAGTTGACCGCCGATGTTCGCGCCGGGTTGTGGGCCAAGTTCCTGTTCATTGCCACCATGGCCGGCGTGACCGCTATGGCCCGCCATACCCTCGCTGAGCTTATGCCGCGCCCCGAGTGGCGTGAGGTGGTAGTGGGCTGCCTGCGGGAAATCGAAGCGGCGGGCCGCGCCAGCGGCGTCAACTTCCCGCCCGATGTACACCGGACCACCTTGGCTTACATTGAGGACAACTTGCCGGCCCTGCAAGCCTCAATGCACACCGACGTGGTGGCGGGCCGTCCCCTGGAGCTGGAGGCCCTGAACGGGGCGGTAGTCCGCGCGGGCCGCGCCGCCGGCGTGCCTACCCCCATCAACGACGTTATTTATGCGATGCTGAAGCCGCTGTCCGCGGGCGTTTCCTAAAGAAATTCCCTGCCTAAAGAAATTTCCTGATGGATGCACGCTAGGGCGACCACAAGAGCGGCCCCGGCTAAGGAATGCGCCGCTGGGCCGCTTCTCTTTTGACACCGTGCCAGGCCGCCCTTAGCATAGGCGGAAGCGTAATCACCTCGGAGGAAACGGCTATGGAAGCGAGTATGGTATCCCACATCGCCATCTGCGTGCGCGACGTGGAGGCGTCTCTGGCATTCTACCGCGACATTCTGGGCATGACGGTGGACTTCGACCAGATTCAGGACACCACCACCGGCGGGCTGCCCAGCATCTACCGGCACGCCCGCCGGACCCGGCGTACCACCCACGTCCGCTACGGGCCGGGCAAGACCGCCCCGTCGCTGGTGCTGACCTGCCACCCCGGCGAGGAACCCGACGGCGAGGCCATCAAGCTGGATCAGGTGGGCATCAGCCACATTTCCTTCACAGTCCCCGACGTCAAGGCTCTGGCCGACGAGCTGGCGAGCAAGGGCGTGGAACTGGCCGCGCCGCTGGAAGCCTTCACCGCCCCGGACGGCCGGGTCAGCAGCATCTTCGTCTACGACCCCGACGGCATCCTCGTCCAGTTCGACGACCACGGCTAAACGGCCAACGCTTTCGTGACCCTCATTTGTCCGGGGAGGTATGCGCGCCAATGACCGCCGCCAATGAACAGCAGATGACCCACGCCGACCGCCACGACTTGGACAAGTTGTCCCGATGGAGGGCCGAACTGGAATCGGCTGCGGACAATGGGGGAACGGGATTTCCCGTCTGCGCCATCTTTTTGGTGTCGCCGGACGACCGCGCCTCCCACGACATCTTCCGGCGCTACCGCTCGGCCTTCGAGGAACTGGGCAGCGGTTTCCATAACCTGGTGATTTTCGGGCAGCATGGCGTCTCCACGGCTCAGGCCGCCTTCCTGGCGGAAGTGGAGAGAGAGCCAGCAAGCGTTCCCCTCCTAGTCATCGTTCCCATGGCCGGACATGGGAACGGGGATGGAAACATTTACTGTCTTGAACTGCCCAAGGGCGAGGGGAACGGCGAGTTGGACGATTCGCAAGGCTGGGGCGAGGCGCTGGAGCGGATTCGCGCCGCGGCGTCCGGTCAGGCGTTCCTGTCCCTCGACGGCGTGACCGGCGTCGGCATCGCCGCGCTTCGCCACGGCACCTTGTCCGGCGCGGCGGGTGGCGTCCTGCAAGGCTTGAGCGGCGAAGCGTAGGGGCGCGGGACGGCGCGCCTCCTACAATGCCGCCGCAACAATCGCCCAGACGCCCCAGCCCGCCAATACGACGCCGGTGCCCCGGCTTACCCACTCGCTCATGGGCGCAACCTTTTCCGCCAGCACGAAGGCGGCGAGGGCGGCTATCCAGACTAGGTTCATCACGCCCAGCACGAAGAGCAGCAGCATCAAGGCCCAGCAGCAGCCGAGGCAGTAGGCGCCATGCTCCAGTCCCATGCGCAGCGCGCCCCGGCGCCCCTCCCGCCACGAGGTCATCAGGAACCCCATCGGGGTCCGGCACTGCTTCAGGCAGGCGTACTTCAGCGGACTCCACTGGAAAGCTCCGGCGGCCAGCAGCAGCGCCCCGCCCAAGTATCCGCTGGTGGACGCCCCCATCATCGAGGAAAGCAGGGACGCTTGGTGGAGGCCCCAGTTGCCCAGCGTCGCCGCAAGGGCGAAGACGCTCCAGACGATAACGTATCCGGCCAAGAAAACGCCCGTTGGCACGTAGGGCGCTTCCCGCTCCCGCCGCTTGCGGTTCAACGCAGCGAACATTAGCAGCATGGGCGCGGCCGACGGAGCCATCATCGCCACCATCATCACGGCCCACATCACGAACATCAGCCCGAAGTCCGCGCCGCTCCAGGAGCGCATATCGGCCATGGCCATGCCTGCGCTCATATGGTCGCCCATGTCCATACCGGACTCGGCCAAGTAGACCATGTAAGCCCACGCAATGGCCGCGATGATGAGTATGCCAGCGATGACCACGGCGCGATCGCGCCGGAGGGCCTGTTCTAGGGCCGAGGATGTCGAAGGGGCGGCGGTTTGGGGTTGGCCGGTCATTACGGGGCGAAACGCTCCTCTTAAAGTTGTCTTTCCCTTGCCCGGACATCAGGCCGGGGGCGGATAGGGAACACCGTACTCCAGGGTTTCGTCTACCGGGTTGCCCTTGATTCAAGAGCTTGCCGGGAAGTAGACCCCAGCAGCGGCATAGGAACGCCCCTCGCGCCCGCTATTACCTGTTCCCCGGCGGCTTTAACCAAGCCCAAATCAGTATCCTTGTCCCGCTCTCGCGGCCTCATTATACAACATCAGATTCCCGGTATGGTAAGCTCTGCGATACAAGCCCTTGGCGGCATCCGCGACTGAGACCCGACAGGCCACCGCGTTGCCTACGGAAGCGATAACGGAGCGCCTTTCCTGAACCGCTATGTCATCGGGGGTAAAGGTATGGAAATCCCGGCGGCCGTTCTGATGCCGGGCAAGGATTCCGGCCCGCGACCGCCGGGGCGCCCGGCAGATACTGTCATCCACAGCTTGACCCTATGTCGAGTAGTGCTATAATTCACGCCGCAGGAGGTGGGCAATTGGAAGCATTTGATTTCGTATCTCCGAGTAGTATCGAAGAAGCCGTTTCGATACTAAATGAACATGGCGACCGGGCCAGGATGATCGCCGGGGGAACCGACATCCTCGTGATGATGCGGGCCGGGCGGCGGCTGGCCGACGTGGTGGTGGACGTGAAGGGCATCCCGGAACTAGACGAGATGTCCTACAGCCCGGACGGCGGGCTGACCCTTGGCGCGGCGGTGCCGTGCCATCGCATATACCAAGACGCGGATATCTCGGCGGCCTATCCGGGGCTGATTGACTCGGCGTCGCTCATCGGCGGCATCCAGATACAAGGCCGGGCCAGCATCGGCGGCAACCTGTGCAACGCCGCGCCCAGCGGCGACTCGATACCGGCGGTCATCGCCTTGGGCGGCGTCTGCAACGTCGCCGGGCCCGGCGGAACCAGGCAGATAAACGCGGAAGACTTCTGCACCGCCCCGGGCCAGAACGCGCTGCAACGGGGCGAGCTGCTGGTATCCATATCCTTCCCCGCGCCCGTGGCCCATTCGGGCGCCAACTACCAGCGGTTCATACCGCGCAACGAAATGGACATCGCCGTGGCCGGGGTCGGCAGCTCGGTGGTGCTGGACGCCTCGGGGCAGAGCTTCGTGTCAGGCCGCGTCGCCCTAGCCTCGGTTGCGCCTACTCCCGTCTTTTCCCAAGCCGCCGGGGACAGCCTGGCCGGCAAGCCGGTTTCCGACGAAGCCATTCGGGAGGCTTCGGAACTGGCGATGGCCGACGCCAAGCCGATTAACGATATGCGAGGCACCATCCGCCAGCGGATTCACCTCATCGGCGTGCTGACGCGCCGCACTCTTAATAACGCCGTCGAGCGGGCTAGGGGAGGCTAGAGGATGCCCGGAGTTGTTCACGTTCAGGCAAAAATTAACGGAGAAGACACCAACTTCCTCTGCGAGCCGCGCCAGAGCTTGCTGGAAGTGCTGCGGGATGTCCTCGGTATGACCGGCACCAAAGAGGGATGCAACGACGGCAACTGCGGCGCTTGCACCGTAGTGCTGGACGGGCGCATCGTTGACTCCTGCCTGGTCCTGGGCGTTGAGATTCAGGGCCGGGAAGTGGAAACCATCGAAGGCATGGCCTCGCCGGGCGCGTTGCACCCCTTGCAGCAATCCTTCCTGGAGAATGCCGCGTTGCAGTGCGGCATCTGCACCCCCGGCTTCTTGGTGGCCTCCCGCGCCCTTCTGGACGCCGAACCGGACGCCGACGAGGGGCGGATTCGCCACTGGCTGGCCGGGAATCTCTGCCGCTGCACCGGCTACGACAAAATCGTCCGCGCCGTGCTTCAGGTCAGCGCCACGCCCGACAAGTAACCGGCGCCGGTCAGTCCCATGGCAGCAACAGTAAGGCGGCTCCCAGCGGGGCCGCCTTTTCGGTCTAACAAACTTGGAGGTGACCAGCAGTGACTACTATCCCGAATCAAGTTCTTTCCGAAGTGGAATACAACGTCGTCGGTAAGCGTCCGGTGCGCCCGGACGGGGTGGACAAGGTAACGGGCCGGGCCCAATACGGGGCGGACGTCAAGCTGACCGGCCTGCTCCACGCCAAGGTGCTGCGAAGCCCGCATCCCCACGCCCGCATTCGCTCCATAGACACCGGCAAGGCCGAAGCCCTCCCCGGCGTCAGGGCGGTCGTCACCGCCAAAGACCTGCCCTTCGCCTCGCTGTCCCGGGAGGAGCTGGGCGGCGACTACAACCGCCTCAAGTTCGCTTCCGACCATATGCTCGCCAGCGACAAGGCGCTGTACAAGGGCCATCCCATCGCCGCCGTCGCTGCCATCAACCCGCACGTCGCCGAATCGGCCCTGGCCCTGATAGAAGTTGACTACGAACCGCTGGAGGCGGTGGTTGACGTTCGGGAGGCAATGCAGGAAGGCGCCCCGCTGCTCCACGAAGAGTTGCGCACTTCCGCCATGGGCGAGATTGGCGACAAGCCCAGCAACATTGCGGCGCATCTCAGCTACGAGAAGGGCGACGTGGAACAGGGATTCAGCGAGGCCGACGTGGTTGTCGAGCGGGAACTCACCACCGCGTCGGTGCATCAGGGTTACATCGAGCCGCACAATTCCACCGCTTTCTGGAGCGCCGACGGACAGTTGAGCCTGTGGACCAGCACTCAGGGCGCCTTTGCCGTGCGGGCTGCGGTGGCCGACGTGCTGCGCCTGCCGGTCTCGCGCGTCAAGGTTACGCCGATGGAAATCGGCGGCGGGTTCGGCGGCAAGATTACCGCTTACCTCGACGCCATTACCGCCACGCTGTCCAAGAAGGCCGGCGCGCCGGTCAAGCAGTTGATGACCCGCGCCGAGGTTTTTGAAGCCTCCGGCCCGGCTCCCGGTTCGTGGATGCGGGTCAAGGCGGGCGCCAAGAACGACGGCCGCCTGACCGCAGTGCAGCTCGAAGTGGCGATGGACGCCGGCGCCTACCCCGGCTCGCCCGTGATGCAGGCAATGACCTGCGCTTTCGCCTGCTACGACGTGGAGAACGGCAAGGTGGACGGCTACGACGTGGTGGTCAACAAGCCCAAGACCGCCGCCTACCGCGCCCCCGGCTCCCCCCAGGCCGCCTTTGGCGTGGAGACGGTGATGGACGAGCTGTGCCGGCAGCTTGGCTTAGACCCCATTGAGTTCCGTCTGCTCAACGCCGCCAAGGAAGGCACCCGCCGCATCGAAGGCCCTGTGGCCCGCCGCATCGGTCTGGTGGAATGCCTGGAAGCGGCCCGCGACCACGAACACTACCGGGCTCCCTTGGCGGGCGAAAACCGCGGGCGAGGCGTGGCCGCCGGTTACTGGATGAACCGCGGTTTCCAGTCCAGTTGCGTCATCACCGTCAACTTCGATGGCACCGTCAGCCTGATTATGGGGTCGGTGGACATCGGCGGCACCCGCGCCTCCATCGCCCAGCAGGCCGCCGAAACCTTGGGCATCGCCTACGAAGACGTCAAGCCGACGGTGGTGGATACCGACTCCATCGGGTTCACTTTCATAACCGGCGGCAGCCGCACTTCCTTCGCCACCGGACTGGCTGCCATAGAAGCGGCTGAGTCGGTGAAGGCGCAACTGGTATCCCGCGCCGCCCAAATCTGGGACGCCGCCGAGGATGACGTGGAGTACATTGACGGCGTGGTGCGCCACAAGTCCGACCCGGAGCTGCGCCTAGGTTTCAAGGAACTGGCCCGTCAACTGGCTGCCACCGGCGGCACGGTTGCCGGCCAGTCCAACGTTGACCCGGCCGGCGAGGGCAACTCCTACGCCGTCCACCTGGCCGACGTGGAGGTTGACCCGGACACCGGCAAGACCGAAGTGACCCGCTACACCGCCATTCAGGACGCAGGCAAAGCGGTGCATCCCAGCTATGTCGAAGGGCAGATGCAGGGGGGCGTGGTTCAGGGCATCGGCTGGGCGCTCAACGAAGAGTATTACTTCGACAACGGCGGCCGGATGATGAACCCGACTTTCTTGGATTACCGTATGCCCACCTCCCTCGACCTGCCGATGATTGACACGGTAATCGTCGAGGTGGCTAACTCCGGCCATCCCTATGGAGTGCGCGGCGTGGGCGAAGTGCCGATCGTTCCCCCCATGGCAGCCATCGCCAACGGCATTCACGAAGCCACCGGACTGCGCCTCCGCAGCCTGCCTATGACCCCGGGCAAGATACTGGAAGAGCAGTGGGAGCGGAACGGGGAGTAACGCACCCCTAGCCGCTTTCGTCCTGCCGGGGCGGGGTTTTTGATCTGCCCCGGCGGCGCTCTTGCCCCTTGAATCCCCGCGGCCGGAAAGGTAATCTGAAACGGGAGCCGCCTTTCAGTCCATAGGGACTGGCCCATAGGGACGGGCGGCGGCCAATCTTTACCGCAGGAGGGTGGCCGTGGCGAAGGTGTTTATACCCACAATGCTTCAGTCGCTGACAGGCGGGGTCAAGCAGACCGAATGCCAAGGCCGCAACGTCCGGCAGATTATTGACGGGCTGGAATCTCAGTACCCGGGAATCAAGGCCCGGCTGGTGGAGGACGGCGAAATCCGGGCCAACCTGGCCGTAGCCATTGACGGAGACGTGGCCCGAATGGGCATGCTGGAGCGGGTCGGCGAGACCAGCGAGGTTCACTTCGTTCCCGCCATTAGCGGCGGTTAGCCCCCGGCGGGTCAATTGACTGGCTTCATTGAGGACGCTTACAATACCCGCGAGTCAACATCCGGCGAGAGCAGAGGGGTAGGGGGCGTCCATTACAGCGCAACCCATGGGCGGAGATGAGAGAGAAAACGACTTCCAGAGTGGAAAGCCTGGTTTCTTCCGGCGGAGTGGTGTTCCGCGAGAACGGCGGGCGCCTTGAAACTGTTCTGTGCGGGCGTTCCGACCCAGTGCGCTGGAGCCTCGCCAAAGGCACCCCCGACCCCGGCGAAACGCTGGAGCAGACCGCCCTGCGCGAGGTGCGGGAAGAGACCGGACTGGAGGTCAAGCTGGAGGAACCGCTGGGCAGCATTGATTACTGGTTCGCCGACTGGGACAATGATGTCCGCTACCACAAGACCGTTTATTTCTACCTGATGTCGCCAGTGGGCGGTCACATCGACCAGCACGACCCGGAATTCGACGTGGTCCAATGGTTCGACGTTGACGAGGCACTGGGATCCATGGCCTACGGTAATGAGGCGGGCGTGCTGCGCCGGGCCGTCAACGTTATCAGGACACGACAAGGTTAAGGCTGAAATGGTTGAACTCCGTGGCGCGAAGGTAATCCTCCGCGAAAAGCGCATTGAGGACGCCGAGAAAGACTACCGCTGGCGCAGCGACCCGGAAATCGCCCGGCTGGATGCGGCCTACCCCTTGAGTATGTCCTACGAACGCTACCTCAAGCTGTTTCAAGACCAGTTGCGTTACCCCACTCCAGGATCCCATCACTTTGGCGCCGACGCCATTGACGGCACCTACATCGGCAACTGTATGTACTATGACCTGGACAGAGTGAGGCTGGAGGCGGAACTGGGCATTGTCATCGGGGATCGCGACTATTGGAGCAACTCTTACGGCTATGACGCGGTTACCACGCTGCTGGACTATATGTTCTCTGAAGTCAGCCTGAACCGGGTCTATCTGCACACCTTGGACTGGAACGAACGGGCCCAGCGCTGTTTTTCCAAGTCCGGGTTCAATCCCGTCCGCAAGGTCAGGAAGATGTCCCACGACTTCCTCCTGATGGAAGTGCTGCGGGAGGACTGGCTAGAGACCGGAGAGGAACGGCTGGTTGCTAGGTTCAAGGGGATGGATACCACAGGGAACGGGGCTGTCAAGCCGGGCCGAACGGCCGCGGATATTGACTCCGCAGAGGCGAAGCGGGAATTGAGACGATTTCATAACTCGAGATTTCGCTGACTGTAGGGTGGGAGGGGAGCCGGGTAGCTCAAGATAGGGACGGGGCTGTCTCAAAAAGAAGGCGCCAGAGCCATGACTGTTTCTGTCGCCTTTCCGTGTGCCTTGAGTGTCGGCTGGAGGCGAGGCCCCTGTGGTAGGTTTATAGTTCGACAGACGTTTACAGATCTTGGAATTGGCCAGGTGCCGAAAGCCGTGCACTCGGCAGGAGACTCATTAGGATGACTGTTCTTAGGAGCCAGCCGCGGCCAACGCGGGTCTGCCCAGCTTGCCGCCACCCTAATAGGGTTAGGGACAAGTTCTGTATGGCCTGCGGTACTGCTCTTCCACCTGAGGCCCAACCAGCACAGACCGCTAGATCAAGGAGTATATTTTCTCGCAGCCGGGTAAAACGAGCCGGTATTGGATGCGGTAGTCTGATAGTGCTATTCGTAGTCGTAATTGTCTTGGTGTCCGTATTCGGGAGTGATGTGGGGGACTCCGAGGGATCCGACCCGGTCGGAATCGCTAACCCTGAACCCAGTCCTACGCCAGAGAGTCAGCGCCGACTCCCCACCCCAATGTCCGCAGCCGTGCCAACACCCGTACCCGCAGCAGCGCCGACTCCCACTCCCATGTCCGCAGCCGTGCCAACACCCGTACCCGCAGCAGCGCCGACTCCCACTCCCATGTCCGCAGCCGTGCCAACACCCGTACCCGCAGCAACGCCGACTCCCACTCCCATGTCCGCAGTCGTGCCAACACCCGTACCCACAGCAACGCCAACTCCCGCGCCCACAGCAACGCCAACTCCTATGCCTATCAGGATGGAGCTCGCAAGACTACTGCATGAATATGACCAGAACAAAGTAAGGGCAGACACACAGTTGCGATACCGTGATAACGGCAAAGTCCCTGTCTCAACCTCTGGCTACGTGTACGAAGTAGAAGAGCTCTATGTCGTCATTTCTCCCGAGCTAGGGGAATACTCAAGCCATAATCTATTCTGCTACTATGCAGACGTTAGGGTCGCTCTTGATGTTACGAAGGGACAACGTGTTTCAGTCACCGGGAGAGTTACAGGGACTAGATCGTACTCAAGCCGGATAAACATGATTGCGTGTGAATTCGAGGGAATAAACTACGAGAGGAACCGGGCTGTGCAGGCCCAGGAACTTAGACGGAATGTGGTGGAGGTGTTCTGCACGGGGGCGTTCTTTTCTTCTAGGTACAAAGGGACTGGGATTATCACAGACGCCCAAGAGGGTACTGTCATAACAGTGCATCACGTAGTTGAGGATGGGAATGAATGCGAGGTGGTTGAGGTGAAAGTGCCTGGAATCGACGACCGGATGCCAGCGACAGTGGTTAGACACTGTGCCTCAATTGACAGAGCTCGTCTGCGGGTTGCCCCGGAAGCTCTGGTGGGCCTGTCCCTCCAACCCATTTTCAGAGCAGCGGCTCCCGCCCAGCCAGACCAAGAAATCTACTTTTGGGGGTACGGGCTAGGAGAACTGCGAATGGAGTCCGGCATAGTCAGGGACGTGCGGGGTGAAAACACCGAAACGGATGCCTACGCCGTCCCTGGTGACTCAGGCTCCCCTGTGTTTGACGAGTACGGACACCTTCTTGGAACCATGTCTAGGAGCAACCGTTCCGATATCGCAGTGTTCACGGGTAACGAATGCTGAGAATGGAGTAATCGCAGAGGGAAAGTGACGGAGTCTTTGGTAGTTCCGACGCTCCCTTGTCTGGTCCATTTTTGAGACTGTCCCGTCCCCGCTGCCCTGCTCTCGGCCCCACAGTTCCCCGTAAATTTCCCTATCCGCTAAAATCTCGATTTATGAAATCGTCCCGGGAATTGGAGCCGCTGTCTCGCCGCCGCTCCGTGTTCCCGCAATCCGGTTCCGCCTAGCGCCTACCGGCTTCCCGCTGCCGCCACCGCGTCCGGCAGACTCATTGTCCCGGCGTACAGAGCGCGCCCCACTATCACGCCCTCCACGCCCGTGTCTGCCAGCCGTTGGATATCCTCCACCGATGCGACCCCGCCGGAGGCCAGCACCATCATCTCCGTTTCCCGCACCAGTCGCGCGTTGGTGCCGAGATCCGGGCCGGTCAGCATCCCGTCGCGGGCGATGTCGGTGTAGAGCAGCCGCACTACCCCCAAGCCCGCCATACGCCGCGCCAGTTCCAGCACGCTGACCTCGCTGGCCTCGGTCCATCCCTGCAAGGCTACCATCCCGTCGCGGGCGTCAACCGACACGATTACCCGCTCGGCGCCATGCTCGAGGCAGACGTCCCGCACCATACCGGGGTCGCGCACTGCCGCCGTGCCGATGACAACGCGATCTGCGCCGGCCTCCAGCCAAGCCCGCGCCGTCGCCGCGCTGCGAATGCCGCCGCCCACCTGCGCCGGTATGTCCAGAGCGGCGGTAATGGCGGATATGATTTCCAGATGCGCCGGTTGGCCCGTGATGGCGCCGTCCAGGTCCACCAAGTGCAGCCGCCGCCCCCCTTGATCCTGCCAGCGTCGGGCCATCGCCGGCGGATCATCGGAGAACACCGTTTCCTGCTGAAAGTCGCCTTGGCGCAACCGGACGCACTGCCCGCCGCGCAAGTCAATGGCCGGAATTACTTCCATAGCGGCCTTAACTCCCATGGGGCGGGCAGTCCCCGGCCGCCATCGCCACGAAGTTGCGGTAGATGCGCAGTCCCGCCGGGCCGCTCTTCTCCGGGTGAAACTGAGTGGCGGTCACGTTGTTATTGGCGTAGACGCTACAGAAGGGCAGCCCGTATTCGGTTGTCCCGACAACCCCGGTCTGCTCCGAGGGGGCGGCATAGAAGCTGTGGACGAAATAGAAATAGCTGCCGGAACAGATCCCGTCCAATGCCGGGTGGGTCTCGTTGAGGGCTACGCTGTTCCAGCCCATGTGCGGGATTTTCAGCGCCGCGCCGTTCTCCGGCTCGGGCAGGCGCTTGACTTGGCCCGGCACGATGCCCAAGCATGGCGCGCCGCCCTCTTCGTCGGTCCAGTCCAGCAGCAGTTGTAGCCCCAGGCAGATGCCAAGGAACGGGCGTCCGCTTTCGGCGAAATTCCGCAGCGGCTCCGCCAGCCCGCGTTGCCGCAGGGCAGCCATGGCCGCCGGGCCGGAGCCCACGCCCGGCAGCACCACCGCGTCGGCGTCGCTCAGCTCTTGGGGGTCGCCGGTAACCAGCGGCGCCACGCCGCAAGACTCCAGCGCCCGTGAAACGCTGCGCAGGTTTCCCGACTCGTAGTCCACCACCACCAGTTTCATCCCTTGCCCCCTAGGCCCGCTGGCCGGTGGCGCGTTCTAGGGGCAGTTCGCGGTCTTCATAGCGGGCCGCCACAAACAGCAGGTCGCCCAAGCGGTTCAGGTAGGACACCAGCAGTTCGTTGGTCAGCAGCCCGGCCTCGCCCATTGCCACCACGCGGCGCTCCGCGGTGCGGATGACGCAGCGGGCCAGGTCCATAGCCGCCGACGCCGGGGAGCCGCCGGGCAGGATGAATACGTTGGGCATGGTCATATCCTGCTCCAGGCTGTCTATGGCTTGCTCCAGGCTTTCCACCATCTCCGGCGTCACTGGCGAGAAATGCTGCTGGAAAAGGTCGTACTTATCGGGGTCGGTAGCCAATTCCGCGGCTACCGTAAACAGCTCGCTTTGCAGCCGCCGCAGCAGTTCCTTCACCCGTTCATCGCTGGACATGGCGCGAGCGAGGCCCATGGCCGACACGGCCTCGTCGGTGATGCCGTAGGCTTCGGTGTGGGGATTGTTCTTGGAAATCCGCCCGCCGTAGAGCAGGCTGGTCTCACCCTTGTCGCCGAACTTGGTGTAGACCCTTTTGCGGTATTCCCCGGAGGTTGAAGAGGCCACAGGCGTCACCTTCTCAAAGCAGGCTGTATGGCCCAGCGGCCACCTGCCGATTTTAGCATACGGCGTATGCGGTGAGACGGGCGGATTCTCTTGAGTGCGCAAAACTTGTTGACCCAAGGACTGCGCCGATTGTGTTATCGTGGAATAGCCACTAAACTTGCTGCCCGGCGACTGAAACTTGGCGCATCGAGCCTGGACAGGCGCCAACAATATCGAGGTGATTCGCTATGCCGCCTGAAGTTCGCGTTATCGGCGTTGAGGGTATGCCTGAGTTGGGCCCGGGGGATGACCTGGCCGGCCTGATGATGACCGCCGCCGCCGCCCAAGGCACTCCCATCGAAGAAGGCGATATATTGGTGGTCACCCAGAAGGTCATCTCCAAGGTGGAAGGTAAGGTGATGAGCTTTGAGGATATTGAGCCTTCGCAACTGGCAATCACCATCACCGAGGGCCACCGGCGCGACCCTCGCCATACCGAGGCGATACTGAGGGAGGCCGTCCGCATCGTGCGGATGGATCGCGGGGTGATCATCGCAGAGACTAAGCACGGGTTCTACTGCGCCAACGCCGGTATCGACGCCTCCAACATCCCCGGAGATAACACCATCGCCCTTCTCCCCGACGACTCCGATGCCTCGGCCCAGGGCATCCGCGCCGCGGTGCAAGCCCGGCTGGGGGTGAACGTGGCAGTTGTCGTTTCCGACACCTTTGGCCGCCCTTGGCGCAACGGCGCGGCCAACGTCGCCATCGGCGTGGCCGGGATGGACCCGCTGCTGGACTACGTGGGCGCGCTGGACGCCTACGGCAACGTGCTGCATACCACGCAGATTGCCGTGGCCGATGAGCTGGCCGCCGCCGCCGAACTGGTGACCGGCAAAGCCCTAGGCATTCCGGTGACCATAATCCGCGGCTACCCCTTCGAGCCGATGGAAGAGGCCGCCATCCGGCGGCTGCTGCGCTCCGGGGAACGCGACCTGTTCCGCTAGGGCCGCCGAATCCCCCCGCTAAGGCGAGGCGGATGGTTATGGACGCAGCCCAGGCTTGACCGCGCGGAAGTCGCCGGCAAGGGACAACGGAAGCTGCCACTCCGGCTCGGCTTCGGCGAAGTTGCTTACGCCAACCCCCAGCAGCCGGAAGGCGCGCCCGGCCGTAAGCTCGGCTGACAGCAGGCGCCAGGCCGTATCCCGTATCGGCCCGGCCTCGTTAGACGGGGCGGGAAGGGTTGTCTGCCTGGTGAATGTGGTAAAGTCCGCCAGCCGCATCTTTACTGTGACTGTGCGCCCCCGAAGTCCCTTTCGTTCCAGGGCCTCGGCCACGCCGCCGGCCAGTTCCCCCAGCACTCGCCGCAGTTCTTCCGCGTCGCCGATGTCGTCGGGGAAAGTGGTTTCCGATGACACCGACTTGGCGGCCCGCTCGGTTTGCACTGGCTCGTCGTCCAGGCCGGCGGCTCGCAGCCGTACTGCCTCAGCCCTTTGTCCGAACACGCGGGAGAACCATTCCGGGGATTGTTCCGCCAGCGCCCCGATGGTGTCCACGCCCCCGGACTTCAGCCGCTCGGCGGTCTTCGGCCCGATACCCCACAGCTTGCCCACCGGCAGCGGAGCCAGAAACCCGGCTTCCTCCCCCGGAGGCACTACCACCAGCCCGTCGGGCTTGTCCATGTCCGAGGCAATCTTGGATACCGACTTGCTGATGCTAACGCCTACGGAAACCGTCAGCCCGGTTTCCTCCTTCACCCGCCGTTTCAATTCCAAGGCCACGCCCAGCGGCCAGCGGCCTTCCGCTTCATCCACCGCCTCGCTGATGTCGAGGTAGGCTTCGTCCAGCGAAAGCGGCTGGATAACTTCCGTGAATTCGTGGAATATGTCCATCACCTGACGCGACATATCCCGGTAGCGAGTGAATCGAGGGGGGACAACGATGCCTTGGGGACATAGCCGGACGGCGGTGCGCATTGGCATGGCCGAATGAACGCCGAAGGGCCGCGCCTCGTAGGACGCCGTGGCGACCACCCCCCGGTTTTCCGGGCTCCCGCCGACCAGCACCGGCTTGCCGCGCAGCTCTGGATTATCCAGTTGCTCCACGGCGGCGTAGAAAGCGTCAAGGTCGGCGTGGATGATGTGTTTCATACGATATTCGCATCAATTGCTGCGGACAAATGCGCCATTGCCGTTACCCTATTTTACCCGCCGGGATGCGCCGGGGCATTTCAATTCTTGGCGTGATTGTCTGAATCAAGAATTTACCGGCTTATAGGATTTTCTGGTCTGGCGAATCCTTATAGTCCCGATTCAGGCAAGGAACCGAAAGCCGCCATCCGGCCCAGCCGTAGCGCCCGAACGCTGGCCGCGCTACAATGGCGGCAGCATTCGCCGTCGTATGACCCAGACCACAGGAGGCAGTATGCCGACCATCCTTGAAGAGTACATCGCCAGGCATCCGGGTTCGGCCCAGCGTTACGAGGAGAGCGTCAACATCTTCCCCGGGGGCGTTACCCACGACACGCGCTACGCCACGCCCTTCCCCTTGTTTATGACCCACGGCGTAGGCCCCCGCAAGTGGGACGTGGACGGCAACGAATACGTGGACTATGTGTCCGGCCACGGCGCGCTGTTGCTGGGCCATTCCCACCCGGCCATCGCCGAGGCCGTGTCGCGCCAGATTCAGCGCGGCACCCACTTGGGCGCATCCACCGACGAAGAACTGCGCTGGGCCAAGGCCATCAAGGCGCTGATGCCGTCCATCGAAAAGGTGCGCTTCCACAGTTCCGGCACTGAGGCGACACTGATGGCGATGCGGCTGGCCCGCGCCTATACCGGCAAGGACAAGGTGATCAAGCTCCAAGACCACTTCCATGGCTGGCACGACTACGCCATGGCCGGCTCAGACCGCTCCGCGCCGGGCATTCCCGAATCGAGTATGGACGCAATGGTGGTTGTTCCCGCCGGAGACCTGGCGGCAGTGGAGGATGCACTGGCCAAGGACGACAACATCGCCGCGCTCATCCTGGAACCCACCGGCGCCCACTACGGGCAGCTTACCTACGATGTTCCGGTTTACCTGAAAGGACTGCGGGAGCTTACGGCACACCACGGGGTCATCCTGATATTCGACGAGGTGGTCACCGGGTTCCGGGCCTCCCCGGGAGGGGCGCAGGTGCGCTACGGAATCTCCCCCGACCTGACGACGATGGCAAAGATCGTGGCCGGCGGACTGCCGGGCGGCGCGGTGGGCGGAAAGGCCGACATCGTGGATATGATTGCCCACCGGGGCGACCCGCAGTGGGACAACACCCGCCGCGTCTACCATCCCGGCACCTTCAACGCCAACCCGCTGTCCGCTGCGGCCGGGGCCACGGCGCTGGAGATGATTGCCTCGCAGCCCATCAATCAGCAGGCTGACGCCATGGCGGCGCGGCTTAAGACCGGCCTTAACGAGGCCCTGGGACGGCTGGAAATTCCAGGCCACGCCCACGGCATTGCCTCAATGATTCACGTGGTGCTGGCCGACTGTGATTGCGGCCGGGAGCTTTGCACTATGTCTCACTCCGAGATAGCCAGCGCAACGGCGTCTCCTGCGGTCACCGCCATGAAGCGCGGCCTCCAGAACCGGGGGGTGGACATTATGGGCCGCGACGCCTTTCTGGTGTCCGCTACCCATAGCGAGGCCGACATAGACCAGACCATCGGGGTTTTCGCCGATACCATGGCGGCAGTGCGGGCCGAGGGGCTGATTTAACGTCAGCCGGAGGGCGCATCTGTTAAAATCCTCGGGAACCTGGTCAAGGTCAACGATACAGCAGCAGGGAGTGTTTCCAATGCCTTCGTTTACAGACAAGCAGACGGTCAACGGCTCGGAAATGGATCTGTACGCCGCCGTTCCCAGCGGCGGCGCGGCGCCCTACCCCGCGGTAGTCATCGCCTTCCACGTCGGCGGGCTGGACGAGTTCGACAAGGTCATGGCCGACCGGCTGGCCGAGGCTGGCTATGTGGCCGTCGTGCCGGACCTGTTCCACCGCTACACGGAGGAACAACTGAACGGCCCCCGGCTGGAGCGTCTCAACTACCTGAACGACCCGGACATAATCGCTGACATGAACGCGGCGGCGGACTTCCTCGTCGCCAACCCCCACGTGCACAGCGACCGCATTGGCGTAACCGGCTTCTGCATGGGCGGGCGCATCGCTTGGATGATGGCGGCCGCCAACCCCATCTTCAAGTGCACTGTGCCCTTCTATGGCGGCAACATCATGGGCATCTGGGGCGACGGCGCCCAGACCCCCTTTGATATGACCGCCAACATCAACTGCCCGATGCTTTTCCACTTCGGTTCCATAGACGTTAATCCGTCCCTGGAAGACCGCGACAAGCTGGAAGCGGAGCTGACCAGGCTGGGCAAGACCTTCGAGTTCCACACCTACGAGGGCGCCAACCACGCCTTCATGGACTTCAACAACCCCGACCGGCACCATCCCGAAGCCGCCGCCGCTGCTTGGCCCCGCACCGTCGAGTTCTTCGACAAGCACCTCAAGGCCGCGACGGTTGCCGCATAGCGCTGTTGGGAACAACGGGGAGGGTGCGTCCTCCCCTCCGGCAAGAGACTTTTCCGGTAAGGAGAAGCTGATGGCTCGCGTTTCATTGGACTTGGAAAGTGCCGCTGATCTGGCGTCGTTGAACTCCGCGGGTTGGCGCGTGGCGATGGGACTGGTTCCCGGCGAACCCAACCAGGGCCTGACGGCCGAGATGCGGGAAAGCCCGGCCCGGCTGCCCGGCTACGATGATTCCTGGTGGGAGCAGAACGCCGACATACAGGAACGGCGCTCCGTCGGCTTCACCTTCGCTTGGTACCGCCTCAGGGTGACCATTCCGGCCACTGTTAAGGGCGAGGAAGCAGCCGGCCGGCGGGTGTGGTTCGAGACCAACGTGGATAACTACGGCGAAGTCTACGTGGATGGTCAGATTGACCGCAACCTGTGGACCATCACAGGCAACAACGTGCCCAAGCGCATCCTTATAGAAGACAGCGCCGTTCCCGGCTCCGAACACGTCATCGCCGTTCTGGTCGGCAACGCCCCGCTGGCGGAACCGGTGGGCACCATATTCATTCGCTACGCCACGTTGGCCTTCGAGTAGCAACCATAAGCCGGAGGTGACCATGCCTGCATCACTGCAAAAGCTCACTGTGGGCGGCTCGGAGATGTCGGCCTACCTGAGCATACCGGACGGGGATGGCCCCTTTCCGGCGATGATCGTCATTCACCACGCTCCCGGCGTCGATATGTTCATCCGTGAGGTCGCCGATCGGCTGGCCCGCGAAGGCTATGCGACGGCCGCGCCGGACCTGTTTCACCGCATCACCAACGAGATGGTGGAGCAGACCGGGCGCAGCAAGCGCGACCAGCTCAGCGACCCGGACATCATCGCCGACGTGAACGCCGCCGTGGACTTCTTGCGCTCCCACCCGCGGGTGGACGGGGAGCGTCTGGGCATCACCGGCTTCTGCATGGGCGGGCGGGTAGTGTGGCTGGCGGCCTGCATCAACCGACACTTCAAGGCCGCCGTGCCCTTCTACGGCGGCAACATATTTGTGCCCTGGGGGGCCGGGGATGCGCCTCCCTTCGACTTGGCCGACGGCATCAACTGCCCGATGCTGTTCCATTTCGGCGAAATAGACGCCAACCCGTCACAGGACGATATGCGGAAGCTGGACGACGAACTGACGCGGCTGGGCAAGCCGCACCGGTTCTACTCCTACCCGGGGGCGGATCACGCCTTTATGAACCGCTATATGCCCCAGCGCCATCACCGTACCTCGGCGGAAATGGCTTGGGCGAGAACCCGCGAATTTCTCGCTGAGCAGCTCCGGCCCGCCCCTGTCGGCTGACATACCGCCTCCCAATGATTCCCTCTCTCCTGAGAGACGGTCGGGGAGACGGTCAGAGCGGGGCATTCCCCACGGTAATCTCACAAACCGGAGGTTCTGATGACAACCAGCCGCTCATACGCCGGGACGGTGGCTGCGCCCGAGTTCCCCGATGGCTTGGAGTGGGTAAACACCGACCGAGCGCTGACCATGAAGGAGTTGAAGGGCAAGATTGTCATCCTCGACTTCTGGACCTACTGTTGAGTGAACTGCATGCACATTTTTCCGCAGTTGCGGAAACTGGAGCGCAAGTACGCCAGCGAGCTGGTGGTGGTGGGTGTTCACTCAGCCAAGTTTCCCACCGAGAAGGAAACCGGCAGCCTGACCGCCGCCGTGCGCCGGTGCGAACTGGAGCATCCGGTCATCAACGACGCCGACTTCCGCGTGTGGCAGCAGTATTCCTGCCGCGCTTGGCCCACCCTGATGTTCATTGACCCGCGCGGCAACGTCATCGGCAAGCACGAAGGAGAGCTGACCTTTGAGCAGTTCGATACTCTTATGTCGGGGATGGTGGCCGAGTTTGACGAGATCGGGATTATGCAACGCTCGCCGTTGCCCACCACGCCGCCGCCCGGCCCGGAAAGCGCTCTCAGCTTCCCCGGCAAAGTGCTGGCCGACGGGTCAGGGCAACGTCTGTTCATTGCCGACACCAACCACAACCGCATCATCGTTGCATCCTTCGATGGCGACGTGAAGCAGGTAATCGGCTCCGGCGAAGAAGCCTTGGTGGACGGCCCGTTGGCGCAGGCGGCTTTCAATCACCCCCAGGGCCTGGCGGTTGACGGGGATGTTCTCTACGTCGCCGACACCGAAAACCACGCCATCCGCCGCGTTGATCTGGCGGCCGGGCAGGTAGAGACCATCGCAGGCACCGGCGAACAGGGCTTCAGCCGCGAAGGACGCCGCCCCGGCCGGACGACGGCCCTCAGCTCCCCGTGGGACGTGGCCTTGCATGGCGGGGTGGTCTACATTGCCATGGCCGGCATACACCAGCTTTGGGCGCTGGAGCTGGAAACGGGGCTAGCCGCCCCCTACGCCGGCAGCGGGCGCGAGGCGATTACCGACGGCCCGCTGGCTACGGCGGCCCTGGCCCAGCCCAGCGGCATCACCGTCGGCGAGGACGGGAGCGGCAGTGAACGGCTGTACTTCGCCGACAGCGAGACCAGCGCCGTCCGCAGCGCCGACCTGCCCGCTCCCAACGGAAGCGGCGGCTCGGTGCGAACGCTCATCGGACTAGGGCTATTTGAGTTTGGCGACGTGGACGGCGACGATTTTCGCGTGCGGATGCAGCACCCCATCGGCATCACCCACCACGACGGCGTGCTGTACGTGGCCGACACCTACAACCACAAGATCAAGCGGGTGCTGCCCAAGACCCGCTCGGCCCTCACGGTAGCAGGCGTTGGCGCCTCCGGTCATGTGGACGGCCCCTTCGCCCAAGCCCGCTTCTCCGAACCCAGCGGCCTCAGCATCGCCAACGGCACGATGTACATCGCCGACACCAACAACCACGCCATCCGCGTCGCCAACCTGGAAACCGGCGAGGTGGCAACCCTGGAACTGGCCGGGCTGTAAGGCCGGAGAAGGATGAAAGATATGCAACCCCGGCGGTTTGTAGATGGCGGTTCCCGCATTCTTGAACCGGAGTCCATCGGAGAAAGCCGATTGGAAAAGAAATACTGAAACCGGCCGGGGACATATCCGAGGGCAAAGCCGGACGTTGCAGATATAGCCAAGAGGCAGGCTTTACGGCCGGTTGATCGCCATAATCCGGTTGCGTTGGCTCAGGTCCTGCTCGGTGGTTATTTCGGCGTTGGGGAACTGTTGCCGGGCCAAGGCTTCCACGGCGGGGAACTGCTCCGGGTCCAACTCCAGCAGGATGATGCCGGGGCGGTTCAATTTGGCGGGCGCTTGGGCCAGCAGCCGCCGCACCAAGTCGAGACCATCGGGGCCGCCGTCCAAGGCCAGTTGCGGCTCCTGCCGGACTTCGGGCTGAAGGGCGGGAATGCGCCCGGTGGGGATGTAGGGCAGGTTGGCGACGATGAGGTCAACCGGCTCCGGCAGCGGCTCCAGCAGGTCGCCGTGGCCCAAGCGCACCCGGTCGTGGACGGAGTGGGCTCGGATGTTGTAGGCGGCCACGTCCAGGGCCGGCTCGGAAATGTCCACGGCGTAGATCCTGGCGGCCGGGAGGTGGATGGCGAGGTTGACGGCGATGGCCCCGCTGCCGGTGCCTATGTCGGCGATGGTCAGCTCCCGGGTTTCCATTCCCATCAGGGCCATAAACAACGTATGCTCGACGATACCCTCGGTTTCAGGGCGGGGAATCAGCACGTTGGGGGTCACCGCTACGTTGATGCCGTAGAACTCGCGGTAGCCTAGGATATAGGCCAGCGGGACGCGCTCCAGCCGTTGCGCCACGATTCCGGCCAACTGCCGGGCCTCGTTGCCGGGAACCACGGCCTCCTGCTCGGCGAATATGTTCTGGCGGGTCATGCGCATTACCGTCATCACCATGACCTCCGCCTCCAGGCGGGCGTCCGGGATGCCGGAGGATTCCAGAGTCTGATGGGTTTCTCTGATTGTCTCGCGGATGCTTGCCATTTTTAGAAGGGAACCCCCGCCTTAGCCCTCCCCTGCTGGGGGAGGGAATGGTTTGTGCCGCCCTTTCCCGGCGAAATGGAATTTACGTTCATACCCCGGCCTCGGCCAGCAGCCGCTCCTCTTCCCACTGCATCATGCGGTCTATGATGTCGTCCCAGTAGCCGTCCATCAGGCGGGGAATGCCGTGAAAGCTGGCGCTGCTGCGGTGGTCGGTAACGCGGTCTTGCGGATAGTTGTAGGTGCGGATTTTCTCGGCCCGCTCTGCGCCGCCTACTTGCGACCGGCGGGCTTGGGTGATTTCAGCGTCATGACGTTCCTGCTCGGCCTCAAACAACCGCGCCCGGAGCATCGCCATCGCCCGTTGCTTGTTCTTATGCTGGGAGCGCTCGTCCTGACAGACGACAGTCACCCCGCTGGGTTCGTGAACGATGCGGACGGCGGTGGCAACCTTGTTGACGTTTTGACCGCCGTGACCTCCGGCGTGGAATATGTCTATGCGCAGGTCGCTCTCGTTGATTTTCACTTCCACTTCGTCTGCTTCCGGCAACACGGCAACGGTGGCGGTGGAGGTGTGGATGCGGCCCTGCGCCTCGGTATCCGGCACCCGCTGGACTCGATGCACCCCGCTCTCGTACTTGAAGCGGCTGAAAGCGCCCTGGCCCTGCACCTCGAACACTATCTTGTTGAAGCCCCCCACCTCGCTGGGATTGGAGTCCATAACGTCCACTTCCCACCCGCGGTTCTGGGCATAGCGGCTGTAAGCGCGGTAAAGGTCGCGGGCGAACAGACCGGCCTCGTCGCCGCCGGTGCCGGCGCGGATTTCGATGATCACGTCGCGCTGGTCGTTGGGGTTCTTGGGCAGCAGGGCTGTTCGCAGAGACCGGGTGACTGCTTCCAATTCCTCCCGGTTGGCCCCCAGTTCTTCCCGCGCCATAAGGGTCAACTCAGGATCAGTCCCTTCCTGAATCAGTGCCTCCAGATCAGCAATTTCCTCCAGCAGTTCCCGGTACTGGCGGGCGATGCCAACCAGTTCCTCCATGGACGCTCGCTCCTTTGCCAGCGCCTGGATCTTCTCGTAGTTGACCACCACTTCGGGGTCGGCCATAGCCGACTCGATGTCTTGGTAGCGGCGAATAATAGGTTCCAATCTTTCAATCATTGAGGTCATTGCCCAGCCTTGCCTATTATTGAAAATTTTCAGAAAGATGCCAGGAATTCAGGGTTTGCCATAAGTTTAGCGCAAAAGTGTTTGGAGATATAGTGCCGAGTTTCTGAGGGCAGTCGAGAAGGAAGGTCAGGGATTCGGGCTTTCGTTTGAGGACGCTGCGGGTGGTTTGTCGCCCCAATGCAGGCAAACCGTGCCGAAGCCGAGACGGCGGTAGCCCACTTTCTCCAGGCCGGATTCTCGCATTATCCCGGCCAACTCGTCAGCGTCATAGAAACGGTCCACCGACTGCGGCAGGTAAGCGTAGGCGGCGCGGTCACGGGCTATCAGCCTGCCGATGAGCGGCACCAGTCCATGGAAATATATTCTGAACAGACGCGCCTTCAACCCGGTTTCCATCGGCGAGAGTTCTAGCAGCGCCACTCGCCCGCCGGGTATTACAACCCGCGCCATTTCCCTCACGGCCTGTCGCGCGTCGGGCATATTGCGCAGGCTGAAACCGGCGGTGGCGCAGGCGAAGGTTCCGGCGGGAAAGGGCAGCGACAGAGCGTCGCCCACCATCAGACTCAGCTTGCCCCCCTTGTGCCGGGCGGCCTTGCCCCGGGCGCGGGCAATCATCTCCGGCAGCAGGTCAAGGGCAACGATGCAGTCTGCGCCCGCGCGACGGGCCAATTGAAAGGCCAGGTCGCCGGTTCCGGTGGAGACGTCCAACGCCGGGCCCGGCGACGATTGGGCCGCCAACGAAGCGGTTTGACGTTTCCAACCCCGGTGCATACCCAGGGTCATAACGTCGTTCATCAGGTCGTAGTGGCCGGAGATGCGGGAAAAGAGGCGGGCGACATAGAGCTGCCGGGCAATGCCTGTCAGGTTCGCCATAGCAGCCGCAGGGGGTGAAGGGTGCGGCTGAAGGGGTTTAGCATCAGCCCTAGGTTTTCCAGCGTAATAGCCCCCAGCAAGGCTTGGTCATCGCCCGGTTCGCCGAGGATTACCGGCGTATAACCTTCCGCCTGCGGCAGCGCCATATAGCAATAAGAGACGTTGCGGTGTACTGCTGTGCCATCGGCCAAAAGGAACCGCTCTTCCCGGTAGGGTCTCAGGCCAAGGGGCTGCCATTTTTCATAGGGCAGCAGGGAATAAAACGCGCCGCTGTCCACCAGAAACTCAAAGGTTTCTTCCTGGCCCTCGGCTCCTCTGACCTGGCCCTCAATATAGGTGAGGCCCATCAGCCGTTCCCTCCGGTGTACTGCATATCTTCAGGCAGTTCTGTGTCTACTCCCAAGACCACCAGAACCTTGTTTACTATGTATCTTACAACATCTTCAACGCTCTGCGGGTTAAGGTAAAAGGCCGGGTCGGGCGGCAGGATGACGGCTCCCATACGGCTCAGGGTGAGCATATTTTCCAGGTGGATGCTGTGCAGCGGAGTTTCCCGCGGCACCAGCGCCAGAGGGCGGCGTTCCTTGAGGCATACGTCGGCGGCGCGCAGCAGCAGGTTGTTGGAGATCCCGTTGGCCAGGGAGGCGATGCTGTTCATGCTGGCCGGAACCAGCGCCATGCCCGCCGCCGGGTAGCTGCCGCTGGCGATGGGCGCCCGCAGATCGCTGATGCCGTAGTGAACAAAGGCCGGGTGTTCCTGCCACTCCACCAGCGTCTCGTTGAAGGAATGGCCCAGTTCTTCCTGCCAGACCATCCGGGCCGCATTGGAGCAGACGACGGCGGTGGGTGTATCGCGCCGCAGGAGCTCGTCAACCATCATCCGCGCCATCAGCGAGCCGCTGGCGCCGGTGACGCCCACAATCACCGGCCCGGGCATTAAAGCGTCACCGCCAGTATGGTGAACACGAAGAGAGAGACGGATATGACGCTGTTGTATTGGAACAAAGGCGAGCGCAACCCGGAAAGGTCATCGGCCTTGACCAAGCTGTTTTCCAAGGCCAGCAGGACTACCGCAATGGCCCAGCCGATGAAGTAGTACACCCCCAGATTCATCCAGATTCCGAGGGCCAGCAATGCGGCAGCGGCCAGCAGGTGCATTGTGCGCGCCGTCCATAGGGTGGCGCCGATGCCGAACCGCTTTGCCAGAGAGTTGGTGCCGTACTGCCGGTCGAAGTCGTGGTCGGCGCAACCGTAAATGGCGTCGAATCCGCCGGCCCACATCGCCACGGCGAAAGTCAGCAGCATGGGTTCGGGGTCAAGCCGTCCGGTCACGGCAATCCACGCCGCCGACGGAGAGATGGCGAGCGCGAAGCCCAGGAAAAAGTGGCAAGCCCAAGTGACGTACTTGGTGAAGGAGTAGAACACCACGTAAAGGGCGGCCACCGGGGCCAGTAGCAGCGTCAGGGTGTTCAACTGCGACGCGGCGTAGAAGAAGACGCCCGTGCCAACCACTGCCAAACCGATGATTTCAGCGGGCCGGACCAACCCTTGAGGGATGTGCCGGCCCCGGGTCCTCGGGTTGGCTGCGTCTTCCTTGCGATGAACGATACGGTTGGCCGACATTCCCAGCGTGCGAACGCCGGTCAGGGCCACCGTTATCCAGATGAAATCGCTCCAGCCCGGCCAGCCATTGCCGCCGGAGTCTACCGAGGCCAGCATCATCCCGATGTAGCAGAAGGGGAGGGCGTAGAGCGACTCCCAGATCCGCACTACCCCCAAGTAACGGGGCAGCCTGACCAGTGGTGTGCGTATGGCGTTGGCGGCCTGCATAGTCTGTCCGCGCTCTCAGGAAATGCCGTAGCTGGCCCATTTCCGGTCAACCAGCGCCTTGATTTCGGGACTCATCACCACGTCCGGGGGCCACTCCCGCGTGCGGCCCCCCTCCGGCGGCAGCTTGACGGTGGCGTCAATGCCTACCTTGCTGCCGAACTTGGGCGTCGGCGATGCGTGGTCCAGGTCGTCTATGGGGCCGGTGGTGAACACGAAATCCTGCGCCGGGTCCATATTGTTGGCGACCCGCCAAGCCACTTCGGAGATGTTCTGAACGTCAACGAAGTGGTCCACGGCGATGATTCCCTTGACCAGGCTCATCAGTCCCAGGCCCCAAAGCCCGTGCATCACCTTGCGGGCCTGGCCGGGGTATTCCTTCTTCAGCGAGACGATGACCAGGTTGTGGAATACGCCTTCGGCGGGCATATTCATATCTACCACTTCGGGCAGGATGGTCTTAATCATCGGCAGAAACATCCGCTCGGTGACCTTTCCCATCCAGTAGTCTTCCGTCGGCGGACGCCCCACGATGGTGGCCGGGTAGATGGGGCGGCTGCGGTGGGTCACGCAGGTGACATGAAAGACCGGATAATCGTCGGGCATCGAATAATAGCCGGTGTGGTCGCCGAAAGGGCCTTCGCTGCGCTGTTCGTCCAGCAGGACATAGCCCTCCAGCACGATTTCCGCCTCCGCCGGAACCATCAGGTCGCTGGTGCGGGCCTTAGCCAGAGCCACCCCTTCCTCGCGCAGAAAACCGGCCACCACCATTTCGTCCATATCCGGCGGCAACGGCGCTGAGCCGGTCCAGATGGTGGCCGGGTCGCCCCCCAAGGCCACCGCCACGTCCAGCCGGGCCAGCCCAAGCTGGCGGCCGATGCGCTCGTGGTGGGCGCCCACCTTGTGGGTCTGCCAGTGCATCCCGGTGGTGCGGCGGTCATAGACCTGCATCCGGTAGGTGCCATAATTCTGCACGCCGGTTTCCGGGTCGCGGGTAATTACCAGCGGCAGCGTGATGTAGGGGCCGCCGTCCATCGGCCAGCAGTGGAGAATGGGAAACTTGAACAGGTCAACGTCTTCGCCCTGAAGCACCACGTCCTGGCAGGGCGGGCGGGCGACCGTGCGGGGGCGGAAAGACGCCAGGCTGGCCAACTGCCCCAAAGTCCGCAGCTTGTTGGCTAAACCCTCGGGCGGCCCCTGAACCAGGTTCAGAATACCCTGCACCCGCCCGGCCACCTCGTCCAGGCTATCCACTCCCAACGCCCAGGCCATGCGCTGCGCTGAGCCGTACATATTGATAAGGACCGGTATATCGTAGCCCTGCGGGTTCTCAAAAAGCAGCGCCGGGCCGCCGGACTTGATGACCCGGTCGGCGATTTCGGTAATCTCCAAGCGCGGGTCAACCGGCGCCGAAATGCGGCGCAGTTCGCCCTTTTGTTCGAGAAAGGCGATGTATTCCCGCAGGTCTCTAAATCTCATAACAGGAGGAGGCCCGGCTTTGCGGCAAAGTGTGGCAGACAAGCGCGCCTGCGCTGGCATAATTCTAGCCGGAAAGAGCAGGGGGTTCAATCAGGGCGAGAGAAGCAACAAGACACGCAAAAGAATATCCCTGCTTGCTGGACGATTGGAAGCAGGCCGCTATGGAGCTATCCCCAAGGGCCAAAATGCGGCCCTTGGGGTGAACGTAATGGCGGCTAGAAGCCGGAGGAGGACTCAGCGCGCATCCGGCTGAAACAGTCGCTGCAATAGACCGGCCGGTCGCCGCGCGGACGGAAAGGCACCATGGCATCGTTGCCGCACTCGGCGCAAACGATGGGATACATTTCCCGCGGGCCGTCCTGGTACATACCGCCGCCGCCCCGCTGTTCGGTGCGGCGAATAGCCCGGCAGCTACGGCAGCGCTTGGGTTCATTGCCAAAGCCGCGAGCCTGGAAGAATTCTTGTTCCCCGGCGGTGAAAATGAACTCCGCACCGCATTCCACGCAAACCAGGGTTTTGTCCGACAGTGCCACTGGTGACCTCCTTAGCACGTTCAAGCACAAGGGCCGGTTACATCTGCGCCCCGGCAGCCCAGTCAACGGCGGTTGACGAAAACCCCGGCCGGTTAGCTCTGAAATACCCGCCCCGGATAACTCTATCTGTGCTTGGCACTACATTATACCCGCCAATGCGAGTTATGCAACCAAAATTGGGAAAACCACGCAATTTCGCACGATTCCGCAATTTTATGTTCCGCTGCTGTCGAATTACAGCATAGGCAATTTTTGAGGCGACAATTCCGAAATCCTCTTACAAACTGCTTTCGCGCGAATTTTAGACCCCTTCCTGAACCAGGAAACAGGATGACGCTTTGAAGACGGCCCACAGGGGCTGCCCTACCCGGATTCCCATTTCCTCCAGTGAGGCCCCGGTGACCTGGCAGAGCAGGGGCACGCCGCAGTCCAGCTCCACCGTATAGCCCGGCGGCCTTGGCTCGACGCGGCTCACCGTTCCGGGAATCCGGTTGCGGGCGGACGATCCCACTGGCTCCAGCAACGACAGTATGATGTCGGAAGCGCGGATGCCCACTGTCACCCATTCTTCGCCTGAAGCCTCCTGAGCGCTGCCCAGCGGGGTCTCCAGCATGAATCCGGCCTGAGCGTCAGCGCCGGAGAGCCGCATGGTGCCGTCCCTGGGGTGGCGAGACTCAACCTTCATGCGGAACAGGTTTTCCACCCCCACCAGCCGGGCGACCGCCGCTTGGCCCGGCTGCCCCAGCACATCCACCGGCGCGCCCCGGGCGATGGCCCGCCCGCCGTCAATCACCTGCACTTCGTCACCCAGGGACAATGCCTCTTCGCGGTCGTGGGTGACCAAGATCACCGGCACCGGGTTGCGGGCCAGCGTCACCCGAAGCTCCTGCCGCACGGCGCGCCGCAGGCCGGCGTCCAGCGCCGCGAAGGGTTCATCCAAGAGCAGAAGCCTGGGTTGAGTCGCCAGCGCCCGCGCCAGAGCCACTCGCTGCTGCTGGCCGCCGGAAAGCTCCCACGGATAGCGCTCTTCCAATCCCGGCAGCTCAAAATTCTCCAGCATATCGGCGATGCGGCTCCGCATCGCTGCGCTGTTCCTGTCGGGCAGGCCGTAGGCCATATTCTGCGCCACATTTAGGTGTGGGAAGAGGTGGTACTGCTGAGTCAGATAGCCGACCCGCCGATGGTGAGCCGGCAGCCGGAGCTTGGCCTCGCTGTCGTATACGGCCTGCCCGTCTATTTCGATTCTCCCGGCCACCGGTCTCAGCAGCCCGGCCATTGCCCGCAACGCAGTGGTTTTTCCTGCCCCGGATGGGCCAAACAGCACCAGCGTCTTTCCGGGCTTCACCTCCCATTCCAGCCGCAGCTCGAAGGCGCCTACCCGGCAATGCAGCCACCCCAGGCAGCCCGGCCTTTCGCCGACATCGCTCATATCCGCCCGCTCCAGCGTCGCCGCGAGGCCAGCGTCAAGGCTGCCAACGCCAGCACCGACACGGCCAGCAGCAACGCCGACAGAGCCAGCGCGCTGTCGAGGTCGGTTTCCATGGCGGTCATAATCGCCAAGGGCATAGTCTGCGTTTCGCCCAGCAGGTTGCCCGCGAACATCATCGTAGCGCCGAATTCCGACAGTGCCCGCGCCCATGACAGGCCCAGCCCAGTGATGATGGCCGGGGCCGCCAGCGGCAGCGTGACCCGCCGGAAGGTTGCCAGGGGCGACATACCCAGCGTTTGCGATACATCTTCGTAATCACGGGCCACCGACTGGAACCCCAGCTTGGCCGAGCGCACGTAGAAGGGTGCGGCGACGAATATCTGCGCGAACACCACCGCCGTAGTGGTAAAGGGTAGGTCTATTCCGGCGTCGTGCAGCAGTCCTCCGATTATGCCGCCCCGCCCGAAGGCCATCAGCATAGCCACCCCGGCCACCACCGGCGGCAGCACGATGGGCAGTTCCACCAACCCGTCAACCACCCGGGCCAGCCAATGCCCGCTGCGGGCCAGAACGTAGGCGATGGGCGTTCCCCCGGCAATGACCACCCCGATGCTGATGACGCTGGTCGCCAGCGACAGCCGCAGGGCGGTCAGGGCCAGGTCGCCGGTGATGGCGCCCCAGAGGTCATCCTGCTGGGCTGCCCGGGCCAGCAGCGCGATTATGGGCAGACCGATGAATAGGACGTAGAGCGCGCCCGCCAATCCGCCCAGCGCGCCCGCCGGGCCGCCGGGCCAGTTCAACATCCGTCGGCTCAGCACACCGGAAAATCCCCGGCGGCGGGAATCACGGCGCATCGAACCCGTAACCGGCGAGGATGTTCTGAGCGGGTTGGGAAAGGGTGAACTCGACGAATCTTCCGGCCCATTCCGGGGCGCCGGACTCCCGGATTACCGCGATGGGATAGAGGGCCTGCACGCTCTCGGCTCCGCTAGGCAGCGGCAACTGCCGGGCCGCGCCGCCGGCCGCCGCAGTCAACGCGCCGGGGCGGTAGACGATGCCGGCGTCGGCTTGGCCCAAGACAACTTTCTGCTCGACGAACTTCACGCTGGTTTCCTCTGAGGCCACGTTTGCCAGCGTCCGCCCGGCGAAATCGGCCCCCAACCCGGAATCCGCCTCCGAAAGCCGGGCCAGCAACAGCCGGGCGTACTGCCCGGCCGGAACGCTTTTGTGGGCCATAACCAGCTTTACGCCGGGATCCGTGATTTCGCTGACATCGCTGATTCCCGAATCCGCGGATGCGATTACGGCCATTGACGCGCCGGTAAAGGGGAGGCTGTTTCCCGCAACCAGGCCGGCCTCTTCGGCCAGGGACATTTGCGTCTCATCCGCCGATGCGAACACGTCGGCCGCCGCGCCGAACTCCAGTTGCGTCCGCAGCCGCTGGCTGCCTGCGAAATTCAGCTTCACCTCAACCCCAGGGTTCCGCGCCTCAAACTCGCGGGCGATGTCCTCGAAAGCGTCGGTAAGCGAAGCGGCGGCGAAAACCGTGATGACGGCGGCGCCCCCGCCGCTTCCGCCGCACCCGGCCGCAAGCCAGAGGATGACGGCGGTCAGAAGGAGTAAGACGGACCGTTGGACGATGTTTGCGGGGCGCGTCGGCATTAAGATCTTTGCCAAGGCCGGGGGCATTTCCCAGCGGAGTCCGATAGTGATGACGGGCTGAAATCTAACCGGGAATTGAGGGTTTGTAAAGCTGGCCGGTTGAGGCGCGGCGGCCAATCGTCTTGACGCATTAACCCGGCTGGGTTGTAATAACCGGGCCGCACGCCTCAGCTTGCCGAAGGGCGGGGACGGTATACTTGCGGCGGGAGGTTCGACATGGCTCTAGTGCGCTGCGTTACCGAGATGGGAATGGGCGTTGACGTTCACGGGCGGGACTACACCACGGCCGCCCAGCGGGCCGTATTCGACGCCATCCACCACAGCAGCCTGGGTTTCCAGAGGATGCTGGGCAAGACCGCCGACGATATGCGGGTTGACGTGACCATCGGCGTGCCGAACCCCGGCGCAGTGGACAAGGACGCGGTGCTTTCGGTGCTGCCCCACGGCACCGGGTATTGCGAGACGGTGTCCGGCGGGCTGGAGGTTCCCAACGAGCGCGGCGACGACGCCTTGGTAATCGCCAACGCCGTGGTAATCGTCAGTTTCGATGACGGAAGCTAACAGAGATTTCCCTCCCTCGCCGGGAGAGGGCCGGGCGGGGTGTAATCGAAGCTATCCGCCCGGTATCCTGTCCCTGGCGGCGTCGGCCAGCTCCGAAAGCCGCTGGGCGCGGCCGGGGCCGGTGACGGTAAGGCGCACTAGCGCGCGATTCTCAATGAAGAACAGGCTGGCGGCTTCCTCGCCCCCCAGGGTATGCTCGAAGACGCCGCTGGCCTCCGGCCCGCCGGGCCCCGCTTCTCCCCGGTTCACCAAGTCGGCGCGGATTCCGTCCAGAGCCGCCAATGCCTGCTCCCGGGTATCAAACAACACTATGCTTTGCAATACCCGCAGTCCGGGGCCTTGCGCCTCCATCTGTGCGGATGGCCCGTCCAGCGATTCCTCTTCGGAGAGAGACAATACGCTGACCGCGGCGCTCCCCGGCAAGCTCAGGGCGGCGGCGATGTCCTCCGGCGCAAGGAGCAGCTCCCGTGGCTCTGCCGCAAGCTCGGAGCCGCAGGCGTTCAGCAGGAGCAGGGCCAGGCATAATACCGGCGCAACCCCGGAGAGGAACGCCCCCGCCTTGACCCTCCGGCTGAGGGGGGAGGGATTTGGGGCGCTCAATGCTGATGACCGTGGCTATGGGCCGGTGCGCCCCATCCCCCGGCGCCGGGGGTGCGGACGCTGAGGACGTCGCCCGCTTCCACCTCTATGAATTCCTTGCCGGCCAACTGAATTTCCTCAAAGCCGCCGCGCAGCAACACGTTTTCGCCCGGTTCTCCGTGGTGGCCGCCGTGGTATCCGGGGGGCGGACGGTGGCGGCGCTCCGACATCAGCGTTACCCGGGCCGGGGCCAAGAACTCCACCTCGCGCACTACCCCGTCGCCGCCCCGGTACTGCCCGTCGCCGCCGGAACCGCGCCGCAGGGCGTAGCGGCGCAGGCGCAGCGGGAAAGCGAACTCCATCGCTTCGATGGGCGTGTTCATAGTGTTGGTCATATGGGTCTGAATGCCGGATATGCCGTCCTTGTCGGGCCGCGCTCCCATGCCCCCGGCAATAGTTTCGTAGTAGACGTAGGGTTTTTCCCGCACTGGGTCATGGCCACCGATAATCATGTTGTTCATGGTGCCTTGGCTGGCCGCCGGAATCACTTGGGGCAGGGCCTCGGCCAATGCGCCGAAGAGCACGTCCGTAATCCGTTGCGAGGTTTCCACGTTGCCCCCCGCCACGCCCCGCTGCGGCCTGGGGTTGACCAGCGTCCCCTCCGGCGCGTGGATATGCAGGGGGCGCAGGCAACCCTGGTTGGCCGGAGCCTGCTCCCGCAGCAGGCAGCGCACCACGTACAGACAGGCGGACACGGTCACCGCTTGCGGCGCGTTGATGCAGCCGGGCCGCTGCGGCGAGGTGCCAGTGAAATCTATCGCCATTTCGTCGCCCGACACCGTGATGGTGACTGCGATAGGCACCGGCTCTTGGGTCAGGCCGTCGTCGTCCATGTAGTCAACGATGCTGTACACGCCGTCGGGGATGTCCTGGATGGTTTGACGGGTTACGCGCTCGGAGTAGTCCAGCAGGGCCGCCATGTGCTCGGAGGTTTCGGCTAGGCCGTAGCGCTCGAACAGTTCGCTCATCCGCTGCTCGCCGACGCGAATGGAGGCGGTTTGCGCTGCCAAATCGCCCTTGCGCTCGTCGGGGGTGCGGGAGTTGCGGCAAATTAGCTGGATAACGTCGTGGTTCAGCCGCCCGCCGCGAGCCAGCTTGATGGGCGGGATGATGGTGCCTTCTTGGTACAACTCGGTGGAAAGGGGAAGCGATCCGGGGGTCATGCCCCCCACGTCGGCGTGATGGCCGCGGGCTGACACAAATCCGGCCAGTTGGCGCTGCCCCTTCTCGCCTGCATAAACCGGGGCCACCATGGTGATATCCGGCAGGTGCGTGCCCCCCAGGTAAGGGTCGTTAAGAATAACGATGTCGCCGGAGCGGAGCGAGCCTGGGAACACCTCCAGCGCCGCCCGCACCGAGGCGGGCATGGCCCCCAGATGCACTGGCACGTGGGCCGCCTGGGCCACCATGTTCCCCTCCGGGTCGAACACGGCGCAGGAAAAGTCGCGCCGTTCCTTGATGTTGGGCGAGTAGGAAGTCCGCTGCAAGGCGACGCCCATCTCCTCGGCCACCGACTCAAACATATTCTTGAACACTTCCAGGCTAACCGGGTCAACGGGCATAGTCGCACCTCATGAGGGTTGCGGGTTAAACCCGGAGCGCGCCGAGAAATTTCCAGTATCTCCTGAATCTCTGTGCGCTCCGGGTTTAGTCATCCGGCAGTTCGGCGAGAATATCGTGGGTTTCGGCGCCGGGATAGGGCGCGAGTTGAAAGTACTCGGTGGACATAATCTCGTCCACAAATTCTTGGGACAATTGGGCAAAAGGGCCAGCGGGGTCTATCTGAGTGCGGTGGCATTCCAGAGACCGTTTCTTGACGGCCAAGAACCTGCCGACGTTTCGCACGGTGGTGACCTCATCGTCGGCGGTGCCTAAGGCGGCGGTGTCGTCGGCGGCGAAGGGCGGGCGGATACCGGCGTTCACCATTTCCTGCCACATCCGCTGAAAGACGCTGCGAGGGAAGCAGAGATAATAGAGCAGCGGCCCGGCTCCGTCGCGGCAGAGATCCACCGCCGCGGCGGTGTGGCGGTAGATGGTCACGTGGTCGGGATGACCGTAGCCGCCGGTGGGGTCGTGGGTGATGACCATATCCGGGCCCAGTTCCCGGATGGCGGCGGACACCTGGGCCACCACCCGTTCCTCCGGGGCCTGAAACAGGCTGGACGGGTGTCCGTTGTCGTCCGTCCCGGCCATGCCGGAATCACGGTAGTTGAGAAACCGCACGTCCTCGATGCCGGTGACGTCCATAGCCGCCCGAAGTTCGCCCTGCCGCACTGCCCCCAGCGTTTCCGGCGATGCCAGCCCCGGGTCGCTGATTTCCCCTACGTCGCCGTTGGTGGCGCAAACCAGCGTCACCCGATGCCCTGCGGACGCCAGCGCGGCCAGCGTCCCGCCGCAGCCAAACCCCTCGTCGTCCGGGTGGGCGAAGACGGCGAGGATGGTCAAGGGGCGCGGGTTCTGCGGCGGTTTGCTAGGCATCGGTTTGCCAGGCACTGTTGGAAGCCGGAGCGCCGGATGCCCCGGCGAGAATTGGGATGCGCTCCGGTATTTCCAGTTCCTGCGGAAGCGAACTCATCTTGTCTATATCAATCCCCACCAGTGAGCCAGTGGAGTCGTAGTCCAATACGACTCCGTCATAAATTTCCACGCACTCAGCACTGACTCCTACGGCCAAGTGGATGTACGGAGACTCCATCTCCGCGTGATAACTGAGTTTCATAGCTCTCACCACCTGAACCCTCTGCCTGGGAACGCATTATGAACCGTCTCGCCATCTGGAAGGGTAATGACCCGCAGATGATGACTGATTTCCGGGATATAGATCCGGTGTCTTATCCGTCCATCCTCTTATACCTCAACGCGAGCCGGATTTCTTAAGGCCAGTTCGCACCATTCATCTTTAAGGTGAAGCCGTTTCAGGATCGTGCTGTTTTCGTAATACCAAGTTTTCTTCACTATACGCCCTTGACGGCCCCTTGCGATAACCCAATGCGCTCACCCCATCGCCAGCAGCAAGTTGCCATAGGCGTCAACTTCCCCGGCCCAGCCCGGAGGGATGACGGTGGTGGTGTCAAGCTGCACCACCAAGGCCGGGCCGGCCAGCCGGTTGCCGGTGGACAGCAGTTCGCGCCGGTAGAGGGGCGTGGCGAGTTCGCCTTCACGGAAGACTACGCCGACGCTGGCGATTTGCGCCCCGGACGGGTCGGAACCTTGCGGTTCCTGGGGCGGCAAGTCGGGCTTGTCCACTGCCAGGTCCAGCTTCAGGCGCAGGTTTACTATTTCCACCGGCTCGCCTCGGTCGGCGTAGCCGAAGCGTTGCAGATGGGCGCGATAGAAGCTGTCGGAGATGGCGCGCGCCAGCCCGCCGGGGGAGCGGGAACTCCGCGATTCGGGGTAATCTATGGTCAGCTCGAAAGACTGTCCGACATACCGCACGTCAAGGAAGCGGCGGGCGGTCATTTGCCCGGCGGGCAGCCCCTCCTGCGTCAGCTCGGCGCGCGCCAGTCCCTCCATGCCGTGAAACTCCTCGTCCAGCCGCGTCCGCTCCAAATCGCCGCCCCGCAGCATCACGGTTCGGGAGTAGTCCTTCACCACGTCGGCGATGGCGACGCCGAGGGCCGACAGTATGCCGGGCCGGGCCGGAATCAGGACGCGGGGGATGCCTAATTCCCCGGCCAGTTCGCAGCCATGAACCGGCCCGGCGCCGCCGAAGGGAACCAGCGTGAAGCTGCGCGGGTCGTAGCCCCGCTCCAGAGAGATGGCGCGGATGGCCCGCTCCATGTTGGCGTTGACCACCCGGTTGATGCCCAGCGCCGCATCCTGCTGGCTCAGCCCCAGCCGCGCTGCCAGCGATTCCATCAGCCCTTGCGCCCGCGGCAGGTCGAGGGAGAGCCGTCCGCCGAGGAAGTGGTCCGGGCGCAGGCGGCCCAGCAGCAGATTGGCGTCGGACACGGTCAGCTGGTCGCCGCGGCCGTAGCAGGCCGGGCCCGGGTCGGCCCCCGCCGATTGCGGGCCGACGGCCAGCGCCCCCCCGGAGTCAACGCGGGCGATGGAGCCGCCGCCGGCGCCCACGGTGTGAATCTCGATCATCGGCACGCTGATGGGATGGCCGCCCACGTTGGAACTGCCGGTTTCCTTGACGCGGCCAGGGCAGAGGGACACGTCGGTGGAGGTGCCGCCCATATCCAGCGTGATGATGTCGGGGTAGCCGGCCTGCGCCGCCACGTGGAACGCCCCCACCACGCCGCCCGCCGGGCCGCTGAGGATGGTGCGCACCGGCTGCTCGGCGGCCAGCCGGGCGGTGATGCTGCCGCCGGACGACTGCATGATGCGCAGTCCCTCGCCCAAAGACTGCTCCAGTTCGCCCAGATAGCGGCTCATCACCTGCCCCACGTAGGCGTTGACCACCACCGTGCTGGTGCGCTCGTATTCGCGGAATTCCGGCAGAACGCGGGAGGAAAGGGAGATGAACGGAGCGGGCCGCAGCTTCCCCAGCGCCTCGTTCACCATATCTTCGTGAACCGGGTTCAGGAAGGAAAACAGGAAAGACACGGCCACCGCGTCGGCCCCGGACTCGCTGATGAGGGCCATCAGCGCGTCTATGGCGGTGGGATCCAAGTCTTCCAGTATAGCGCCGGTGTAATCCACCCGTTCCGGCAGGCCGAAGCGCAGCTCCCAGGGGGACAGGGTGGGCGTGCGGTCCTGCTCCAGGTTATACAGCTCGGCGCGGCTCTGGCGGCCGATTTCCAGCACGTCCTCGAAGCCCATGGTGGTGACCAGCGCCGTGCGCGCGCCCTTGCCTTCCAGCAGGGCGTTGGTGGCGACGGTTGAGCCGTGAACGAAGTCGGCGGCCCCGCCGTCAATCCCCACCTCGCCGACGCCCTGAACGATGCCCAGCGAGGGGTTCTGCGGAGTGGAGGGGAGCTTGTGAACCGTCAGGTTGCCGTCCTGCAACACGGCGATGTCGGTGAAGGTGCCGCCTACGTCAATTCCAACCACGGTGCGGGGCATAGGAAGAGTTCTCCATAACGTATTACCCGGAGCGGCGCGAAGAGGTCTCGCCTGACGGGGCCGGACTTCTTCGTATTCCTCTGAATGACGGTATATGCCGACGGATCAAGATCCCAGAAATATCCCGGCGATGTCCAGGTCCAGGCCCGGAAGCGCCGCCAACTCGAGGCGCTCGCCGGCGCCGCGGATGTAAGCCCGGCGCCATTCCCCGCCCTCCAGTCGCAAGACCTCAATGTTGTGGGCTTCGGGGGATGCCAGCCAGCACTCCAGTACGTTAATACGGGCATAGTCGGCCAGCTTGTTTTGGATATATGACCGGCTGTTGCTGGGCGATAGAATTTCTACCGCCAAGTCGGGGCCGCCGTTAATTCGGTCTCCGATGATGTCGGCTCTCTCATTGCTGACAAATATCAGGTCCGGCTGGCGCACCCGAAGCGGCTCCACTTGCACCACTACGTCAACGGGTGCGCACCAAACTTGTCCCAGCCCCTGACTGGCGGCAAACAGGTATGTTGGCACAAAGATTCTGCCCATGATCGTCTGGTGGCGGACAGTAGGAGCGGCGAACACAATTACCTCGCCATCAACGATCTCCTTGCGCAGCTTGCACTCCGGCCCTTCCAAGTAATCCGCCCAAGTGAGCGGCTTGGTCTGCGTGGTCATAACCCTCCGGCCCTCTCCGTCAGCAAGAGGAAGCGCCGCTAATCCTCCAGCGCAATCCGCAGGCGTTTGTTGATGCGGCCCTTGCTTTCGTGGCCCGCCACCCGGATGCGGCCCACCTCGGTGGTGTTGTTGACGTGAGTGCCGCCGTCGGCCTGTATGTCTAGGCCCTGTATGTCTATGGTTCGGACTTCCCGGATGCTGGCGGGGAGCAGGTTGATTTTGGTGCGAATCAGGTCGGGGATTCCCTCGGCCTCCTCGCGGGGCAGGTTGGCGGCCAGCACGGCGCGGGCGGCGGCCACTTCCTCGTTGATTTTGGCCTCCACCTCTTCGGCGAATCCGGCGGACATCCGCTCCAGCTCGAAGTCCATCCGGGCCTCGCCGGGCTGCATATTGCCGCCGGTTACCAGGGCGCCGTAGTCCCGCCAGACCACCCCGCAGAGGATGTGCAGGGCGGTGTGAGTCCGCATCAGCCGGTAGCGCCGCTCCCAGTCTATGCGGCCGGCGACCTTGCTCCCGGTGCCGGGCCGGTCGCCGTCAATCAGGTGCACCAGCAGGCCGCCATCCCGCTTGACGCCGGTCACTGCGTAGTCCCATCCGCCGACGGACAGGATTCCGGTGTCGCTGGGCTGCCCGCCCCCTCCGGTGTAGAAGGCAGTCCGGTCAAGGGCCACCCCCGCATCCGGCACGCCGGTCACGATGGCGTCGAATTCTCGCAGGTAGCTATGTTCGTGGAACAGCAACTCAGTCATGTCATTCTCTCCGGCCGCAGGTATTATAGCAGAACGCCCATCGAGATTTTGCTCAATAGCCGCATTCCGCCGTGTTGCTGTTGCCCCGGCCCGATGACATATAATTATCGCCAATCTTGAGCCTCGCGCCTTGCGCCGGGGCTGTGCCTAAGATTCAGGGGCTAACGATGAAGATTTCGTGCTTGCAGGAAAACCTAAGCCGGGGCTTGGCCGTGGTGGGGCGCGCGGTAGCCAGCCGGGCCACCCTGCCCATAACCCAGAACGTGCTGCTCTCCGCCGATCAAGGGATGCTGCGGCTGTCGGCCACCAACCTCGAGATCGCCATGACCACTTGGATTGGCGCCATGGTGGAGGAGGAGGGGGCGGTCACCGTTCCGGCGCGGCTGCTGACCGAATTCGTCAGTTCGCTGGGCAGCGACCGGATTGACATAAACATAGAGGAAGGCTCCCGCCAGCTTCAGATAAAGTCGGGCCGCTCCCAGGCCAACATCAACGGGACCGACGCGGCGGAATTCCCGCCCATACCCATGGTAGAGGACGCAGTGACGGCCCGGGCCGAGCCGGCGGCGCTGCGGGCGGCCATCGCGCGGGTGGCCTTTGCCGCAGCCACCGAGGAGTCCCGCCCGGTGCTGACCGGCGTGGAAGTGAAGCTGCGGGAAGGCCAGTTCACCATGGCCGCCGCCGACGGCTTCCGCCTCGCCGTGCATCACGGAACCCTCGCCCACTCCACCCCGGAAGAGATGAGCGTCATCATACCCGCCCGGACGATGAACGAACTCAACCGGCTGCTGGGCGACCGCGATGACGCCGTTGAGATTATGATCACGCCGCAGAAGGGGCAGGTCATGTTCCGGTTGCAGGGCAGCGATACTGTGGAGTTGGTCTCGCAACTGCTGCAAGGCACTTTCCCCAATTACGATCAGCTCATCCCGCAAAGCTACACCACCCGGGCCATACTGGATTCGCAGGCCACGTTGCGGGCCACCCGCACCGCCGCCATCTTCGCCCGCGACGGCTCCAACATCATACGGATGCATGTCATGCCCCACGAGGACGATCAAGCGCCGGGGGGCAAGCTGCTCATCTCGGCCCGCTCCGAAGAGGTCGGCGACGATCAGGACGAAGTGGACGTGGCGGAACTGGAAGGAGAAGAGGGCAAGATAGCCTTCAATAGCCGCTATCTCTTGGACGTGCTGTCTGTGCTGGACCGGGGACAGGTAGCCATCGAGACCACCACATCCTCAAGCCCCGGCGTGTTCAAGCCCGTCGGCGACAGCGACAACTACGTTCACGTGGTGATGCCGATGTTCGTGCAGTGGTAGCGGCGGCGGCGGTATTCCGGCCGGTTTCCGGTATTGCCGTATGAGCCGTTGGCCTCATCCGCCATTCCCGCTTTGGCGGGAATGGCGGCGCTTTTTGCGCAATGTCAACACCCGTTGGGACTGCCGGTTTCAAGGTTGACACGACAGGGCTGTATGGATACCCTTTCAACGGGCGGTTCCCGCAGAATCGCCGTCTTAACCTGCCCAAAATCGTGCCAGCCTGCGGCTGGCGGGGCCGCGCGCCCCCGGAGTTAAGGAATGGCAGACACTCCTCTATTTCCCGTTACCGTGGTGGGTAGCTGGCCTCGCTCCAACGAACTGGTTCGCGCGCTGCGCAGCAAGGAGGCCGGCGAGTCCACGCTGGCGGACTTTATGGCAGTGGCCGACGGCGAGGTGCTGGCCTGCATCCGCGCCCAGGAAGAGGCCGGAGTGGACATCCTCAGCGACGGCGAGCAACGCCGTGACAACTTCTATTCCTTCGCGGTGGACAAGCTCAACGGTATGCAACTGATGAAGGTATCGGAGCTGCTGAACTATTCCTCCGACCGCGCGCGCATGGAAGAGGTGCTGCGCGCGCTGGACGTTCCCGCCTTCGCCATCAAGAGCCCCATCGCCATAGAGGCGCTGAGCAAGCGCCAAGGGCTGGCGCTGGATGAACTGGCCTTCCTTAAAGAACATACCGACCGCGCCATCAAGATTCCGATTCCCGGGCCCTATATGCTCACCCGCTCCGCTTGGTTCGAGGGGCTGTCCGACAGGGCGTATCCCACGCCCGACGACCTGGCGAAGGACGTGGTGGCCCTGTTGCGGGAAGAGATCATCGCGCTGCGGGACAGCGGCTGCGACTTCGTTCAGTTGGATGAGCCGACGCTCTCCCAGGTGGTCTTCGGCGAGGAAACCACCGAGACCTTTATGTGCGCCGCCCTGCCCAACCGCCGCGACCCCACCGACGAGCTGGAGATGGCGGTGCGGCTGATGAACGAAACCCTGGACGGCATCACCGGCATCAAGACTGGCGTACACGTCTGCCGGGGGAACTGGAGCCGCCGCGAGGAAGTGCTGCTGACCGGCAACTATGGCCCGATGCTGCCGTACCTCGTGCAGATGAACATAGATCAGTTGGTGCTGGAGTGCGCCACGCCCCGCGCTGGCGAGATGGAGGTCTTCAAGGAATACAGCAACGAAAAGGAGATCGGCCTCGGCGTGGTCAACCCGCGAACCGACGAAATCGAGCCGCCGGAGCAGATAGTGGCCCGGGTGAAGGAACTGTTACAGTACTTCGACCCGGACAAGATTTACCTGAATCCCGACTGCGGATTCGGCACCTTCGCCGAGCGCAACGTCAACACCCACGCTGTCGCCATCGAGAAGATGCGAACCATTACCGAGGCCGCTCATATCCTGAGAGCCGAATACAGCTAAAAACAAGCCGCTGAATCCCTCCCCGTCTGGGAGAGGGCCAAGGCGAAGGGCATCCTCGCCCCATAACATCAGCCAATTAAGTGCAGGAGCGTCCAAATGGCACAGGAACCTGAAAGAGACCTGAACGGGCTTCCCCGGGAAAAGCTGGCCGAAGTGCTGGATTCCTTCCGCGACCCCGAGGTGTTCAACGCAGTTACCGGCCCGTGGAAGTCCCGCGTCGCCTGGCAGGGCGGAATGAAGGCCCGCGCCTTTATGCGCAACCACACGGTGGACATGGACGAACCCGGCGACCTCACCGCCACCGACGTAGCCGCCAGCGCCCATGAGCAGCTTCTCTCGGCCATCGGAAGCTGTATGACCGTCGGCTTCGTGGTCAATGCCACCAAGCAGGGCGTGCGGATTCACGACCTGGAAGTGGCGGTGGAGGGCTACTTCGACAACATACGCAAGTGGGCGGGCGTGGAAGACGAGGGCAACCCCGGCTATGGCAGCATCTCCGCCAAGTGCTACGTCCGCGCCGACGCCGACGAAGACACGCTGCGCGAAATCTGGCGGCTGGCCGTCGAAGGCTCCCCGGTCACTCAGTCGGTGGTCAACCCCACTCAGGTCTCCACCGACTTCGAAGCGATCGGCTAATGGCGGCCTTCGTATCCGCTGACTGGGTTGAGGAACACATCGGCCGCCCAGAGTATCTGCTGATAGACCCCAGGTCAGCCATGCGTTACCTGATGGGCCACCTGCGGGGCGCGGTCAGCGTTCCGCTGAAAAAGCTGCAAGACGAACAAGGCCGCCTTCGCCCGCCGGAAGAGCTGGCCGCCCGGTTCGGCGCCGCCGGGTTGGGTGACGGCGTTATTCCGGTGCTGTACGACGGTCAGGACGGGCGCAACGCTGCGATGCACGCTTGGATCCTGGAATATCTGGGCCGCGACGACATCCACATAATGGACCTGCTCTATGACCACTGGAAGGAGCAGGGCCGCGAGGTGCTGTACCGCCCGGTGCCAACGGAGGCCCGCAGCTTCACGCCGCGGGTCGATTCCGGCATCCGCGCCACAGTGCGCGACGCAGCGAACCCGGGGGCCGCCAAGCTGCTGGATACCCGCTCGGCAGAGGAATACCGGGGCGAGGCGGAGATAGACCAGCGCCCCGGCCACATTCCCGGCGCGCTGCACCTAGCCTGGAGCGAACTGGCCGGGCAGGACGGCCGGCTGCTGGTTGAGACCGAGCGGATGGAGCAGGCCCTGGCATCGGCGGACATCGGCCCCGGCGATTCGGTCATCGCCTACTGCCGCAGCGGACTGCGGGCGTCGCTGCCCTACCTGGCCCTGAAGCAGGCGGGCTATGAGGTGCGCCTCTATGACGGCTCCTACGCCGAATGGATGATGAGCGGCAATCCCGTCGAAATCTGACCCTTTCGTGAGCTGACGGCAACGGGAACGCTGGGCCGGTCCGAAACCGGCCCGGCGTTCGTTATTCTTGCGTGTTCGGCCTAGATCCCCGGCAGCTCCCAGCCAATCCACTGGCACAGCGCGCGGCCCATCACCTTTTCCAGGTCTTGGCCGGTGAGCCAGGGCAGTTCTTCGGTGAACATGGTGATGCACTGGCGCCAAGAACAGGGCATCCGGGTGATGTCGGTGCCCCAGAAGGTGCGGTCGGGGCCGAAGGCGTCATAGATTTGGTGGATGTAGTCGTGGATATTGCGGTAGGGGTAGGGGTGGCTGGAGTAGCTGGGCGCGCCCGAAGCCTTGCAGGCCACGTTGGGGTATTGCGCCAAATCCAGCAAATCGGGCAGCGTCTCGAAGGCCGCCTCGTCGGTCGCCCGCTGCCCGCGGCCCATGTGGTCTACGATGAGTTTCAGCCCCGGGTAGCGCTCCGCCACCTGGCCCACCACCGGCAGGAAGTTGGCGCAGGCCAAGCCCACCGGCAGCCCGGCTTCCTGCGCCGCGGGCCACAGCCAGTCCATAGTGCCGTCGGTGGGCCAGGTCTGCTGGTGCGGCTGTAGGAAGGTAAACCGCAGGCCCAGCATCCCGGGCTGCCGCTTCCAGCCGTCAATCAACCCCCGGCTGGCCGGGTCGTCCAGCGGGAATTTGCCTAGGATGGAGAAACGGCCGGGGTGTTGCCGGACCGCCTCCAACGCCAAATCGTCTGCGCCGGGATCCCAGCCCGGCGGGTGAATCACCGCGGCGTCCACGCCGGCCTCGTCCATATCCCGCAGCACGTCCTCGGCGGTATACGAGGTGATTTGCCGGTGCGCCGGGTTGGCGGGAAGATTGCTGCCCCAGATGTGTATCTGCGAATCTACGATTAGCATTGCCTTGCCTCTTATAAATTCCTTCTCCCGGAGGGCGGGAGAATTCCCTGGCGCTAGACCCAGGGGTCATAGGAGCCGAAGTTCCACAGGTAGCCCTCGGGGTCGCGGGCGGTGTACAGCCGTCCGCCGTAGTCTTGGTCGGCGATTTCGTAGACGATTTCCGCTCCGGCCTGCTTGGCCCGCTGATAATGGGCGTCTATTTCCGGGATGATTATGTAGGGAGACTGCGTATTGACGCCCGCTTCCTGGGGCGTCTTCACCAGACCGTCGCATTCCTCGGACTCGCGCACCGACCCCAGCATAATCATACCACTGCCCAGGGTGAGCTGGGCGTGGGCGATGCCGCCCCGGTTGTCGGGGACGACCAGATGGCGCGAGAAACCGAAGGCTTGGCAAAGCCAGTCTATGGCGGCGGGCGCGTTGCGGTAGCGCATTCCGGGGATAATGTTTCCTTTGGCGAGTTGGCTCATCTGTGCTATTTGTCCTCCGCAGATTCCGGCGCAATGGCCGTCTCGGCAATCTTAGCAATAACCGCGACCGGACGCCATTGCCATCTGTCAGCCGGGGGAAGGTTCCCATATCCTTCTGGCCAGGGCCTTCTGGCAGGATTGAGCGGGTCATTGTGTGCCAACACGAGCATATTCTTGTCCGCAGATTAAACAACTTTAACTATTGACACATATCAAACTGTGCTTATATTATCTACACGCATTCGTATCAATGATGTATACCTTAAAGGTTGGACTAAGCACGCGATACGCAATGCACAAATTCTAGAATCCGCAAGCAGGGGGTTTCGATTTATGCTCAAGGTTTGGAGACTTTCCTTATCCGTGGCGGCGCTGCTGGCGCTGTCGCTGTTGCTGGCGGCCTGTGGAACCCAGCCGACCGCCACCCCGCAGCCTACGCCTACGCCGTTCAATATGGAGGAACTGCGCTCCCTGGTTCAGGGCGCCGTGGCCGAATCGCTGCCCGAGGAATCCGGCGAGAGCCAACAACCGGCCATTACCGAGGAACAACTGCAATCCTTGGTGGAGCGGGCGGTGGCGGACTCCATGACGCCGGGTTTGACCGTTGCAGATGTGGAAGAACTGGTGCAAGCGGCGGTGGAGTCGGCGGTTTCGTCGGTGGAATCGGCGGCGACGCCGGGGGTTACTCAAGCCCAGATAGAAGAGGCCATCGCCGCCGCCCTGGCCGCCGCCGACGCAGAGCGGATGAGTCAGATGCCGTCCCAAGAGCCGCTGGTAATCTACTCCGGCCGCAGTGAATCGCTGGTGGACGCCGTTATCCAGCAGTTCAGCCAGGCCACGGGCGTCGAGGTTGAGGTTAAGTACGCAGGCACGCCGCAACTGGCGGCGACGTTGCTGGAAGAGGGCGGAAACTCGCCCGCCGACATTTTCTTTGCCCAGGACCCGGGCGGCCTGGGGGCGGTGGAGGGGATGCTCTCTACCTTGCCCGACCGGGTGCTGAGCCGGGTGCCGGACTGGGCCCGCTCCCCGCAAGGCAAGTGGGTCGGGCTGTCGGGACGCGCCCGCACCGTGGTCTATAACCCGGAGCGAATCAGCGAGGAAGAACTGCCCGACGATGTTTGGGACTTCGTGAACCCGGAGTGGAAAGATCGCATCGGCTGGGCGCCCACCAACGCATCATTCCAGACGATGGTGACCGCCATGCGCGCATTGTGGGGGGAGGAAAGGGCTACCGAATGGCTGGAAGGCGTGCAGGCTAATAATCCGACCATCTATCCCAAGAACACGCCCCAGGTGGCCGCGGTGGCCGCCGGCGAGATAGACGTCGGCTTGGTCAACCATTATTACCTGTTCCGCTTCCTGGCCGAGGAGGGCGAAGACTTTGCGGCGCGCAACTACCACCCGCGAGACGGCGGGCCCGGCGCGACAGTAATGGTGGCCGGGGCCGGAATCCTTGCCTCTTCGGATAACAAGGACGCCGCTGAGAAATTCCTGGAGTTTATGCTCTCCCGCGTGGGACAGCAGTATTTCGCCGGGCAGACCTTTGAGTATCCGCTGGTGGAGGGCGTGAGAGTTCCCCACGTGCTGGTTCCCTTGGACGCTATCAATCACCCCAGCATACCGCTGAAGGATCTGTCCGATCTGGAAGGCACCCAGCGGCTGCTGCGCGAAACCGGGGTGCTGCCCTAACCGGCATCATCTCCCGTTGCGGGAGAGGGCCAGGGCGTACCCGCGGTTCGCAGGATGATGGAGTCCCAGGATCCAACCGTTCGTCCTTTCGACAACCCAGGATGAATGACAAGCTCAGGATGGACGGTTGGAATCCGCCTGTACTGGCTGCCAAGAATCAAATCCGGGAGGGCGCGTATGACGCCGGTATTTCCATACCTGATTCGCCGGAGCAAAGACGGGTGGCGCGGCGAGCTGTTGCTGCGGCTCCGCAACGGAAAGTCGGCATACGTGGTCCATCTCTCCTTGGAGCAGGCCCGGATGCTGGCCGTGGAAATGCGAGGACTGGCCTCCGACCATTGCCCGCTGCATCACTTGGCTGTCCGTATGGCGGAGACCCTGAACGCCAAAGTCAGCCACGTCATCATCAAACGGATGGGCGCGGGCGACGAAGTGGCCGGCCTGATGCGTATGGTGACATCCGACGGGATGCGCACCGCCTGCGTTGACGCGGCGGCGGCGCTGGCCATGGCGATTCACCTGGGACTGCCCATTTTTATGGACGGCGAGTTTTCCCCTTCGGAACCGGAGTGGGACGGCCATCAGCACAACGTCCTTGAGGCCGACGCGCCGGCCCCCGGACACCTGGACCACCGGCAAGAGGTTTCGACCCCCATTCCCCAGGTGTTTCAGGATCTTATCGAGGGGCTTAATATGCCCGAAGGAACCGAAAGTTCTGATAGCCGGCCGGCTGACGATAATGATTCCCGTCTGCACCGGAATGAAGAATAGTATACGGAAAGGGGATGAATTGCGATGACAGCAAAAGCAGCCCAATCCTTGAGCGTGTACCACGCCATCTATGCGCGGCGGAGCGCTTGGAAGTTTTCCGGCGCCGCCGTTGACCGGATGGCTATCGAGCGGATGCTGGACGCTGCCGTATGGGCGCCCAACCATCGCCTGACCGAGCCGTGGCGCTTCTTCGTTCTGGAGCAGGGCAGCCCGGCCCGGGTTAAGGCGGCGGAGCTTGCCCGCGAGTTCCAACTGGAGCGCACCGGCGACCAGCGCCGGGCCGACGCCGCCCGGCAGAAGGTGTTGGAACCGCCGGTGGTCATCTATGTCTACGCCGTTCCCGGCCAAGACGAAGCGACCACCAAGGAAAATTATGCCTCGGTCTGCATCGCGGCCCACAACATTTCGCTGGCCGGGGCCGCCGAGGGGCTGGCGGTTACTTGGGAGACCGGCGGCGTTACCCGGCACCCGGGCCTGAAGGAACTGCTGGGGGCCGATGAAGCATGGGAGCTGGCGACGATGCTGCTTATCGGACGCCCCGGCGAGCATCCGGTCTCACGCCGGAAGCCGGCGTCAGGCTTCACGCGCTGGTTCGCCGGCGACAGCCCTTAACCTGACAATCTCTGCCCCAATCGCGGGGGCGCTGCCGGACGGGGTGGGAGCAGTCTGTAATGGGCTGCGCGCCTGGCCCACCCCGCCCGTAATCGGCGCTCAGGGGCAACCACCCCCTCTCCGGCGGGGCGGGCGTCGCGTACTCCTCCCGCGCATTGCCCGCCCCGCCGGAACGCCCTCGCCCTAACCTTCTCCCCCGGGGAGAAGGAATTTTATTTCTCCGCCGCCTTCACCGCTTGGCGGTTGCGGAACAGAGCCGGTTCCACGTAGGCGCTGGGGGAAGACAGCGCGTCGTCTATGATTTCCAGCACGGCGACGATGGCCGGGTTGCTGAGCAGAGCTTCCCGCTTTGTTGGCGTGTCGGCCAGCGGTTCGTACCCGGCAGTCCCGGCGCTCTGGGCGTCCACGACTTCGGCGGCTTCAAGGATGGCCTGTTCAACTTCCGACTGGTCAATGACGCCGTGCAGCCGCCAGTTGGCTAGAATGGCCCCGTCTATGCGCTCGGTGGCCCGGTCTTTCATCTCCTCAATCTGGTCGAAGTTGGGCACTCCGCTGCACCCAATGCCGCGGCGCACCCATGGCTCCACGTAGGCCACCATGCTGTGGGCGTAACGGAGGGTCAGGTTGGCCTTTATCGCCGGATCGGCCAGCTTTTCTTCTTTGAGCAACGGGAAGGACAGCAATGAAACGCGCTCTATGTTCAGGGCCGGGGAGTCCAGCATAACCCGTTGCACCTGATCCACGTCAATCATATGGTAGTGCATGGAGTGCAGGTCGCTGGGGTAGGGCGCAGGAACCCAGGCCGTGTTGCCGCCGGTGCGGGGGTGGTCTATTTTCCGCTCCAGCATCTCCGCCATGGCGCGGTTGCGCACCTGCATTCCCTTGCCGATTTTGCCGTGGCGGTTGACTCCGGCGCGGAGGCTTACGTCCACATTGTGGCGTTCGTAGCTTAAGTTGAACGTCTCCTGCGTCAAATCGTCGCGCAGATCCACCGGCCCGGCGTGCATCTGCGCCCGGATCTGAGAACCGGTGCGGTCGAGGAAGCCGGTGTTGGTGAAGAAAACCCGTCCCTGAGCGGCGCGCAGCGCGTCGGCCAGTTGCAGGGTCAGGCCCAGCTCTTCGTTCATAATGCCGATGAGGATACAGCCGGGCGTCAGGCCCAGCCGGGCCTCGATGGCCTCGAACAGCCGCACCTGCTCCGCCACTTCCTCCGCGGTTTGCAGCTTGGGGGTCACCTGATAGACCAGTCCCCGACTGCTGTTGGGGCCCCGCGTTGGCATCGGCCCGGAGCCGTCGGCCTTGGCCTCGCCGTTGGATCCCTGGTCGTGGCTGGCGGCGATGAGGGTGGTCAGCAGCAGCCCCAGCATCCGCTCCGGGACTTCCTGACCGCCCACCTTGACGATGCCGGTGTACATATGGAGGGATACGTTTCGCACCGACATCAGACTGGTGCCTTTGAGGAAGCGGGGCTGGCCGTCGGCGCCGGTGCAGCTTCTATCCGAATTTAGCGTCTTGCGATTGCCGCGGGAGCCGTAGCCCGCTAGGTCGCCCCGGATGAGGCCCAGGTAGTTGCGCAGCGAGGTCACCAGATCTTCGGCGTCCACCACGGCCACGGCGTCCTCAAAGTCCACGATATTGGTGATGGCCGACTCGATGATGAGGTCGCGGAACTGGCCGTTGTCCGGGTCAACCCGCCCGCCCTCGTAAAGCTGAAACAGTATCCGCAGCCCATTGTTTTCCAGATAAAATTCGTCCAGCTCGCCCGGCCCGCTGAGGTTGAAGCCAAAGAGCTTGCTTGAGTCGCGCAGCCGCGCCTCGCCGCGGGCTGTGCGCCCGGCCAGCTCGTATTTCCCTCCGCCGGTTTCCCGAACCGAAAAAGATTCGATTTCTCCAATTCCGTCGGCGCCGTCCCATTGGGCCACGTGGCGGTCGAGGAAGGCGTTGGTTTCCGCCACCACCATCCGCAGGCGGGCCGGACGCTGTTCCTCGCGGTCGATCTCGGGGTGAACGTCGCTGAGGAAGTAGGCGTCATAGAGGCTGCCCCAGCGGGCGTTGGCCCCGCCGACAGCCATGCTGGCGTTGGAGACCGGGGTGACCAGTTCCGGGCCGTTCTGGTCCATATCCGCGTCCAACTGCGGGGTGGTCATCTCGAAGTCCACCGGCCCGTCCGGTTGCAGGTAGCCTATGCCAATGAGGAACTGCTCCAGTTCGGCTGCGTCCTGCTCTCGGGATTCCGGCGAGGGGCGCCAGCCGGACTCCCGCTTTTGCCGGTAGTAATTGTCGATCTGTTGCTGAACGCTGGCCCGGCGCTCCAGCAGCGCCCGGTTGGGCGGGTCGAACTCCTCGACCAGTTCACCCAAGTGCCGGAAAACGGCCTCGGCGCTCCAGGCCGTGCCGGGCGCTACTTCGTCCCGGACAAACTCAAAAAGGAGATCGTCAACTTCCACCGGATTACCGGAGGGCAGTTCCAGTTGTGCCATAACACGCTCCGTTAAAAGGGGATCGGGGGTGATGATTCTCGACGGCTGTATTCTAAGCAGAGCAAAGGCTCTGACACAATTCAGAGACGCATCGCTCCGCCAATGGAGACGGCGGCAAGGTCTTGTCCACGCCGCTGGCCGGTCAGCGCCAGCGTCGGCGGCAAGCCGGCCCAAGCCGCCGGCGCTGCGCCGACAGTCCGGGGACTACCAAGATTTCAAGACCGGCAGCACTTCTTCGGCAAAGAGCTTCAGGCTTCGCTCTGCAACGTCAAGGGGTATGCCGCCGAAACGGAAGGCGACGTTCCACTCGAAATCGCCGAGCAGTTCCCGGCGCTCCTCAAGACCCCGCAGGATCTTGTCCGGCGTGCCCCAACTGGCAGCCTTCATAAAACCTTCGATCGCCCCTTCGAGACCGGCCGAACGGGCGATTTCGGCCTTCTGCTGGTAGGCGTTGTAGCCTTTCACTTGGCTGAAGTGGTCGCTGAGAAACTCGTAGTGATGGAAGTTGCTTTCGACAAACTTGCCCTGGTACTGGCGCGCCTCTTCCTCGCACTGTTCCAAGTCAGCGCCGCACACGACGAATTCGGTCAGCATCAGGGCCGGGGGTTCCGTGCCGTGAAACTCGCGGTGCAGGGCCCGGCCGCGCTCGATTCCCGGCATCCGCAGCTCCCAGGGACGGTCGGCGAACATCACAACGTGGGCGCCCAGCTTGGCTGCCGAGAGAACGGACTCGTCGCTGGCGGCAACGGCGTAGATGCGCCCGTCGAAGGAATGCTGCGGACGGGGCCGGATCTCAACGCGGGGTTGTTTGTAGTACGGCCCATCGCCTTCGATGAAGCCGCTCTTTAGGGCCTCGACAATCATCGGGGCCGCCTCGTCGAAACGGTCCCGGGATTCATCCATGCTGATGCCGAAAGCCTCGAATTCGCGCCGCGCCAGACCACGCCCGAAACCTAGCCGCAGCCGGCCGCCGCTCAGCATATCGAGAACGGCGGCATTTTCAGCCACCCGCAACGGGTTATGCCAAGGGAGAATCACCGCCGCCGTACCCACGTCTATGCTGGGATGTTTGGCCGCGAGGTGAGTCATCAGCTGTAGATTGTCCGGCACGAAGGAATAATCATTGAAGTGGTGTTCTGCGGACCAAAGGCTGTCAAACCCCGAGTCCGCGGCGATTTCGGCCAAGCGCAGCTCCTCTTCCCACATCTGGCCGTCCGAGCCTTCCTCCCAGCCGTAACTGGAGAAGACCATCATCATTCCGACATTCATGCTAATACTCCGGTCGATTTATTCAGGCTACGCGCAGGCCCCGGCGAATTGACCTCAGAAACTCGGCTTGGTGGGGAAGGGGGTCAATTGCAGTTCGTGGGTCCAGCAAGACCTGTCCTGGGTGTGCAGGTAGTAGAAAGCCTCGGCAATTTTGACGGGATTCATCAGCAAATCAGGGTTCTGCCGGGCATGGGGCAGGGCCCGGGTGCCCGGAGAATCAATCATGCCGTCTATTACCACGTTGGCGACATGGACGCCGTGCTCGGAGTACTCCTCCGTCAGGGCTTGGGCCAGCGCGCGCATCAGCACCCGCGGGTAATACAGCGACTGTCCGGTGTACCGCTTTCTGCCCCGCAGAGAAAAATTGTTGTTGGAAATCAGGATTGTGCCCTCGCCTCGCTCCCGCATGGAGGGCAGCACTTCTTTGGCGACCAAAAACGGGCCGCTGCTGGCGATGTGCTGGGCGGTCTCGAACATCTCGAAAGGAATGTATTCCAGCAGTTCCATTTCGGGCGGAAGGTCGCGCCCTTCCAGGTAGCCCGCGTTGTATACCAAGACGTCCGGGTCGCCGGCCTCTTCCCGGATCCGGGCGAAGGCTTCCGATATGGAGTCGAGGGACGCCAGGTCCAGCTCGACAATCATGCCGTCGCCGCCCTGTTCCCGGATCGCAGTCTCCAATGGAGCTGCGTTGGCGGCATTGCGGGTGGTCAGCACGGTGAAGAAGCCCTCCTGCGCAAATTTCAGGGAGATGGCTCCCCCCACACCCCAGCGCACGCCGACGGGCAACTCGCTGTCGTCAATATCGCCGCCGTGCACCAGGTGAGTGTTGCGGCCGTCTGACTGCCATTTGGATGTCGCCCCAATCACCACAGCGACCGGTTTTCCTCTTGAGTTCATGTCGGATTCCTTTTCGTACAGATGTCGGCTGCCCGCAGTAACCGGAAGCTGAGCCTGCCGGCGCGGTCATTTCGTCCGCGAGGCATCACATCCTAGGGAACCTCCGGCGGATTAGACGCCATCTCTTCCGGTCAATCAGGCAAAGCAAGGATAGCGAACCTTGGAATACTGTACTACAAACCCCGGAGCGGGTGGTAATTTCTGAGAAAATCGCATTGTCATTCCGAAGGGTCACTACGATTGTTGGGGGATGAAACGGCTATTGACTTTGCGGCTGCCTATACTCTATATTCCGCTGAACTTCTGCCGGATTCGGCAAATTCTTTTAACTCAGCAAGATATTAGCAATCAAAAAGACAAGATTCGTAGCATATATGACGATTATCGTACATAAACTGTCGAATACTTTAAGAAATGGTTGAACAGGTTCCGGCAGGACATAACGCATCAATTGAGCGCCGTTGGATATAAACGGGCGGTTCATGTTGCGGCGTAAGAATTCTGGAGGTGTGCTGAAAATGGCGACTCGAATCTGGAATCCCGGAGCGCTGCTCCTCGGCCTGGTAGCGATGGGTCTGCTTTTGACCTTGGCCTGCGGCTCATCCGCCACGCCGACGCCCGAAACGGAAGCAGCCCCAACGGCGACCGCGGCCCCCGCTCCCGCAGCCACGTCCGCGCTTGGCGCGACAACCGCTCCGGCGCAATCGCAGCCCACCACTGCGCCAGTGGCGACCGTTGCCGCTCCGGCGACCGCCGCGCCTCCCCAGGCGGTGGCTACGCGGGTCGCGGCGGGCGCTACCGCAACGCCCGTGCCGGAAGAGGTCTCAGTGACCGCTCCGGCTCGTGGCAACCCCGACGGCAAGTACGGCGGCGTGATTCCGGTGCACGTGGCCGGCAACGTGGCCCATTGGAACATTATGGAATGCGGCTCCGGCGGCACGTGCATGACGCCCACTTCGCCATTCTCCAACGGACTCGTCCACTACAACGGGGAGACCCCGGAACCAGTGGATATTCGCGGCGACCTCGCCACCGGCTGGACCATCAGCGAAGATGGGGTCAAGTACGTATTCAACCTTCCTGAAAATGCCAGATGGCACGATGGCGAGCCAATCACGTCTGATGACGTAGTGTTCAGCTTGGAAGAAATGGTGCGGACAGACGTGCCCCGCCCTCGCTCCGGCCAGATTCGGCCCTACTATAAGTCTTCCCGAGCCATCGACCCGCATAGCGTGGAAGTTGAACTGAATTTCCCTTCGGCTGCCTTTCTGAACTTCCTTGCCACCGATTTTATGAAGATCTGGCCCAAGCACTGGGTGGGCGACGCCCCGGAAACTCAGAGAAACATGAGGCTGGAAGAGAACATCCTCGGCTCCGGCCCGTTCAAGATGGTCAAGCACGACAAGGACGTGTCCTACGAGTGGGAAAAGAATGAGGATTACTTCAAGGAGGGGCTGCCCTACTTAGACGGGATGAAGTACTTCATCATCAACGACTCCAGCCGGATCGTGGCCGCCTACAAGGCCGAGCAGGTCCTGATGACGGCCTATCTGAACAGCAACATGAATGCTCGGGAGGCCCAGGAGTTGGCTGAGGACAAGGAGGGCAAAGGCCAGGTGTTCTATGCCGGGCCTACGGTCTGGCTGGGGCTATTGATCAACACCAAGGAAGAGCCGTTCACTGACGTAAGGATCAGGCGCGCCCTTCAGTTGGTATTGCACCGCCAGGCATTCTCCGAGATTTTCGGCGCAGGTCTCTACCCGGTGGGCGCCCCGTTCCCTCCGGATGCCTGGTTCTATCACACCAGCGAGGAACTCAGCGAGCTGCCGGGCATCAGGCAGACCGCAGACGGCGAAAAGCACCCCGAGGATATAGCCGAGGCCCAGCGGCTGATGGCCGAGGCCGGCTACGCCGAAGGTTTCGAGACTACCATCATGGCCGCCAATTTCCTGTCCTTCCCGGAAATGGCTCAGGTGGCTGCCGACCAGATGAAGCGCTGGCTGAATATCGAAGCCACAGTGCAGCCCGAAGAGCCTGCCGCCGGATATGTCCGGTATGAGGGCGGCGACTGGAAACTGGGCTTCCACGGCAACGGCATCTTGGTCTTGGATCCGGACCAGATCATTGGCGGCGCCTACCTGTCCACCGGCACAAGGAATTACAGTGAATGGGAACCTCCCAGGATCAGAGAGCTTTACGAGGCGCAACAGCAGGAAAGCGATCTCGAAAAGCGCCGCGAACTGGTGTTGGAGATGGGCGATTATATCCTGTACGAGGATACCCACAACGTGATCACCCACTGGGGCCTTTTGATTCCCTACGTGGATAACCGGATCAAGAACTACAATGTTGCGTCCGGCTTTGCCAACCACACCAACAAGGAACACCTCTGGTTCGAGGACAATTAGCGATACCGGCAGAAAAAGACGGGGCGGCCCCGTAAACCTCGTAAACCCGGAGAGGACGGGAAGGTCAGCACCCGGTGTCCAAAGGCCGCCGGGCGCTGACACACTTAAGCCGAAAGGCCACAGGGCGGAGGGAAAATGAACCTCTACGTGGCGAAGAGACTGTTGCTGGTTATACCCACGCTGATTCTCGTCACTATCCTCGTGTTCTCCTTGATGCGGGTCATACCCGGCGATCCCGCCTACCTCCGTCTGATTGGAGACGGGGACGCCGAGTTCACCCAAGAGCAGTTGGACAATCTCCGGGCGCAGTTGGGCACTGACAAGTCCCTGCCGGCCCAGTACGGCAACTGGATTTGGGACATGCTCCGGCTCGACTTCGGGTTGTCGATGACCTACGACACGCCCATCATAGATGACCTGAAGGAACGCCTGCCCATCACCATCGAACTGACGATTCTCGCTTTGCTGCTGGCTACCGTGGTGGCTATGCCCCTTGGGGTGGTATCGGCGGTTTTCCAGGACTCATGGGGCGATTACATAGCCAGGCTTATCGCCATAGCCGGAGTGGCGATGCCCACTTTCTGGACGGCCATACTCCTGATACTGCTCCTAGTAAACGTGTTCGGCTGGCTGCCGCCCTTGGGCTATTCCGACCTTTGGGAGGACCCGCTGTCCAACTTGCAGCAGCTCATCTTCCCGGCTGTCGCCCTGGGGTTTTACAACATGGCCCTCATCGCCAGGGTGACCCGGTCGGCGATGCTGGAGGTATTTCGGGAAGACTACATTCGCACCGCCCGATCCAAAGGCTTGGCGGAACGGGTGGTCATTGTGCGCCACGCCCTCAAGAACGCTTCGCTGCCGGTGCTTACCATTTCAGGTTGGCAGATTGGGCGGCTCTTGGCGGGGACGGTGGTGATTGAGCAAATCTTCCTGGTGCCGGGGATGGGAAAGCTGCTGATCGACAGCATCACTTGGCGCGACTTTACCATGATTCAAGCCTTGGTGATGATTGTGGCTTTTATGGTGTTGCTGCTGAATCTGCTGGTGGACTTGATGTACGCTTGGCTGGACCCGCGTATCCGGTACTCGTAGACCATCAGACTAATATCGCCTTCTCTGAAAGGAGCAGGCCGGGGTGAGGGCCATGGCCCGAGAAATGCGAGAACCCGAGGAATTGGTGCAGTTCACACCGGGAGCGGCCGGGACCCTTCCCGCCGGGATGCGTCCCAAGCCAACGGTTTGGAAAAACCTTCGCGACTTTTCCGTGAGCAAGCCCCTCGGCGCGGGCGGAGCGGTTATCGCCATCCTGCTCATTCTGATAGCCATATTCGCCCCGCTTATTGCCACCCACGACCCTGAATTGACCAATCACAAGACAGTGCTGGCTAATCCCAGCAGCGAGATGCTTCTGGGCGGCGACCAAATCGGGAGGGACGTGTTCAGCCGACTGGTTTACGGCGCCAGGATATCTTTGGTTGTCGGGATTCTTAGCGTGCTGTTTGGAGTCAGCATCGGATTCGGGCTGGGGCTGATCAGCGCCTACTTCGGCGGAAAGACCGACCTGGCGATCCAGAGAGTGATGGACGCGATAATGTCATTCCCCGCCCTGATTCTGGCTTTGGCCATCATGGCGGTGCTGGGGGCTTCGATAGTGAACGTGGTAATCGCCTTGAGCGCGGTGTTTGTGCCCGGCGCTGCGCGCACTATCCGCTCTCAAGCCCTCAGCATCAAGGAGACCGACTATGTGCTGGCGGCGCGAGCGGTGGGCGTTGGCGACCTGCGCATCATGCTGAGGCATATGGCGCCGAACCTGATGGCTACCTACATTGTGCTCGCCACCATCTCCTTGGGCTGGGCCATTGTGGTGGAGGCATCGCTCAGCTTCCTGGGTGTAGGGGTGCCGCCCAGCGTGCCGACTTGGGGCGGAATGCTGAACGGAGCAAGCAAGCACGTGGAAGTCGCTTGGTGGGTAGCGGTATTCCCCGGCTTGGCTATTACTCTGGTGGTGTTCGCTTGGAATCTGCTGGGCGATGCTCTGCGCGACGTGCTTGACCCCAAGCTCCGCGGTTCCAGTTGACCGTAGAGAGCAGGCCCTTCTTTCCCGTTATTAAGGACGCAGGAAAGGGAATGCGCCCACCGAATCGCTGGCCCTCCCCATATGCCGGGAGGGCCTTTCAGCCCTGCGGTTGCTGTCGCCGGCGTTGGCCGAACGCTTCCGTTTTGATGGTCAAAGGACTGATAATTTCTTCCCGCCCATGGTTCTGTCAGCGAACGCCTGCATTGCCGCCGTATTTGCGCCCGGCACAGTTTGACATTCCTTGCCCGGCGGCTATAGTGAAAGGCGGCTGCCAAGCCCCGTCCCAGCTAGAAACATCCATATGCCGGAGGTACGAATGACCACCACCGAGCAACGCCCCAGCAGTGATTACAAGGTCGTCGGCACTAGGCCCATACGCCACGACGGTATCGACAAGGTGACCGGCGCCGCCAAGTACGGCGCGGACATCCAGTTAGCCAATATGCTGCACGGCAAGGTGCTGCGAAGTCCCTATGCCCACGCCCGCATCCGCTCCATTGACACCGGCCGGGCCGAGGCGCTGCCCGGCGTGCTGGCCGTAATTACGTCCAAAGACTTTCCAATCATCCAGGATCAGGTTATTGACCTTGCCGAAACCCAGGGCAACGTCAGGTTGATGGCGGAACACGTTATGGCCCACCGGAAGGCCCTCTACCAAGGCCACGCCGTGGCCGCGGTGGCCGCCACCGGCCCCCACGTCGCGGAGCAAGCCCTATCCCTCATTGACGTGGACTACGAAGTGCTGGAGCCGGTGCTGTCCCTGGAGGACGCCATGCGGCCCGACGCGCCGGTTATCCACGAGACTCTTTCCACCCATTTCAAGCAGGAGCGGTTCGCCCGGGGCGAAGACACCGGGACGCGGGGCAATATCGCCAGCCACATCCAGCACAAGCTGGGCGACGTGGAGAGGGGATTCCGCGAGGCCGACGTGGTTCTGGAGCGGGAGTACCACACCGGCACGGTGCATCAAGGCTACATCGAACCCCATGCCTCCACGGCCACCTGGACCGGCGACGGGCGCCTTACCGTCTGGACCTGCACCCAGGGTTCCTTCGCCATCCGCAGCTCCACGGCGGCCATCTGCGGCGTGCCGGAGGATATGGTGCGCGTGATTCCCACCGAGATTGGCGGCGGGTTCGGCGCGAAAATCACCACCTACCTGGAACCGCTGGCCGCCCTCCTGTCCCGCAAGACCGGCCGCCCGGTCAAGATGGTGATGAGCCGTAAGGACGTATTCGAGGGCACCGGCCCCACATCCGCCACTACTTTGAGAACCAAGATCGGAGCAACGAAGGACGGCAAGATAACCGCCATCCAATCATGGATGGCCTTTGAGGCCGGGGCCTTCCCCGGCTCGCCGGTGGGCGGCGGAACCCTCTGCGCCACCGGCCCCTACAACGTCGAAAACCTGTTGATTGACGGCTATGACGTGGTGGTCAACAAGCAGAAGGTTCAAGCCTACCGCGCCCCAGGCCAGCCCCAGGGAGCCTTCGCCATAGAGCCGATCATCGACGAGCTGGCTGAGGCCCTGGATCTGGACCCGATGGAGCTTCGCTTGAAGAACGTCGCCAAGGAGGGCGACCGAATGCCCAACGGCGTGGCCCACCCGCGCTTCGGCGTCCGCGAAATGGAAGAGGCGATGAAGAGCCATCCCCATTACGACGCGCCGCTGGGCGAGCCTTCCACGTCCTCGGCATTGCGCGGACGCGGCGTCGCAGTGGGCTATCGGTGGCAGGCCGGGCAGATGTCGGCGGCCACTATCATTGTCAACAGCAACGGCACCATCAACCTGGTCACCGGGTCGGTGGACATCGGCGGCACCCGCACCGCCGTGGCGATGCAGGCCGCCGAAGTGCTGGGCATTGCCGCCGAGGACGTGATCCCGACGGTGGTGGACACCGACACCATCGGCTACACCGCCGTGACCGGCGGGAGCCGCACCGCCTTCGACACCGGCCTGGCCGCCATCCAAGCGGCGGAGGACATCAAACGCCAGATGGCCGCCCGCGCATCGGCCATCTGGGAAGTGCAGGAAGATGACGTGCTTTTCCAAGACGGAGTGTTCACCTGCACCCGCAACCCGGAAGACCGCTTCACCTTCAAGGAACTGGCCGGGCGGATGATGCGCACCGGCGGGCCAATCACCACTTCAGTCTCGGCGGTCTCTACCGGCGTCGGCCCCATCATCGCCGGCAACATCTTTGACGTTGAGGTTGACCGGGAGACCGGGAAAGTTGACATAGTCCGCTGCACCGCCTTTATGGACGTAGGCACCGCCGTGCATCCCAGCTACGTCGAGGGTCAAATACAGGGCGGTACGGTGCAAGGCATTGGCTGGGCCTTGAACGAGGAATACTGCTACAACAACGACGGCGTGATGCTCAACTCCAGCTTCCTCGACTACCGAATGCCCACCAGCTTGGACGTTCCGATGATTGAGACGGTGATGGTGGAAGTCCCCAATCCCCGCCATCCTTTCGGGCTGCGGGGCGTGGGCGAAGCCCCCATCATCCCCCCGCTGCCGGCCATCGCCAACGCCGTCTCCAACGCCATCGGCGTCCGCATCAACAAGCTGCCCATCACCCCGGCAGACGTGCTGGAAGCACTGGAGAGCAAGGGGAAGTAGGAAGGCGCTCACCTTACGCTGACAGTTGGGCCCCGCAATGCGCGGGGCCTGTTTTCCGTCCGATTCGCCCGCGGAATGGCCGTAGCGCCCGGTAGTATTGGCTAGAATGATGGGGCGCTCATTCTTCCCTCCCGATTCAATGCAGAGGCGGCGTTCCATGGGATGCTGCCGGGAATGTCCTTGCCGAAATGACCGCCGCCGCCCGCTCAGTTGGCCGTACCAGTTCCATCCTCGCCGTTCTCGGCAATTCCGATTTCAGGCTGCTTTGGATTGCCGGCGGCGCAGACAATTCCGGCAGGTGGATGGAGGCGGTGGTAATGGCGCTGCTGATGCTCGACATCGGCGGCTCCGCCCTCCAGGTGGCTCTGCTCTTCGCCTTTCGCTGGACGCCGATGCTGCTGTTCGCCTTAGTGTCCGGCATGGTGGCCGACCGGGCCAACCGCAGGATGGTGATGATCGTGGCCCGGGGCATGGCGGTGGCCGTCACCGCCATCCTGCTGCTTCTGGTCGCCAGCGACGAGGCCCGGCCGGAGCACCTCTTCATCGGGTCGCTGTTGCTGGGCTGGCTGTACGTGCTGGAATTTCCTTCGCGGCGTTCTTTCATATACGAGCTGGTGGGCGGGCGGCAGGTGGTGGGAGCAATGTCGCTGGAGACCATCTCCACCACCATTGGGCGCCTGCTTGGGCCGCTGGCCGCCGGGGTCGTGGTCGGCCAGGGCGGCTTCACCATTGCCTTCGCCGTGCTGCTGTCGCTATACAGCCTAGCCTTCTTGTTCGTTATGCTGGTGAGGAGCCGGCTGCCCGCCAGGTCCAGCGACAGCTTCAACCTGTGGGGCACAGCGAAAACGGGCTTCGGGTACGCCTTTAAGAGCCCGGTGGTTCGGGCCGTGCTGACAGGCACCATTATCTTCAACGCCTTGGCCTTCAGCGTGGAGTCGCTGTTCCCGGTGGTGGCTAAAGAGCATTTGGAAGTTGGCCCGGAACTGACCGGGGCGCTCATATCCGCCCAGTCCTTCGGAACCTTGGGGGCGGCCTTGGCCATCGGGCTGGTTCCCAATCTGCGCTACCACGGGCGGGTGTTCTGCTTCGGAATGGCGATACAATTGGCGGCGCTGATACTGTTTGCGCTGTCGCCCTGGTATCCCCTTTCCTTTATCCTGCTGCTGTTCTCGGGCCTAGGGGCGGCGGGGTTCAGCACTATGCAAAGCACCATTATTATGCTGTCATCCCCGCCGGAGATTCGCGGCGCGTTGCTGGGGGTGCTGGGCCAGTGCATCGGAGTGGCGGCTGTTGGCGGGGTGATTGTGGGATTCGTAGCGGACTATCTCGGCGCCCAGGCCGCGGTCGCCCTGAGCACCGGTCTCGGCCTGGCTCTCCTCATCCCGGTGATGCTCTTCACCCCCTTGGTCAGGAGTCCCATCAGCCCGGCCGAAGACTGACCTGGAAGGCGGCGCGGCTGAAGCTCAGAGAGCGCCTTCCGCCTCCAGCGCGGTCAATTCTTCCGGCGTCAGCCCGCCGATTCCGCACAGGATCTCGCGGTTATGCTGGCCCAGCGTGGGCGGAGTGTTCGCCGGGGAATCCACGCAAGCCGTCAGCCGCACCGGAGTGCGCGGCGAGCGGAAGACGCCGCCCAGGGTGTCGCCGGTGTCCACGTACATCCGGCGGCCTTCCAGGTGCGGGCAGTGGGCCAGTTCCTCCATGGTCTGCGCCAGGCCCATGGAAAAGCCCAGCGGCGCCAGCTTCCCGGCAATCTCCAGCTTGGTAAGGTTGACCGACCACTGCTCGATGGCAGGCACGAATTCGTTGACGAAAAACTCGCCGCCAAGTTCACCGCCAAGAAAGCGCGGATCCTCCGCTAGGTCGTCGCGGCCTATGGTCTGCCACAGGGAGCGCAGCCGCTCCTCGGAGCGCGCCCCGGCCAGCACCACGTAGCCGTCCTTGGCCCGGAAAGTGACGCCCGCCGTCGCCATCCGGTCGTGGGAGCGCCCCGGCGCCTGCCCGGTGGCGTGGTAGTGGTTCATGTTGCTTTCGATGTGCGACACCAGGCACTCGTACATAGCTACGTCTATGTGCTGCCCTCGCCCCGTTTGGCGCCGGGTCTCCAGGGCCAGCACGATGCTGAGAGCGGCCCACAGCCCGGGTATCGAGTCGCCGATGTTGTCGCCGACAGCCTGCGGAGGGCCGTCCGGGTCGCCGGTCAGCTCCATCCACCCGGCCATGGCTTGTATCGCCATGTTATTGGCCGGCCAGTGGGAGTAAGGCCCGGTCAGTCCCTCGCTGTCGCCGTAGCCGGTGATGCTGGCGTAGATCAGGCCGGGGTTTATCTCGCTGAGCCGGTCGTAGCCCAGCCCCAAGCGGCGGAACGCCCCGGAACCCCAATTGTCCACCAGCACGTCGGAGGCCCATACCAGTTCCTCGAAAGCCCGCTTGCAGCGGGGATGCCGCAGGTCTATGCTGACGCTCTTCTTGTTGCGGTTGACGCCCAGAAAGCGCGAACTCATCCGATTGCCTGCGGCGTCAGTGATGAAGGGCGTCCGGCCCCGCGCGATGTCCCCGGTGCGGGGCCGCTCAATTTTGATGACCTCTGCGCCCATATCCGCCAGGATCAGCGAGCAGAACGGCCCGGCCACAATGTGCGTGGCATCCAGCACGCGGATACCCTCCAGGGGCAGCGGCAACCCCGTTGGCATACTAAGGGGGAACTGAGAGGGAGTGGTCATCAAAGCACCTCTTCGTTTTAAGCGATGCGCCAGCCGGTTCCGGGGCAAAGAAAGGGGCCGAAGGGTCACTCCGGCAGGCCGTAGCTGCTCAGCAGCCCGTCCACCATCCCCGTAGCCCGTTCCCAGTCGTAGGTGCGGAAGGAATTGTTGCGGACGACATAACCCGCGCCGGCGTAGAACAGCTCGAACTGTATGTGCCTTGAGGCGAACTCCGAGCCAATGGCGTCCCAGGCCAGCTTGAACAGCTTGACCCGTTCCTCGGTTGCCGGGCCGATCGCGCTCTGGCTGCGATGGATGTAGTCCGCAATTTCCGGGTTGGCGAAGTCGTTGGCGGACGAAGGGAGCATAATCGGGCTGCCCCCGGCCAAGTCCCGCAATGTGTTCATCAGTTGGGGATAGAGTTCCTGGGCCATCACCTGCGCCGTGTAGAGGGGATGGCGATCCGGCACGTAGTAGGGGCCGACGTACCGGCCCTTCGCTTCCATGCCGTAGACCAGCCCTTCGATCACTCCCGCCTGCGCTGCCAGCCTTCCCAGGGTCTCCATCACCTGCGGCACGCGGGTCAGGCCGTTGGCGTCCGCCATCTTGCGGGCCAGTCCGGCGAGGAAACGCAGCTTTACCATCACGCGCACCTGGGACTGGTAGTTCTGGAATATGTGCGTGGGGGCTTCGTGAAACTGGTCGCGGCAGAGCGCGATGTCCCGGTTGATGAACACCCGCTCCCAAGGCACTTTTACTTCGTCGAAGTAGAGAATGGCGTCATTCTCGTCCAGGCTGAACGAAAGCGGATTGTCGAACTCGCTGGCCGCCCCGGCCTCGTAGGATTTCCTAGAGAGTATCTTCAGCCCGGGCGAATTCATCGGCGCGGCCACCGAAAAGGCGTGCTTTTCGGCGCCGGGCTGCAAAGGCTGGATGGTGGTGCACAGCACCTCGTTGGCGAGTATGCTGCTGGTTCCCAGAGTCTTGGCGCCCTTTATGGTCACCCCGGTTGAGTCCTCGTCGCAGATCCCGGCGACTAGGAACTCGTCGTGCTCCCCAGTCCAGCCCTGGGGGTTGGTGATGACGTAGGTTACGAACAGGTCGTTGTCGCGCACGTATTGGAAATAGTCGGCCAGGGCCTGGGCGCGGGCCTCGCCGTGCGACTTGAACAGATCCAGCCGCATCATCATCCCGGCCAGCGACGACGCCACGTGGTCGGGCGAGCGCCCCATATACCCGTAGGCGCATTCCGCCCACGCTTCCAGCGCCCGGCGCCGCGTGACCAGATCGTCGTAGGATTCCGGCAATTGCCAGCAGCGGTTCACCCGTTCCCCGCTGGTGGGCGACTCGAAGGTCATCCGCTCCAGGTTTTCCGGCGCGGCTTGGAAATCGTACAGACTCGCCGTAGTGCGCACTGCGTTCCGGTATGCCGGGTGATCCACTACGTCGGTAATCAGTTCGCCATCGAGAAACACCTGCCGCCCGTCGCGCAGGCTGTCCCGGTACTGCTGTCCTGTCCTGACCATCCTTTCGTCCCGCCGCTCCTCGTGAGCTTGTCGAAAATGGAGATGAGATAGCGAAAGACATAATAGCACAGGGCAACCGGCGCCCTAACTATCCGGCGCCTTTGCTATAATCGGACGCAACTTTGGCAAATTGGCGGGTGACCTATGCGTCTGATTTCATGGAACGTAAACGGCATTCGGGCGGTGCATAAAAAGGGTTTCCTGGAATGGTTCCAGTCCGAGCGGCCCGACGTGCTGTGCATCCAGGAAACTAAAGCCCACGAGGCCCAGTTGCCCACGGCCCTGAAGCAGGTTGAGGGCTATTCCGCTTGGTTCACGACCCCGGAGCGCAAGGGCTACAGCGGCGTGGCTCTCTATACCCGCCGCCAGCCTGTCAGCGTCAGCTTCGGCTTGGGCGTCGAGCGGTTCGACAGCGAAGGGCGCACCATCGTCGCCGATTTCGACGATTTCGTATTCCTCGGCATCTACTTCCCCAACGGCAAGCGCTCCGCCGAGCGGCTGCGCTACAAAATGGAGTTTTACGACGCCTTTCTGGAGTACGTGGACAACCTGCGGCGTCAGGGCCGCAACGTGCTGGTATGCGGCGACGTTAACACCGCCCACAAGGAAATTGACCTGGCCCGTCCCAAGGAAAACGAGAAAATATCCGGTTTCCTGCCCAAGGAACGCGCTTGGATGGACACCTTCCTGGAACACGGCTACGTGGACACCTTCCGCCAATTCAACCAGGATCCCGACAACTACAGCTATTGGGATCAGATGACCAGGGCGCGGGAGCGGAACGTGGGCTGGCGCATAGACTACTTCTTTGCCGACGCCGACTTCGCCTCGAATTTAACCGGCGCCTTCATCCTTCCCGACGTAATGGGTTCGGATCACTGCCCGGTAGGCATCGAAATCGCCTGACCGGCCATTCCGGGCCTTCTGGCGCGCATCAATTCATCCTCGCAGGAAGAGCCGCTATGAAAGACACTGTGGAAGTCTTTTTCCATTCCCAGCAGCCGTACACCCACATTAACGAGGAGGACATCGCCCAATACAACTCCGGGCGTCTGGATTTCCCCAACACCTACTTCGACCCGGAGAAGGCCCATAACCTCTATAACCAGTACCATGAGCAGTACGCCATGGCGGACGAGGCGGGGTTGGACGGCATAATGACCAACGAGCATCATTCGTCCTACTGGAACATGAAACCCTCGGCCAACTTGGACGCCGCGGTTATCAGCCGCCTCACCAACCGCGTGAAGATCGCCATTCTGGGCAACATAATCCCGATCAACGAACCGGTGCGGATGGCCGAGGAACTGGCGATGCTGGACTGTTTCTCCAATGGGCGGCTCATCTCCGGCTTCGTGCGCGGCGGCGCGGTGGAGACGCTCCAGGCGGGCATAGACCCCACCGAGAACCGCGACCGTTTCGAGGAAGCCCACGACCTGATTATCAAGTGCTGGACCCAGCCCGGCCCCTTCCGGTTCGAGGGGCGCTACTACCACCATCGGGTGGTCAATCCGTGGGTGCTGCCAGTGCAGAAACCGCACCCGCCGGTGTGGTTCCCCGGCGGCAGCAGCCCGGAGAGCGTGGTCTGGGCGGCCCGCCATCAGTACGCCTACATGAACTTGGGCGCCATCATCAGCCTGACCAAGGAACTGAAGCAGGTCTACATAGACACCGCCAAAGAGGTGGGCTTCACCCCCGGCCCGGAGCATTTCGGCTACCAAGTGCGGGCGCTGGTGGCCGATACCGACGAGAAGGCGCAGGAGCTGGGCCGGGGTTTCCTGTGGGCCGGACAGCACCGGATGCGCGGCCCGGTGGAGCATCTGGACCCGCCCGGCTACCAGTCGCCCACCGCCAGCCGGCTGGCGGCCCGGCGCATCGGCGGCGGGGGCGGCCCGGCCATGGGCTACGAGGACTTGCAGCAGGTCAAGGCCATCATCGTCGGCAGCCCGGACACCGTCATCAAAAAGCTCTCCGAGACCATCGAGGAACTCAACCCCGGCTACATGATTCTCATTGGCAGCGACGGCAACATACCTCACGCGGACGTGATGCGCTCGGTGGAACTGCTGGGCCGCGAAGTGGTGCCGGCGCTGCACGAAATCCAGCTCCAGCCCTATGAGTAAAGGGAACGCCCGGGGAACCGCGCAGGTTGTCTCCGGCCCCGAAAACACTGCTGCCAGTATGGAGAACAGGCCAAGCCGCCCCTTAGCTGTTATAATCCGCCATTGACAGCCCAAGACAATTCGGGGGAGAAATGAGCAGAGTGGCGCGGGCAGCCGAAACGCTGCTGCAACAATTTCGCGGCAAGGAAAAATATCTGCTGGAGGGCGACCTGTTGCCGGAGAGCGTCGCCGAAGCCTACGCCGTTCAGTCGGCTTTTCAGGGCGCGCTGGCCGGGGAGTTCGGCGCGGTGGCGGGCTACAAGATTGCCTACACCACCGCCGCATTGCAACAGGCGTCGGGCATCAGCGAGCCGGTGGCCGGGGTGATTCTCGCCAACAACGTGCGTCATTCGCCCGCCGCCCTGGACTCCGCGGCTTTCCTCCAGCCCGGCATCGAGTGCGAGGTGGCGGCGCGTCTGGGCGCCGACCTGCCCGCCTCGGGCGCGCCTTATGACCGGGACGGCGTGTCGGAGGCGGTGGCGGCGGTTATGACCGCCTTCGAGGTGGTGGACAACCGGCGGATTCAGGGGCAGGATACGCAAACGCAGCTATTGACCACCATCTCATCCAACATCCTCAACGCCGGGGTGGTGCTGGGCGAGCCGGTGACTGACTGGAGAGGCATTCACCTGGCAGGCTGCCGCGGTTATATGACCATCAACGGCGAGCTGGCGGGCGAAGGAATGGGGGCCGACGTGATGGGCCATCCGCTGGAGCCGCTGGCCTGGCTGGCCAACACCCTGGCCGCCCGCGGCGAGGAATTGTCCGCCGGAATGGTGGTAATCACTGGCAGCATTGTCTCCCCCAAGTGGCTCAAGCCCGGCGACTCGGCGGTCATCGGCATAGACGGGCTGGGGGAGGCGTCTTTAACGGTGGGGTAGGGGGGGCCCCTCTCCGTCACTCCTGAATGAATCGGGCCTGAATGAATCGGGAATGACGGGGGCGCAATAAGGTTTCACATAGAGGTCGCGTATAGTGGTTGTCGCAAGCGGCGTAGGAGCGCCATCGGATGCGAGAATGTCCCCCAAGGGGCTGGAGCGCGTCCGGGATTTGTTTTTCGAGCAGATAGAATCGGGACTGCACCCGGGGGCGGCCTTGGCCGTATACCGCTACGGCAAGCCGGTTTTGGACTTGCACGCCGGGCTGGCCGACCAGTCTACCGGCCGGCCGGTGGACGAAAAGACTATGTTCGTCCTGTATTCCTCCACTAAGCCGGTCACTGCCTGTTGTCTGTTCATACTGTGGGAGCGGGGCAAATTCCAATGGGATGATCGGGTGGCCGATCACTGGCCCGGCTTCGCCCAGTCCGGCAAGGAAGACGTGACCATTGCCCAGGTGTTGACCCACCGGGGCGGTTTTCCAGACAGCCCCAGCCACATGACTTGGGATCGCTGGAGCGATTGGGACGCGGCGGTAAAGGCTATGGAGGAGCTTCGCCCGGACTACCCGCCGGGGCGGGTTATCGCCTACCATCCCCGCAACTTCGGGTGGGTTTGCGGCGAACTGGTGCGGCGTATAGACGGCCGCCCCATCAACCGCTTTGTCCGGGAGGAGATTACCCGCCCTCTGGGCATCAACGACCTCTACATTGGGCTGCCCGAGTGGCTGCTGGATCGGGTTTCCCGGCTCCACGCCATGGCAGACTGCGACCGCCGCAGCCAAGTTGAACTGTATAACCGCCCGGAGGTGCACCGAACGGTACAGCCGGCGGGCGGCGGCATAGCCACGGCGCGGGGGCTGGCCCGTTTCTTCGCCATGATGCAGCTCGGCGGCACGTTGGACGGGGTTACCGTGATGGCCCCCGAAACGGTGGCTGAAGTCACTTCCCCCCAATCCGAGGGCATAGACCACTCGCTGAACCGCCGGGTCATACGCGGAATGGGGCTTTCCTTGGCCGACCCCCGCAGCGGCGCGCCGGACAAGCTGAACCCGCGCAGCTTCGGCCACGCCGGCTCCGGCACCTCGGTAGGCTGGGCCAACCCGGACAACGGGCTGGCGGTGGCCTATATCACCAACGGCTTCCGCGCCGAGACTACCAACACCCCCCGCTTGGCCGCCATATCCCAAGCCATTACCGATGCCTGCGACTGAGGGCCGGTTTGCCCGGCCTCATCCGAGAGCGTTATCCGCCATACCAACAGCGCCCATCCCAACCGCATAAGGAGTTATTGCAATGGCAGGCCCAAAGGAAGCGTACACCATTGAACTGAACCCGGACCAGATGGCCTTCATCCGCCAAGCCAAAGAGAAGTACAACCTTGCCAGCGAGGACAAGGCGATGCGGGTGGTGCTGGACTACCTCATCACCAGCCCCGACATCCACGCCGCGGTGTTTTCCGAGCCGCGCTGCCTGCGCTGCGAGTAGCGCGCCGGGCGCAGTCCCCTAGCCCAACTGCCGGACGGCCTCCAGGGCCAGCCGGTAGCCATAGACGCCGCAGCCGTAGACCGCGCCCTTGCACACCGGCAGCACCTGGGAAACGGTGCCGCGGGCCGTGGGGTTGGACACGTGGACTTCGTAGACCGGGAACTTCACCTGCGTGATGGCGCTGCGCAACGGCCCGGCGACGGTGGTGTAGCCCGCCGGGTTTATCAGCGCGGCGTCAAAGTCGCGGTCATGGGCGTCGTACAGCGCGTTGACCACTTCGCCCTCGATGTTGGAGTGGAACAGCTCCACGTCCATGCCCAGAGCCTCGGCGTAGCCCTTGATTTGCTCGTCAATTTCGTCCAGCGTCGCCGGGCCGAAAATCTCGACCTGCGACTTGCCGCGCATATTCATCCCGGCGCCCTGAATCACCAGAACCTTGCTCATCTTCTTCGCTCCGTAATATAGCTTCCTCCCCCGCTGGGAGAGGGCCGGGTGAGGGCAGACTTCCCGTCGGCGCCCTACTCCGCGCCCGCCCCGGTGTACTGCGGCCCGCCGGGGACGGGTTCGTTCGGCACGTCGGTAACGTAGCCGGCCAGCATAATGTCCAGTTGCAGCATCAGCATCTTGTTCCAGGCCGACGCCGCCCGCATGGCTAGGTCTGCGTCGTCCAGCTCGCGGCGCAGCAGGTCGGCCACGGCGGACTGGATAAACGCAATAGTGCCGACCATAAACCGGGCCGGCACCGAGCCCAGGTGGGCGCGATGCAGCGGCGGGTGGCTGTGGACGATGCCCATGGCCAGCACCCGGATGGGGTAATCTTCGTCCATCTGGAAGTCAATGGAGCCGCGCAGCCATCGCATCAGGCTGTGCTTGCGCCGGGTCAGCCGCTCCTCGTTAACCTCGCCGCCCTCGTCGGCAAAGAAGCGGCGTGACTCCGGGAAACCCAGAAAGTTGTCGTAAACCGAGGCGGTCAGCTCCTCGCCGTGGGCCAGCACCACCTCGCGGGTTGCCCGAATAAGCTCCAGCCCCTCTTGGTCCAGGCCCACGAATTCGGCCAGTTCCTGCATTCGTCCGGGCCAGTCTATCACTCGCGCCATCAACGACTCCGCCGTGCCGGTATCCCGCCCCGCCCGCCGGGCTTGGGCCTGTCTGAATATACCCCCTTGTCCCTACCGGGGCAACCGGAGTTTCAGGAGGGGTTTGGCTCCGGCTGCGTCAGGGGCCGCCGTATCAGGGGAGTGAAGGCAATGGCGGGAACCAGCAAGGCCAGCGCGGCCAGGGCATGCAGCGAGATGGTTTGCTGCAAGGTAAGTATGGACACCACAAAGTAGATTTCCAGCGCCCCCAGCAGGTTGGCGATGCCTATGCAGAAGCTGAGCAGCCCCATCATCTGCCCCCGCATTTCCGCCGGGGACACCAGCATCATAATGCTGCTTTGCATCGTGGAAAAGCCCGCCTGGCCCAGACCGCTGACCAGCAGCAGCACGAAGGCCAGGGCGTACCACGGCGACCATACGTAGGCCGCCGAGGCCAACAGCACGATGATCGAGCCAAAGGCGAAATAGCGTCCGTGGAACCGGACTCCCCGCGTCGAGGCCATTACGGCCGCGCCGGCCAAGTGTCCGAATCCGTCGGCCGCTACCAGGACGCCGACCAGGGTTTCGCCAACGGCCAGCAGTTCCGTGCCTACGGCGGGGATGAACTGCTGCAAGGGGAAAGCCCAAGCGTTCATCGCTATGGTGATGGAGAGCATCCCCACCAGCGCCCCGCTCTTCCAAGCGAAGCCGAAAGCATTGCCCGCCCCGCGCCATACCGGCGGCACCACAGCCCGCGGGCTTGACGCCGGGATTCGCAGCCTCGATACGAGCCACAGGTTATCGGCGTGGACGAACAGCAGGAAAATGTATGCCGCCGGGTATCCCGAAAATTCGATGAGCAGTCCGCCCACCACCGGCCCAATCATCTTGCCGACGTTCTGGGCGATTACGTCCAGGGACATCGCGTTGACAATCCGCTCCCGTCCCACGATGTCGAAAATGCCGGTCCGCCGCGAGGGGTCTTCGATGGCCTTGGTGGTTCCCTGAATGAACGCCACCGCGAAGATATGCCAGGTCTGCAAGGCCCCCAGGTCATACAGCATCAGCCCCAGCAGGCCCGCAGCGGCGGCTAAATTGACCGACTGCACCAATAGCATGACCCTTTGGCGGGGAAAGCGGTCGGCGATGTAGCCTGCTATGGGCGAGACGAAAGGCCGGGACAGGTTGTTGAAAACCCACAGCAGCATCAAATGCGTGGCCGGGGCCTCGATAACCTTGATTACCAGCAGGCTCCACACCAGCAGCTCATTCCGCCGCCCGAACTCGGCCAGGGTGCCCACGGCCCAGATGACCCGGAAGTCCCGCTCCCGCATCAGTGCCGCCGCAGTGCCGCGAATGCCAGGGATCGGCCTCATCAACGCTCCATAGCCGGTTGGGCGGGAATCCCCGTATTCTAACGCCGCAGGGACGGCGCTGCCTGCGGGAACGGCGCATTGCCAACGGAAGTTTCAAGGCGGACTGGTATAATGAGGCAGCAGGGAACAGGGCGGACAGAATTCCCGAGGAGGGATTGAGATGAACTTGGGAACGCTAGGATGCTGGCTGAGATAGCGGGGGTGGAAGATTTTACCTATCTGAAGTTGGCGGAGTGAAGAAACGATTCATCCGTTGTCTTGACAGCCGGGGCAAGCCTCGCTACCTTTAACCCCTACATTGCCTTCCGATGTATGGGTTTGAGTGGCCGCCTGCTATGCCATCAACTCCTCCGCTGCCGGGCGGCCCGGCGATAGAGCCGCCTGCTACCTGGGACTTTCCCACCGGCGCCCGTCCGGTTCCGCTGATTATCGCGCACCGGGGCGATGTGACCAATGCGCCGGAGAACACTTTACCTGCTTTCCGCAGCGCCCTGGAGCGGGGCGCCGACGGCATCGAACTGGACGTTCGCCTCACCCGCGACCGGCAACTGGTGGTGTTTCACGACCGCAGTCTGGGCCGCACCGGCGGCGGGCGCGGGCTGGTCAGCAACGCCACGCTGGACGAAATTCAGGCGTTGGACGTTGGCGGATGGTTCGCGCCGGAGTTTCGCGGCGAACAGGCCCCGACCCTCGATGAAGTATTCGAGCTCCTGCCCCCCGGCTATCTGATTAACGTGGAGATGAAGGCCGTCATAGACAATATGCGGCTCATCGCCCACCGGGTCGCCGAAGCCGTCCGCCGTCATGGGCGTTGGGGCAGCACGCTGGTTGCCAGCTTCAACCCCATCTCGCTGTGGGAACTTCGTAAAATCGAGCCTCGCATTATGCGCGGCTACATCTGGTCGCGCCGTCACCCCCCGCCCATCCGCTCCCGCTGCTTCAGTCCACTGGTCAAGGCCCACTGGTATGACCCGGCCGACGGCAGCTATAACCCCGGCCTGATGCGCCGGAAACGCGCCCGCGGCATTCGGACCCTGGCCTGGGACGTGGACTTCGGCTGCGACCTGTCTCGTATGGCGGGGGTGCGGCTGGACGCCACGGTGACGGATGATCTGGAGCCGTTGCTTCAACAACGCCGCCAACTGGAAGGACGCTGACTGCCGGCCGGGCCTTTCCCGCTGGTTTGACCGGCTTGGCAATGGGGCTTTGCCGGAACCCCCGGCGGGCCGCCCTTGCTACTGAGCCACCGGGCCGGATGCCGCCGCTTGGGCCCGCTTTAGGACGACACTGCCGCTGCTGTCGTCGTTGTAATAGACGTAGGCGTTCAGGTATTTGCCTTCGTCATCAGAGGTCAGCGGGTACTCGGAGTCCGGCTGGCTGCAATGTTTGTGATAGGGGGTAACGCTGGTCCAACCCGTGCTGCCGTCGTTCGACCGCTCCCACTGCCAGCGATCCGGGCTGGGGTTGATGGCCCGATCCAGGCGCTCGGCGTTGGCGGAGTTGGGCAAGCTCACGCTCAGGTCGCTGCCGACCGCTAACGTGCCGACGGGGGCCGCGACGCTAACTAGGTCCCCGCCGGTCACTCCGTTGTTGGCCGCTACCGGCCCGATGGCATCGGTGGTGACCGTCTGCTCGGGATTGCCGTAGGTCAGGCTGGCCCGCAGGAACTTGCCGACATCCCCGGATTGGGGCAGATAGACGAAGCTGGCGTTGGGGTGCAGCCCGGCGGTAACCGGCGCCCAGGTGGGGTCGTCCGGGGAGTCGGGATCGCCGCTGTCGGCATCGGCCCGCTCCCAAGCCCAGAGAGGAACGGTGATGCCGGCGCGATCCCCGGAAGTGTCGTAGCCAACGCAGGGGTTGTTGTCATACTCTTGCTGTGTTGCCTGGATGCGGGCTAGGTAATCCTCCCGGGAGGTCAGCCGCACGGTAACCGGCTCGCCTGCCACCGGCGCGGTTGTGCCGGCCCGGATGGTGGTTGCCGGGCAGTTATCGCCTTCTTTGGAGGGCAACCTCCGGAGCCAGTTCCGGAAGGAGCTGTCCAGCGGCGCGCAAAGCCCGGAGTTAGCATGGAACTCTAACGTAGTCAGCCTCGAAAGCATGGTGAAGCTGTACGGAAGCTGCCCCGTAAGTTGGTTGTTGTCGAGCCACAGCCCTCTTAGGCTGCTCAATCTGCCCAGTTCGGGCGGTATGGTTCCCGTCAGAGTGTTGTCCTGGAGTTCCATCCGCACCAGTCTGCTCAATTTACCCAAATCGGCCGGTATGCTCCCCGTCAAGTCATTCTCAAATAGAAGCAGATCCACCAGGCTGCTCAGTTTGCCCAGCTCGGGCGGTATGGCCCCCGTCAGTTGGTTTCGGTGAAGGGCCAGATCCTTCAGTTTGCTCAGCTTGCTCAACTCGGCCGGTATGGCTCCCGTCAGGTCATTGTCATCGAGCCGCAGATCTTCAAGGTTGCTCAGGTTGCCCAGCTCGGGCGGTATGGTTCCGGTCAGGTCATTGTGGTCGAGATCCAGAACCGTCAGTTTGCTCAGCTTGTCCAACTCGGGCGGTATGGCTCCCGTCAGGTCATTGAAGTCGAGCCACAGCTTCTTCAGTTTACTGAGGTTGCCCAGTTCGGGCGGTATGGTTCCCGTCAGCTTATTGCTGTTGAGATCCAGCTGCTCCTCCAAGTTGCTTAAGTTGCCCAGTTCGGTGGGTATGGTTCCCGTCAGCTCATTGTCCTCCAGGTCCAGGGCCATCAGTTTGCTCAGGTTGCCCAACTCGGCCGGTATGGTTCCCGTCAATTTATTGGTACGTAAATACACCTCCGTCAATTCGCTGAGGTTGCCCAGCTCGGCCGGTATGGTTCCCGTGAGGTTATTGTTCACGAAGCGCAGGCCGGTGACGCGGCCGCTGGCGTTGGTGGTAACGCCGCGCCAGTTTCCATGGGCGCGTCGCTCAGCCAGCCCGAATTATTGTTCCAAGAGTCGCCGCCGGTGGAGTTGTAGAATGCGACCAGCGCCTCCCGGTCCATGGCGACCGTCTGGGCCTGAACCGTTCGGGCCTGGAGGTTGTCCAGCCCGGCCGCGAGCATGATGGCGGCCATTGCGACAACTGACAAGGCCATTACGCCCAACAGCGGGGGGGGGGGGGGCATTGCGGTACTGAACCTCGCTTTGACGGGGTTTTGTGGAAGGCATTTATGGGACTATACAATCATCCTAACCCTGAATCAATAACAGCCGGGGATTGACATTTTCATTGAAACAACTAGAATTCGCTGGCGATGCAAGATATGACTACACGGACAATGCAGCCGTGGGCGAGCCGAAGAAAAGCGCAGGAAGGCGTGCGGTTGTCTGATGGGGCAATGATGCTGGCTATCGCTGGCTTGGTTCCGTTGTCCCATGCTGAATGAGCCGCACCCGGAATAGCAACGCCCCCTCCCTTGCTGCCGTTGCGGGGACTGCGGACGGCGTTATCAGCCCGGCGGGGCCTATCGCCGGCCTGGCCCGGCGGTCAAGGAGCGGAGCCTTGCAGCTCAATAGGCCCCACGTAGTATTCAGAGCCTTGCAAGTAGTGCGGAATTTGAGCGGGAATCCAACAAGCAGGTCTGAGTTCGGTAATCAATTGCGAAAAATGCTGGAAGGATCCGGTTGGGATGAATTTCCGGGTGATACAGGCTTCAGCCTCAACCGCCCCTATGCCAGCGCCCTGACGCATATGGATTCAATGGGAATGATCAAGGTGCAGCATGTCGGCAACGACCCCAACCGCATTACCATCACGGAAATCAAGGGCTGATTGCCGGTTGGCGCACTTGAACAAGCAAAGGCCGGGCCTAACGCCCGGCCTTTGCTTTTGCCGCCCAGCACGCCGTCCCGCTACCCCGCGCCGTTCTGCCGGTCGCTGCTGTTCCCGCCGCCGGTATTGTTGCCCATGGACATGAAGTTGCCCAGCATGGAGGTGAACTCCATGGGGAAGATCCACTTGGTGGAGGGGGAGTCGCCCAGCGACTTCAGGGTGTCGAAGTATTGCAGGCTCATAGTGCGCCCGTCGGCTTGGTTAGCCACCTGGTTGATGCGCTCCAGGGCCTCGCTGAACCCCATGGCCCGCAGCACGGCGGCCTGCTGCTCGCCCTCGGCCTTCAGGATTTCCGACTGGCGCTCGCCCTCGGCCTTCAGAATGGCGGACTGCTTTTCGCCCTCGGCGCGGTTGATTTGCGACTGGCGGGCGCCCTCGGACTCGGTGATCTCGGCGGTCTTGATGGCCTCGGCGGACTTCTCCCGTTCCATGGCCTGCTTCACGCCCGGGGGCGGGTCTATTTCGTTGATTTCCACCTGCGACACCTTGACGCCCCACCGCTCCGTCACCTCGTCCATCCGCACTTGCAGGGCGTCGCGGATGCGCTCCCGCTCGGCCAGTGCGTCGGCCAGCGTGGTGGAGCCTATGACGGCGCGGAGGGTGGCGAAGGCCAAGTTGATTACCGCCAGCTCGAAGTTCTGCACTTCCAGCACGGCCCGGTCGGCCAAGTTTTCCATAACTCGGTAGTAGATTACGAAGTCCATATCCACCACCACGTTGTCCGAGGTGATGTATTTCTGGGTCGGCACCCGGGCCACCCGCTCCCGCAGGTCAACCTTGGTGCCGTGGTAGACGAAGGGGATCAGGAAGTGAAGCCCGGAAGTCTTGGTGCCGATGAAGGTTCCGAACCGCTGCACTACCATCCGCTGGTATTGCTGCACCATAATAAGTCCTGCCGCCATATCGTCCTCCTTGCGGTTTCCCTGCCGGGGTTTTGTCTCGCCGGGTTTCAATTCGCCGGGTTTTGGTCAGGTGGGGTTTTCCGGTTCCGGGGGTTGTTGCCGGGCCACCGTCAGCACCAGCCCATCCATGGCGACGACCCGAACCGGCTCTCCGGCTTCGATAGGGCCGCCGTCCTCGCTTACCGCCGTCCAGGTGTCGCTGGCGATGCGGACGACGCCCCGGGGGGCCAGCGTTCGGGTGACCGCGCCCGTTTCCCCGATGATTGCCGCCGTTGTATCCGCCCGGCGCGCCCGCCGCGACTTCACGGCCTCTCTCGCCAAGTATAGCACGCTGCCCGCCGTCCCTACTCCAACGCCGATGATGAGCCAGCGGTTAACCGACAGCGGCGGCAGGGTAGGCGAGGCATCTCCGAACTGGGCGAACAGAAGCAGCCCGCCGAGCACAAGGCTGACCGCCGAGGCGATGCCAAGAACGCCGAATCCCGCGACCACCACCTCGGCCGCGGCCAGCGCAATAGCCAGCAGAATCAGGGCCACCCCGGCCCAGTTGACCGGCAGGTTGCCCAGCGCGACAAAGGCCAGGATCAGGCATATCACTCCCACCACCGCCGGAACGATCAGGCCGGGGTTGAACAGCTCTATCACTATCCCAAGACCGCCGATGGTCAACAACAGGAAGGAGACGTTGGGGTCGGCCAGAAACTCCAGCAGCGTTTCCAGCAGGTTCTTGTCCAAGTTCCGCGTCGCCAGTCCCCCGGTCTCCAGCGTAACCGGCCCTTGCGGGGTCTGGGCCGCCTGCCCGTCCAGTTGCGCCAGCAGGCCGTCCATATCGTCGGCGAGGAAGTCCACCACGTTTCCGGCCAAGGCTTCTTGGGCGGTGTAGGAGGCGGCTTCGCGGACGGTGGCCTCCAGCAGTTCGGCGTTGCGCCCGCGTTCTTGGGCGATGCTGCGAATCAGGGCCGCCGCGTCGTTCTCGACCTTGCTGGCCAGCGTTTCGTCCAAGTCCTGGCCTGTGGAGGATACCGGAGTGGCCGTGCCGATGTTGGAGCCGGGGGCCATTACCGCGAAGTTGGCCGCCGCGGTGATGAAGGTTCCCGCCGAGCCGGCCCGCGCTCCGGCGGGCGAGACATATACCGCCGTCGGCACCGGCGAGGCCAGCAGCCGCTCCACGATGTCGCGCGTTGAACTGAGCAGCCCGCCGGGGGTGTCCAGCCTGATGACCAGCAGCTCCGCGCCGCTCGCCGCAGCTTCTTCAATGGCGCGCCCGATATAGCGTTCCTTGACCGGGTTTATCACGCCGTCCACGGTGATGACCAGCACATGAGGCCCGGCCGCTTCCTGCGCTCCGGCCTGCTCCGACAGCGGCCCCGCCAGCGCCAGCAGCAAGGCCAGCGCCGAGCAAACCGAAATCAAGCGCCTTAGACGGCCCCGCGTTGCCATAGTTGCCATACCGGAACTCGCCAACTTTTCGTCTGCATCCCGCTGTCCGAAATCCTTGCGGCAATTATACCCCTCTTGAAGATTGCCGGGGCCGGAGGGGTTAAAATCCGAATAATCCCCATCTGCGTATTAAAATCTGAAAATATACGCCGGAGGTGTAGGGTATGAGAAGACTAGCTGCCCAGCTATTTCGAGGGGCGGCGGGGCTGCTGGCGCTGGGCGCGGTGGTGGTGTTCCTGGCTGCCTGCGGCGGCTCCGCGCCCTCGGCAACTGAAACGAAGGCCGAACTGGCCCCGGCCCAGCCTGCGACCTCTTCCGGCGGGCCGTCACCGGAGGCCAGCGGCGCCGCGCCCGGCCAACCGCCGCGTTCAACCGCCGAGGCGGTGCCGGTGGCCTCTGTGGAGGCATCTGTCCCTAAGGGGCGCGACACCTACCCCGCGGCCTCGCCGGTGGCCGCCACGCCCTCCGGCGCGTTGGCTGCGTCCGCCGACATTACTGCGGAGCAAATAGCGGCGGCCCTGGAGGACGTGCTGCACGGAGTTTATCAGAGTTCCCTGCCCTCGATAGTCTACCTTCGCGTGCCTACTCCGGCCAGCGAAGCCTTGCGGGGGTTTCAGGGAATTCCCGATGACGTATTATGGGGCCAAGGATCCGGTTTCGTGTGGGATGACCAAGGCCACATCGTGACTAATCATCACGTCGTTGATGGGGCAGAGGAAGTGGTGGTCTTTTTCGCCGATTCCACTCAGGCGACGGGAACCGTGGTGGGCAGCGACCCCCATTCCGACTTGGCCGTGGTCAAGCTGGAAGAGGGCGACTGGACGGCGCAGCCGGTGAAGCTGGGCGACAGCGACGAGGTTAGGGTAGGCCAACTGGCAGTGGCTATAGGCTCGCCCTTCGGACAGGATTTTACCATGACCTCCGGCATCGTCAGCGCCCTGGGGCGCAATATCCGGGGAGAGAGCGGCTTCTCCGTCCCCGAAGTGATACAGACCGATTCGGCCCTCAACCCGGGTAACTCCGGCGGCCCGCTGCTGGACCGACAGGGCCGGGTCATTGGCGTCAACACCCAGATTATCAGCCGCACTGGGAACTTTTCCGGCGTCGGCATGGCCGTGCCGGTCAATATCGTCCGCCGGGTGGTGCCGCCGCTGATTGCCGACGGAGAGTTCAACTATTCCTGGCTGGGGGTGCAAATCACAACGGTGAACGCCGCCTATGCCGCGGAACTGGATTTGCCGGAAATCTCTGAGGGCGCGCTGATTCTAGCCGTCATCGAAGACGGCCCGGCGGACAAGGCCAAGCTGCGCGGCTCCGAATCGTCCGTAACCGTTGACGGCATAGAGCGCCCCTCGGGCGGGGATACCATCATCGCCGCCGGTTCCCACCCAATATCCGGCGCCAACGAGCTGATCGCTCACTTGACCTATAACACCCAACCCGGCGACACTGTGACCCTCACGGTGCTCCGGGAGGACGGCGAGCGGAGCGAGATAGAGGTCACCCTGGGCCGGCGGCCCGAACCGTAACCCCAGCCATAACGCATCACTGGCAGGATAAGGAAGTTGCCCAGCATCAGCGCCATCTACACGGCGGCGGTCAAGTCCCTGGCCCTCCAGCCGCGAACCTCGGTGTTCGTGGGCCAAGCGGGAATTTCCGAAGACCGCCGCTTTCACCTGATAGACGGACGCGGGAGCTTGCTGACGCAGCGGCAGCGTCCCAGGCTGGCCCTGGTTTCCTCCGCCTATGACGCGGCAAGCGAACGACTGACCTTGACGTTCCCCGACGGTCTGGAGCTGTCCGGGCGCGTCGAGCCGGGCGAGCCGGTGCACACCCTCGTATGGGGCCGGCCGGTTTCCGGGCTGGCGGCCGCCGGGGACTGGAATGACGCGCTGTCCCGCTTCTGCGGCGGCCCGGTTCGGCTGGTGAAGACCGACGCCGAGGGCCTTTCCTTCGACGAATACCCCGTGTCCCTGCTGTCCCAGGCGTCCCTAGACCTGCTGAAACAGCGGGCCGGCGGCGCCGTAGCGTCCGGCTTTGCGCCTGAGTTCGAGGCCCGGCGCTTCCGCCCCAACTTCCTGCTGGACGGCTGCGCTCCTCACGAGGAAGACTTGTGGCTGGGCGGCGTCATTGCTGTTGGCCCGGAACTGCGGCTGCGGCTGGCCGCGCCCGACCCGCGCTGCGCCATCACCGCCATAGACCCGGACACCGGCCAGCGCGACTTCGACACGCCCCGCCTGCTGCTGTCCTACCGCCCGGCCGTCCGCGCCCCTTACTTCGGCGTGTACGGCGTGGTGGAAACCCCCGGCGCCGTATCCTTGGGCGATGAGGTTGAGGTCATCCGTTCACCCTGATATTTCCGAAAGACGTGCTTGCCGGGCGTTTGACAGGGCCGCGCTCTCCTATCTACACTCTTAGCGGCCCGGTTAGCCTGTCGCCGCGAGGTGGATTGCCATGAAAGAGAACCGCGTCAAGCGCGTTATGCGGGAAGGCGGATTAGCCATCGTCAGCCACATCGGCTTCGCCGACCCGGCGGTGGTGGAAATCATAGCTGCGGCCGGTTTTGACGGCGCCTTTATTGATATGGAGCATTCGGCCTTTGATCTGCTGACCGTCGCCGAGATGATCCGGGTGGCCGACCTCTGCGGCATTACGCCCATCGTGCGAGTGCCGGAGAACAACCCCAAGACCATCCTGCGGCTGCTGGACGCGGGCGCGCAGGGCATCCAGGTGCCGCACATCGAAGGCGTCGAGGGGGCAAGGCGGGCCGTCGCCGCCGTGCGCTACCCGCCGGAGGGCGAGCGGGGCGGCGCAGGCAGCACCCGGGCCGCGGGCTACGGCTCCACCCCGTGGACGGAGCATATGCGAACCTCCAACGAGGAAATACTGCTCATCGTGATGACCGAGGACCAGCGGGGGTTGGACGAAATCGAAGAGATTGCCGCGGTGGACGGCGTGGACGTCATATCCCTCGGCCCCACCGACATCTCCACCGCCTTGGGAATGACCGATCCCAACGACCCCCGGCTGCGCCAGACCTTCGTGGATCTGGCGGCTAGGGTGAACGCGGTGGGCAAGGCCAAGGTCTACATCCCGGTCAACCACTCGGCGCTGCGCCTCTCGCCGCAAGACCTGCTGAGCATGGGCGTGAACTATACCTCGGTGGCCCCGGCCCCGCCGGTCATCGTGCTGAACTCGCTGCGGGAATCGGCGGCCCGGATCCGCGAGGAAACGGCCAAGGCGTTGTCCGCGTAACTGCCGGGCGGCGGCCCGGCAATCCTTGCCTTACAGACAAATCCACCTTGAACAGGGAGACCTAGGCATAGCTGCTCAAAGAATCGCCACGAGGGTTCCAAACATCGCCGCGAACCGCGAGTTTCTGGACACGGCGATAGAAAATTCCTCCCGGAACGAGGGGAACAAAGAATACTTGCAGCTCCGGCGAAGGATAGCCGGAAAGGGACTGCTGGAGCGCCAGTATCCTTACTACGCCGTCAAGATAGCGGCCACCCTGGCTATGCTGGCTTTGGGCCTCGCGGTTATCGCGGTTTTCGACCAGCTATGGGTGCAGATGCTCAATGCCGTGTTCATGGCGATGGTGTTCGGGCAGTTCGGCTTTATCGGGCATGACTCGGGCCACCGCCAGATTTTCCGCTCCGCCCGCAACAACGACCTGGTTATGCTTCTGGCCGGGCTAGTTACCGGAATGGCCCCCAGTTGGTGGCAGGACAAGCATAACACCCACCACCGCAACCCCAACCAGCTTGACTTAGACGGCGACATCGAGGTTTCGGTGTTCGCCTTCACCGAAGAGCAGGCGCTCCAGACCCGCGGCTTCCTGCGCTTTTTGGTGAAGTATCAGGCGTTCTTCTTCTACCCCATGCTGCTGCTGACCTCGCTCAGTCTGCTGGGGGGCAGCCTCGCCTACCTGGCGCGCCGCGAGCGGGTGCGCTACCCCGTTGCCGAAGTGACGGCGGTGGTGGCGGGCGTCGGGCTGTATCTGGCTCTGCTGTTCTTCTTCCTGCCGCCCTGGCAGGCCGCGCTGTTCATCGTGGTGCATCGCGCGCTGGCCGGGCTGTACATGGGTTCGGTATTCGCCCCCAACCACAAGGGTATGCCAGTGCTGTCCCCAGAGGCGAAACTGGATTATCTGCGCCAGCAGGTGCTGACCGCCCGCGACGTTCTGCCCAACCCGGTAATTGACTTCGCCTACGGCGGCCTCAACTACCAAATTGAGCATCACTTGTTCCCCAATATGCCGCGCAACCGCCTTAAAGAAGCCCGCGAGGTGGTCAAAACTTTCTGCCAAGAGCGGGTCATCCCCTACCACGAAACGGGTTTCTGGCAGTCCCAGCGGGAAATCCTCGGCTATATGCACGAGGCGAGCGCCCCGTTGCGCCGCTCCCGGAAGGGAACAAGGTGAGGGCGTCCCGCCGCTACTGTTGCTGCTGCACGAAGCGCCGGTAAACCTCTTCCTCAGACAGAGGGGCGGAGTGGAACCAAGCTTCTTCGATGGCGGAATGCAGCTCCTCCAGCTTGGGCAACACCCGGTTCATCAGGTCAGCCACGCCCTCGGGCGTGGTGATGGGCGGGCCGTCGGCGTCCACCAGTTCGATGGCCGCGCCGATAACCCGGATGACTTCGACCGGCGCAACGTGGGTGGCGTTGAAGCGCGCCGCCGCCAGACAGCCCCGCAGCGACGCGCCGCTGTCGCGGGTTAGCAGCATTTCCAGGGCAGTATCGTCCGGGCCGACGTTGACGCCGCGGATACTGGCCGCCATGCCGAGGACGGTCTCCAGCCCTTGCGAGCCGCTGTTTACATCCTGCTGCGCCGCCCACCGCACTACCCTGGCAATGGTCTGAGCGCGTTCAATCCAGCGCCCCAGCCACACCAGGTTGTAGACGCGGGAATCGGTAATCCAGCGGTTGGCGCCCAGGGCGATGGTTCTCGAATCCGTGCTGCCGGCCGTTTGTTTCATAGGTCTTTCTCCGGTCTTTCTATCGGGGAACCGGGGATGCCGGTTTCATTCTGAACCACATAGGCCCGATCCAGCAGTTCCAGCGCGTCCTCCAGAGTGGGCAGGCCGCCGTCCAGGCTGACGTTGGCAATGGCGGCGATGTCCTCGGCCCCGCCTTTGGACAGGAAAGAGCCGGTGACCGGGGAAACGTCGGTGTAGTCCCGGCCCACGCCCAGCTTGACATAGTCCTGCGCCGGGCGAAGGATGAGGCCCTTGGTGGGGTCGGCCCCCAGCCAGCCGTGTTCGGGGTGGTAGAACTCCACCCAAGAATGAGTCTCGCCAATCTGCCCGGTAATCAGACCGCTGGCGTAGCGGCAGGGAACCCTCAGCGCCCGCAGCATCCCTAGGGCCAAGTGCGTCTTGTCTTGGCAGACCCCCTCGCCGGCCGCCAGCACCTGTTCGGCGGTGGTGGATATGGAGGTCGCTCCCCGTTGGTAGGTGATGTTTTCGTAAACCCATTGCACCACGGCGTTGACCGTTTCCAGCAGCCAGCCGCCCCCGCGGGCAACGTCGGCGGCCAGGCCGGCTACGGTGTCCGGCTCTACCAGCGGCGAGACGGCGGTATACTCGAAGCTCTCCGGCAGTTCCAGAAGGCCGGCGATGGGGATGTCGTCGCTGGCGGGCAACTCGGTAGACAAGCGCACCTTTCCGGCGGCGGCCACAACGAAGGTGGTGTGCGGCTCGATGACGCGCAGCCGCCGCACCCGGTTGCCGAACCGGTCTTGGTAGTCAACTCCCCGTCCCGTAGGAACCGACCAGAGTTCGGACTCGCAAACAAACTGCCCTTCGCCTTCCCGGGGGAAGACGCGCAGTTGGTTGTCGTTGTGGATGACCGTATCGGAGTAGCCGTACCGGGCCGCGTATATGAAAGAGGCGGTCACGGTATCTAGCGCACTACCCACGTCGGTTTGCATAGGCCACCAGACGAGTTGTTTGTGATTCTGCTGCCAGCCAGGGCAACCCGGGTCAGGCCGCCGGGAAACACTGAAACGCTGCCGTCGCCGCTCTGCACGGCGAACACCCGCAGGTCTACATGGCGCGGCTCCAGGCTGCCGCTCCGGTCATTAAAAACCATGTGCTGGGAAAAATCCAATGTCTCTTGGGCAATAAACATCAGAGGATTTTGCAAAATGTTGTTGGTAACCCGCGCTTTATAGGCCGCGCCCAGGTCGGGCATGACGAATACGCCCAGCCCGCCGTAGCCTTGGCGGGTCTTGATGACCAAGCCCTCCAAGTTCTCCAGCGCGTAGCGGCGGCTGTCCGCGTCGGCCAGATTGTAGCTGCGGGCCTGCTCCAGAACCGGCGTTTCCCCCAGGTAACGCTCAATCATTTGCGGCACCCAGAGGAACACCAGCTTGTCGTCGGCGGCCCCGGTGCCGATGCCATTGACCAGCGCCACCTTGCCGTCCAAGTAGGCTTCTCGCAGGCCGGGGACGAACAGGTCCAGATCCTCCACTCGGCGATAAATCACGTCCACCGGGATGTCCCGATCCAAAGTGCGCGCGTAGACCCGCGCGTCAGGCCCCACGTACAAGTCCGGCCCCTCCACCAGCGGGATGCCCAGCAGTTCCGACAGGTAGCGATGCTCGAAAAAAGCGGCGCCATACTTGCCGTCGGTCAGCAAAACGCACACCGGCTCCGGGCTGCCGGACAGGGAGCGGAACATATTCAGGTAGGCGTCGCGGATGTTATAGGGAACGATGTCGTACTCCTCGGCGAATTCGGGCATCGTTTCCGCTGCCAGCCCCAGGGACTTGAGCTGATAGGAGATGCCGGAGGGAATGCGCAGGTTGTCCTCCAGCACCACGTACCGCCCGCCGCCCAGATGCACCAAGTCAATGCCGTAGATGTGGACGAAAACGTCCCTGGGCGGGCGGAATCCCTGCACTTCGGGGTAGAAATACTGAGAGGTGTAAATAACTTCGTCCGGCACCACGTCCTGCCCGCCGTTGTACAGGTCAACCAGGAAGCGGTTGATGGCCCGGATGCGCTGCGAAACGCCGGCGGCGATGGTCTCCCAATGCTCCAGCGGAATCACCCGGGGCAGAAAGTCAGTGGGCATAGCCCGGTAACTGCCTGGGTCAAGATAGAAAGTGACCGCGTCCAGTTCCGCCCGGCGGCGGGCGCTGCTCCACCGCTCAGCCAGCGCGCCGGAACCCAGGGACTGGGCCGTTTCCGCAATGGAGGCGTAATGGGGCCTGACCCGTCCGCCGGAATCGTGCCACTCGCTATAAAACTGGACGGACTTGGAAGGGGTGGTAGTGACCAAACCGATAATCCTTCCCGGTTGCGTTAGACCTTTCCGACGCCCGGTATTCTAGGACGCAAATGTTACGGGGGAATTAACGGCATTTACGGAAGCGAGGCAGGACGATGGCAAAGCCCGCCAATTCGACGCAATGAACGAGCGAAGAATGACGGGCAGTTAAAGCGGCTTTGCAATTGTCCCGTGGAGCAAAGCGGTTGCGGGCCGCGGCAAGCAGGCTATGGTATCCTCAATGTCTGAAAGCGGCAATTTGGCGGGAGGGAAAAGCAAAGTGCTGAAAGATGCTGCGGCAGAGTCTCTGATGAACGACGCCCATGCCATGCGGGAAGAGGCGATGGCCCGGCTGGATGCCGGGGACTGGCGTGACGCCTCAGAAAAGGCATGGTGCGCCACCCGCAACGCAACGCAGGCGTTATTGCTGGAAATCTATGGCGTGGACAGCCCGCGGAGCACCAATATAGACGCCGGCATCCGCGCCCTTGCCAGAGAGCGCGGCGGACAGTGGGTTGCTATGCGGAAAGACTACACTGAGGTAGTCTATTATCTGCACATTGAAGCCTTCTACGGCGGCGTCTACCACGACGACATACCCGACCTGGTGCGTGGCGTTTCGGAGTACATCGCGCTGGCCGAGGAGTTGACCGTAGAGCCTAACGCCCTATAGTCCGTTGATTCGCCATTTCTATGAAGGCGGGCGGGCCGGACTGAAAACTCAACTGCCCTGCTGATATTATGAAGGGCGATGGCCCGGACGGAAGCAGGGGAAGGGCGCGCCGCCCTTTTACGGCGGTCAGCCCTCCCTCGGCTGTAACCTATTAGTGTCGGGCGATGCAACAGTGATGCGGCCGCGCCAGCAACAGCGCGGCCGTCAAATTCCGCCGCAGTAGCCTCTAATCAGCGGCCGCCAACCCGCTCGGACGCTAGTCGGGGTTCAGCCCGGCGAAGCGGGGCATCACCTCGTTGGCGAACAGTTTCATGGACTTTTCCCAGCTCTGCTGGTTCTCCATGTTGTCGTAGATGAGGGTCAGCAGGGTGCCGAAGCCGCCGCACATTTCGTAGAGGCTGAGCAGGCGCTTTTCCACGGTGTCGGGGGAGCCGACCAGCCAGACGTGTTCCGCCATGTACTCCGGGGTCACGGCTTCGTCCGGCACGCTGGAGTCGTGTTTGATGACGTGGGTCAGGCCGAAAGCGCCGAACAGGGGTAGCAGGTAGTCGCCCCAGACGCGGCCCAGCATCCCGTTGACGGCGCCGTCCATGGCCTCATCGTCAGAGTCGGCCACCCAGACATCGCGGGTGATGCGCCAGTCGGAGCGCTTGGGCGTCCGTCCGCCGCGGGCCGCGCCCTCAGCGATGGCGTCCCAATGGCTGATGACGTAATCCTGGTTCATGGCCAGGCTCATGGGAATGAAGCCCCGCTCACCGGCGATTTTCAGCGTTTCGGAGCCGATGCTCACCGAGGCGACGCCGATGGGCGGATGGGGTTTCTGGTAGGGCTTGATGAAGAAGCGCAGCGTGTCCAGCATCGGCTCCGGGTAGTTCACGTCCCAGAAGTCGCCCTTGTACTCGAAGGGTTCCTCGCTGGCCCAGAGCTTGAGGATGATGTCTATGGACTCGCGGGTCATGCGGCGGTGCTGGCCGTTCATCCCGTCCACGTCGAACAGGCGGTAGTCTGTGGGCAGGCCGCTGGAGCCGATGCCGAACATGAAGCGGCCTTGGGCCATGTGGTCAAGGTAGGCCACGCGGCAGGCCAGTTCGGCGGGATGGTGGTAAGGCAGCAGGTGGACGCCGGTGCAGAGTTTGATGTTCTTGGTGCGCATCAGGGCTTGGGCAATCAGCAGGTCGGGGGCGGGAATCGGCTCCCAAGGAGAGGTGAAATGCTCGCCAATCCAAGCCTCGGAGAACCCCAATTCGTCGGCCAGTTGCAGGCAGTCCAGGTCCCACTGGTGGGCGGCATGCATCTCGCGCTCCGGCGGATGCGAGGGCATCATAAACATTCCGTATTGCATCAGTCCTCCATTTCGCCCGGTTTGGCTGCGAACGGATCGAGGGCGGGACGATGTCAGCCCGGCTCCCCGCAGCCGCGCCTTCAATTTACCACGATAGGGGCAGGTTGGGAAATGGCGGGCCGCTGAAGGCGCGGCGCCCCGGAGTTTCGCCGGGCCGCGCCTTGAATCCCCTTTTATTATTGATTAGGATAGACTAGGCTAAACATTATAGCCATTGAATGCCGTTGGCCGCGCGGTTTGCCCTGCGTCGGCACTCTTGGAGGCAGTCCGCTGTTTTTCCCGGCGACGACAGAACCGGCCCCTGACAGGAGGTCATCGTGAGGCCGCGCGGCGTCTTCTACGGCTGGTGGCTGGCCGGGCTGGCCGGGCTGGTGATGGTTATCTCGGCCGTGCCCGTGTTTCACGGTATGGCCGTCTGGTCGGTGGCGCTGCGGGATCACTTTAGCTGGAACGCGACGCAACTGGGCGCGGCTCTCTCCCTGACCAGAGCCGAAGGCGCCCTGATGGGGCCGATTGAAGGCTATCTGGCCGACAAACTAGGCACCCGAAGAATGGTGATGATTGGCCTGCTGGTGCTGACGGGCGCTTTCGTCGTCTTCAGCCAGGTCAACTCGCTGTGGATGTTCTACTTGGCCTTCATACTGATGTCGCTGGGGCAGGGGCTGGGCGGCTGGGTGCCGCTGATGACCATGCTGAACCACTGGTTCAGCCGACGGCGCGGCACGGCCATGGGTGTTTCCATGTCGGTAATGACCGCCGGGGCGCTGCTGGTGGTGCCGGCCATCGCCTGGGCCGTTGAGTTGTCTCCGGGCACTCTGGTGGACGACGTGGTTCCGGCAATGTCGTCAATCAAGGTGCCGGACTCTGCGGTGCTGGGCTGGCGAACCACCGCCCTGATAATAGCCGGCGTCATTTTCGTTGGCGCCCTGGTTTTGCCGCTGCTTATCAGAAGCCGGCCCCAGGAAATGGGTCTGCGGCCCGACGGCGATCCAGCGGAAGAATCCCCGCAGGCCAGAAGGGAACCGACACCCGAGGAAGCGGCCGCCTCCGTTCCTCCGGGGCTTGAGCTTACGGTGAGACAAGCGCTGCGGACGCAAGCCTTCTGGTGCATCGCCTTCGGGCATGGTTTCGCCTCGATGATTATCCTCGCCATTATGTCCCAACTCGGTCTGATGATGACCGAAATTGGATATTCCCTCCAGACGGTGGCTTGGATTGTATCGCTGTACAACTTCGTGGCCCTGCCTTTCCAGTTCGCCGGGGGCTATATCGGAGACCGCATTCCCACCAACCTAGCGCTGTTCTTGTTCACTGCTCTCCAAGGCATAGCGGTAGTGCTGATTACCGTCAACACCAGCATCTATACGTTCTACATGTTCGCCATCCTCTTCGGCATCGGATTCGGCGGACGAACCCCCCTCACCACGGCCATCAGAGGCGAGTATTTCGGACGGGCGTCCTTTGGCCGCATTCTGGGGATATCCACCGTGCCGATGAACATTCTACTGCTCATTTCCGCGCCCATGGCCGGGTTTATGCGGGATCAGCTCGGCGATTACCAGTGGGCCTTCCTGACGCTGGCAATCCTGAACGGCGTCGGCGCCGTTCTCTTCCTCATCGCACGCAGGCCCCGAGTCCCTGCTGCCCAGCCTATGCCGGCGGCGGTGGCTCCCGCTGCGTCGGGCGACGCCTAGCATGCTGACCATACGCCGCTCCAGAGTTCCGCGACTGCCCGCCGACGCACCGCAGCCTGCCTCTATGGACTGCCAATGACCACTGCTCGCGCCCTCTTCTCCAGGCGCATCTTCTACGGCTGGACGCTGGTCGGCGTGGCCGCCTTCGTCATGGTCATTGGCACCGTTCCCCTGTTCCAGGGAATGACTGCCTGGTTCGTGGTGCTGGAGCGGGAGTTTGCTTGGTCGCGCACCCAGCTTTCCATCGCCTTCTCGCTAAGCCGGGTGGAAGGCTCGATCATGGGCCCAATCAGCGGCTACCTGATAGACAAGCTGGGTTCCCGGCGGATGGTGGTCATCGGGCTGGTGATTGCCGGAGGCGGGTTCATAATAATGAGCCGGATGACCACCATCTGGCACTTCTATGTCGCCTTCGTGGTGATGAGCATGGGGGTGGGCCTCGGCACCTGGATGCCGATGATGACGGTGCTGAACAACTGGTTCGTCCGCAACCGCTCCACAGCCATGGCGCTGGCGATGGAGGGGTTCTTGGTGGGCGGGATGGTGCTGGTGCCGTTGCTGGCCTTCGCAATAGACCCGGATGCGCCCGGACGTCCGGGATGGCGCAACACCTCGCTGGCTATTGGCCTGTTTCTGGTGGCAGTGGCCTTTCCCCTTTCCCGCCTGGTCCGCAACGCCCCGGAGTCTTATGGTCAGCATCCCGACGGCAACGCCGCGGCGGCCCAGGCGCGGCAGGCCGCCGCCCCAGGCGCGGCCAATGATGAGCCGGACTACACCTGGCAGGAAGCGGTGCGCACCAAGACCTTCTGGCTAATTACCATGGGCCACGCCTGTTCGTCCATCGTAATAGTAACCATAACGGTGCATCTGGGGCCGATGCTGGACGACCGGGGCTTTTCGTTGCAGACCGTGGGGTGGGTGGTTGGCGCCTATACCGGCGTTGCGGCAGTGTTCACCCTCATCGGCGGCTACGTGGGAGACCGGTTACCGATTCGGCTGGCCCTGTTCGGATTCTCGGCAATTCAGTCGGGAGCGGTGCTGGCGCTGATGCTGGCAGAGACGCAACTGATGGCCTACCTGTTCGCCGTTCTGATGGGGATAGGATTCGGCGGGCGGAATCCGCTGACTACCGCCATCCGGGGCGTCTACTTCGGTCGCAAAGCCTTCGCCAGCATCACTGGCATCTCGATGATTCCGATGAACGTGCTGCTGCTGGCCGCGCCGCTGTTTGCCGGGATAATGTTCGACGCCACGGGGAGCTACGCCGTGCCGATGACGGTGGTGGCGGTGGTGAGCCTGGCCGGTTCGACGCTGTTCCTGTTATTGGGCAGCCCGGAGGCGGCAGCCGAGTCCCGGAGCCGCGCCGCCGCGGTGCAAGGGAGCCAGGCGGACTAAGAAGCTGCCTCAAATCACCGGCGCCCATCTGCTGCTCAACTCCCCGTCCTTCGGCAAGGTCAGGGGCCGGCGCGCGGATCAGGCCAGGCTCTTCTCCAGCAGCTCCCGAATTTCCACTACCGTGGCGGCGATCCACTCATCGGCCTTGGCGGCGGTGCGGGTGCGGCGCTCGCGCCCAAAGGCTTGATCGTCAATGTCCGGCTTTTCAGCGCGGATGTCGCGCTCAATCTGGTGCATCTCGACTTCGGCGATTTCGGGCCGCTCAATCCAGTGGCAGATGTAGTCGTGTCCGCCGGTGTAGAACACCGCCACGGGAATGGACATCCATTTTCCCTCTTTCAGGAACTCGTTCATAATGTCGTGGTGAGAGTCGCGGGGGAAAATGCGCATTTCCATTCCCGCCGCCTCGCAGATGCGGGCCAGCACTCCCAACCCGCGCACGACGTCGCCGCACCAGTCCTCGCCCAGCACCAGCATCTTCTTGGGGCCGTTGTCGCGGGAGGCCAGTTCCTTGAAGGCGCGGGCGTCGTCCTCGGAAAGGACGCTGCCTTCGTAGAAGCCCTCGAAGCGGGCCTTATTGACCTTGATTTCGTCCATGTAGGCCAGGTAATCGAACCCCTGGGAATACCGTTCCGGGGTCACTACGCTAGTCTCTCTCGCCATATCGCCCCCGCGTAAGTGTAGTATCGCTGGTTTTAGATTCGGCTAAGCGGACACACGGCCCGTCATCACCCGATTTCTCAACCTGTCATCCCCTTGAAGCCCACCGCCACCTTGCCGTCGGGGTAGACGATGATAGGCACGGTGTCGGCATAGTCCAAGGCTTCGTCCAGAGTATCTTGACTCTGATCCACCCGCCGCTCCTCGTATTCAATGCCCTCCCGCTTCCAGGCGGCGCGCAGGGCGTCGCAGGCGGGGCAGACGGTGAGGGTGTAGACGATTGGTATGTCGGCCATCGTCGGTCTCCTTTGGCGGAATCGGCCTTCGGGCGGCCGCCATCACCGGGCAATTCTACAACGCCGGGCGGGCCCGCGCCAACGGCATACGAAATTTGGTATTGTTAGCAACAGTTGCTATTGCATCAGGCCCAGCCGCAGGCAGACCAGGGCCACCGAACCCGCCAGCATCGCCGCGCTCTTGCTGTACCCTTTCGTCTGCCGTATCAGCCGGTTCAGCTTCCCCCGCAGCCGGGAATGCAGACCCTCGTTCCAGTTCACCGGCCCGCCCCTGCCGGCCCGGTGCCGGGCCGGCGGCAGCCAGGACTGATACACCACATAGGCATCACTACAGTATATCTCCGCCTCCGGCAGCCGCCCGTACAGCCGCAAAAATGTAGCCTCGCCACGGCCGCCGAGCTCGAAATCCACCTGCCGACGCCCGTCAGCCCCCAGGCTCACCGCCGTCCAGAGCCACGCCTCCCGCCGTTTCTCCCCATGCCGGCCGCCCACGTAACTCCACATCTCATCGAAGGCCGTTATCCGGTCCGCGGCCTGGCGCCCCCTTTCCTGCTGTTGCCAGAGCAGCAGGGTCAGGGCCCAGCAGACTTTTTTTTAATCCAGCCATACACCGTCAGCAGGGGAACGTCCAGGGTGCGGCCCACGGCCCGGATGCTGGATCCCTCGCAGTACATGGCGATGGCCTGCTCTCTGACCTCCTGGGAGTGGAAGCGGCGGCCGGCCTCCGGGGTGAAATGGTGGACGCAATCGCCGCAGCGGTAGCGCTGCTTGCCCAGGGCAGAGCGGCCATACTTGCGCACCCAGTTGGAGCCGCAATGGGGGCAGCGGACGTGGTGGCGGTATATGCGGGCAGCGGCCATGACAAGCCTCCTTGCCGGGTTGATGCCACCCCGATTCTGGCATAAACAACTGTTGCTAACAATACCCGAAATTTGGTATTCTCAACGTGCGTTGGCGATACCAACGCATATGGAGAATACCGTTGTGTGCCTTATGGGAAAGGGCCGCCTGCGTTGTTGGGCGGGGCTGCCGGTGGTAGACTATGGGGGCTGAAATTGCTGGTGATTGGTTATGTCCGTCAAAAAAGCCGTCATCCCCGCCGCCGGATTGGGAACCCGCTTTTTGCCGGTGACCAAGTCGGTCCCCAAGGAACTCCTGCCCATCCTCGACCGTCCGATGCTTCAGTACGTGGTGGAAGAAGCCGCCGAGGGCGGAGTCGAGGAAGTAATTATAGTCACCGCACCCGGCAAGGAAGGCATCGCTTCCTACTTCCAGCCCTCCCCGGCGCTGGAGCGGCGGCTGTCCGAAGATGGCTCCCAAGACCTGCTAGACAAAGTAGTGCAGGCCTCGAGGCTGGCCAAGGTGTCCTTCGTGATTCAGGAAGAGGCGCTGGGGCTGGGCCATGCGGTGCTGACGGCGCGGGACGCCGTGGGGGACGAGCCGTTCGTGGTCATCCTGCCCGACGACATCGTGCATCACTCGCCGGGCGTCGTGGCGCAGATGACGGGCATCTTCGACCGCAAGCAGGCCGGCGTGGTGGCGGTGGAGGCAATGCCCTGGGAAACGGTGCATAACTACGGCGTGGTAGACGCCGCCCCCGCCGGAGACAGGCTGCACCGGGTGCGGGGGCTGGTGGAAAAACCGCCCCGCGAAGATGCGCCGTCCAACCTGTCCATCGTCGGACGCTACATCCTGCCGCCGGAGATATTCGGCTGCCTGGAACGCACCCGCCCCGGCGCCAAGGGCGAGATTCAGCTTACCGACGGGATGCTGCTTCTGCTGGAAAGCGCCGAACTCTACGCCTACGAGTTCCAGGGCATCCGCTACGACGGCGGTCAGCCGCTGGGCCTGCTCCGCGCTTCACTGGAGTACGCCCTGCGCCGCGACGACACTCGCGCCGCCGCCCGCGAGCTGCTGCGCGGCATAGATCCAGGCGAATAAAGGAACGGGCGAAAACCTTGAGTACCATACAAAGCCAACGCGAAAACGTGGACTCGCTCCGCGCCGCCCTGCTGGAAATGCTGGACGGAATGAACTATTGCTTGGACTGGAAACCGGAGGAATCGGACTGGTCGCCGCGGGAGATCGTCTATCACCTGCTGGACACGCCCTCGGGAGGCACGGCGTCGCTGGTGCAAAGCATCGTGTCCGGGGAGATAACCGAGTACGAAATCTGGTCCGACCGCACTAACATCAACGAGGCGCGGGCAACGCTGGACCTGGGGGAAGTCGAAGCAGACATCAGCGCGTTCTTCACCAAGTTCGACAACGCGCTGCAAACCGCCGCCGACGCGGACTTGCCGGGGCGCCGGGTTCTGATGCGCCAGCGCACACGCGGGCAGGATGAGGAACGGACGCTGGAGGCGCTGCTGGCCGGATGGGCCCGCCACTGGCGGGCGCACCTGGAGCAACTGGCGGAACTGCGGGCGGCGCTGGGGTTTTAGGCAGGCGCTTCGCTTCGGCTCTCGGTTTCAACGGTTTCGCGGGCGATGACGCGGCTGCCGGTGACAGCCTTAATGAGGATCTCGAAAGACGCCTTTGGGCCGCAGCAGTTCACCCGTCGCCGCCCACTTCCAGCAGCGTCAGGAAGGCTTCCTGCGGGATTTCGACTTGGCCTACCATTTTGAGGCGTTTCTTGCCTTCCTTCTGGCGCTCCAGCAACTTGCGCTTGCGGGTTATGTCGCCGCCGTAGCACTTCGCCAGCACGTCCTTGCGCATGGCCCGGACGGTTTCGCGGGCGATGATGCGGCTGCCGATGGCGGCTTGGATGGGAACCTCGAACAGTTGCCGGGGGATGGTGGCCCGCAGCTTCTCCACGACGCGGCGGCCTTGGGCCATCGCTTGGTCACGGTGCAGAATCATGGACAGCGCCTCAACGGGTATATGGTTAACCAGCACGTCCACCTTGACCAACGGGGCCTTGCGGTAGCCGGTGAAGGTGTAGTCCAGCGAGGCGTAGCCCTGGGTGCGGGACTTTAGCTGGTTGTAAAAGTCGGCCAGCATTTCCACCAAGGGCATGGCATATTCCATCATCACGCGGGCGTTGTCCTGAGACCCGATATCTTCGCTCTGGATGTATTCCATCCGCTTGAACTCGGAGCGGCGCGAGTGCATCAGCTCCATCAAGGTCCCGACGTACCGGCTCGGCGCGACGATGGTAAGGTCCAGCACCGGCTCTTCTATGTCGGTGTACTCGCCGGGCGAGGGGAGCTTGGCCGGGCTGTCCACCTTGATGACCTCGCCGCCGTTCAGCGTCACCTGATATGCCACGCTGGGCGCGGTCACGATGAGATCCAGGTCATATTCCCGCTCCAGCCGCTCCTGCACGATTTCCAGGTGCATCAGGCCCAGGAAGCCGCAGCGAAAGCCGAAGCCTAGGGCCGCGCTGTTTTCGGGTTCGATGGTCAGGGAGGCGTCGTTGAGCTGCAACTTCTCCAGGGCGGCGCGCAGGTTGCCGTACTGCTCGCCGTCGGAAGGATACAGCCCGGCGAAAACCATGGACTTCAGGGGCACGTACCCCGGAAGCGGTTCCACGGCCGGCGACCGGTCAATGGTGAGCGTGTCGCCAACGGTGCACTCGCGCACGTCCTTGAACCCGGTGGCGACGTAACCGACCTGGCCCGTTTCCAGCCGGTCGGTGGGCGTCGGCGCCGGAGAGAAAACTCCCACTTCCACGATTTCGGCGGTGCGGCCCGAGGACATCACCCGGATGCGGTCAACGCGGGATATATCGCCATCCTCCACCCGAATGTAGGCAATAATTCCCTTGTACTGGTTGTAAACCGAGTCAAAGACCAGTGCCCTGGCGGGCTTTTCGGGCTTGCCGCCGGGAGGTGGAATACGGTCAACCACCGCATCAAGTATGGCCGACGCGCCGGTGCCTTCCTTGGCCGACACGAACAGCACTTCGTCGCGGCGGAAGCCAAAGACCTGCTCCATCTCCCCGGCCACCCGCTCCGGCTCGGCCTGCGGCAGGTCCACCTTGTTAAGCACCGGAATCAGGTCAAGGTCGTATTCCATTGCCAGCAGGGTGTTGGCGATGGTCTGAGCTTCGATTCCCTGGCTGGCGTCCACCACCAGCAGCGCGCCCTCGCAGGCAGCCAACGCCCGCGACACCTCGTAGCTGAAGTCCACGTGGCCTGGGGTGTCAATGAGATTGAGCTGGTAGGTCTCGCCATCCGGGACCTGGTGATACATGGTCACCGCTTTGCCCTTGATGGTGATGCCGCGCTCCCGTTCCAGATCCATCTGATCCAGAAACTGCGCCTTCATCTCCTGGGGACGCACCGTGCCAGTGATTTCCAGGAACCGGTCGGCCAGCGTGGACTTGCCGTGGTCTATGTGAGCAATGATGCAGAAATTTCTTATATGTGACGGATTCATACATCCCAATGTAACACGCCAAGCGGCGAATTTGGAACGCTGTCAGCAAACTAATGCGGCAAACGCTGCGTCTTCAGCCAGCGGCTCCGGTCACAGGGGAAGGCGGCGGCCAGCTTCGCTCAGGCGTTTGCGCCTCTGGCGGGCGTCGGGCATGGCCCGCAGCACCACCTCCCAGAAGGCCGGAGAGTGGTTCATAACGTCCAGGTGGGCCAGTTCGTGGACGGCCACGGAGTCAATCAGTTCCGGCTCCAGCATAGCCAGCCGCCAACTGAAGCGCAGGGTGCCGTCGGCGCTGCAACTGCCCCAGCGAGTGCGCTGCTCGCGCACCAGCACGCGGGGCATTTCGCTGCGGCCCATTACCGGCAGCCAGCGGGCCACGCTGCCGGTCAGAAGCTCCGCAGCCTGAACCCGGTACCAGGCTTCCAGCGCCTTCCGCGTCGCTTCCCGCCGCTCGCCTTCCGCCAGCCCCCCGGGAATCCGTGCCAGCAGCCGACCGCCGTCCAGCCGGGCCGACGGCTTGCGGACATCGGCGCACTCGACTGCCAGCGGCAGCTCCTGGCCCAGGTAGGGCAGCCTGTCCCCGGTCGCCAGCCGGAGCGGAGGCGGCCTCTGGGCCTCGGCGGCCAGCTTGCCGAGAATCCAGCCGCTTCGCCCCGCGACGATGTCCTGAATTTCGCGGCTGGGCGTGCGCCACGGCGCAGAGACCATCACGGCGCCCCCGGATACGCTGATCTGCACCGTCTTCTTCCGGCGGCGGCTGCGCTGCACGGTGTATTCGATGGTGGCGCCGTTCAGCAGGAGTTTATGGCTGGTCATAGGCGGGACAGCTTTGCGGGGTTAGGCATGGTCCACAGTATAGCGTTTCGCGCGCCGAAAGGGGCAGGCTACTCGTCGCCCTCGCAGAAATCGGTTTCTTCCTGCGGCTCCCAATCGGGAGAGAAGTCATTGCCCATAGTGCCATTGGTGAGGTTTATAGCCCCGGCTCCATCATAGTACGCCTTGAAGATATCGTAGCTGCCATCGCCGTCACGGTTACTGTGGTAGACCATCTGTTCACTGGAGCCGCTCCAGCCAGGCTGGGCGTCCGTTTGGTCCTTTCCGTTCCTTGTCACTGCCAACAGACCGTCGTACTCGCTATAGAAGTACACCTCCCAGCCTTTATCCCGGTCTGAGGCAAAGGCGATGATTTCATCACCATAATAATGCTCCAAGTCGGGCCAGCGCTCGTTGGCTCCATCGCCAGATACGTCAGCAGACTTGGCGAGGCCGGAGCCGTCGGGCTTGACGGTGTAGATGTCAAACTGGCCGTGGCGGTTGCTGGCAAAGGCGAGGGCGCCGCCGTCCGGCGACCAGGCCGGGTCCAGGTCCTCGGCGCTGTGGGCGGTGACTCTCACCAAGGCATTGCTCGAAAGGTCCAGCACGTAGATCTCGGCGTTGCCGTCGCGGTGGGACACGAAGGCGGCCTTGCCGCCATCCGGCGAGAGCGCCGGCGACCGGTCGTTGGCCGGGTGGGTGGTGAGGCGGGTAATGCCCCAGGGGTTGAGGGTAAGCAGGTATATGTCGAACCCGCCGGCGACGTTCCGGTTGGAACTGAAAGCCAGCCGCCCGCCGCTGGCCCATGACGGTTCCTTATCATCTGCGAAGTGGTTGGTCAGGTTAACCTGCTGAGAGCCGTCACAGCCCATCACGTAGATTTCATCGTTCCCATCCCGGTCGGTCTGGAAAGCAATACGCCCGCCCGCAGGGTAATCCGGCAAAACAACGGGCGTCGGCGTCGGTACTGGCGTCGGCATAGGCGTGGGTGTTGGCGTGGGCGTGGGCGTTGGCGTTGGTGTTGGCGTCGGCGTCGGCATAGGCGTGGGCGTGGGCGTCGGCGTCGGCATAGGCGTCGGTGTTGGCGTGGGCGTGGGCGTGGGCGTTGGCGTCGGCGCAGGCGTGGGCGTGGGCGTGGGCGTTGGCGTTGGCGTCGGCGCAGGCGTGGGCGTGGGCGTCGGTACTGGCGTCGGCATAGGCGTGGGCGTGGGCATAGGTGTTGGCGTCGGCGTGGGCATAGGTGTTGGCGTCGGTGTTGGTGTCGGCATCAGGGTCGGCGTGGGTATAGGCGTGGGCGTCGGCGCAGGTGTCGGCATAGGCGTCGGTGTTGGCGTCGGCGTGGGTATAGGCGTGGGCGTGGGCATAGGTGTTGGCGTCGGCGTGGGCATAGGCGTGGGCGTCGGTATAGGTGTTGGCGTCGGCGTGGGCATAGGCGTGGGCGTCGGCATAGGTGTTGGCGTCGGCGTGGGCATAGGCGTGGGCGTCGGCATAGGTGTTGGCGTCGGCGTGGGCATAGGCGTGGGCGTCGGCATAGGCGTGGGCGTTGGTGTCGATATAGGCGTCGGTGTCGGCGTTGGCGCAGGTGTTGGCACTGACGTAGGCGTGGGCGTCGGCATAGGCGTCGGTGTTGGTGTCGGTGCCGGCGTTGGCGCAGGTGGCGTCGGCGTCAGAGTCGGCAAAGGCGTTGGCGTCGGCACTGGCACTGGCGTCGGCGTGGGTGTTGGAGTGGGCATAGGCGTAGGTGTTGGCGTAGGTGTTGGCGTCGGCACTGACGTGGGCGTTGGTGTTGGCGTCGGCGTGGGCATAGGCGTGGGCGTCGGCATAGGCGTCGGCATAGGCGTGGGCGTCGGCATAGGCGTGGGCGTTGGTGTCGATATAGGCGTGGGCGTTGGTGTCGGCGTTGGCGTTGGCGCAGGTGTTGGCACTGACGTAGGCGTGGGCGTCGGCATAGGCGTCGGTGTTGGTGTCGGTGCCGGCGTCGGTGTCGGCGTTGGCGCAGGTGTTGGCACTGACGTAGGCGTGGGCGTCGGCATAGGCGTCGGTGTTGGTGTCGGTGCCGGCGTTGGCGCAGGTGGCGTCGGCGTCAGAGTCGGCAAAGGCGTTGGCGTCGGCACTGGCACTGGCGTCGGCGTGGGTGTTGGAGTGGGCATAGGCGTAGGTGTTGGCGTCGGCGTCAGCACTGACGTGGGCGTCGGTGTTGGCGTCGGCATAGGCGTGGGCGTTGGTGTCGGTGTTGGTGTCGGTGTCGGTACTGGCGTTGGCGTCGGTATAGGCGTTGGTGTCGGCGTTGGCGCAGGTGTTGGCACTGACGTGGGCGTGGGCGTGGGCGTGGGCGTCGGCGTTGGTGTCGGCGTCGGCGTGGGCGCAGGTGTTGGCGTCGGCACCGGCACTGGCGTTGGCGTCAGGGTCGGCATAGGCGTCGGCGTCAGGGTCGGCGTGGGCGCAGGTGTTGGCGTCGGCACTGGCACTGGCACTGGCGTCAGGGTCGGCATAGGCGTCGGCGTGGGCGTCAGGGTCGGCATAGGCGTGGGCGTCAGGGTCGGCGTTGGTGTTGGCGTTGGCGTGGGCGTGGGCGTTGAAGGCGGTTGGCCGCAGGTTCCGTTGTGTTCTACCGGCTCCCAGTCGGGAAAAGAGTCCTCGCTTGTACTGCCGTGGGTGATGCTCTTTTGCTCATCTCCAAAGGAATTAACCGCGGTGTACAGGTCCAGCCTAGTGTTGCGGCTGCTGTGAAAAACCAGTTCATCACCCGCCGGGCCCCAACTGGGGGCGGCGTCGATTGCTGCGTTGTTGGTTGCCCGTTCCAAGTTCGCGCCGTCGCTGTGCGTCAAAGAATAGACTTCCCAATTCCCCATACGGTCAGAGGCAAAGGCGATTCTCCCCTCTCCCTGATGGCTCCCCCAATCGGGCCAGCGGTCGTTGGCGTCGCTGCCGGTGAAGTTTTCCGGGCTAGGGTCGCCCGGTTTAACGATGTAGATGTCGAAATCGCCGTCTCGGTTGCTGGCGAAGGCCAGGGTCTCGCCGTCCGGCGACCAGGAGGGGTCAAAGTCATCAGCATCGTTGTCTGTGACTCTAACTAGGGTCCTGCCAAGAAGAGACAGCACGTAAATCTCGGTGTTGCCGTCGCGGTCGGACACGAAGGCGGCCCTGCCGCCATCCGGCGAGAGCGCCGGCGACCGGTCGTTGGCCGGGTGGTCAGTGAGGCGGGCAACCTCCTGTGATTCCAGGTTCAGCAGGTAGACGTCGAAATTTCCTTTGCTGTCTTCCGGTGCGTCCCGGTTGGAACTGAAGGCCAGCCGCCCGCCCTTGGCCCAGGAGGGTTCCCCATCCTCTGCGGGATGGTTGGTCAGGTTGATCAGTGGCTCGGAGCCATCACAGCCCATCACGTAGATTTCATCGTTCCCGTCCCGGTCGCTCTGGAAAGCAATGCGTCCGCCCACGGGGTAGCCCGGCAAGACAACGGGCGTCGGCGCGGGCGTTGGCACTGGCGCAGGTGTTGGCGTCGGGACTGGCCCTGGCGTCGGCGTCAGAGTCGGCATTGGCGTCGGGACTGGCCCTGGCGTGGGCGTCAGAGTCGGCGTTGGCGTCGGGACTGGCCCTGGCGTTGGCGTCGGGACTGGCTCTGGCGTCGGCGTCAGGGTCGGCGTGGGCGTCGGGACTGGCCCTGGCGTGGGCGTCAGGGTCGGCGTGGGCGTCGGGACTGGCCCTGGCGTGGGCGTCAGGGTCGGCGTGGGCGTCGGGACTGGCCCTGGCGTGGGCCTCAGGGTCGGCGTGGGCGTCGGGACTGGCTCTGGCGTGGGCGTCGGGACTGGTTCTGGCGTCGGGACTGGCCCTGGCGTTGGCGTCGGGACTGGCCCTGGCGTGGGCGTCAGGGTCGGCATAGGCGTTGAAGGCGGTTCGCCGCAGGTTCCGTTGTGTTCTACCGGCTCCCAGTCGGGAAAAGAGTCCTCGCTTGTACTGCCGTGGGTGATGCTCTTTTGCTCATCTCCAAAGGAATTAACCGCCGTGTACAGGTCCAATTTAGTGTTGCGGCTGCTGTGAAAAACCAGTTCATCACCCGCCGGGCCCCAACTGGGGGCGGCGTCGGTTGCTGCGTTGTTGGTTGCCCGTTCCGGGTTCGCGCCATCTTTGCGCGTCAAAGAATAGACTTCCCAATTCCCCATGCGGTCAGAGGCAAAGGCGATTCTCTCCTCTCCCTGATGGATCCCCCAATCGGGCCAGCGGTCGTTGGCGTCGCTGACGGTGAAGTTTTCCGGGCCGGAGGCGCCCGGTTTGACGGTGTAGATGTCGAAATCTCCGTCTCGGTTGCTGGCGAAGGCCAGGGTCTCGCCGTCCGGCGACCAGGAGGGGTCAAGGTCCCGGGCATCGTTGTCTGTGACTCTAACTAGTGTCTCGCCCAGAAGCGACAGCACGTAAATCTCAGCGTTGCCGTCGCGGTCGGACACGAAGGCGGCCCTGCCGCCATCCGGCGAGAGCGCCGGCGAATGGTCGTTGGCCGGGTGGGCAGTGAGGCGGGCAACCTCCTGTGATTCCAGGTTCAGCAGGTAGACGTCGAAATTTCCTTTGCTATCTTCCGGTGCGTCCCGGTTGGAACTGAAGGCCAGCCGCCCGCCTTTGGCCCAAGAGGGTTCCCCATCCTCTGCGGGATGGTTGGTAAGGTTGACCAGTGGCCCGGAGCCATCACAGCCCATCATGTAGATTTCATCGTTCCCGTCCCGGTCGCTCTGGAAAGCAATGCGTCCGCCCACGGGGTAGCCCGGTAAGACAACGGGCGTCGGCGTGGGCGTGGGCACTGGCGCGGGCGTGGGCACTGGCGCGGGCGTCGGTGTGGGTGTAGGTGTCGGCGTCGGTACTGGCGTTGGCGTTGGTGTCGGTACTGGCGTTGGCGTCAGAGTCGGCGTAGGCGTAGGTGTTGGCGTGGGCGCCGGTGTCGGCGTTGGCGTTGGCGTCGGCATAGGCGTAGGTGTCGGTACAGGCGTCGGAGAGGGCTCGGGCGTAGCGGCCGGGGTAGGCGCTTGTGTAGGAGTCGGCGCTAATGTTGGCGCGGGCGTCGGCGCAGGGGTTGGCTTGGGCGTTGGCGCAGGGGCAGGCGGCCGAGTGGGAGGGGGCATTGGTCTGGGCGTAGGCGTCGGCGCGGGTTCCTTGGTTGGTATGGGAGTGGCGGCAGGCGGCGGCGAAATGTAAACCGTTAGGAAGCGGTGGCGGTTCATCCGGAGTTGAACGAGGGAACCGTCAACACTATCGGCTCCCGTAATCGTTACGGCGTAGTCCTGACGGTTGAGGCGCACGCCGAAACTCACCAGTGTTCCTGCGGCATATGTTCCGCCGGGAGCAGGCAGATTGCCCAGCGTCAATATCCCCAGCGGCACGTAGAACTCGGCGTCCGTAGACAGGACTTGCCGGCCATTGATGAACAGCAAGTATCCCGGAGCGGGTACAGGCGCCGGCGGTGTTGTTGGTATTGGGGCCGGTGCCGCTGCTGGAAACGGCGTTGCTGTCGGCGCGGGTACAGGCGTTCGGGTCGGCGTGGGCGTGGGTGCAGGTGCCGGGGTTGGCGTCGGCGCTGCTGTCGGCACAGGCAGCCGGGCCGGCGTCGGCGCGAGGGTCGGAGCAGGAGCTGTCGGGGGCGTTTCGACGGGCGTGGGCGGCAATGTCGGCGCAGGGGAGGATCGGCTAATCAATTCAGTCGCGGGGATGGCGGTTGGCGATGGCCCGGGCGGAAGCTCGACTACCGGGGCTCGGCCGGCGGCGGCACTGGCCGTGATGGTGAACAACCCCAGGGCGTCCGTGGCGACGTGCACTCTGAGCCAGGGCAGGTCGAGGGATACAAGGGGTTTTTCCCAAGCCTGCTCCGAATCGTTGTACCGCTGAACCACCAGACGGTGGGGGTTGCCGTCTGCTAGATGGTAATCCTTTTCGGTCAACCGTATTGCTATGGTGGCCGGCTCCGGCGGCCGGGGTTGCCAGGGCGTTCCTTCGGGGGTATGGAGGGCAAGGTAAAAGGCGCGGATTGGCGGGGAATAGCCGGGCGGCAATTCTCTCAGAGAAGCGGTTGACACCTCACGAAATTCCAGCCGCGGATTTCCGGCAGCCAGGCTTTGGGGCAGGGTTACAACCACGGAGCCGTCGGGGGAAGTCATCGAGACCAGGGGCGCCGGTTCGTCCGGCGTGGCTGCCGGGGAAAGTGGCGGAGGCTCGGAGGGCGGCGGGCGCTGCTGCATCCGGGTTTCTTCTGCATCCGGCGCATAGCCGACTAGGAATGCCCCGCAGACGAGGCCAAGGGACAGCAGCACGATTCCCGGCCAGAGAAGGAGAAGTCGAGGGTAAGGGAGGGGATTATTGCGATTCCGGGCGCGGCTCATTCGGCAGGGGGCAACGGAACCAAGCCAGCGTAGCCAGCATCATTGCCCCATCAGACAACCGCACACCTTCCCGCGCTTTTCTTCCAGCTCGCCCGCTGCTGCATTGTCCGTGTAATCATATCTTGCGTCGCCAACGAATTCTAGTTGTTTCAATGAAAATGTCAATAGATACAGGGTATTCTGAACATAAGGAGGAACTGAGGCGGAACTGACTTTGCAGTGCCGCGCCAGCAGACCAAGGGCCACCGAACCCGCCAGCATCGCCGCGCTCTTGCTGTACCCTTTCGTCTGACGCATCAGCCGGTTCAGCTTCCCCCGCCATACCGAGTGCCGCACCTCGTTCCGGTTCACCGGCCTGTCCCTCCCCGCCGTGTGCCGTTCCGGCGGCGGCCAGGCCCGGTACACCGGATAGGCATCGCTGCGGTACAACACGGCATCAGGCAGCCTTTCGTACAAACGCAGGGAGGGCGCCTCGCTGCGGTCTCCCGCCTCAAAGTCCACCCAGCGGCGGCCGTCCGCCTCCGGCGCCGCCGCCGTCCGGATCCAGCAGCCCTCCCGCTTCTCCCCGCGCCGCGCTCCCCGGCAGGGCCACATCTCATCCCAGGCAATCACTGCCGTCGGCCGACGGCCCGCCTTCCCCTCGGTGGGCTGCCGGCTCCGCTCCCGCAGCAGGCTCAGGGCCTGGCGCCCCTTTTTTCACCCGCCCCAGCACCGCCGGGGACGCTGTACTCCAAATCCGCCCGCCGGCCCTCAGACTGCTCCCTTCGGTATACTTCCGCAAGGCCCGCTCCCTGACCGCCGCTCCGGGCCGGCGGTAAGCCCCGCAACGGTAACGCTGCCGGCCAGCGGCAAATCCGTCCTTGCGCATCCGGTTGGAACCGCAATGGGGGCAGCGGACGTGGTGGCGGCAGACGCGGGCAGCGGCCATGACAAGCCTCCTTGCCGGGTTGATGCCACCCCGATTCTGGCATAAACAACAGTTGCTAACAATACCAGGGTATTCTCAACATAAGGCGGAACTGACTTTGCAGTGCCGCGCCAGCAGACCAGGGCCACCGATCCCGCCAGCATCGCCGCGCTCTTGGTGTACCCTTTCGTCTGACGCATCAGCCGGTTCAGCTTCCCCCGCCATACCGAGTGCCGCCCCTCGTTCCGGTTCACCGGCCTGTCCCTCCCCGCCGTGTGCCGTTCCGGCGGCGGCCAGGCCCGGTACACCGGATAGGCATCGCTGCGGTACAACACAGCATCAGGCAGCCTTTCGTACAAACGCAGGGAGGGCGCCTCGCTGCGGTCTCCCGCCTCAAAGTCCACCCAGCGGCGGCCGTCCGCCTCCGGCGCCGCCGCCGCCCGGATCCAGCAGCCCTCCCGCTTCTCCCCGCGCCGCGCTCTCCGGCAGGGCCACATCTCATCCCCAGGCAATCACTGCCGTCGGCCGACGGCCCGCCTTCCCCTCGGTGGGCTGCCGGCTCCGCTCCCGCAGCAGGCTCAGGGCCTGGCGGCCCTTTTTTCACCCGCCCCAGCACCGCCGGGGGCGCTGTACTCCAAATCCGCCCGCCGGCCCTCAGACTGCTCCCTTCGGTATACTTCCGCAAGGCCCGCTCCCTGACCGCCGCTCCGGGCCGACGGTAAGCCCCGCAACGGCAACGCTGCCGGCCAGCGGCAGCGCTGCTTGCGCACCTAGTTGGAGCCGCCATGGGGGCAGCGGACGTGGTGGCGGCAGACGCGGGCAGCGGCCATGGGAGCACCACCCGAAATCCGTTTGGCATTCTTTGTAAATCTATTATGCACTTATGCTAACAATGCCGTAGATCATCTGCTCATCCCCAAGAAAGCGAAAGGGGCGCAGTTGCCCGCGCCCCTGCGGCTGCCAGCGGTTTCCCGCCGTTCGCTACCCTTCCGTCGGCTGAATCAGCCCGTAGTTGGCGTCGGCGCGGCGGTAGAGGACGCTGTAGCGGTTGGTTTCGGCGTCCAAGAACATATAGAAGCTGTGGTCGAGGTACTGCATCTGCAAGGCAGCTTCCTCCACCGACATCGGCTCCATATCGAAGCGCTTGATGCGCACCAAGTCGCCGGTGGGGGCTGCCGTCGCTTCGTCGTCCGCGCCGTCGTCCGCGCCGTTTTCGGAAAGCAAGGATTGGCTGACAACCAGGTCGGCGTCCGGGGCGTCTCGGGAGGCTCGTTCGCTGCGGTAGTGCTGGGACTTCCAGCGTTTGAGCTGACGGTCGAGGGCGTCGGCTGTGGCGTTGACGGCGGCCCGGGCGTTGGCGGCGCGGCGTTGGGCGCGCAACAGGTCTCCGCCGACGTTCAGGGACACCTGCACCACCACCCGGTCCTGCTGCGAGCGCGTCGGCTCCGTAGCCATCTCCACCTCGGCCCGGCTGATGGCGGGCAGATGGCGATCGAGGGAGGCGAGCTTGGCGGCCACGTGCTCCTTCATAGAGCGGGTAATCTCAATGTTCCGGCCCTGGATATTCAAGTCCATGTTCACACCTCCCATAGCTAGAACCGGGGCAAGAAATCTTGTTAACCCCGATTTCCCCAAGGGCGGGGAGCGATAATACCATACCCTCCCTGCAATAAGCATAGCAGTTTTCGGGACGGCGTACAGTGGCTTTCGACGGCAGCGAAGCAGCGGACATCCGCCCGTGGAGTTCAGACAGACGGGGGGGTGAGAAGTTCCGGGTTGAGGGCGGAAACGTTCAGAAATTCCAGGGCGGCCGAATATGGCTCCGCTTCCCGGGATGATACGCGCTCCAGCCGCTCCAGCAGAACCGGATCAGTTTGCACCAAGAGGCGCAGGCGGCGCACCAACTCCTCTTCGATTACCTCCAGAAATTCCTGCGTCCGGTGTTCGCCCCGCCGCTTGGACAGGTTGCCGCTGGTTTCCAGGTAGGCGCGATGCTCGCGCAATTTCCTCCATAGCTCTTCGATGCCCCGGCCCATGTGGGCGGCGGTCTGTATCACTGGCGGCGTCCACTCCGGCGTGGTCAGCGACATCTGGAGCATGGCGATTACCGACGCGGCCATCTGGTCGGCGCCGTCGCGGTCGGCCTTGTTCACCACGTACAGGTCGGCAATCTCCATCACGCCGGCCTTGAGGGCCTGGATGGAGTCGCCCGCTTCGGGAATCAGCGCCACGGCCACGGTGTCGGCCACCCCCATAACGCCCAGCTCGGTCTGGCCCACGCCGACCGTTTCCACTACGACCACGTCGTAACCGGCGGCGTCCAGCGCCCGGGCGATGCCCTTGACGATGCGGGGCAACCCCCCGGTCTGGCCGCGGGTGGCAACGCTGCGAATGAACACGCCGGAGTCCAAGTAATGCCGCTGCATCCTGATGCGGTCGCCCAGCAATGCCCCGCCGCTGAAAGGACTGGTGGGGTCAACGGCCACGATGCCCACCCGCTGGTCTTGGTCGCGCAACAACCGGGTTAGCTGGTCAACGATGGTGCTTTTGCCCGCGCCCGGCGGGCCGGTTATACCCAGGGTGTAGGCCCGGCCCGTGTGGGCGTCTATGCCCTGCATCACTTCCGCAGCCGCCGGGTCGCCCCGTTCCAGCATGGAAATGACCCGTGACAGAGCGCGCTGCTCGCCTGCCAGCAGCCTGTTGGCTAACTCAGACAATGGTCACCGACTCCCGGAAAAGGCAGCCCGCTTAGAGCGAGCGGCGCACGGGGAACCATAACGAAGGCAAGAAGCATTGGCGTGCCGGTCTAGTGGCGGAATTGACTGCCGAACCCCCTGGCCCCGGCGGTAATCAGCAGGTCGGGCCGGCTGCCCCATCGCTTGAGGAAGCGGCCAAAGTTTTTGCGCGAAAGTTCGTCGCGCTGATTGTCGTCCAGTTCCGTCCACTGCCGGTGTTCGTGGCGCACCAGCGGCAGGGACGAGTCTGCAACCACCCGGTAGCCCTTGTCCTTGAACTGGAAGCAGTAGTCAATATCCAGGTTGCGGTAGAACCGGAAGACTTCACGCATCAGGCCGACGGTGCTGACCGCCTCGCGCCGGAATGCCATACAGTAGGCTTGCATCGCGTCGGCCTCGCCCTGGGCCACCTCCTCGTGGAAGTGCTGCATATCGTCGGTGGTCAGCCCGTAGGGGCCGAATATGCCAATGGTGGGGTCGCTGAGCCGCTGGGAAACAGGGCCGAGAATCTCGCCCACAATTTCCGCCGAGCCGTCCACGATGACGATGTGCTTCCCCAGGCTCTGCTTGATGCCGATGTTCTTGCTGGCGGCGTCCCCGATGACGTGATCGCAGTGGATGACGCGCAGGTTTTCGTTTTCCCGCTGCATCTGCTCCAGCATCTCGCCGGTGCCGTCCGTGGAGCCGCTGTCAATGACGATGATTTCGGCTGAGTGACCTTCGGAGTGGCGCAGCATCCCGTTGACGCAGCGCCGCACGTCCTCAGAATAGCCATAGGCGTTCAGAATGAACGTAAAATCATACTGAGAAGGCTCGTGCAGGCGCGAAGGCACTTCTCGGGATGAGGAAACGGAGTCCCATCTTTCCGAGCGCCGTTCCATGGGCGTCTTGGGCCGGACGCGAGAGCCGCCCGGAGCGTCCTGCACCACGTAGCCGTCGGAGGAGAGACTGGCCCGCATTGAATCGGCGGCGTCCCAAGTCCGTTGTTGACGCAGGGAATCCCGCTCTCGGACTGAAGCTGCGACCTCCTCGCCAACCTCGTTGTTGGCCGGGGCTTTGTGCAGGTCAAGGCCAAACATCCGGTCGAAGTCCAGCAGCAACTCCATCTTGGCCCGGCCGGGAAGATTGGAGCGCACCGTTTCCCAAGTGACCGCCAAGGCGCCGGGCAGGTTCAGATCGGAATCCACTGCTTCCCAGAAGCGCCGACGGTACTCTTCGGCCTCGGCGTTGTGTCCGTTGGTGTCCGGCTCCAGGCTCCACTGCCAGATGCGGGCCCGCAGGTTGGTCAGCGCCTTCTCCGCCGCCTTCAACGACGTGAAGGTGAAGTTCATGCGATGCCGGTACAGCACGGTCATGCACAGATAGCGGAAGGCGAGGGGGTCGAATCCCCGTTCAATCAGTTCCTCCACCAGAAATACGTTGCCCGACGACTTCGCCATTTTCGCGCCGTCGGCCAGCAGGTGCTGCCCATGCACCCAGTAGCGGACGTGCTGTTGGCCGAAGGCCGCTTCGCTCTGGGCGATTTCGTCTTCGTGGTGCGGGAAGATGTTGTCCACGCCGCCGGTATGGATATCGAAGGACTGGCCCAGATATTTTTCAGCCATGGCCGAGCATTCGATGTGCCAGCCGGGAAACCCTTCGCCCCAAGGACTGTCCCACTTCACGTCGCGGCCAGGTTCTGCGGCCTTCCATAGCGTGAAATCGCGGGGGTCGCGCTTCAGCGGATCCGCCTCGGAGCGGACGCCTTCCAGCAGGTCTGCGCCGGTGTTCCGCGAGAGCTTGCCGTAGTCGGAGAAGCTGGGGACATTGAAGTATATGTTGCCGCCGCGCTCATAGGCGTGGCCCCTTTCCAGCAGCGCGCCGACTATGGACAGCATTTCGGGGATATGCCGGCTGGCCCACGGAAAGACGTGCGCCTCCATAATGTTCAGCCGCGCCTCGTCGCGGTGGAACCGGCCGGCGTAGAGCTGGGCGATTTCCTGAACCGTCTTGCCCTCGGCCAAGGCGGCCAGAATCATCTTGTCGCCGCCGGTCTCCACCAGCTCCTGCCGCATGTGGCCCACGTCGGTGATATTCTTGACGTGCTGCACTTCGAGGCCGTGGCGCATCAGGGCGCGGCGAATCCAGTCGGCCATCATATAGGTGCGCAGGTTGCCGATATGAGCGTCGCGGTAGACTGTCGGCCCGCAGGTATACATTCGGATGACGCCCGGCTCCGCAGGCTCAATCTCTTCTACCTGTTTGGACAGTGTGTTGTAGATGCGCAGCAAGACAACCGCCCCTTCCCGGCGCTCTTAGGCCCGGCTCAGGATGGGGCCTAGTTTACCACGGGGCGGCGGCCCTTGCCACCCGGCGGGCAGCGCATTGGCTCAACGATATTCCGCCAGCGCGCCAGTAGCCCAGCCGGTTTGGATCCGGCGCCGTGGAGGGCAGACGGTAACCCGGCCAGGCCACCGCAACTATCGCCAGCCTAGCCCGCCGCCTAGGCCACCGCCCCGGCGGCTTTCAGCCCGGCAATCCCTGCCGCCGTGTAGCCTGCCTCGGACAGGATTTCATCTGTTTCCGCGCCCAGCAGCGGCGTCAGGCGGCCTAGCTGCGCCGGGGTTCCCAGCAGCCGGGGGACTACGCCCGAAAACTGGTCCGGCAATGTCAAAGGACGTAATTAGCACCAGCGTAGACGCATTATTGAGGTGCCCTGCCCCCTCATGGTACCCTGCCCGCCTAACTCAAACGCCAGCACGATTCGGGAGGAGAGTGATATGACCGCATTCAGGGAGTTCGCCAGGGTTGGCTTGGGCATAAGCCTGGCTCTGGCGCTCATCATTGCGGGGGCGATTCTGCTGTGGGGCAAGGCCGCCGCGCACGATTACAACCCGCCAAAGCAGTGGGACACCAGCATAACCCCCACGACCACCAGCGTGGACACCAGATACTCTTCGGAGATACTCAGCGCCGCCAGCGATTACACTCTCAACACCGATTTGAGGGTGGATTACTGCTTTTCACCGTGCGGCAACATCTTGCATTACGAAAACGACCATGGGATGAGCGGGTGGGGCGCCCGCGCTTACTCTCAGGGGACTCCTACTAACTTCGGAATCATTCAGTGGAACGCCTACGGTGGCGAAAAGGACAGCCTAACTGCCAATCGTTTGGCGAGGCATGAATTGGGGCATGTGTTTGGTCTTGACCATGTTCCATGCGGCGGTGGGCCATATGAAACAAGTCCTGCGTCGATCATGGGTTGCCCCGATAGTGGAGTCAGTGATTTGCATGACCACGACATTAGCGACATCAATGGTAAATACTGAGGCTCAACTGGCGGGCAGTCCCATCCAAAGAACAGGAGGTGGTCAGAATGTTTTCCTCCCTAGCCAAGTCATTTACCCTACATTTCACCATAGCCGTCCTGCTACTGCTTAGCGTCCTAGCCGGATGCCAGTCATCCAGCCAAGATGAGAATGCCAGCCCGACCTCAATGGCTGTTAACCAAGGAGCTAACCCGTCTTCCAGAGTTGCAGGCAGTATGATTCAGGACTATCGGCTGCCCCCGCAGAGCGTTCAGGACCTGGTCAACCGTAGCCACGCCATTGTCATCGGAACCATTACAGCCATCTCCGATCCGGTGCAAGAACTCCCCTATGGCAAGACTGAGGAAGATTTTCCGGCGGAAGTTCTCTCATATATGTACCTGGAGGTGGCTTACTACGACATTGCCATCGAAGAGGTGCTGTTGGACGATGGCAATGTAAGCGCATATCCCCGTCTCCGTCTCGAGCCCAATCAAGGGTATGATTCAAGTCTGGCGTTGCCGCAGCTTGGTGAGCGATACCTGTTCACAATGGGGCGGAACCCCGATTCCCGGAGTTACGGAGTAGCCGCCAACTGGATGACACTGAAGCTGGAAGACGACGAAATTCGTAACATTGACGACACATCTCCCGGGTACGTGGGAGTAACCGGCGAAACCACGCTGGTAGAGGCAATACGCGCGGCCGTTCCCCATCACGATCTTCTGCCAGTGAACCAGTGGCCCAGCCGGTTTGAAACCGGAGCCGGGGAGGGAAGCCCGTCGGAGCCGGGCGGCCCGGGCGATGACGATACGGGGCCGACCGGGAACACTGGGGAGGGCGGGGGCTAACCCCGGCCAGGCCAGACCTCACCGTGCAGTCGGCCTCGGCCAGGATTTCGTTGGTTTCGGCGCCCGGCAGCGGGGTGGGCGGACTAGAGCGCCGGGGTAATTTTGACTGCCTGCGCGGTCTTGGCCGACTCAATGGCGGCGGCGGTTATGCGGGCGGCCCGCAGCCCATCCTCGCCGGTGGCCGACGGGGGGCGGCCTTGCTCCAGTGCGTGATGGAAGTCTTCCAATTCGGCTACGAAGTTGGCGAGGTAGTCATATTCGTAGCTTTCGGAGTGATTGACGGTGGCGCTGACCACTTCGGCCCGGCCCAAGCGGGCCTCCCAAATGGATTCCTTGGTGGCGATGCGCCCGTCGGAGCCGTAAATAGCGAGGTCGTTCTGCGTATCCGGCAGCATCCGCCCGCACATCACTTGCGCGATTGTACCGCTGTTCATCCTCAGAGCGATGGTTGCGATATGCTCCAGCGGCTGCCGGTCTGTCTGGCCGTCGGTCATGGCAACTACTTCAACGGCCTCCTCGCGCAGCAGGAAGCGCATCAGGTCGAAGACGTGGACGCCCAGGCCGACCAGCACCGAGGCGTCGCCGATGAGCTCCGGGGTTTCCCACCATTCCCGCAAGCCGCTGCGGGGCAGGTGCTGCGGCTCGCCCCGGTTGCCCCGGCCCCACTGCCCGTGGGCCAGCCGGATGCGCCCGATAGCTCCGTCGTCAATCAGTTGCCGCGCCCACAGGTGGGCCGGGTGGAAGCGCAGTTCGAAGCCCAGCCCCAATGTAACCCCATGGCGGCGGCAGGCGTCAATCATCGCGGCAGCGTCCGAAACCGAGTTCGCCATCGGCTTCTCGGCCAGCACGTGCTTGCCGGCGGCGGCGGCCCGGACGGTCTGCGGCGCGTGCAGGTGGTTGGGCGAGGCCACGAAGACGGCGTCCACCCGCGAGTCGGCCAGCATGGCGTCCAGGTCGCTATACGCGGCGTCCGCGCCGTGGGCCGCGGCGAATGCGTCAGCCCGCCCTTGGTCGCGGCTGTACACTGCGGCCAAGCGGCAGTCCCGCGCCCGCCGGATGGCCGGGGCGATTTTCAGGTCAGCATGGGAGCCGATGCCAGCGATGGCCCATCCCAGGGACATAGGATTGCTCCTTGACTCAAATGGCAAGGGTGGCGCAGTCAGGATTGCCTGACCGTTACCGGGGCGCCAGCCGGGACTCCCCGCAATCGCGCGGCGTTGCCGACGATGCGCCCGATGACGGCCACGGGGCTGGCCGGGCGTATTTCGTCGCCCCGGCTGGCGGGCGTTGGGCCGAAAAAGATGCAGAAAGCGTTGCCCGGCGGCCAGTAGGCCAAGTCGCCGAAGTCCACAATTTCCTGCAAGTCCTCCGGTTCGGCGGTCACAGGGATGCGGAAGTAAATCTCGTCGCCCCAAGTGTTGCCGGGTGCCGAGATTGGCAGAGCGTTCCAGATTGCTTCCGCCGCGGCGGTATCATTCAGTTCCGCGTCCAGTTCCACCATCCCGGCGGCAATGGTTAGCTTACGGCCCATAATCGAAACTCCGTCTGCTGCCCCGCTATTCCCGCTTCCGGCGGCGCAGTTGCTCCCGCAAGCGGGCGGCCTCAGCTTCGGCCTGCTCGGCCCTCGACCGGGCCTGCTCAGCCCTGGCTAGGGCCAATTCAGCCTGATACCGGGCCGCGTCCCGTTCGTCTTCCGCGGCCCGGCGCGCTTCCAGTTCCACGGTTAGCCGGTCTATGGTTTTGCCCGTCGCCGGATCCAGCACGTCGAAGGTTGCGCCGTCCCAGGAAAAGTCCAAGTTCAGGAGTTCGCTGTGGGCCAGCGCCGAACCGCCGGGCTGGAGGTCCACTTCGTAGGGAACGTAACGGCCGTCAACCAGCCGCTCCCCGGCCAGCGGCTGCCCATACAAGCGGCCCCCGGTCGGGTCGAACCGCCAGTACTCGGATACGCCCAGGCGCTCATACAGGTCGCGCTTGCGGCCCATATCATTGGCTGCCGTGCTGGGCGATGCCACCTCCATCACGAAGTCGGGGACTTTCCCGGTTTCCCAGATCCAGAAGTTGGGCAGATTCTCCCGGATGGCCGCCGCGTCAACCCCGAAGGCGATGAAGAGGTCGGGCTGGACCCGGGCGTTGCCGTTGGTCATGTCGTAGGACATGAAGACGGCGTTGGAAACAAATACGTCGTCGCGGCCCTGATAGTATGACGACAGGGCGCCTTTGATGATGTCTATGGGAAATTCCTGTTGCATACCATCCTCAACCCCCTCCGGCTCTTCGTAGAAGATGTCGGGGAGCGTCCGGTTGATCCAGGCGTTGGTTATGGTTCTGGTTGTCGTCATCATAGACCTCTGCGGGGGATAACGGCGCAGCGGGCGGCTAGGACGGGAGGGAGGGAAATCAACCCCCGTCCGGCCCGGCGAACCGCTCGGGAGAGAAGTTTTCGATGGGCAAGCCGGTGCTGTCGGTGGCGATGAGGTCAGCTATGGCCTTGCCTATGCCGGGGGCGAGCAGGATGCCTTTCTTGCCGGCGCCGGTGGCAAGCCAAGCGTTGCGGCAGCCGGAAACGCGGCCCAGGATGGGCAGCCAGTCGGGGGTTACAGGGCGCAGGCAGGCGGTGTGGGTGACCAGTGTCGCCTCAACGATGCTGGGCAGCAGACGCCTGGCTCCCTCGAGGATGCGCTCCCGGGTCTCGGTCAGGGGCTGGCGGTCGAAGCCGCGCCAGTCCTCGCTGGAGCCACACCAGACCAGGCCGTCGGGCTTGGGGTACAGGGCGGCCCCTTCGCCGACTATCTCGTGCTTCAGAGGCGGGCCAGGCAGCCGCATTCGCAGAATCTCGCCCTTTAGGGGATCCACCGGGATATAGGCGTCCAGCCAGCGCTCGGCCTGGCGCGACCAGGGGCCCATGGCCAGCACCACCTCGCCGCAGTCCAGTTCGCCGTCTTCCAGCAGCACCCGGGTAACCTGGCCGCCCCGGACATCCAACCCGCGCACCGCGCCGGAGCGCACCTTGGCCCCCGAGTGACGGGCGGCGGCGGCCAGGGCCTGAGTAAAGCCGAGACTGTCCAGCGTGTAGTTGCCGCGGGTAAAGACGCAGCCGGCGAATTCGTTGTTAATCCGGGGCTCCAGCTTCCCAATCCGCCACTGTTCGGTCATGGAGGCCGCGAAGCCGTCGATGCGCAGCAGCCGGTCGGCCAGCGCCTCAAAGGCCGGCACCTCGGCTTCGTCAAAGGTCAACCGCACTTCCGGTAACGTGACGAGCTGGTAGTCGATGCCGGTCAGCTCGCTCAGCATCGGGTAGAGGCTGAGGTGCATATCGAAGGATTGCCGGGCGAAAGCCGCCAGCGGCCCCGGAATGCCGTGGCCCAGCACCGGGTTCAGCGCCCCGGCGGCGTAGCCGGATGCTTGGGAGCCGACGCCCTCGCGTTCTATGATGGTGGCGGAGAGGCCGGCCTCAGCCAGATAAAAGGCCGCGGCGCAGCCGGCCGCGCCTCCGCCGATGATTGCTACGTCGGTTGTTTCGGGCATATTCTCATCATCCGTTCTTATTGTAACCCTGCGGCATTGGGAACTGCGATGTTGTCACTCTAAGCGAGGCAAAGGGTTTCTCCTCAACCTGGCAGGGATTCTTCGCTACGCCCGGAATGACAGCTTCCCATTATGAACGGCAGTATACCTTTGCCGCTGAGGCTTCGCGCCGTGGCGCAGTCCCGGCCTTGGGGTTAGAATGTAGAGCAAATTATATGGACAGGAGTATAGCCATGCCAATCTACGAATACTATTGCTCCAGGTGCGGCCGCGATTTCGAGCTAATCCGTCCGGTTTCCCAGTCCGACGCCCCGGCGCCCTGTAACCAGTGCGGCGAGGCGGGGCAGCGGCAGCTTTCCAATTTCGCCTTCCGCTCCAAGACCTTCACCGCGCCCAAGTTCAAGGCTTCATTGGAAAAGCCCATGCGCTCCCGTCCCGAAACCCCGGCGAGCTAAGAGGCTGTCCCAAGTTTCGCCCGCGCCCTTATTGCTTTCAGAACCGCCGGGTTATTGGGGCAGTCGCTAAACCCAAATCAGGGCGGGCCGGGATGCGTTGTATAATCGGCGTCACATTCCTGCGGCCCTTCGCCGCGCAACCCATAGGGAGTTGAGTTATGGCCGGAAAAATCCGTCTTGGCATCATCGGCGCCAGCCCCACCGTGGGGTGGGCGCACCGCTCGCACCTGCCCGCCATAGCCGCCAGCCCGGAGTTCGAGCTGACCGGCGTCTGCACAACGCGCCTGGATACCGCGGAAGCGTCGAAACAACAGTACGGGGCGCGGCTGGCCTTCGACAACTACAAGGAGATGCTGGCCCACCCGGACATTGACGCGGTAGCCGTGGTGCTGCGGGTGCCGGCTCACTACGAGATAACCAAAGACGCCCTCAACGCCGGCAAGCACGTGTTCACCGAGTGGCCCTTGGGGCGCACCACCGGCGAGGCGGAGGAGCTGGCCGAACTGGCCCGCGCCAAGGGGGTAAAGGCCGTGGTGGGGCTACAGGCCCGCGCCGCCCCCGCAGTGCTGCAAATGAAGCAGCTAGTGGAGCAAGGCTACGCGGGCGAGATTATGGCGTGCTCCATGACGCTGGTTCGCGGCGGCGTTCTGGCCCGGCCCTCGGGCCGCACCTGGCAGCGGGATGCCGAGCTGGGGGCCAACACGCTCACCATCGCCACCGGCCACTCGGTGGACGCTATGCGTTTCGTGGTTGGCGATTTCGCCGAGGTGTCGGCCATCGTTTCCACTCAATGCGAGCAGTGGCACGAAACCGACACCGGCCAGTATCTGGACGTGACCTCCCCGGACAACATCCTGATTAACGGGCGGCTCGCCGGCGGCGCAGTAGTATCCGCCCACGTCGCCAGCATCCCGTGGGCGGGCAGCGGCTACCGGCTGGAGGTATACGGGCGCGAAGGCACGCTGATTGCCGACTCCGAGGACTCGCCGCAGTTGGGGCCGGTGCGGCTCCGGGGAGCGCAGGGAAACGACCAACTGGAAGAGCTGACGGTCTCCGGCCAGCACCGCTTCGTGCTGGAAGGGATGCCGCAGGGCGCTCCCTACAATGTGGGCCAGCTTTACTATATGTTCGGCGAGGCCATTCGAGGGCAGGGCGAGCGCCAGCCCGGCTTCGACACCGCAGTGGACTTGCACCGGCTGGTTGACGCCATTCGCCTGTCCTCGGAGCGGAAGCAGGCCGTGGCGTTGGATAGTTAGGCCCTCGCCAATTTAGGGCGACCGGGCCACCAGCAGAACCTGCACCCTGACCTCATCGGCCAAGTAGACCACGGAGCGGGCCGACGGCTTGGGCAGTCCCAACTGCTCCCAGGTGAAAGTGGTGCGGCCCAGCACGTTGATGACGCCGTCGTCGCGCCGGGCCGTAACCTCGAACAGCAAGGGCGTCACGGCCTCGCCTATTTGCAGTGAGCCGCTGAGTTCTCCCTCGGTTTCTTCACCATCATGGAAACTCTGAGGCAGCTCCGGCAACTGGTCTACGGTAAAAACCGCTTCGGGGGTATCCGGGAACATTCGCTCTCGGATGTAACGGTCGCGGAAGCTCTGGTCGCTGCTCAGCGAATGCAGGTCCAGAGTGACCACCGACGGTTGCCCGTCCAGATTCGCAGCGCCGGTCAACCCGGTGCTCGAAATCACTGCATCGAAACGGACAGGGGAGCGGCCCAGTTCTTCCTCAACGGTGAAGGTGATCTTTGATCCCTCTCCGATGATAAACGTTTGCGCCGCTTCCGCTTCACTAGGCTCGCCGGGTACGGCAGTGGGCGCCGGTTCCGGCGTGGCAGTGGCGGGAACGGGCGTGGCAGTCGCAGGCCGGGCGGCCGTTGTGGTAGGAACGGCTATTGCGGTAGGAACGGCTGTTGGGGCGGCGGTGGCCGCCGGGGCCGGGGCTGCCGTAGCCGTAGCAGTGGCAGCCGGAGTCGGCGTCACCGTAGCCGTTGGCCTTGCCGTCGGCGGCGGCGGCAGGGCCAGCTCCCCGCTTTCGCCGTCGCCCTGCGTAACCAGCCCGAAGCCCACTGCCAGGGCCGCGATTACGGCTATGGCCGGCGACCATTTCAGCAGCCCCAAGGCAGGCCGGAGAAAGAAGGAAGCCAACACCGGCGTCAAGACGGCGCAGACAGTAACGATAATGGCCGCCAGCGGAATTGAGAAAGAAGCCAGCCGGTCTAGCTGACTGTCCCCGGCCAGTGCCGCCGCAAGAATCACGATGAACAAAACGGCCAGCGTGATCCCGTACCACAGGATACGGCTGGACAGCCAAATCCACAGCAGCCCGGCAATCAGACCCACAGCCAGAGCCGCCACCGCCACCGTTGCGCTGTTGAATGCGCTGTCCACCGGCGAATGAAGGGGCAGCGAAACCAGCGCCGCGATTATGGCGGCAATGGCCCCGGCGGTCAGTCCTGCCAGCATAATTTCATTCCTCCTTGTACGGCCCTGCTCATTGGGATGGCTGGGTGACTAACGGGTTGGCAGCTCCAGCCCGCGGTTCAATTATAGCCAATTGTATGGTTTGACCACCCGCCCCAAACTATACGCGAAAAGCCGGAGAAGGGTTTCATAACCCTCCTCCGGTTTGGCGGCCTAGCGTCATCCGTTTTCTGTCCCTTGGGACAAACTGCCAACGGCAACCCCGGCGTTACAGCGCAAGAGCGTAGCAAGCCCGGCGCGGGTCGGCGCCGGTGCTGAGGTAGCCCGTCTCCGGATCGCGGACAGACACCGTTGCGCCCATACCGCAGTCCACTGCCCTGGCAATCTTGTGTCCCATGGCGCGCAGTTCCTCCGCGGCGGTCTCGGGGATGGCCTGCTCCAGGTCCAACCGGCCCGGGTGGTAGACGTGGGGGTAGAAGGAGTTGACGTTGCTCTGAGTGGCGAAGCGCGGCGATTCCACCGCCTGTTGCGGGTCCATGCCGAACAGGATGACGTTGAGCATCAACTGCACGTTGGCCTGGGTCTGGTTGTCCCCGCCGGGGCAGCCGACGGTCATCACCGGCCGGCCGTCCTTGCTGATTATATAATTGACCAGCGTAGTGCGGGGGCGCTTGCCCGGCTCAACCACGTTGGGATGCCCTTCCTCGCAGTTGAACATCTCGATGCGGGTGCTGAGGGCGCAGCCCAGCTCGGGGAAAAACACCGACTTGGCGAAGGCGCCGCCGCTGATGGTGCCGCACACCATGTTGCCCTGCTGGTCCATGGCCGACACGTGGGTCGTTCCTTCCCGCGCCGAGGCGTCCGCCGTTGCCGGGTCGGACGGAGCGGGGAGGCCGTTGCCGCCAGGGGCGCCCCCGTTCCCGTATATACCTGAGCCGCGCGCCTTGCCGGAGTAGCGCCACGGGTCGCCGGCCTCGGGTTGCGCCGGGTAAGCGGTCTCGAGGTCAATCAGCCGAGCGCGCTCGGCGGCGTATTCCTTGGACAGCAGCCCGTCAATGGGAATAGTGGAGAAGTCCGGGTCGCCGTAATGAGCCTCGCGGTCGCCGAAGGCCAGCTTGATGGCCTCGGCCACGGTGTGGATGTAGGCCGGGCTGTTGTGGCCCATCGCCCGCAGGTCGAAACGCTCCAGCATATTGAGCGTCTGCATCAGCGCCGGCCCCTGCGTCCAAGAGTCTTGGCCGTAAACCTCATAGCCGTGGAAGGTAGTCTTCACCGGCGTCTCATACTGCGAGCGGTAGGCGGCCAGGTCATCCGTGGACATTATGCCGCCCACACGGGCCACTGAAGCGGCAATCTGCTGGGCCACCGGGCCGCGATAGAACACCTCCCGGGCGTGTTGCAGCCCGCCCTCCCTGGAGCCGGCCCCATTGCCGGGCAGCATGGCCCGCAGCGTGTTCGCCAGCCCGGGCTGAACCAGCGGCGTTCCGGCTGCGGGAACCCGCCGGTCGTGATAGAACACGTCCCACCCGCCCGGACTGTAGAGGTCGAACTGCTGGGCCGTGGCGCCGGAATCGAGGCGGTCGAGCATATATTCGTAGTTGGGGATACCGTCGGCGGCATAGCCGATGGCCGGGGCCAGAAGCTCATTGATGGTCTTGGTCCCGTAACGCTCCGCCAGCGAGAGGAAAGCGTGCACCACGCCGGGCAACGTGAACGACAGGTGGGCTTGCCGGTGTCCGGGGCCGGTGGGGATGCGCTCCAGGCCCTGCGATTTGTAGAAGCCAACAGTGGCCTGGCCCGGGGCCGTGCCCTGCCCGCTGAGGGACAGCAGCTCGCCGCTGCGGGCATCGTAGAGCATGAACACGCCCTCGGCGGCTAGGGAGTACGACGCAATAGGCTCCACCACGGCGGCGGCGAATCCTGCCGCGACCAGAGCGTCGAAGGCGTTGCCGCCGGCGAGCAGCAGCTTCATTCCGGCCATGGAGGTAAGGTAGTGGCCGCTGGAGATGACGCCCTCGGTGGAGCGTATTACCGGGCGTCCGGTGGATTGCTGGGTTGCGTTGCTCTGTTCCGTGTTGATCGAGGACTGCTGGCTGACCATTTCGGCTCCTGCAACTTTCGTATGGTTTGGATGCGCGGATTTCTCCCTCATCCTAGCCCTCTCCTGCTGGAAGAGGGAATCTGCGTCTCTGCCGCCATTATACGTCCACCACGGCATCTCTGCCGGGGAAGGCGCTCACGCCATCGCCGTCCACCAGATGCGGGGGCATGAAGTACTCGCGGGTGTCGGGGCCGCCGAAGCCGGGGATGAAGGACTGAACTACGCCGTCCGACTCCAGGGCGGCGCGGACAATCTGCTTGTTGAAGTTGCTGATGTCCTCTCGGGCGAGAAATTCGTCCACCGGCAGCCACAAACATTCCTGAATCTCGTCGGCCTGCATGGTGATTTCCCGGCTCAGCGGGCGCAGGCGTCCCACAAAATAAATGTCCGACTTGCCGTAACGGTAGCCGTGCCAGTGGCGGAAGCAGGCGATGGACTGGAACTCGGCGCGGACTCCGGTCTCTTCCAGCACCTCGCGCTCCACGGCCTCGGCCAGATGCTCGCCGGGGTGCAGCGCGCCGCCGGGCAGTTTCAGCGTGGGCGGGCGCCCGGCGACGCCGTAAATTTCCCGCACCACCAGCAGCTCCCGCTCCGGGGTCAGCACCACGCCGCCGATGCCGATGTAGTGGGTGGCGAAATGGGGCAGCCAGGCCCCTTCTTGTAGGATAGCGGTAAGCATCAGGTAATCGTCGCCGCTGTGGTGAAAGGTGAAGCCGCGATTGACCGCCTCGGGAATCAGGGCGGAGCGGCCGATAGGCACCTCCAGCCACACCGCCTTGATGCCGTCGGCGGTCCACCGCTCCAAAGAAGCGTCCAGCCGCCCGGCGAACTCGGCGGCGTCGGCAGGCAGCGCGTCGGGCGCGGTCACCATTCCGCCGAAGGGGTTGGCCCTGGCCTCCAATAATTGCGTAGCGGATACTTGCGTCATTGGCTTCTCGCATATCGGCAGGATTGGCGGGCCAAGACATCCCGGCCCGCGCGCCAATGCTACGGCGGAACCGAGGCGGCGTCAAATCTTGGGGGCTGCGAAGAATCCGCACACCAATACAACGGATTAAAAACCTGACACCTGCGCCTTGCGCCAGTGGCCCGCAGCAGGGAAAATACGGGCAAACATTCCATGAGCGTCCTACCCGCTTGCAGAGGGAGAGGGAGCTTATTGTACGGCAGGCGATGGTGTCCACATCCCAGTTCCACCCCATAATCAGCCAGTGGTTCGACAGCAGGTTCCGGCAGCCCACCGAGGCGCAGACGCAGGGCTGGGCCGCCATTGGACAAGGGCGGCATACGCTTATCGCGGCGCCCACCGGGTCGGGCAAGACCTTGGCCGCCTTTCTTACCTGCATTGACCGGCTGGTGCGGCAGGGGCTGGCGGGGGAGCTGCCAGACACCACGCAAGTGGTCTACGTCTCGCCGCTGAAAGCGTTATCCAACGACATCAAGAAAAACCTCGCCGGGCCGCTGGAAGAGATTGCCGCTCTGTCCTCGGCCAAGGAGGCTCCCCTGCCGGAAATCCGCGTCGGGCTGCGCACCGGCGATACACCGCAGGCGGAACGCCAAAAGATGGCGAAAAAGCCTCCGCACATCCTCATCACCACGCCGGAATCGCTGTACATTCTGCTAACCTCCGGCAGCGGGCGACGCGGGCTCAAGGGCGTTAACACTCTGATTCTGGATGAGATTCACGCCGTGGCCGACGATAAGCGGGGTTCGCACCTGTCGCTGTCGGCGGAACGGCTGTGCGCCCTGTCGGAACAGCCGGTGGTGCGCATCGGGCTGTCGGCCACGCAGCGGCCCATCGAGGAAATCGCCCGGCTGCTGGTGGGCAACGACTCCATACTTCGGACGGCCCAGGATGACGGGAATGACGGCAAGCCCGAATGCGTCATCGTGGACACCGGTCACGCCCGCGAGATTGACTTGGCCTTGCAATTGCCGGAGCAGGAGCTTGGGCCTATCGCCTCCCACGAACTCTGGGCCGAAACGCTGGACACCGCAGCCAAGCTGGTCGAAGCCCATGAGACGACGCTGGTATTCGTCAACACCCGGCGGCTGGTGGAGCGGGTGTCGCATCAGCTCAGCGTGCGGCTGGGCGAGGAGGCGGTGGTAGCCCACCACGGCAGCCTGTCCCGCGCCACCCGGCTGGATGCCGAGGAGAAGCTGAAGACCGGGCAGGTCAAGGTATGCGTCGCTACGGCGTCGCTGGAGTTGGGCATAGACATCGGCGACGTTGACGTGGTCTGCCAGATGGGCTCGCCCCGTTCCATCGGCGTGCTGCTGCAACGGGTGGGGCGCTCCGGGCATTCGGTGGGCGGCAAGCCCAAGGGCCGGCTATTCCCTTTGACCCGGGATGAGCTGACCGAGTGCATCGCGCTGGCCCGCGCCGTGCGCCGCGGCAATCTGGACGCGCTGTCCATTCCCCATTGGCCGGTGGACGTGCTGGCCCAGCAGATAGTTGCCGCCTGCGCCCAAGAGGAATGGGCAGAGGACGACCTGTACGCTCTGGCGCGCCGGGCCTATCCCTACCGGGATTTGCCCCGCGACAAGTTCGACCAGACCATCGAGACACTTTCGGAAGGGTATGCTCCCCGGCTCGGACGCGGCGGCGCCTATCTGCACCGCGACGGGGTGAACGGCATTGTGAAAGCGCGGCGCGGCGCGCCCTTGGCCGCTATGACCAGCGGCGGGGCCATCCCGGAGAACGCCGACTACGACGTCATCGCCGAACCCGAAGACACCTTCGTTGGGACGGTCAACGAGGACTTCGCCATCGAAAGCCTGAAGGGAGACGTGTTCCTGCTGGGCAATAACGCTTGGAAAATCCGCCGCGTCGAGAGCGGCCGCGTCCGGGTGGAGGATGCCCACGGCCAGCCGCCCACCATACCCTTCTGGCTGGGCGAAGCGCCGGGCCGCACCACCGAGCTGTCCGACGAGGTTACCGAACTCCGCGAAGGCGTAGACCGCCTGCTGCCGGACGCGGGAGCGGCGCGCGAGTGGGTGGTCAGCGAGTCCGGCGTTGACGCCGAGGCCGGCCGACAGCTTGTCGCCTATATCGAAGAAGGCAAGCGGGTGCTGGGCGTGACTCCCTCCAAGAACCGGGTAGTAGCCGAGCGATTCTTCGACGAAAGCGGCGGAATGCAACTGGTGATTCACGCCCCCTTCGGCGCACGAATCAATCGCGCTTGGGGCATGGCGCTGCGGAAGAAAATCTGCCGCTCCTTCGATTTCGAGCTCCAGGCAGTGGCAACGGACGACGGCTTAAACTTCTCCTTGGGCCCTGGCCTCTCGATGCCTGTCGGGGATATATTCAGTTACCTGAAATCCGGCGCCTTTGAGGAAGTGCTGACGCAGGCTGTCTTGCAGGCGCCCATATTCGGCACCCGCTGGCGCTGGAACGCCACCCGCGCGCTGGCTATCCTGCGCCACACCGGCGGCAAGAAAGTCCCTCCGCCCCTGCAACGGATGCGCTCCGACGACCTGCTGGCCGCCGTGTTTCCCGCCCAGGTAGCCTGCCAGGATAATGCCCCGCCCGGGGATATCGAAGTTCCCGATCACCCGCTGGTATTCGAGACCATGCGCGACTGCCTGACGGAAGCCTCAGACCTTGCGGGCTGCCGCGAGGTGCTGGCTGGCATCGAGACGGGCAACATCGAGGTGTACGGGCGCGACACGGTGCAGCCCTCGGTCTTCTCCCACCAGATACTCAATGCCATGCCCTACGCCTTCTTGGACGATGCGCCTCTGGAGGAGCGCCGGGCCAGGGCGGTTCCTCTGCGCCGCGCCTTGCCGGAGGACTCCCGCGACCTGACCCGGCTGGATCCGGAGGCCATCCGGCGGGAATCGGAATACGCTTGGCCGCGAATCCGAGATGTGGACGAACTGCACGACGCGCTGCTGACCCTAGGGGTGCTGCCGGAAGGCGCCTCCGGGCTGCTTCGCCCGGAGATGGCCGGCCGGCCGCTTCTGCCCTGGCTGGAGCAGTTGGCCGGAGCCGGACGCGCGCATCGCATAACGGCTTGTCCTTCCGCAAACTCCGAGCAAACGTTGACCGGCTGGGTCGCGGCTGAGCGGCTGGAGCTGGTGCGCTTGGCTTATGATGGGATTGTTGCCAGCCATCCTTTTGATTCCCCCGCGGCGGGGGGGAAGACCAGGGGGGGATCCCTGGGGCTGTTCGCCAACAGCCGGTTCGAGGGCAGCCGGGAGGATGCTATTCTGGCCTTGGCGCGCGGCTGGGCGGACTGCATCGGGCCATTCACCATCGCCGAGCTGGCGTCAACCCTGGCTCTGTCGGCGGACGACCTGCTTTTCGCCATAGGGCAGTTGGAAAACGAAGGCGTGGTGCTGCGGGGAAGCTACCGGCCGGGGGTGGAAGGCGAAGAGTTTTGCGACAGGCGCATTCTGGCCCGCATTCATCGCTCAACCATAGATTCCCTGCGCCGCCAGATTGAGCCGGCATCTCCGGCGGCCTTCATTCGCTTCCTGCTGGAGTGGCAGCACGTAACGCCGGAGGCGCGGCTGCACGGCGAAGGCGGCCTGCTGTCCGTAATCGAAAAGCTGCAAGGATTCGAGGCCGCCGCCGGAGTGATAGAAGAGGAAGTTCTCGCTTCCCGCGTTGCCGAGTACAGCGGAATTATGCTGGACAGGCTCTGTCTGAGCGGCGAGGTGGTCTGGGGCCGGTTCTCCGCCCGGCATAGCGCGGGCAGCAGTGCGCCGCCTTCCGGCGGACGATCTGCATTCTCCCGCTTCACGCCGGTGGGGCTGGCGCTGCGCGAGTCGCTGGACTGGCTGCTGGCCGGCGATGATACCGCAGCCGATGATCTGACCGGCGCTCCCAGGGAAGCATTGGAGTATATGCGAGAACGGGGGGCGTCCTTTCAGTCCGACATCACCGGCGCAACTAGGCGTCTGCCTTCGGATGTAGAGGGGGCTCTGTGGACGCTGGCCGCAGCCGGGCTGGCCAGCGCCGACGGCTTGGGGGCAGTGCGTCAGAGGCTCCGGGGAACCAAGCGGCCGCGCCGCCAACCCTCAGACAGGATGAGGAACGACAGGTTCCGGGGCGGCCGGTCTGGCTCTGACCGGGGCGGGGCAGGCAGGTTCCGCCCCGCCCCAGGGATGGGGCGAACAGTCGGCAGCCGGTGGTGGCTTCTCGAGGCCCCGGACCCGGTGGAAGACCGCACCGAGGCGGTAGCATGGCAACTGCTGTACCGCTACGGGATTCTGTTTCCCGAGATGTTGGCCCGTGAATCGCTGTCCCTTCGCTGGCGGGATCTGGCCCGGGTTTTGCGCCGGCTGGAAGCGCGGGGCGAGATTCGGGGAGGGCGGTTCGTGTCCGGGTTTGTCGGCGAGCAGTTCGCCTTGCCGGAAGCGGCGGACGCGCTGCGCCGCTGGCGAAACCGGGAGCCGGACGGCCGGTTGGTCGTCGTGTCGGCCTGCGACCCGCTGAACTTGGCCGGAGTCCTCACCCCCGGCCCGCGCGTGCCGTCCGTACCGGGCAACCGCCTCGCCTATCGCGACGGCGTTCCCGTAGCGGCAATGGAAGGCAGCGAGTTCGTGCCGCTGCTGAATTCGTCAAGGAACCGCGCGTCCGACGGCGCTGTTGAGCAGGCCAGGGTTCTGCTATCGGTTCCCATATCCCACGCCAACTTCCGGCCGGAGCAGGAAACATTAGCCACGGCCTAGGGAGTGTCGTCAAAATAATTTACTCCAAAGCATCAGGGCGCGGACTTGGCAGGCGGCCAAGTAAGAAGCGGCGCTTTTGGCATAACGGGCGGCCATCCCGCTCCATTCCTTGAAATTGCGGAAGGCGTCTTCCGCCGGATGCCGCCACCGATACGGATGCCGGTCATACTCTCTCGGCTCTTTCCGGCTCCTGCGGGGCGGCATCACCGGGTTCATCCCCCGGGTCTCTGCCGCCGCCAGCACGGCATTGGCGTCATAACCCCGGTCTGCCAGCAAATGTCCGGCCGGAATGTCCGCAATCAATGCCGGGGCCTGGGTGGGATCCGCCGTAGCGCCGGCGGCAATCCGCATCGCTGCCGGCATGCCGTGAGCGTCCGCGCCCAATGCAGCTTGGCATTCAGCCCCCTTTGGTGCGGCCCATAGCCTGGTTGCCGCCCGTTGCCCCGCCACTGTGCGGATGCGCTTTGATCTGACTGGCGTCAATCATCAGCCACTCAGAACCGGGGGCATCAGCGGCTTCCCGCAGCATTCTCCCAGACGCCCTGATTCAGCCACCGGCGGAAACGGGGATTGGCGTTGTTCCACCCCCCTTAGTCTGGGGGCAGGCCGCCTCCAGGGACGCCAGTGCCTGAAATCCAGCATACGGCGTTCCGGAACCGGCGGTTGTCCTAGGCGGGCCCTCCCACCTTGCCGGGGCTACCGGGCAACAGAGGTTCCAGTCGTTCCCAGACCTGGCCGGAGAGGTAGTGGCGGCGATGGGCCGGTGGCTGTGCTGGTGTTGCTGACATAGGACAACCCTGCCAGGCGGGTGCTGGTGGACATATTTTACGCCTACGCGGACCCAAGAATCAGGTTTGACTAGCCGCTTGTTTGGCGGGAGGCTGCTACTAAGAACCCCTAACAAAAAGAGGTCAAGCGTCTGAAGCAGATGATTGAACACCCGATGGATAGAAAGGCTTCATGGATGTCGGCCCGGCGCTCATAGCGCACTCTCAGCCGGCGGAACCGGCGCAGCCAGGCCAGGGTGCGCTCCACCACCCAGCGGGTCTGCCCAACCCGCTGCCATGCCCGGCCCCCCGCCGCGCCAGCGCCGGCTTGATGTGGCGCGCCCGCAATGCCTGATGCTGCTCCCGAGAGTCATAAGCGCGGCCGGCGTACAGCCGCTGCGGCCGCCGGCGCGAACGCCCCCGTTTGCCCCGTACCGGCGGCACGCCATCCACCAAGGGCAGCAACTGCGTAACGTCATGGCGGTTAGCTCCGGTCAGGATTGCCGACAGCGGGGTTCCGTTGGCGTCAGTGAGCACGTGATGTTTACTCCCCGATAGGCGTTTATGGTCCGCTGGGCTTGCGTATCCCGATCCACCAATATATCGACAAGAATATAATCAAGAACAAAATGCCCACGACAGCCATTAGAAAGGTAACGCTATCAGATACAATCGGCTTCGCCACTACGTCCAAATAGATGGCAAGCGGGACTAAGACCACCCCCGGTATCAGCAGGACTAACAACCAGAGGCGTTTGTTGAACATCACGAAGAATACCAAGCCGAACGCCAAACTCGCAGGGAGGATTCCCAGAAGCATAAAAATGAACACGCCCCAATCGTCGAGCTTGACTACAGCAAAGACCGCGGGAATGCCCAGGACACTGATGTGTCCCAAGACTAGTTCCCTATAACGATTGTCCGATAGTTTCGTAGTGAGCAAAAGTGCCGCCAACGTCATGCTGGCTAGAGTCAAGGGGAGTAACTTGTCGCCGGTACCGGCGATTTCTTTACACCACCTGGGGCAGGGACATTTATCCAAATGTTCCCTAAAAACCACTAAAAGAATGGCTGAGAAGACAACAGTCCCGACAACTTGGGAAACTACCAACCATCTCTTGAAGCATATCTCGTTCTGCCTGTCTGCCGGTGACTGGTTCCCGCGGTCGCCCTTGATCATAGGATTCGCCTCCCGGCTAGAGCTCGGCACTATGGGACCGAAGACTCTTCAATCCATGCACATCTTACCACCGACGGCTCACTTGTAAGGGTACGGAGGCTGCTAACGCGGATTTATCCAAACCCGGCACTGAAGATTCTCCTCCGCTTGAAGCGGGAACCCGCCTGGGATACTGGAGGCGCGGCAGCATCTCTACCCAACTGCTGCGCCCTTTGCCAGTAGCGGTTCACCAGGATTGTCAGAAACGGAATGACGACCACACGCCGGCACCAATCCCGGCAAAGGTTCCCCACAGGAATATCGACTTTGTAAGGGCCGCATGACCATCCCAAACTTGGCCCGGAAATGCCTGTAGCACGGTAATCGTCCAAAAAGCAACCCAGAAGATGGCTAGGAGTAAGCCAAAGACCAAGCCACCCATGAGGGCTGCCAATAGCCTCTTCAAAAGTTGTTCCACGGTTGCACCTCTTCTGCACTTCGGCTTTCGATGCCAGGTGTTTTTCGGTATATCGCAGCGTGTCTGCGCTGCTGATTGCCGATGAAGAAGCGCGGTGCTATTCCAGCTTTGGTGTTTCCCCGGGGATGTACCCTGAGCCCACACTCACCATCCGACTCCACCGAACCAACCGGAAGGCGGGAGATGTTGGTAAGCCAATCAGGGCACGTGCACCCGTTAACAACAGAGACCAACAACAGGCTAACCTAGAAGCATCCTCATGAACCCTGTCTGCGACATAGCAAATGAACGCTTCAACCCGATAGCGGCCGCCGATGATGCCGACGAACAAAAGCATCTTGTATTAGAGGGCAGCAATGGGACTGGCAGCCTCCCGGATGAAGTCCAAAACCATTTCTGTTGCTGGCAGACCGACCAGTCTGGCCAAACCTCCAAGCAGCACGGCCAGCGCGAGGACCATAGTGGGTGGAATAGCCAATATCTCAACCACCACTGGCTTGAACACATCGCGGATCACTGTCCGCTCGCGCCTTGTTAGCCAACTATTCATACTGGCCATTATACCAGAAGAGAGGTAACGTCTTGGTCAGAAAAGGTCGGAATTTCTGAATCAGCAACAAAAAGGACAATACATAATTAGGCAAGGGAAGCCACCGCATTGGGCAGCGGCCTCTCTCTTTAGCACAACGGTTAGCATCCCACACCGACTGGCTCCCCTTCTCGTTCCTGCTCCACGCTAAGTGCCCACTCGAACAGGGAAAGCGACGAGGGTTTCGGCTTCCGGCCTCGGCCCCGCTGTTCTTGAGTATCCTCGGCCAAAAATTCGGCCCAGGAGATCAATGACTGCTGACTCTCATCGGCGTCCTCCTGGGTGACCGTTGTCGTTGACCACCACCAACTCGACAGCTTGCCCGTTGCCGTTACTGTCATTGCCGTGGACTTCAGCTACCATCGGCTCCAACTCTGTAACCTTCCACGCATCATCCACCAAGAACTCCTCGGCAGTGGTTTCGGCGTCCCTAGCTTGGGCAAAGACCTGGTCTACCGATTCGCCGTCAGCGTCGGATTCGGTATTTTCAACATTTGTTGGTATTAAATCAGCCCCAAGGGCAGGCAGACCAAGGCCAGGGAATCCCGCAGTATCCCTAGGCTTTTGCTGTACCTCTTGGCGCGCCGTTGCAACCGCTTCAACTCGTCCCGAAGCCGGGAGTGCCGCCCCTCGTTCCAGTTCACCGCCCCGCCCTTCTTTGCCAAGTGCCGCTCCCGGGGGCAGCCACTCATACACCGCATAATGGCCGCTCCGGTACAACTCCGCCTCCGTCAGCCGCCCGTACAGCCGGAGGAAGGCGGACTCGCTCCGGCCGCCCGCCTCAAAATCCACCCACCGGCGGCCATCGGGTCCTTCCCATCGGCTTCTTCAATGACCGCCGTCCAAATCCAGACCTCCCGCCGCTTCCCCGGGCGCCGGGCGCCCACGCCGGGCCACAGCTCATCCGGGGCGGTGCCCCGGGCTGGCTTCCGGCGCCCGAGAACCCGTTCCCGCACCAGCCGGGGCATCAAGGCCCCGGCGGCCCGGGCTTTACCGCAATGGGGGCAGCGAACATAGTGGCGGCAGACATGGCTTCACGCTATGGTCACATGTCCCGAAACCCGTTTGACATTCTTTGTAAATCTATTATGCACTTATGCCAACAACACCCCGCGCGGCGGTTCAATTGACACCGTGGCTTGCTGAACCTACTATTAAAGTGAGGCTGCGCTAGATGGGGAGCTAGCGGTGCCCTGCACCCGCAATCCGCTACAGCGGGGTCGAATTCCTCCCAGAGGCCTGCCCGGTGGGCCTATATCGCGGCTGGAGGTCGTTGAGGGCCGGGTCCCACGCGACGCAGACTTGTGAACCCCGCCAGGTCCGAGAGGAAGCAACGGTAAGCAGGACACTGCGGGCGCCGTGGGAGTGCCTAGCCTGAGTCGTCCGCCGCGACACGCTCATTTGTCATTGTCGACCGGAGGTGCGCGGTCTCTTCTTCTATGTCTATTCTAGCTGCAATCCGTCCGGCGGCGGCCGACTTGTGACCGCCCAGGCCCGCCCGCGCAAGTCGCTGGGGCAGCACTTCCTCCGCGACTCCCGCATCGCGGCCCGCATCGTTGACGCCGCGGAACTGACCCTCGCCGATACTGTGGTGGAAATCGGCCCAGGCCGCGGAGTTCTCACCCGCCGGTTGGTGCAGCAGGTCGGCCGGGTGGTGGCCGTCGAGCTGGACGGGCGATTGTGCGCCGAACTGCCCGCCCGTCTGGACTACCCCGGCAATCTGCGATGCGTGCCGGCCGACGCTCGAGAAGCGGACTTGCCCGCCTTGGCGCTTCCTCCCGCCGGACGGGCCTGGGGAGGCTACAAGGTCATCGGCAACCTGCCCTACTACGCCGCCAACCCCATCATCCGCCGTACCCTGGAATCCGAGCCGCCCCCGGCCCTGGCTCTGTTTATGGTTCAGAAGGAAGTCGCCGACAGCATGACGGCAACACCGGGCAGTATGACAATGTTGTCGGTAGCCACCCAATACTACGCCGGCGCCCGGTTGGTGTGCTCCGTGCCGCCCGCCGCCTTCCGTCCGCCCCCCAAAGTGCGCTCGGCGGTGGTGCGGCTGGACGTGCATGAGCAGCCCGCGGCTGACACGTCCGACCGGGATTTATTCTTCGATGTCGTCCGCGCCGGTTTCTCCGCTCCGCGCAAGCAGCTTCATAATTCCTTGAGCCACGGCCTAGGAATCGAACCGGGCAGCGCCGCCGCGTTATTGGAGCGGGCCGGCATAGACGGGCGCAGACGCCCCGCCACCCTGAGCCTGCCGGAGTGGGCCGCCGTCTGCGCCGCTTGGCAGGAACTGGGCGGGAGCTGAAGCCCGTGCCGCCGAATCAATATAGCGCATTAGCCTACGCCAAGCTGAATCTCGCCTTTGAGGTGCTGGGCAAACGGGCCGACGGCTACCATGAGGTCAAGACCGTCATGCAGACCGTTGACCTGTCTGACCTTCTGACCATCGAACCTTGGCCTGCGCTGCGGGTGGAATGCGACAGCCCGGAACTGTCCGGCGAGGCCAACCTCGTCTGGAAGGCGGCAGAGGCGCTGGCCCGCAGCCGCGGCATCCGGCCCCAGGCCCACATAAGCGTGCAGAAGCGTATTCCCGTAGCCATGGGACTGGGCGGCGGCAGCAGTGACGCCGCCGCCGCCCTTAGCGCCCTCAACAATCTTTGGGGGCTTTCCGCATCCGCCGAGGAACTGGCGGAAATTGCCGCCGGAGTTGGATCCGACGTGTCCTTCTTTCTCTGGGGCGGCACGGCGTTGGCCGAGGGGCGCGGGGAGCTGGTATCCCCCTTGCCGCCTCTTCCCCCCTTCAATCTTACCCTGGTATTTCCCGACCTGGAAATCAGCGACAAGACGCGGCGTATGTATTCCCGCCTGACCCCGGCGAACTACAGCGACGGCGGCACCACTCGCTCGTTGGTGCAACTGCTGATGAGCGGGCAGTTCGTGGCTGAATCCATCCGAGGCTGCATCTACAACGTATTCCAGGACATAGCCGAGTGGGAGTTCCCGCTGCTGGCCCGGATGCGGCGGGCAGTGCTGGAGCGCGGCGGCCCGGAGCTTTATCTCTGCGGCGCGGGGCCGGCCATGTTCGCCGTCCCCTCCAGCGAAATGCAGCACCGGACAGTGACCGAAGCCTTGCAGCCAATGGGGGCCGGGGTATACCTTGTTACGACGGTCGGGCGCATTGCCCGGCGCTGACAGCGAAACCGTTCAAGGACGATTCAATGGGCATAGACACACTGGCGAGCATCGGCATCGGCATAGACCCCAACCTTATAAATGCCGGTGGGTTCCTTCTGTCGTGGCACGGGGTGTTTACCTTCGTCGCCGTGGCCGCGTCGGTCTTCTTGGTGGTGCGGTGGGGAACCCGAGAGGGGATGGTCGCCGATGTGCTGTACTCCGCCTCGATGTGGGCCATCATCGGCGGGATTATCGGAGCCAGGGCGCTGCACGTCATTGACTTCTGGGGTGAGTTATATCAGGACGATTTCATCAAGGTCTTTCGTGTCTGGGAGGGCGGCATTGCCATATTCGGGGCAATATCCGGCGGGTTTGTCGGCGGATCGCTGTACCTGCTGATTCGCAATTCCGCTTGGTTCCTGGCCTTGTGGCGGCCCTTCTCCTTCGTGTTCGGCGAACCCAACAAGGCCGACCTTCCCCGCATCGGCCACCTGGCCGACGTCACCGCCCCGGCGCTGCTGGTGGCAATGGCTATCGGGCGCATCGGCGACATAATCAACGGCGAGCATTGGGCCAAGGCCACCGACCTCCCGTGGGCCGTCATCTACACCCACCCCGACAGTCCCGGCGCGGGCCGCCCGCCCACGCATCCGGCGGTGGCCTACGAGCTGCTGTTTGACCTAGCGCTGCTGGCTGTCCTGTGGCCGTTGCGAAAGCGGCTGCGGCCCCACGGAATGTTTTTCGCCCTGTACGCCGCCACCTATTCCATTGGGCGTTTCTTCATCAGCTTCCTGCGGGAGGAATACAACACCTACTTCTGGGGACTGAACGAAGCGCAGATAGTGGCCCTCATCGTGATCATCATCACAGTGCCGCTGCTGGTATGGAAGGCGCAGATAGTGCGCCCGTCAGGAGGCAGCGCCCGCTCCCGCCCGGCGCGGGGCTAGGCCGGGCTGTGCGCCGGTTCTCCGTCTGAATCAGGATATGCCGGATAAGGAACAACCCGGAAAATCCGGCAAGCCCTGATTCGGACCGATCACGCTGCGGGCCGGAAGCAGACGACTCGCAGGGCCAGCGGACTGCCCGGTCGTCTGGTGTCTTCCATCAGCGTGTAGACCAGGTCCAGCCGCTCCATCCCCGCGCCCCAGGCATTGCCTTGCCCAAAGGCCAGCGCCGTCATTTCCGCGCCGTCCTGCTCTACTCTCAGCCGCAGGTGTTGCTGCTCCTGCCCCATGGTCTGCGCTTCCAGCGTCCGCACGCCCAGCGACGCAAAAACCGGGCGGGGGTTGCCCTTCCCGAAAGGCTCCAGGGCGGCCAGCCATTCCTGCGCCCCTCTGGTGAGTTCGGGCAGCTTCGCCACGGCGTCAATCTCCACCGCCGGAGTCAAGTCGAGGGTTCCCAAACGGTCGGCGGCATAGGACTCCAGCCGCCGCCCCACCTCGTCCAGCGCCTGCCGCGCCACGGTGAACCCGGCGGCCTGCGAGTGGCCGCCGTAGCGAACCAGCAGGCCCTCAACGGAACGGATGGCGTCAATGATGCTGAACCCGGGTATGCTGCGAGCCGAGGCGACGGCTTGCTCGTCACTCAGGGAAAGGGCCACTGCCGGGCGGCGGTAGCGCTCCGCCAGCCGCCCGGCCACCAGTCCGGCCACGCCCGGGCGTATGCCTTCGTCGGCCACCAGCAACAGCGCGGGTATTGACGGCAGAGATTCCACTTGGGCGAATGCCAGTTCCAGAGCGTCGCCGGTGGCGCCGCGGCGTTCCTGATTCAGCCTGTCCAGCTTATGCGCCAAGTCGGATGCGAGGTCGGGCGATTCCGTGGTCAGCAGATGGAAGCTGTCCATCGGGTCGCCCATCCGGCCCGCGGAGTTCAGGCGAGGCACAATCTGGTAGGAAATCGCTTCGGTATCGAGGGAATCCGGGGAGAGCCGGGCAACCTGGCACAGCGCGAGAAGTCCGGGACGGCGCGTTTCGGCTATACGCTTGATTCCTTCGGATACGATGTAACGGTTTTCGTCCAGCAGCGGCACCAGGTCGGCCACTGTTCCCAGCGCGGCCAGCTCCAGCAGGGCCGGATTCCAGGGCAGGCCGTGGAATCCGTAGAGTCCCTGCATCAGTTTCAAGGCGATGCCGGCCCCGCACAGGTCGGTGCAGGGGTAGCGGAAAAGGGGCAGCCCGTCTTTTGGGAGATGCGGGTTGATGCAGGCAACCGCAGGGGGCAGGCCGTGGGACGGCACATGATGATCGGTGATGATGACGTCTGCGCCCCGGCTGTTGGCGTGGGCCACAGGCTCGAAGTCGGTGATGCCGGTGTCCACGGTGACGATGAGCGTCGCTCCGCCGTCTATCAGCGTATCCACCGCGTCGCTGGACAGCCCGTGGCCTTCATCGGCGCGGCTGGGCAGGTAGGGGATAGCCGTCACTCCCAGCGTAGCAAGGCCCTCGCAGACTATTGCCGTTCCGGTTATGCCGTCCACGTCAAAGTCGCCGAAAACCCCGGCGGTCTCTCCCGAACGCACGGCGTCATACAGCCGCCGCACAGCGGTATCCATCCCCGAAAGGCGCAACGGATCGTAGGGCAGGTGATGGGATGGCTGGAGGAATTCCTGGAGTTTCCGGTCTGTGTCAATGCCGCGGCCAGCCAGCAGCCGCGCGATAACGGGCGGAAGGCCGACGGAGCGCAGGCCGGAGAGATCGTGCGCCGGGGGGAAGTCCCAGCGGAGCGCCGGTGCGCTGCCTGCCAAGGTCACGATTGAAGGGCCAGCCCGGGTTTGGCGAAGACCAGCACCGAGTTATGGCCGCCGAAGCCGAAGGAGTTACTCATGGCAACGTTGATTTCCTGGCTGCGGGCTTCGTTGGGCGTGTAGTCTAGGTCGCATTCCGGGTCGGGATCGTGGAGGTTGATGGTTGGGGGAACCAGCCCGTCTCGCATTGCCATAATGCAGATGGCGGCCTCCAGCGCGCCGCCGGAACCGAGAAGGTGGCCGGTCATGGACTTGCTGGAGCTGATGGGTATGCGGTAGGCGTCTTCGCTCAAGGCCATCTTGATGGCTTTGGTCTCGTGCTTGTCGTTCAGCGGGGTAGAGGTGCCATGGGCGTTGATGTAGCCCACTTCGGCGGGGCTGATGCGCGCCTCGGCCAGCGCCATGGTCATAGCGTTGGCGGCGCTCTCGCCGGTGACGGATGGCTCGGTCAGGTGGTGGGCGTCGGAGGTCGCGGCATAGCCCACCAGTTCGGCCAGCGGCTCGGCGTTGCGGCTGGCCGCGCTCTCCTCGCTTTCCAGCACGAAAACCGCCGCGCCCTCGCCCATAACGAAACCGTCGCGGGAAATGTCAAAGGGACGGCTGGCCTGGGCCGGATTTTCGTTCAGCCGCGACAGAGCCCGCAGCGCGTTGAACCCGGCCACGGCCACAGGAACCAGCGGAGCCTCGCTGCCCCCGGCCAGCACGATGTCCTCCCGGCCCAGACGCACCATCTCCCAGGCTTGCCCCATGGCGTCGGCCCCGCTGGAGCAGGAGGACACCAAGCAGTAGTTCGCGCCCATGGCGCCGGTGACCATCGAGACCTGGGCCGAGGCCATATCACCCAGCATCATGGGAATGAGGAAGGGACTAACCCGCCGGGGGCCGCGCTCGCTCAGGACGGCGAACTGCTGGGAGAGGGTGGAAATGCCGCCGATGCCGCTGCCGATGATGACGCCGACGCGGTAAGGGTCTCTCTTGTCCGGCTCCAGCCCGGCCTGCTGGCAAGCCTGGCGGGCGGCGACGGCGGCGAACTGCGCGAAGCGGTCCATACGCCGCGCATCCTTCCGGTCAAGATAGTCCTCAGCCTCGAAACCCTTGACCTCGGCCCCGAACCGCGTGTCGAAACCCTCGGTGTCGAAGGAAGTGAGGTAGTCAACGCCGGAGCGTCCCTGCGTGATTCCTTCCCAGGTTGACGCCAGGTCCAGCCCCAGCGGGCTGATTACGCCGATTCCGGTGATGTAGACGCGGCGATGTTCTCTCATCCCATCCCTGCCCCTGCTTTGCTGCCCATGGTTATGCCCTTCATCCGGCAGGCCGGGCCGTCTTTGGAGCTAATCCCCCCTCGCGGCGGCCTGCCGGGGGTTAGTTTTGTCCGGCCGCCTTCTTCCGCCCTTCATCGGAAAGGGCGGCGTCTATGGCGTCGGTCAGGTCGGCGATCCGCCGGGAGATGCCGGATGCCAGCTCCTTGCCGCTGCTGACGCTGGGGTCGGCCAACGTCTTCAGTGAATCGGACAGCTCGTTGAGCTTGGAGCCGATGCTGTCGGCGGCCTCGCGGCGAACATTCGCCAGCGGCTGGGAAACGGAGCGGAGAGTCTCCACCAGCTCGCTTACTTTCCCGGAGATGTTCTCGCCGAACTCGCGCCCGGCCAGCGAGTCCGGCTGCGCCAACTCCCGCAGGTTGTCGGCGGCCTCGCCGAGCCGCGTGGCGACCGTGTCGCTGAGGCCGCGGCTGCTGGCCGCCAAACGCAGCTTGTAAGTCCGCAGTATGCGGAACACCCTCCGGTAGACATCGTCCACTTCCTGCAACTTGGAGGTGTACTTGTCGAAAATCTCGCGGCTTTCCTGCATCGACCACCGCTCGTCGTGATGCACGAACTGGCGGCCGGTGTAGAGCTGGTAAGGGCGCATCTCGCCTTCCTCCAGCAACTCGCCGCGCTCGTTCAGCGGCATGAGGGCCGTCCAGTTGGAGGTGGCCGGCAATGGCGTGAGGAAGTTGGCCGTCTGGTACCGGCTGACCGTCGTCACCCAGTCGGCCAGGGACATGATGCTTTCCTCGGTGTCGTAGGGCAGGCCAATGATGGTCATTGCCACCACGGTAAAACCCTGCTCGTTGATGTATGCCAGGTCGCGGTGCATCTGGCCGGGTTCCTGCCGCTTGTTCACCGCCTTCAGATTCTCGGCATTGTCCGACTCCACGCCCAGGTAGAGCATCTTGACGTTGGCTTCCTCCAAGGCGTGGGCCAGTTCCGGGTCCTGACCGATTTCGGCGCGGGCTTGGATGATGAGGTTCATGTTTTCGGTGTGGCCCTTCCAGCCCTTGAGCCGCTCCAGCCGCTCATTGCGGAACTTTACTGCCCGCAGCGGCGGGGTGTGCAGGTCATCGGACACGAACACTTGGAAGGAACCGTTGCGCGAGGAGTGAATCAGTCCGTCGGACGCCAGTTCCTGCAACTGCGCCAGCCGCTTGAACTCGGTTTCCCGCGACACCAGCCGGTAGCCTAGGAACTGCTGGATAACCTGGCAGTAGGTGCATTTCTCGGTGCAGCCGCGGATGGTCTCGACTACGCCGCCGGCCATCGGGTTCTCCGGCGTAAGGTCGCGGATGGAGCGGAAGTCCGGCAGCTCCACGAAGTCAGGCCGCACCAGCCCCACGCGCTTGGTCTGGACGACCCGCCCCTCTTCCAGATAGCTGATGCCGGGCACGTTTGCCAGATACTGATTGCGGCCTGGCCCGCGGCGCTCCAGCAGGACATCGCACAGTTGGCCGATGATGTCCTCGCCCTCGCGCTGGACGATGACATCGAAGCGTCCGTAGTCGAAGGCTTCTTCGGGCAGCGGACTCATCTGGGGGCCGCCGCCGATGGTGATGATTTCGGGGTGGCATTCCTTGGCCTGCCGCGCTACCTGGTAGGCTCTGGGGGCCTCGTTAATCAGCGCGGTCAGCATCAGTATGTCCACGCCTTCCAGGTCTTTTTCCGGGTCCATCAGGCCGGAGCGGTCTTCAAACCAGATTTCCCGCTCATAGACAAAGGGGCCTTCCCACTGGGCGAGGGCCGCCGACAGGTAGAGCATACCCTGCCGGGGGATGGCTACGTATTCGAAGTTGCCGCCGGCGGAGGCCGGCTGGAGCAGCATTACCCGTTTGATTCGAGACATAGTTGCCTCCAGTTCCGTCCGGTTGCCGCCTTGGTTTGCGGCGCCGGACATTTCGCCTTCAACTCAAATGTTGCGCCTGACTGCTGAGAAGATTATACACGCCGCCGGGCGATAGTGAGATGGCGGCATAATCCATTTTCCGCAATTCATTATACAGGATGCCATAATCCGCCGTTACAGGTTTTAGCGGAATAATGGAATCAACTTTCCGGCGATGTCCTCCAGGTGCCGCGCCCGGTCTTCCGGGAGGCAGGTGATGCTGAACACGATGTGCTTGGCCCCGGCCTCGATGTATTCCCGCAGCCGTTCCGCGCACTGCTCAGGCGTTCCCAGTAGGCAGTAGCGCCGCACGATGTTGATGAACTCCCCGCCATAGAGGTACTGTCCGCCAAGCTGCCGGGCCGCCACTTCCGCGGCCTCCTCCTCGGTGGGGTAAATGGAGATGTAGGGAAAGAAGCCCCACTGGAAGCCGTCCAGGCAACGGCCGGCTTCCGCGGCGAAAGCGTGAATCTTTTCTACGCTGTCCCGGTAGCGGGGCGGGTCGAAGAAGTAAGGCACCCAGCCCTCGCCGAAACGGGCCGCCCGGCGCATGGCGGCGTCGCGCCGTCCCGACACCCACACCGGCGGGTGGGGCTGCTGGAGCGGCGGCGGGTTGAGCATCGCTCCGTCCAACTGAAAGTGCCGCCCGGAGAAAGTCACCCGCTCGCCTTTCCAGAGCCGCCGCACGATCTCCAGGCATTCGTCGGTGCGGCGGCCCCGCTGGTTCACCCGCAGGCCGGAGTTCTCGAACTCCGCCGGATACTCGCCCCCGATGCCCACTCCCAGAGTCAGCCGCCCGCCGGAAGCGGCGTCCAGCGTCGCCGTCATTCGGGCCAGCATCAGCGGATGGTAGAAGGGGGCCAGCACAATGGAGGACAACAGCCGGATGGACTGAGTGGCGCCGGCGGCCACCGCCAGCACCGGCAGGGATGCGTGGGAAGGGCCGGGCGGGTCGCCGCGCATGAAGTGTTCCCCGGCCGAGAAGTACTCATAGCCCAGTTCTTCCATCCGCCGCGCCTGCCGCGCCGTATCCGCCACGTCAAGGGTCAGGTTGGCTCCGAAGTGAAGGCCGTCAACCGTCATCGTTTCATCCGCTCCGCTTTTCCTGAAAATGCGCCGTGTCATATTAGCGCACAACGGCCGGCGTTCCAACTTTGGCGGAGGTTAATGACGATTGCGCCTTGACATTCCGCCCGCATCATTGAAACACTAGGGAATCATTAGGCCCGAACCTTAGGAAGGCGACAGGCGGCGCACAAGGCCGCGCTACACTAAATCGCAGGCCAAGTCCGGCGCAGGAAGGGTTACGCTCTTGCTGGTTCTGGTAACGGGAGCCACCGGGTTTCTGGGGCAGCGCGTGGTGCGCGAACTTCTGTCGCGCCGTCACCAGGTGCGCTGCCTGATTCACTCGCCGGGAAAGGAGCGGGTTTTCGACCACCGGGCCGTGGAAGCGCATTATGGCAGCATCCTCAGCCCGGACGCCCTGAAGCAGGCGTTCTACGATGTCCAGTCGGTGGTGCATCTGGTGGGCGTCATCCGCACTGGCCGGGGCGTCACCTTCGATGGTGTACACCGGCAAGGCACCGCCAACGTGGCAGCGGCGGCCAAGGAGGCCGGGACCCGCGAGCTGATCTACGTCAGCGCCATGGGCGCCACCTCCGACCCCGCCTACCCGTACCTTTGGTCCAAGCGGCAGGCGGAGCTGGAGGTAATCAACTCCGGTCTGGACTACACCATACTGCGTCCGTCCGTGATTTTCGGCGAGGGCGATGAGTTTCTGACCGCGCTGGCCGGGCTGGTGCTGCTCGGCCCCATAACGCCGGTCATCGGCGGCGGCAAGAACCGTATGCAGCCGGTCGCCGCTGACGACGTGGCCCGCTGCGTCGCCGCTTCCGTGGGAAACTCGACGGTCAAGAGAAAAATCATAAACCTAGGCGGGCCCAACCGGCTGAGCTATAACGACCTGTTGCACGAGGTGGCGTTAGCCCTGAGCAGACGCGCCCGCTTGGTCCACATTCCGGCGCCTCTGGTATGGCCCGCCGTGGCGGTTATGGAGCGAATTCTGCCGCGGCCGCCGGTGACCACCGGCCAGCTCAAGCTGCTGGGCATCCGAAACGTGTCCGAAGGCAACGATTTGGAGCAGTCATTCGGGTTTACCCCCAAGCCTCTGCGGGGTAACATTGACTATGTGAAAGAGGTCACTTTCGGCGATGCTCTGCGTATGACGCTGGGACTGTCCCTGCCCCGCCGGGGGAAGCAGTAGGGAGCGGATCGACGAAACCGCCCAATGTTACAGATTGACCGGCCTCCTGCGAGGTGCGCGATGCAGTACAGTGAAGCCGTAGCCAATATCCTGTCCCTGTTCGACTCGGAAAGGGCCAGGATTGACGGGCCGCGCCAGAAAGCCATTTACAACCTGGAGCGTATGGAATCGCTCCTCGACCGAATCGGCAACCCGCACCTCCGCATACCCGCAGTCCACATCGCCGGCACTAAGGGCAAGGGCAGCACCGCAGCCCTCTGCGATGCCGCCTTCCACGCCGCCGGGCTCAGCACCGGCTTCTACTCCTCTCCGCACCTGCATACCTTCCGGGAACGAGTGCGGCGGGATTGCCAGCCCGTTTCCGAAGAGGAATTCGCCGGGCTGGTGGCGGACATCTGGCCTCTACGCAGCGATGGGGCAAATGACGTGGTAACTCTGTTCGAGTTCCTTACCGCCATGGCCTTCCACTGCTTCGACCAAGCCCGCGCCGACGTGCAAACCGTGGAGGTTGGCTTGGGCGGACGGCTGGACGCCACCAACGTGGTGAACGCCGCCGTGTGCGTCATAACTTCCGTGAGCATGGATCACGCCAAGATTCTGGGCGACACCATCGGCGAAATCGCCGCCGACAAGGCCGGCATCATCAAACCGGGATCTATTCCAATAATCGCTCCGCAACGCGCCGAAGCCCTGGCCTCGATTCTCGACGCTTGCCACCGCGTGGGCGTCGAGCCGGCGCTGGTCGGGAGGGACGTGACCTGGGAACCCAGACCCGCCCGCCCTTCCGGGGAAGGGTTAGAGCGGGGGCGCCCTTACCAGTCGTTTACCGTCCACGGGTTGCTGGGATCTTATGACCTGGACATTCCGTTGCTGGGCGACTATCAGATGGAGAACGCCGCCACCGCCGTGGCCGCCATTGAGTCCGTCGGCAAGGCGCAGGGATTCCAGATTTCCGGCTCGGCCCTGGCACAGGGGTTCCGCAGCGTGTCTTGGCCCTGCCGCATGGAACTGCTGGCCCGCGAGCCGCTGGTTGTTGTTGATGGAGCGCACAACGACTATTCCGTAGACAAGCTGCTGGAGTCGTTGCCCCGTTACTTCGACTATAATCGCCTGCTGGTGATAGCGGGTTTCTCGCGGGACAAGAACGTGGGCGCCATGGTGGACTCGCTGGCCCCGGCCGCCGACTTGGCTATCGCCTCTCAGTCCCGCCATCCCCGCGCCCTGAATGCTGAAGAACTGTCCGTGATGCTGAAGGAGCGGGGGGCTAAGGCAGTCATCGCGCCCGCCCCCCGCGAGGCACTGGAACTGGCGCGCGCCCAGGCCGGCCCCGGCGATCTGGTGCTGGCTACCGGCTCGCTGTTCTTGGCCGCGGAGGTGCGCGAGGCCGGCTTGGGCCTCGAACCGGAAACCTATCCTTCCTTGCGCCGCAGGAAGAGCCAATGACCAAGCCAGAAATTTTCGCAACCGGACGGGGACGTGAGCAGCGAACAGGTTAGGGTAGTAGTGACCGGTATGGGGGCAATGACCCCACTGGGCGAATCGCCCGATGAGTTCTGGCGCAACCTGGTTGCCGGGCGGTCGGGAATCGGGCCGATGACGCTGTGCGACCCGACCGGCTATCCCTGCCGCATTTCCGGGGAAGTGACCGGATTCGACCCCGGACAGTACATCCCCGGACGGGAAGCCCGCCGGATGGCCCGGTTCTCCCAATTGGCCGTGGCCGCCGGATTGCAGGCTGCCGAGGCATCCGGCATAGACCTGTCCCTGGAAGACCCCTACCGGGTGGGCGTCATCCTCGGCAACGGCAATGGCGGTTTCCCGACCCTGGAAGAGAACTGCCGTATCCTTGCCGAGCGGGGCGGAATGCGGATGTCGCCCTTTTTCTTCCCGATGATACTGCCCAATATGGCCGCCGCCGCGGTCAGCCGCTACCTGGGCGCCCAAGGCTACAACTCCACGGCCACCACCGCCTGCGCCGCCTCCAATCAGGCCATCGGCGAGGCGCTGGACGTGCTTCGCCGGGGAACGGCGGACGTGGTATTCGCCGGAGGAGCGGAGGCTGGCATCAGTCTGCTGGGGCTGTCGGGCTTCGCCGTGATGCGCGCTCTCAGCACCCGCAACGACGAGCCGGAGCGGGCCAGCCGCCCCTTCGACGCCCACCGCGACGGCTTCGTTCCCTCCGAGGGCGCGGCGGTGCTGGTGATGGAGCGGCTGGAACACGCCCTGGCGCGAGGAGCGGACATTCTGGCCGAGGTTTCCGGGTTTGGCTGCACCAGCGACGCCGGGCATCCCGTTCAGCCGGAGGAGTCGGGAGCCAGTGCCGCCCGGGCCATGGGCATCGCCCTTTCCGACGCCAACGCAACCCCGGAACAGGTGGACTACATAAACGCCCATGGCACGTCCACGCCGCTGAACGACGCTTTGGAAACGGTTGCCATCAAGCGGTTGTTTGGCGAGAGGGCCGGTCAAATTCCGGTCAGTTCCACCAAATCCATGATTGGGCATTCGCTGGGGGCGGCCGGCGCTTTGGAAGCGGCGGCCTGCATCAAGACCATCACCGAGGCGACGGTTCATCCCACCATCAACTACGCCTCGCCCGACCCGGCTTGCGACCTGGACTATGTGCCCAATCAGGCCCGGCGGCTCGATGTGCGGGTGGCGCTGTCCAACGCCTTCGGTTTCGGCGGGCAGAACTCCTGCCTGGTATTCCGCAAGTTCGAGGAATAGCTGCCCATTTATTCCTTCCCCCTCCGGGAGAGGCTAGGGTGAGGGCCTTCGGGAGCAAGATATGACCGAGCGGCTGGTGGCCGGCGCAGAGCTTCAGGAAGACGCCGACGTCTCCCTGCGCCCTAGGCGGCTGGACGAGTTCGTCGGCCAGCCCCACGCGAAGCAGACCTTGCAGATAGCCATAGACGCCGCCAAGATTCGGCGGGAGTCGCTGGATCACGCCATCATCTACGGCCCTCCCGGGCTGGGAAAAACCACCCTGGCCCACATCATCGCCGCCGAAATGGAAGTTCCCATCCGCGTCACCTCCGGGCCGGCCATCGAGCGCGCCGGCGACATGGCCGCCATACTGACGAGCCTCCAGCCCAACGAGGTGCTGTTCGTTGACGAAATTCACCGCCTGAACCGGGTGGTGGAGGAAGTGCTGTACTCGGCGATGGAGGACTTCTTCCTTTCCTGGATGGTGGGCAAGGGCCTAGCGGCGCGAAGCGTGAACCTCCGCATCAACCCCTTCACCCTAGTGGGCGCCACCACCCGCTTCTCCATGGTCAGCGCTCCGCTCCGCGACCGTTTCGGCTCGGTGTGGCGGCTGGAATACTACGACGTGGCGGAGATGAACGTAATCGTGGAACGCTCGGCGCGCATCCTGAACGCCGGCTACGACGCCGACGGCGTGGCCGAGATTGCCCGCCGCTCCCGCGGCACCCCCCGCGTCGCCAACCGCCTGCTCAAACGCACCCGCGACTACGCGCTGGTCAAGGCGGACAACCGCATCACCGGCCCGGTGTCCCGCGCCGCGCTGGAGCAGTTGAACGTTGACCCCCTGGGGCTGGATCAGTCGGACCACCGCCTGCTGAGCAGCATCATAGACAAGTTCGACGGCGGCCCGGTGGGGCTGGATACTCTGGCCGCCGCGTTGAACGAAGATGCCGACACCATCATGGACGTGTGGGAACCCTACCTGCTGCAACTGGGGTTCCTCGACCGCACGCCGCGAGGCCGGGTAGCCACCCGCTTGGCCCACGAACACCTGAGCCGTCCTTACCACTCCCTGCCCTGCATAGACCAAGCCAAGCTGGACGGATTCTAGGCAACCGCCTTGCCCGTTGCTATCGGAGCTATAAAAGACATAAAATAGCCGTCAAACTTTCGGGCGTGCAACGGAGAGAAATGACTGCCGCGCCTTTTTCCGGCTCCCTGCAATACTCCGACCGCTACGCGGCTATCAGCCAGCGGTTCCTCAAACAGGCGCAAGAGGAACTGGACGATAGCGATTTAATCCAAGTGCCGGAAAAAGTCTGGTGTGCGGCGGCCTATGCCATCAAGTCCGTCGCCGAGAAATGGGGCTGGCATCACCAAGGCCATTACCGGCTGAACGCGGCGGTGAGTTTTATCGCCATCGAGCGGGGGCAAGAAGATTTGATTGGCCTGTACCAGCACTCCATCGTTATGCGCGTCAACTGGCACGAGCATGAGTTATATTCATATGAGGATACCGTGCGGATTGCCATAAACGCCACAAGAACCTTTGTGACGGAAATGGAAAAAATCAGAGCCGAGGATGTCCCGTCCTTTCCGCCGCCGGACTTGACCCGCGCCCAAGCCCGGCGGCTGCGGCTGCTGAATACCCCGTCAACCGATTACCCGCCGAGATACGCCGGCGTTTCGCTCCTGCCCCCCGTGGACCCTGAACCGCCGGAAGCCCGATGATGCCACCGAATACAGCCGCCACCGTGAACCCCCGCCTTGCATCGGTATTGGCCGATGCCGCCTCGGGCCGCGCCATGGACGGCGATGAGGCGTGGGCGCTCACCGGCGCGGACGATAATATGCTGGCCGCTATGTGCGAAGCGGCGGCGAAGATGCGCGATATGGGCAAGGGCCGCACGGTCTCCTTTTCGCCCAAGGTGTTTATCCCCCTAACCCATATGTGCCGCGACTTTTGCGGCTACTGCATCTTCCGCAAGACGCCGCAACAGGCCGGTGACACGCTGTATATGACGCCCGAACAGGTGCTGGATGTGGTTAAGGCCGGTGAGCGGCTGGGCTGCACGGAAGCGCTGTTCACTCTCGGCGAACGTCCCGAGCAGCGCTACCCGGAAGCGAAGGAATGGCTTGCCAAGCGGGGATTCAGGACTACGCTGGAATACCTGACCTGCGTCAGCCGTCTGGTGGCGGAGGAAACCTCGTTGCTGCCCCACGCCAACCCCGGCACCATGAGCCGCCGCGAGATAGCGGCGCTCCAGCCTTACAATCCATCCATGGGCCTGATGCTGGAAAGCACCTCCCCGGCCCTCCACGCCCCCGGCGGCGCCCACGAGTTCGCCCCGAGCAAGCGCCCAAGGGTACGCCTGCGAACCATCGAACTGGCCGGCGAGTTGCGGCTGCCCTTCACTACTGGTATTCTCATTGGTATCGGCGACACTAGGGAAGACCGCATAGAGTCCCTTCTGGCTATCCGGGAGCTGCACCGGCGCTTCGGGCATGTCCAGGAAGTGATTGTCCAGAATTTCCGGGCCAAGCCCAACACCGCGATGGGGGACAAGCTGGACGCCGATACCGTGGAACTGCTCTGGTCGGTGGCCGCAGCCCGGCTGATATTGGGCGCGGAAGCCAACGTGCAAGTGCCGCCGAACCTGAGCGCCGACAACTACCGTATCTATCTGGACGCCGGAATCAACGACTGGGGCGGTGTCTCGCCCCTGACCATAGATTTCGTTAACCCGGAAGCGCCGTGGCCGGCTCTGACCCAACTGAAGGAACAGACCGAAGCCGCAGGCTTCCAGCTAAAGCCCAGGCTGCCGGTATATCCCGAATACTTCCTTGACCATCTAGGGAGGAACGGCGGCGATTACCTTCCCGAGGGGCTGCGGGCCAAGGTTCGCGCCCTTGCCGACGATGACGGATATGTGCTAGGGGGAATCCAACGATATGTCGGGAACAATTGATCAGCCCGCTGCCGCCAACCTCAAGGAACTGGCCGGAACTTTGAACCCGGAAGTGGCCGCAGTGCTTGACCGGGCTCTGGGCGGCGAGGACATCTCTGCCGAAGAAGGCGCGCTTCTGTTCGGCGCCACCGGGCCGGAATACAACGCCACTGTCCTCGTGGCCGATGAACTGCGCCGCCGCACCGTGGGCGACATTGCCACCTATGTCGTCAACCGGAACATAAACTTCACCAATGTCTGCATCAAGCGTTGCGGCTTCTGCGCTTTCAGCCGCGACTTCCGGGAGGAAGAGGGCTACTTTCTTCCCATCGAGGAAATCGTCCGCCGCGCCCGGGAAGCGTGGGACTACGGCGCCACCGAGGTCTGCATTCAGGCCGGCCTGCCTCCCCAGATGGAGGGCGACCTGTACATCCGCCTGTGCGCCGCGGTCAAAGAAGCCCTGCCCGATATGCACATCCACGGATTTTCGCCGGAGGAAGTGCTGTACGGCTCCGTCCGGTCTCGCTGCTCCATCCGAGAGTACCTGGAGGGCCTGAAGGCCGCCGGCGTGGGCAGCCTGCCGGGAACCTCCGCCGAGGTGCTGGACCAGGAACTGAGAGACCGCATTTCTCCGGGGCGCATTACCGTTGACCAGTGGGTCGAGGTAATCACCACGGCCCACGAGTTGGGCATCCCGACCACCTCCACCGTGATGTTTGGGCACCGGGAGACGCCGCAGCAGCTATGCAATCACATGGCGTTGCTGCGGGAGCTCCAGCAGCAGACCGGCGGCATCACGGAGTTCGTGCCTCTCAGCTTCGTCCACACCGAAGCGCCCATGTTCCTCAAAGGCTTGGTGCAGAATGTCCGGCCCGGCCCCACGGGGATGGACGTGGTGAAGATGCACGCCATCGCCCGTATTATGCTCAACAACTGGATCCCCAACGTTCAGGCGTCGTGGGTGAAGGAAGGCTCGCGGATGTCGCAGCTTCTCCTGACCGCCGGGGTGAACGACCTGGGCGGCACGCTGATTAACGAGAGCATATCCACCGCCGCCGGGGCGCAGCATGGGCAGCTCATGCGGCCGTCCGAATTCCGCGGCATGATTCGCGCGGCGGGCCGCATCCCCGCCGAGCGTTTCACCGCCTACGGATTGCGGCGGGTGTTCAGCGAGGCGGATGAAGAGCATGATCCGCTGGATTTGGTGGGCGACAACGTGGAAGAGATTTTCGGTTCCTACAACCGCTTGGTCAAGCTGGATACGTACCGCTTTGAGCATCCCCGCCACGCGGCCGAACGGGCCGGCGTTTAGTCGGCGGCCGGGATTCCGGTGGTGTAGCCGGTTGCGCCCGTTGAACCGCCCTCCCTTCCCGCTGAAGGCGCTTCCTGCCATGGCGGTCACGCCCCGATGACCGCCAGCCCCGGCGGGATACGCGCCCTTGCTCTGGCCGGAGGCGTAGGCGGCGCCAAGCTGGTCGTCGGCTTGGCCCGTTGCCTTGCGCCCGGGGAGTTGGCGGTGGTAGTGAATACGGGCGACGACGAGGAATTTCACGGCCTGCACGTGTCGCCCGACATAGATACCATCATGTACACTCTGGCCGGGCTGTCCAACCCGGAAACCGGCTGGGGACTGAATGGCGACACCTTCACGGCCCTTGCCATGCTGCGGCAGTACGGGGCCGACGCTTGGTTCAACCTCGGCGATCGCGACCTCGCAACCCACATCCGCCGGACGCAACTGCTGGGCCAGGGTCTCACTCTCTCCGAGGTCACAGCGCAGCTCTGCGCCGCTCTGGGCGTGGCGCACCGGATAGCGCCGATGAGCGACCGGCCGGTCCGCACGGTGCTGGAAACCGCCGAGGGGCGGCTCTCCATGCAGGAATACTTCGTGCGGCGGCGCGCCCAGCCGGAGGTCTCCGCAGTTCACTATCCGGGGGCCGCCGAAGCCCTTCCCTCCCCGGCGCTGGAGGCTGCGTTGGCCCAAGCGCGCATACTGGTTATATGTCCTTCCAACCCGGCGTTGAGCATCCGGCCCATCGTCGAGATTTCAGGATTGAGAGAACGCCTAGCGTCTTTCCCCGGCCTGCGCGTGGCGGTCAGCCCCATCGTGGGCAATGACGCCGTGCGCGGCCCGGCGGGGCGGATTATGGCCGGGCTGGGCCAAGAGGTTTCCGTCGTCGGCGTGGCGAGGGCCTACCGGGATTTCTGCGACGTGCTGGTGATAGACAACCAAGACGAAGAGCTGGCCCCGGCGGTGGCGGAAACCGGGCTGAGGCCGCTGGTAACGAACACCATTATGGACTCCCTCCAGACCCGTATAGACTTGGCCCGAACCATACTGTCTCTGGATGAACAGCCAGGTTAGTTTAATTTGGTTGCTGAAATGTCCAACCAGGAATATAACGTAGCCGCCATAATCCCGATGAAGCCCTTGTCCGAGGGAAAGAGCCGTCTGGCCCGGGGCTTGACTCCCGAACAGCGGGCCCGCATCAGCGCCGGTATGCTTCGCCGCGTGTTGACGGCCCTGCGCGGAGCCTCCATAGACCCGATATGGGTCGTCGGCGGTGATGAACAGGTGAAGCACATGGCCCGCAATCAGGGTGGGATGTGGTTCGAGGAAATGGGCCGCAACCTGAACGATACCCTTGCCAAGGCCATTGACCAAGCCTTCCAGCGCGGAAAGGCTGCTCTCTACATCGCCGGAGACTTGCCTTTCGTCAAGCCCTCCGACATACATTCCTTCGTCCAGGCTTCTCGGGGAGCGGGCAATGTTACGCTGGCCCCGGCCCGGCGCGACGGCGGCACCAACGCCATACTGGTTCCCCAAGACGTCCCTTTCAAGCCGGAACTGGGCAGGCGCAGTTTCAGCAAACACCTGCGGCAGGCCGCGAAGCTGGAAACCTCCGTAGCCATCGCATACAGCCCCGGGCTTGGCTTGGATTTGGATGTAGTGGATGACCTTGAGTCCTACCAGCACATGGAACCGGGCCTGCTGGAACGCCTGATGAGGTAACTGGGAATCGAAATTTATCGGATACGGGACTTCGGGATAAAACGGGCAATCCGGCTGATCCTTGAACCCTGAAAGCCCGGAATCGCATACGGCGGGAAAATGAGCGAAAATAAACCAAAACTCGGCGTGCTGCTTCCCACGAGGGGAATTCTGTTGCGCGGCGAACAGCCCGACAACGCTGACCGGGTCTTCCGCATGGCGGAACGGGTGGAAGAGGCCGGGCTGGATTCCGTATGGGTGGGCGACAGCCTGATTGCCAAGCCCCGCCTGGAGCCTCTGGCAACGTTGGGCGCGCTGGCTGCCCGCACCGGCCGGGTGCGCCTCGGCACGGCGGTGTTGCTGCCCGCGCTCCGCCATCCCGTTCTGATGGCCCAGACGATGGCGACCGTTGACCTGATTTCCGGGGGCCGCTTGGTCATCGGAGCCGGGGTCGGCGGCGCGTTCAATGACGAGCAGCGCGGCGAGTGGGCGGCGGCAGACGTTGACCCCGGCCGGCGCGCCCGCCGGTTCGAGGAGATTGTGGAAATCGCCAAGGGTCTGGGCCATGGCAACCCGCACAGCCATCAAGGGCGGCATTTCTCCTTGGACTCCGTTGTCATGCTCCCCAAGTCCACCCAGTCCGGCGGCATCCCTTGGCTGCTGGCAACGCACCACCGCGCCCGGCAGCAGGCCCAGATTGACCGCGCTGCCAGAGTCGGAGACGGCATAATCGCCATCTCCGACACGCCTGCGGAATTCGCTGAAGTCATCGCCCAAGTGGACGCCAAAGCCGAGGAATATGGCCGTGACACCAGCCGCAGGGAGAATGTCTTCTACCTCACCGTTAATCTCGACGAGGACGAAGCTGCGGCAAAGGCTGACGCCGAAGACTGGCTGATGCGCTACTACGGAGCCAACATTTGGGGAACCCGGTGGGGGCCTTTCGGCGGCCTCCAGCAGGTGGCAGACCGGATGGCCGCCTACGCCGAGGCGGGCGCGGATACCTTGATAGTGCGCCTAGCGACCTTCGACCCGGAACGTCAGCTCGACGTTTTCCTCGACCGTATCGCTCCACAGTTCGCCTAGCGGCCTCGTTGTGAGACCTCCTTCTCATTGGGAGAAGGTTGGGGTGAAGGCGTCCGGCCATATTCAGAAAGGGAGAACGCAGTGGTTCCCATAGATTTGTCCGGCAAAAACGGCATCGTGTTGGGCGTGGCTAACGAACGCAGCATCGCGTGGGCCATAGCGCAGGCTCTTTCCGATGCAGGGGCCCGCTTGGCCCTGACCTACCAGGGCGAACGGCTCAGGGAGCGCGTTGAGAGACTGTCAACCTCATTGAAGAGCCCTCTGCTGCTCCCCTGCGACGCCACGGACGACGGGCAAATCGAGCAGGTTTTTGAGTCGTTGCGCCGGGAGTTCGGGGAAGTCTCTTTTCTCATTCACAGTATAGCCTTCGCCAACCGGGAAGACCTGAGCGGCCGCTTCGTGGACACCGGACGGGACGGCTTCCGGCTGGCCCTGGAAGTCAGCGCCTATTCGCTTCTTCCCCTGGTGCGCCATGCCGCGCCCTTGATGCCGGAAGGCGGCAGCGTGGTCGCCATGACTTTCGACGCATCGCAGCGGGTGTATCCCGGCTACAACGTGATGGGGTCGGCCAAGGCGGCTCTGGAACACGCCGTAAGGCAACTGGCCGCTGAGATGGGGTCGGCCGGCATCCGGGTCAACGCCATATCCGCCGGGCCGCTGGAAACGCTGGCGGCGCGGGGCATCAGCGGTTTCCGCGATATGCGCCATGTCCATGCCGAAAGGGCCCCCCTGCAACGCAACATAACCGTGGAAGAGGTGGCGCAGACGGCCTTGTTTCTGTGCTGCGGGCTGTCCAGCGGCATCACTGGCGCGATCATACCCGTGGACGCGGGGTATCACATTATGGCGGTGTAAAACCGCGGACGCCTCGGCCACCATTGACCATCGTTGCTCCCGTGGCACTGCGGTCGGTCAGGAACCTGCGTTGAGGCCCTGAATCCGCCGGTAATCTTCTTCGGCGCGCTCGCCCCGGCCCTGCTGGGTATAGGCTTCGGCCCGGCGCTCGAAAGCCTCGCGGTGCTTGGGGTCCAGGGCGATGGCCTTGGTGAACTGGTCTATCGCCTCTTGCAACCGGCCTTCGCTCAGCAACTGCGCGCCGCGGGCGGTCATAGCTTCCGCAGTTGGGGCCGGGCCTGGAGTGGGCAGCCCCCAAGGGCGGGTGGCCGATTCCGGCTCCGCTTCCGCCGCGGTCTCCGGCGGTTCAGTGGCGCGCGTCTCGCCCGGGGGGCCTCCCGGCGCTGACGCGGCGGACTGGGGCGGGGCCGCGGACGCATGTTCCGAACTTGCCGCTGGCTCCGGCGCAGGTTCGGGGGAAGTATCCCAAGTTGTGGGAACGGACGGCGCGGCAGGTTCAGCAGGGGTTTCGGAAGGGCGTTCCACAGTCGCCGCAGAAGAAGATTGAGGCGGGTGCATTTCCGAGGCGAGCACCGTGTCGTTGGCTTCGGGGGAGTATTCGCGGGATAGATCCCAGCCGCACTTGGTACAGAAATTCTGTCCCGGTGAATGGGCGCTGGCGCACTTGGGGCAGGCGTCGCGCTGCGGACGCTTGGCGCGCTGCTCGGCGGGCCTCACGAAAAACATAAGGTACAGGACTGGCGCTACACTCAACAGCCGCAACTGGTCGAAAGGCAGCAGGCCAATGATGAGAGCGGCCCCGCCCCATATCCAGGGACTGCGCCCCCTCGCCAAGGCCGCGCGGCCCGTCCAGAAAGCGACGAAGATGGTCAGGGCATACAGGAAAATCTCTCTTGTTTCTAGTCCGAAAATCCCGGGCCTCCGCAAGATTGTTTAGCGCTATGGCAAAGGCTGTTTGTAGTGTGTCGCCCCTTGACTATACTAAAATTCATAGGCTAAGGCAACGCCTGAAGATGAAACTCGCTGCTATAATGGGACGCCCCCGCCGCTCACCGGGCAGCCATTGGTGTGAAGTGAAGTATAATATACCGCCGCGATGCAGTTTTGCGCTGATGCCCGGCCATCACCCGGCTCGGTTTGTGAGCTTCTCAAACAGCTCCAGATACGCGTCGGCGGCCCGCTGCTCCGAGAACTGGGCGGCGCGGCCCCGCAACGCGGCTTCCGGCGGCCGGCCGCCTTGCAGCGTCTCCGCCATCGCCTGCGCCAAGGCCGGGGCGTCCCCCACCGGCGTCAGCTTGCCCCATTTGCCATCCTCAAGGATTTCCCGCGGGCCGTGGGGCGTGTCGGTGCTGACCACCGGCGCACCGCAGGCCAGGGCTTCCAGCAGCACGTTGGGCAGCCCCTCCCAGAGCGAGGAAAGCGCGAACAGCCCGGCCCGGCGCATATAGCGAAAGGGGTTCTCGTCGAAGTCTATGAACCCCAAGTCCGCTTCCGCCCCGTAGCTGCGGGCCTGGGCAGTCAGCCCGGCCCGGTACGGCTCCGAAAGCTGGCCCATTATCACCAGCCGGGCGTTGACGCGGCGGCGGGCCAGACCGAAGGCTTCCACCAGCGTGGGGTAGTCCTTGGCCGGCCCCTCTCGGCCCACGCTGAGAATGACCGGCGGTTGGCCGTTGGCAAACCAGGGGTGGGCCACTTCTTCCTGCGCCAGCCGCCATATCCCGGCGGACGGTATGGGATTGTAGATGGTATGGACACGCTCAGCGTTCACTCCCAACAACTGCTCCGCCTCGCCGGCCACGCCCCGGGAGACGGCGACCACGGCGTCGGCCCTGGGGTAGAGCATCCTTGCCTCGGGTAGCCAGTCTCCAGTGTAGCCCAAGCCGACATTACTGTGCTCCGAAACAACCACAGGAACGGAACGGTTCGCCAGCTCCGCCCCATAGATGGCTGGGATGTTGGAATAACCCGGCGCAGACATCAGCAGTTGGGGGGGGGGGGGACCAGGCGAATGTAGCGGGCGATTACCCAGGCAAAGACTGCCTGCCTCCGCCCGACACGCGCACCGGGATGCTTCCGCCTGAGATTATGTAAATTCCAAACTGCCGCCATCGGGTTGATGGTCAGTGCGTTCACCTCGATGCCGCGCCGGCGGCAGTGACGGAGCAGACTCCCGTCCGAACCCGGCAGCCTCGGATGGTACAGCCGAATCCCCTGCGGAATGCCAGCCCGGTACACTCCCCTGAAGTAATCCACCACCAAGTCTATCCTGTGGCCGCGCTCGATGAGCGACTGGGCCAAAGTGAGCACAACCCGCCCCGCCCCACCCTCGCCCAGTGTGGGCAACACGAACCCGATATGCAGCTTACCCGGCGCGGTCATTCCCGCGTTCCGTCAGCATCACGCCCATTGCTGGCCGACATTTCCTCTCTAGTCTTCATCATATCCGATGACTCTGCCGCAGTATTGAGATTATAAACGGGATTAAAACAATGACAAAGACGATGAAGTACATCGTATTGCCCCATGCCGCCCCTGCCGCGCCGTACCGGGGCACCAGCCAAGCGGCGGCGGACGCCAGGAAGCCGGCCGCCGACCCCGCCAGCGATGGGCCGACCCGGCCTACTCCCTCCCGTCGGCAGCACGGTCAGCACCGAAACGCTGAGCGTCCGCGAATTCAGCTCCCGGAATGAGCCGGGTGATGGGCTGATGCCAGACAGCCAGCAACCCGAATACTGCGGCGGCCAAGGCAAAGGACACGAGGACGGAGCGTGAGGCCATCCGGCGCAGAGATCCACCTTGCTGCCAGTACCATAACCTGCTGTATTCCGGCTGCACTCCTTCCATCAGCGGCTGAACGGGTATCTGGTGGTATCGATAATCTGCCGCGCTCCCCGGTACAGCCCTACGTTGGCGGCGGCGGTGAACTGCGCTACCAAGATGGAATCCATATTATGAGTCAACGCCCAGATGGCCGATTTCCCGAAGGCTCCATTCTGAAATCTTACCACGTCCGGTGGGGCTTTAAGCGATATCGAGCGCAGGAAGGTATTCTCAACGCGTGTTGCCAATGCGCGATTCCCGCTGTCAACCGTCATCCCCGCCTTCGCGGGAATCCGCTTGTCCCTGCCACTGAAAAGGTGGTATCCCGCCAGCCGTTCCGGATTCCTGCGAAGGCGGGAATGACCGGGGTTTGGGCAATACCAACGCATATTGAGAATGCCAACGAATTTTCACCCAGTCCGCTCCTATCAGACGAGCGGCCATCCGGCTGTAGGGACAGCCCCGGCGGTAAGGACTGATACCCGCAGCAGGCGGGAATGACGCAGCAGGGATAGTTTCGATATAATGGCGAGAGACAAATCCGTTTAATGCGCAGCGTTTGATGGCGCCATCGGCGTTGCCGCTGAGGAGGACTATGAAAATCACCCTATCCATTCTCAAGGCCGACGTGGGTTCCATCGGAGGCCACACCAAGCCTTCCCGGCACATGATGGACTCGGTGCAGGCTGATGCTGATGCAGCCGTCCAGTCCGGGCTGCTGATTGACGCTTTCGTGGGCCATACCGGCGATGACATTTGCATCGTGGCGTCTCACACGCGCGGAGAGAATGACACCGATGTGCACCAGTTTGCCTGGAGCGCCTTCCTGAAGGCCACCGCCATCGCCAGCGAGTATGGTCTGTATGGCGCAGGCCAGGACCTCCTGGTTGACGCCCCGTCGGGCAACATCCGGGGCGCAGGCCCGGCCGTAGCGGAAATCGAGTTCGACCATGACCCGGTGAAGACCAATCCGGTGCGGCCCGCCGAGTCCTTTATGGTGCTGGCCGCCGACAAGTGCGGGCCGGGCGCCTACAACCTGCCCATGTTCCTCGGCTTCGCCGACCCGATGTACTGCGCCGGGTTGATGCTGCCCCGCATTGGGGAAGGCTTCACCTTCAACATCATTGACATGGACAACACCGACGGGGACAGCCTGATTTCCCTGAACGCCCCGGAAGACTATTACAAGATAACGGTGCTGTTGCGCGACAACGAGCGTTTCGCCATCGAGAGCATCGTGTCCCGCTACACCGGACAGGTCGCTGCGGCAGTGTCGGCCACGCGGATGCACAACATCGCCGGCACCTACACCGGCAAGGACGACCCGGTGGCCCTGGTGCGCAATCAGGGCATCTTCCCGGCGCCGGAAGAGCTGATCTCGCCCTATGCCAAGGCCCACTACATTGGCGGCGACGCCCGCGGCTCCCACGTGATGCCGCTCATGCCGGTCGCCATCAACACCGCCGTAACCGGAATGTACTGCCTGCCGCTGCTCTCCTGCGTCGGCTTCTCGCTGAACAAGGACGGCAAGTTCGCCGACTCCTTTGCCGACTTCTTCGACAACCCGGCCTGGGACTACGTCCGCAACCTGGCCCAAGAGAAGGGCATCGCCATGCGCTCGCAGGGCTGGTCGGGCGCGGCAATGCTGCCCTATGGCGAGTTGGAATACTCCGGCTTCCGCACCAGCATCGGCAACCTGGTGGAGCAGTTCGTCTACCGCAACGGTAAGGAATCCAGCGCCATCCCCGAAAAGGCCGGCGCGGCCGGCGACTAGGCTGCAGTCAGCGCCAAGCACACAAGGAGCGCCGGGGTTCCGAAGGCCCCGGCGCTCCTTGCGTCTGATACCGCGCCGCTCACTCGGCTATTCGCAGAGACAGTTCCCGCAACTGCGAGGGGGTTACGGCCGCCGGCGAGTTGAACAGCAGGTCCGTTCCGCTCTGGGTCTTGGGGAAGGCGATTACGTCGCGGATGGAGCTGGCGCCGGCAAGGATGGCGACCAGCCGGTCTATGCCGGGCGCGATGCCCCCATGGGGCGGCGCGCCATACTCGAAAGCCTCGAGAATCTGGCGAAAGCGCTCTCCCACATCCTCCCGGCTGTAGCCGAGGACGTCGAAAATCTTTTCCTGCAACTCCCGGCGGTGGATGCGGATGCTGCCGCTGGCAAGCTCCGCCCCGTTGCATACTAGGTCATAGGATTTGGAGCGTATGTCCCCTAGGTCGCCGCCGTCCAGCAATTCCTCCTCCCCGTCTGCCGGGGAAGTGAAGGGGTGATGGGAGGAATCCCAGCGGTTGGCCTCCTCGTTCCACTCGAACAGCGGAAAGTCGGTGACGAAGGCAAATGCCAGTTCGTCCGGGTCGGCCAGCTCCAGCAGCCCGGCCACGCGGTTGCGCATGGCGTTCAGCCAGACGTTGACCCGGGCAGGCGGCCCAGCCATCAGCAGCGCCATATCGCCCGGCCCGGCGCCCATCCTAGCGGCCAGCCGCCCATGCCACTCCGCAGGCATTCGCAGCCCGGCCGATTGCAGGATTTCCTCCCCGCTCTGTTCAGACACGGCCCCGGCCCCCCGATAGCGGATATGGGCCAGCCCCCCGGCGCCGGACTCGCGGGCGAAGTCGTCCAGCTCGCGCACCTGCGAGGTGGTGTACCCCGCTAATCCGGGCGCAACGAAGCCCTTGACGCAGCCCCCGGCCTCGATGGTGGAAAGGAACACCCGGAACTCGGTTTCCGACGCGAGCTGGGAGACATCGCTCATCTCAAGGCCAAATCGCAGGTCGGGCTTATCTGAGGCATAGCGGGCCATTGCCTCGGCGTGGGTCAAGCGCGGGAAGGGTTTCCGCAGCTTCTTGTGAGGGGCTACCGTTTCTATCATGCCCGTGTAAAGCTCTTCGGTGAGGGAGAGAACGTCTTCCTGGTCAACGAAGCTCATCTCCAGGTCGAGCTGCGTGAACTCCGGCTGGCGGTCGGCGCGCATATCCTCGTCCCGGAAACAGCGGGCAATCTGGAAATAGCGTTCCACCCCCGACACCATTAGCAACTGCTTCAACTGCTGGGGCGACTGGGGAAGGGCATAGAAGCTGCCGGGCTGGAGCCGACTGGGCACCAGGAAGTCGCGGGCTCCCTCGGGCGTGCTTTTGATCAGGATGGGAGTCTCGATTTCCAGGAAGCCCTGGGCGTCCAGAAAATCGCGGATATACTTAACCACCCGGTGGCGCAGGATCAGGTTCTGCTGCATGGCCGGGCGGCGCAGGTCGAGATAGCGGTAGCGCAGGCGCAGGCTTTCGTCGGCGCCCGCGTCGTCGCTGATGTAGAAGGGCGGCGTAAGGGAGCGGTTCAGCACCGACACTTCCGACGCCATCACCTCAATGTCGCCGGTGTCCATGGCAGGGTTCTCACTGCCCGCGGGCCGCTGCCGGACATAGCCCTTGACCTGCACGACCCACTCCTGCCGCAGTTCTTCGGCGGTGCGGGCGGACTCCGGAGACAACCCGGATCCCGCCGAAGGGTCGGGATTGAAAACAACCTGCATCACCCCGGAGCGGTCGCGCAGGTCTAGGAAGATGATGCCGCCGTGGTCCCGGCGGCGTCCGACCCATCCGGCGAGGGTGACCCGGGAATCGGCGTCGCTGAGACGCAGGCCGCCGCAGTTGGCATTACGAAGCAAGCAGAGCCTCCAAAACTTTTCTTTCGCCCTAACCGCCGGGAAATATCCGCAATATATCCTGAAAGGGACTGGCCGGTTGATGGTGCATCCCTGCTGCTGCGGCGGCCAAGTCCGCCGGGTCTCCTGTCGGCGGCAGGCACAGCGTGTCCAGGCATACGTGGGCTAAGGTCGGCCCGTCGGCCGCCACGGTCTTGATTTCCAGATTGGGATTGTTCAGACGAACCGCTGCGTTGAGCAGTTCACGGCAGGCGGGGTCTTCAGGGTCGCCCTCGACGGTCACTTCCACCATCGGGCTGGCGTACAGGTCTACGGTGAGGCCGAACTCGGCGGCAAACTCGCCCTGCTCCCGAAATACGCCGGCGAAGGCGCTCAGCGTGGCCTCGCAAAGCTGCCGGTAGTCTTCGTTGCGGGTGGATTGGTAAAGGCGCAGCAGGCCCCGCACCGCCAGCATATTTTCCGGCATCTGTTTCTCGCGCACCTGGAGATGACCCACCGCATCATCGTCGGCCTCGATGTCGAAAAAGCCGCCGCCCTGTTCGTCGAAGAATCTGTCCACCATCTCCTTCACGACATCGGCAGCCCGTTCGAGGTAGCGCGGCTCTGCGGTGGAGGCGTGGGCCTGCATCAGCCCGGACAGCAATCCGGCCCAGTCGGACAGCAGGGCGGGCGCGCCGTCTGATTCCTCGTCGGAAAACACGTGGCCGAAGGAAGCGGAGCGCGACATATCGTCAATGCGCTCCAGGACTTTCAGCCCGGCGCGGCCCAGATCCGGGCGGCCCAGTTTCCATGAGGCGTCCACAAACGCCGCCGCCGCCGCCGCGCCGGGCCCGGTGTAGCAGGATGGGTCAACGGGCGGAGGAACGAAGGCCGCCCGTTGCCCGGCGTCAAAGGCGAAGAACTCGGAATGCGCTCCCTGACTTCCGTGGAAGCCGAGGCGTTCCCCATCGTGCAGATGGGCCAACACGTAACCGAAGGTTCTCTCGGCGATGTTTCGATGATCCGGGTTAGCCAGGATGATTGATGCGTCCAGAAAGAGACCGGCAAGCTGGATATTGTCTTCCAACATCTTTTCCAGTTGCGGCTCAGACCAGTCGGCGGCTGAGCTGTACCGGAAAAACCCGCCGTCAACTTCGTCGAACATCAGGGAAGCAGCCAGAGCGTCCAGAGTCTTGCGCAGCATCGCGCCGTAGAACTCTTCGCCCGTAGTGCGGTAGAGGTGGAGGACGAAGCGAAGTATGGCGGGATTAGTGAACTTGGGTTCGCTGCCGAAACCGCCATTGATGGCGTCGTAGGCGCCAGCCACGATGCGGGACACGCGGTCAGCCAAGGAAATCTGGACCTCGGCGCCGACGGCCGCTCGCCGGGCCTGGAGGCGGCGATGCTGTAGCAACTCGCGGGACTGCTCGTAGAGACGGGGTTTGTCGGCCTTGTACGCGCCTTCCAACTCCGTCAGCATCGCCAGAAACTGGTCAGGGGGCAGGTAGGTCGCGCCGCCGATGAGCCCCCCGTGAGGCGTCAGGAATCCGGTTGTGGGCCAGCCGCCCACGTTGTAGCGAGAGTTGATGTCGGGCCGGTGGTCGTTGTCCACCCGGACGGCGATAAAGCTCCGCGCCAAGATGGATTGAACATCCGGGTCGGAGTAGGTGGTCTCGTCCATCACGTGGCACCAGTAGCACCACGGAGCGGTGATGGACAGCAACACGGGCTTGTCATCGGCCTGCGCTCGCTCAAAGGTGGAGCGCGCCCACGGCAACCATTCGATGCAGTGCGCCTGGTTGGGGTTGGGCGAGAAACGAATGCTGGTCACTACGCCTGTCCTAGGGCCTTCCGAAAGGGCCGCCTGCGGTCTTTAAGCCGTGGCGCACGGTACGGTTTCAGCGATTCAAGTTAGCACAGAGGCCGCCGTTTTTCAATTGAAGCGCGGGTTCCGCCTTTTCAACGTGCGTTGGCAATGCACTATTCCCGCTATCAACCGTCATTCCGGCGCAGGCGGAAATCCACTGATTCCTGCCACTGAAAAGGTGGTATCCGGCCGGCCGTTCTGGATTCCCGCGAAGGGCGGAATGACGGGGATTGGGGCAATACCGCCACATATTGGGAATACCGCGGGTTCCGCCTTCTTCCATTGCTGACCATAACGCGGCGTCATTCCTGGGGGCGTCGTCAAGTTCGGGATGGGCGGTAAGTTGGCGCAGCAACCCGCTTGGCAGGGTTGTCCGATGTCAGCAACACCAACACAACCACCGGCCCATCGCCGCCACGACCTCTCCAACCAAGCTGGGGAGCGTTTGGAACCCCTGTCGCCCGGCGACCCCGGCAAAGCGGGCCGGCCTACCCAGGACAACCGCCGGTTCAGGAACGTCGTATGCTGAATTTCAGGCACCGGCACCCCTGGGTGCGGCTTGCCCCCAGACTAGGGGGACTGGAACAACGCCAATCGCCGATTCCGCCGGTGGCTGAATCAGGGCGTCTGAGAGAATCTGCTGCGGGAAGCCGCTGATGCCCCCAATTCTGAGTGGCTGATGATTGACGCCATTCATAGCAAAGCGCATCCGCACAGTGGCGGGGCAACGGGCGGCAACCAAGCTATGGGCCGCACCAAAGGGGGCTGAATGCCAGGCTGCATTGGCCGCCTGCCGTGCCGTCATCTTCGCCGGCATGGTGGACGGCCCCATTGACTGCCTTGAGTTCGATACCCCGGAGCCCGGGCCTACGTGTACTGTATTGCGAACTTTTCGGTGGGAGGTTAGGCTGTGATGTAAGAAGAGCAAAGCGATCCGACGCTCTCTACCGTCATTGGTGCAGCCAGGCTACTAGACGCACCCCCCTCTCTACCTTCTTCCATGAATGGGCGAAAGGCCTCTGGGAAGACAGAAGCCAACTGCGCTGTACTCCGGTGTATGCCGTCGACGATCTCCGACCGAGATGGATGACCCAGAACGTCAGCGACGGTTCCCAGGGCAAGACCATACGAGTTCACAAATTCAGCCAACAATAAATACAGTTCGATGTGTTCCCGGATATTACCGCTGCTCAATTCTCCAAGGTGCGGGCGATGGACCAAAATCATCGGCGTCGGGTGAGACAACTGTCGAGTACCTTCTCTCTCTCTTGCGCCACCCGTTCGACGCTTCCTGTTTGTCACCATCGTGTAGTCACTATTGTAATTTTAATTTCCCGTGGTTCGGACAATTTCGTCGCGCAGAACCTCCTGGACGGTAGTCGCGGAGTATGCCGCGTTCACAACCATATCGCAGTGCTCAATGATCATGTCGATGCCAGCCTCGACCGGGTGACGGTCGATAATAAGGAACTCTTCCAGAGACCAACCTGAATCCTGTCGAGCCCGGTGACGGCGAAATCTCTCTTCTTGATTCACTTCCAAGTAGACCGCGATAGTTGCTTCGGCAGCTTGCCGTATGTCTGTCAATATCTCAAGGTGTCGAACTCCGTCGAAAACGACTGAGTCGTGGCTGCTTATACCGAAGTGCGTTAGAGTATCCTCCAAAATCCCTGAAGAACGCTTAGACCTAAACAGACAGTCGCCCAAATCCTGCAGCTGGCCTCGTGTGCTCGGCATCCCGCGCAGGGCTGCCATATGTCTAATGTAGGTCCCGAAGGAAACGACCTTAAAGCCGAACTCGGCAGCAACGAAGTCAACCGCCGTTGACTTACCGCTGCCGATCCGGCCACAAACCACAACTGCTAATTTCATCCCTTCGCATCCTCTTCGAAATTTGGTATTGATTGGAGATGGGCGCGTAGAATCACCCAACCGCGACGATCGCGCTTCGGCACTTCAATAGAATAGGGTAGAGGGTGCACTTCGGCGATCCTCATGAGAGTGGCAAACTGCGCCGCTTCACGCCGCTCCCAAAACGACGGATCGTCGGCGCGAAGCGCCTTTGAAAATCTGTCGCGGACTTGGCTCCAGGTATCAGGATTGAGTTGGTAGAACCAAACTTGACGCACGACGCACATACCAGATATTGACCTTTCGGCAACCTTCTTGAGGAGCACCACATCGCCAGGCTCGACCATATTGTACGGCGCTATGCGGTTCTTGGAAAAACGGGATTCGACTGTCTTGGTGCCATCGAGTATGTACTGGAGATACGGTTCCATCAAGATAGCTAGATGGACGGAGAAAGGAATCGGCTCCGACACCGAGAGTTTTTCCAGATACTCTCCCCAGAACTGGTGGCCATCGGTCGAACGCTTGAGTAAATGGACCAGTTCCTCGGTCAGTTCCAGCTTATGGCCGCCCATTAGCGAAGCTCCGCATCTCTTGGAGTTCCGTCTGGATTATCCTTTCAACCTGGGCGATGGAAGTTTCCACCTGCGCAGTCTCCGGGTGATCCAGTGAATGTTGCAGGCTCCGTTGGACCGATTCAAGCGGCGCCTCGCAAACACTGATGGCGTGAAGGATGACCGACATAATATGCGACCCGTCGCAGCTGTAGATTCGATTGCCGGCTGTCCAAACATCGGCAGCATCACGCCGGTGGTCCCTGCGACTGACCGTCGGCAGGATGCCCTCCGGTACCAATGGTACGAGTCTGGGATCAGCGAACCCCGGCTGGTCTTTTGAACGAACCCAGATGGTGGCCCCGCGGATATCGGCCTGCGTCCATTCAGTGCTATGCGCAATGGGATTCATTGGGCCGGAAAGTGAATCGCCGGCCCGCTCGAAAATCAGGAGGTCGCCTCGCCTCCAATTTGGCGCCACGTGTGTGAAACCAGCAGCCCGTAGGGCGTTGTATTCAAAAAACGACGTTGCGTAAGAGGGTGTGTGACAAATCGCAGTCAAGCTGGTTTGAGCCTTTTGAGCATGAGATGGACCATAGCGATGTGAATCCAAGTTTCGGTGGTTTCCGGCAGCTCTTCGTAGTCTTTGCTGAGGCGTCGGCATCGGCTGAGCCAAGCCAGAGTGCGTTCCACCACCCACCTGCGGGGCAACACCTCAAAGCTGTGACTGTCGGGCTTGCGGCGAACCACCCGCAGCGCCCAACCGCCGGTGGCCATAGCCCAGGCTACCAGCCGGCCGGCGTAGGCCGCATCAGCCCATATGATCCGAAGCCGGGGGAACCGGCCCAGCAGTTGGGCCAGCACCAACTTGGCTCCGTCCCGGTCCTAGATATTGGCGGCATGAACCACCACGGCCAAGAGCAATCCCATAGTGTCCACTACGATGTGGCGCTTGCGTCCAGAGACTTTCTTACCTGCATCATAGCCGCGAAGCCCCCTTTTTCCGTGGTCTTCACCGACTGGCTGTCGATGATGGCGGCGCTGGGCGTCGCTTCGCGGCCCTCAGCTTCCCGGACCGCAGGACGCAACGCTTCCTCAACCCGTTCCCAAGTGCCGTCTATGCGCCACTTCCGAAAGTACCACCAAACCGTGCCCCAGGGAGGCAGGTCATGGGGCAACATCCGCCAGGGTATGCCGCCACGCAATACGTACAGTATGCCGTTGACCACTTCCCGCAGGTCAACGGTGCGGGGATGTCCTCTGGATTTATCCGGTGGCAGCAGGGGGGCCAATTCGGCCCATTGGGCCTCGCTCAAATCGCTGGGATAAGGTTTTCTGCTCATCCTCCCAGCATAGCCACCATCGCTTTATCACCCTGAGAACCCTTGTTGCGAGTTTAACCCATTGTCACACACCCTCTAAGAAAGCACGAGACGCTCGATCCCCAGAAACTTGAGGCCTGACACTGCTGCCATCGCGATGATGCGCTCGCGTTCCTTCCGAATACCGGGCCTCACGCCATCGGGCGCGTAGCTCAGTAATACCTTACCTCGGTCAGCACAAATGCGGGCCGCGGTTCTCAAGAATGCCAGGGTTTCGTCTTCGTACCAGGGCGGGTCGGCTAGGACCGCCTGCACTGGTGGTAGGTCAATCGCGTCGTGCTGCATATCGCAACGGTGAAACATACCTCCCACAAGAGATTGCGGACCATCAATGAATAGTGAGCCGTTCTGGTCGAGCAGGATGAATTGCCTAGGTGCTTCCCGTATCGCGGCCATCTTGTACACCGACGGTGATCCCAGCAGGCCGATCGTTTGTGTTGGATCAGTCAATGCAACAACTCGTTCCAAGAGCTCGCCTGCGGTATCCTTTGTGTAACGCCAATCGAAGGCGAGTGGGTTTGGGATTGGCAAACCGGGAACATCCGCACTTGATGCACCTCTGGAATCCCATACCGACCTCTCGACGACTAGGTGTGCAGGGATGATCGACGCTGCGATTAGCCTTTCTACAGCCTGCCGCACAACCGTCGGGTAGACTGCCGGGAGCATCGAAACTAGTAGACGACCACATTTGAACTGATGGCTAGTGGGGTAATATTAGGTGACAACATTGGGAAGATGAGGATATGAGGGTGAGGTGATGGCGAAGAAGTACCGGGTGCATCTGAGGGGGGAGGAACAAGAGGAACTGAAGGGGCTGGTGTCCAAGGGCAGAGGGGCGGCTTACCGGCAGACGCACGCCCGCATACTGTTGCTTTGCGATGAGAATCAGGAGGGCGGCGCCATGCGGGATGCGGATATAGCCCGGGCCCTGAAGGTGGGCACCGCCACGGTGGAGCGGGTGCGCCGCCGCTGCGTGGAGGAGGGTTTGGCCAGGGCCCTGGGACGCAGGGAGCAGGTGAACCGCATTCCGAGGAAACTGGACGGCGAGGGCGAGGCCCACCTGACGGCTCTGGCCTGTTCCCAGCCGCCCGATGGCCGGGCCGGTTGGACGATGCGTTTGTTGGCAGACCGGCTGGTGGAACGGGAAATAGTGGAGAGCATCAGCACCGAGACGGTGCGCCGGTGTCTGAAAAAAAACCGGTTCAAGCCTTGGCTGAAGGAAAGCTGGTGCATCCCGCCCAAGGCCAATGCCGAGTTTGTCTGCGCCATGGAGGACGTTCTGGAGGTGTATCACCGCCGGTTCGAGGACAACGAGGTGCTGGTGTGCCTGGATGAGACCAGCAAGCAGTTGGTGGAGGAGACCCGCACACCCCTGCCGCCGCGGCCCGGGGCACCCTTGGCCTACGATTACGAATACCGGCGCAATGGGGTGAGCAACCTGATTCATGCTGTTCGCGCCCTTGGAGGGGTGGCGCCGGGTGGAGGTGACTGACCGGCGCACCAGGGCTGACTGGGCGGAGGTGGTGCGGATGCTGGTGGACGAGGACTATCCCGACCGGGAGCGGATAGTGCTGGTGATGGACAACCTGAACACGCATCACCCGTCGTCGCTGTACGAGGCGTTCGAGCCTGGGGAGGCGCGGCGTGTAGCGGAGAGGCTGGAAATCCACTATACGCCGAAGCATGGCAGCTGGCTGAACATGGCAGAGAGCGAATTGGCGGTGCTGGCCAGCCAGTGCCTGGACCGCCGGATTCCCAGCCAGGACGTTTTGAAGCAGGAAATTGGGTCATGGCAAGGGCAGCGGAACCGCGATGCGGTTCAGGCCCAGTGGCGCTTCACCACTCAAGAAGCACGAATCAAGCTAAAGTCCCTTTACCCATCAATACAATAGTGGCAGTCTACTAGGCACCAAAAATTCCGAACGCCGGCCCGGTAAGCGCCGATGATCCACTGGTCAATATCGCGAAGATAAATGGTCATATACTGGTCCGCGCTAGTTGACATTGCCATCACACTCACACCGTCAGCGGCACAGTGGTGATTGGTGCGGTCCGATCGTCCGAGGTGTATCTGTCCTCCATCTCCCTGCACCACGCTTCCACGGCCATTTGCTGAACCTTGAGAGCCTCCTGCTGTTCCTGTTTGACCCGGCTGTTCACCGGCGCAAACACCTGGATTTCAAGGGGAACCGTCCTCAAAGGAAGGTTTTCGTGGACCGTCTGCAGACGGTCCACGAAGCGTCTGATGCGATCCGCGATCCGGTCCGAAGTCGGCGACGTTAGAGTGACGTAAGCGTACAGGTCAATACCGATGTTTACGAAACGTCCGAACAGGTCAAATTGACGTTGGAAGAGAGACTCGTCTGCCAGCGTATTGAACGAAAACGATTCCTCGTCGAACCCCTTGAAACAGCATACCCGCCCGTAGTTTTTGGCGTTACGAACAAGGTCGATGTCATCAGCCGTTAGGTATTTCCAGAAGTAATCGGTGCTGAGATTGTCGTCGGACCAGAGATAAACGGTGTTCTCAAGATCTCGCGCTTGAATCTCATGAATCATCCATGGCACCCACTCTGGCGTCAGGTCCGGTTGGCCTCCGGTCAAATCGATCACCTTCGGCCTTTCCGTCTGCTCCAAATACAAATCCACCAACTCGGAAGCTGTGAACCACTCGGCATGCTTGTGGTTGGCCGACAGGAGGTTGAAAGGCACGAAGCAATACCAGCAGCGCCAGTTGCAAATGGCGTTTTGGAAAACTTGGGCGCGAATATCATCCACTGTTGGCATGCCCAGGGCTTTGCTCGCTGGTTCTATGAGCAAGGGATTCGGCGGCCATCCGGGGCTGGTCGCGCGTTTGAAATGTCGTATTCTTCCAAACCCCCTACAGTTGGGAGGCTCGCTCAGGTCGCCTTCCTGTTCCGTGCCCAAGAAGTTGGTAACCAGAAGGCGTTTGGCATCAAGGTCTACGCCCGCCTTTCGCCAATGGCTGGACCAGTCGTCGGTGTTTATGTGCGAAGCCATTTGCCACCTCGATCGGTCATTCCTAAGTCCTCGATCCGAGACGCCGCACTTGCTTTTTCTACGGCGAAAGCTTCGGTAATTTCTTACCGATATAGTGCATCACCAATCCGGTCATGTACCCAATTTCTTCATCGGTTAGCGACCGCTCGCGGTCGATGCCGTGCCACGCCTCGATGCATTTGCGACAGCAGGTGGCGGTGGCGTGTTGTGCGTAATAAATGGCGTTTCCATTTTTCGGGGTTTGCATACCGTCTCGAAAAAGTTTGGAGTGAGGCGGTCCGACGTACTTGCGCAATCGGTGCTCAGCTGCATCGCGCAGTCCGTTCAAGCCCTTGTTCATTGCGTGCCTCACGGCTTTCTCGTCTATGGGTTTGTGCCAATAATGATGACGAACAAACTCTCGCTCCAGGCTCGCGACTGTGTTTTCCACATCGCTGAGGTCACGCCGATCCAATCGGTGCCAGTCGATGAGGTCGACACCGCAGTCGCGGCACTTCCCGTTTCGATAAGATTGTCCACGCGGGTACTTGCGGAGAAAAGAATGCAAGTCCCGTTCGCAATCGGAGCTGGTGCAAGTTACCTTTTCGAGCGGCTTCTCTTCGTTCCAAGATGCGGTGCTAGACATGGGCTACATCCTCCCAAGGCGTGAGTGCCTGTGCCAAAAGTTCCCGGTCTGGTTCGGCAAGATTGGTGAAATCCGCCCGTTCGAAGAAAATGTTACGTACGACCTCCCAGGGGTTGTCGATGGGTTGTAGACCATTAGCAACTCCCCACCAGTTCTCGCCCTGCTCAGCAGCGAGGCGGAACGCTAGGTAGTTTGCAAGCGAGTCAACCGGAACGCCTTCTCTCGTCGCTACCCTTTGAACCGCGGTCTTTAGTCGGCGCAGGTTGTGCCCTGCCTCCGCCAGGCATTTATCAGCCAATTCCTGACCTCTGCTTTGGAGCAGTATCGCCGCGGCGAACCGGCTGGCAGTCCTTTCCTCCTCTGACTCTCTTCGCTCACGTGACATCTCCTCTGCCTCAAGGACAGTGCGCTCGGCCAAGTCAGGCTCCTGTCCGGCGTGCCACAATTCGTGGAAAAGGTCGTGCGTCCACCGGGATTCGGATGAGCTTCGCTGTTTCAACACGATCACGTTTCGGCCATTTTCCCTGAAACACGCCCCATGGAATGATCCGGGATCGTCGAGCGGCAGCACGGGCACGCCTAGGTCCCAAACGAAGTTAACAGAAGCTTCCAGAACCGAAGAACTCGAACCGAAGTCAATTCCAGCGCGCAATACGTCAGGATCCGTGGGTATTGGTCTGATGGGATGATGGGAACAAGTTTGCGCCACCAGTAGTGACAGGTAGTGAGCATAGACGGCGTATGCGGTGACCCGCGTGGGGGTTGCATTGGCAGCAACCTTGAATCGTACGTTGCCCAACGCGGGCTCTAACTCCAATATGCCGCCCCTCAGTAGCTGCTTTGGGGACCACTGGAAGATTTTTCCAATTGCCTCAGCTGTGGCGCGGACTCGGACCGTCCCTTCTGATCCTGCGAGATCTGGCCTGGACGACCACAATCGACGCGGAACCAGCCGCTTACGAACGAATTCCGGCGGAAGCCCAACCGCCGAAACTCGGTTGAGAAGGGCTTGCAGCGAGACGCTATCCTCTCCTCTAAGGAGAGATTCGTGTATGTCCAGGCCCAATGCGTCTACCACGTTCCTGATTCGCGCGAAACTTGCCGACTCATACCCAGATGCTTCGTAGCGTTGGATCTGCTGCTCTTTCAACCCCAGACGATCCGCCAAGTCTCGCTGACTGAGGCCTCTCGCGATACGTGCCTTGATCAGCATCATCGGTAATTCTGCGATCGTCTTGAGCTGATCAAACTCGAAATAGCCTGCCCTCAGCGCTTCGTATTCGCGCAGGTCGCCCTCAAGGTCGTCGAGCTGACTCCTGAGCGCATCTTCCCTGGCTTTGCGCAACAAGGGGTGCACCTCCGTCAGTTCAGATGCCTGACCTTGAAGGTCATTGAGCGCCTGAAAAAAACGTTCGGCCTGTGCCCGAGTAATACGGTATTGCCTCTCGTTCTTGATCACTTGAGCCCTCCTAAATCCAGGGCAATGATCCCTTTCTGTCGCCCGGTCTCTTTATCCGTCTGGAAAAACTCCAGAAAGATGCTAGCCCCAGGACCGGCTGGTACAGACGCTGGAAACAATTCCCCGCCGAACTTGGCTTTCTGAGCCGCACGATCCGCGTCAAACGTGAGCAGGACGGGGTCGAGAACGTTGAAATCCATCCCGGCTTCTTCCCAACAAGCGTCAAAGTCCCCCGGCACCAATTTGCTGGAAACAAAGCTACCATCCAGGTAAACCGTCCGGCACCCAGCGATTCGAAGCTCGTCTAGGGCGGCCCTTAACCCGCGCAGCAGATCGCGCCGCCACTGTGTGGTACCAAACCTGTCAGAGATTTCGCGCCATGTGGCCCAATGGACACCCGGGGGTAAATTGCCATCGGATTTGAAATCAGGGATCATAACACAACAATAACATTGTGTTGGAGTTTAGTCAACCTCGAGTCAGCCTCCGCCCGGCATTGCCTACGATGCCCCAGCGTTCGATGGCAATGTCGGCAGCAACAATCGGCGAACCCAGGAATTACTGATGCCTGAATCAATATAGGAGTTACGCAGTTGAGGACAGTACCTCAATCCAGACGCCCTACCCCATACAAGTGTCACCCTGAACTTTTCGGCTCCGCTCAAGATAGACTCCGTGAAGGGTCTAAAATCCTGGCCGTAAGAAAGGTTCAGGTTGGCAGGCATTTTAGATTCCTCTCTGAGCTCGGAATGACATATCTCTGATTGGATTCCGGTTCAACTGCGTAACTCCTACAATATCTAAACAACGTGAGTTATGGTTAAGCAAAGGATTGGAGAGAGGGAAGGTTGGTCAATCGCAGTGATGGTTTCTTAGGTTGATGGCAATAGGCAATCAACCCGGAGACCAGGTTGACCAAGAAGTTGGCCGGGCTGCGGTGGCGGGTATGCTCAATTTGCGAGATGTTCTTCAGTTGGTCGTTAATCGACTCGATGATGGCCCGCTTACGCAGCAGGATCCGGTCTTCTGGAGGCAACGGTCTTGGCTTCATGTTGCGCTTTAGCCTGGTAATCAACTGAAGGCCCCTATCGAACAGTTGCGAAGCCAGCTTTTCGGAGATGTAGCCCCGGTCGCCAAAGAGCCGGCCCAATAGCCCCTGGGTCAATGGAGGGACCGGCGTCCGGTCATCCACATTCCCCAGGGTGAGGCGGCAAGCTAACAATTCGCCTCGGTCGTTGACCACCAGGTGCAGCTTGAATCCGAAGAACCAGCCCACCGAAGTTTTGCCTCTCCGGGCGGTACCGGCAAAGACCCGGTGGCTGGAAATTCTCCGGCTGTGGCAGACGGCTATGGGAGTTGAGTCGATGAAGCTGACCCCGGTACAGCGTCCGTAACAGTTCACCAAGTAGGCGCACAGGGGAACCAATACCCCAGGCATCAGTCCAACGAAGCGTTCATAGCTGACCAAATCGGGAAACTCGGAGCGCAAATGCTCCTGCACGTACTCGGTGTAGTAGGCTTTGAAGTGGCGATAGTGGCTCTGGTGGAAGTGAATCATGATGGTCATTACTTCGCTGACTGCCAGTTGGCCCAGCCAACGCCTTTGGCGGAAGCCACTTCGGAGCAGGTCTTGTTCCCAGTGCGGCTGGAACCGCTGCCAAAAATCATCGGCATCGCAAAACAGGTTTAGTAGACTCATCTTGGGACACCTCTTGGGTTGTGTTTGGAGAAGGATACTCCTTCTCTCTTGAAGGTGTCCCACTCTTATCCATAATTCACGTTAAACAAGTCCCCTCCGTCATTCCGGCCTCCGCCGGAATCCGGCAGGCTTATGGGGAAACCGCCGGTGTTTAGCAATTCATTCAGGCATCAGTAAACGAGCCTGCAGGTTCGCAAGCGGTTGGCAGAGGTGTTCGGATAGATCAAGACGGCATCAGGACGTCGCAGAAGTCGACCTACCGTTGTCCAGTGAAAGGCTACCAACTTAAATCTCAAGATGTAGCGGTAGTCTAGCCCCGGCACTCGCCGGTTCTCACCGTACTATGGAGAATGGCCTGCGGCTTCAGCATCTACGCGGTCAAGGCCAGCAACTTGATGCGACCCACTACCGATTCGATGGACGTGTTGGTGACCACGTGCTCCAACTCGATCACGCTCCGCTCATCTCCCGGCCGACCGAGACCACTATATCTGATGGAGATGGCTGGCATGCTGCGCCTTGGCTCTAGGGCCCTTTTAGTCACGCTCGATCTCGCGCGGCTCAGGACCGCCTTCGTCGTCTAGGGCGCGATGAACTGGCGAGATTGGCGCACGGTTACCGTTCGACGATGTGGTATCCGACCCTGTAGAGTTTTCCAGCCAGCTGGTGTCCTCATTACGTGTCGGCGCCATCAACGGCATGGCAGCGGGTGAGCATGGTCGTATGCTGGTGGCAGAATGCCGTGAGGCATTGCTACCCTGCGAGGCTGCACAAGCATTCCTGGGCCGGCTGTTTGACCACAGAGGACCGGCACACGAGCACTGACCTCGGAGTTGGAGTTACAGCAACGCGCACAGGCCCGCTCGTGGCTGAAATGGATGGCCAGGAAAGTGCCTCAGCACCGAGGATCGGGCTGACACCATAATGACCCGGCGAGTGGAGCAGACATGGTGGCATCAAGCAGACGGTTGGTTGGCGCTGTTAGAGCCTACTTCACCGACTATGCTTGGTGTGGGAGCAGGCGGCGCCATCGATGAGCATTCCAGTTATACCAACAACTATTCTGGTGGGCCTGAGCGTACCATATTGCGAACTTTCCGGTGGGAAGTCCAAATGTAAGGTTGTCAATTTAATAGGCCGAAGACCCCCTGACTCTTGCATCACCTTAATGCATCTTCTCTCAACGAGGTATGACTACCTCCTTATGCCCTCAAGAACGAGATTCGTTGCGGAAGGCAGGTTTCGCCGGACCAAAATTTCGTCGCACAGCAACACCGGAATTGAGCGGCTCGACTCCATTACCGCCGCTAACCTAACGTCAGCAGGGAAATTGGGGGTGAGTGGGCCACTGAGACCAACTATGAATCGCTTGCCGCCAGACGTTTCCAAGTAAATCGGAGCCACAGCAGCACTACCGTCGTCAAGACTAACGTGGTGCTTTAATGTGGCGGTCAAACCGTTGGAGACTTGCCGACTCAGGTCCTCGTAAAGTAGAGAGGTAGACCTCTCAAGACGCGCAAGGTTCACTGTCGGCAAGTCTCCATAAAGGACGTACCTCAATAAACCCGCTCCCAAATGACGGTCCAACAGATCGTGCTCGAACTTGTTTTTGTAGCTTCTCAGGCATCGGTAGCAGGACCTGTCGCAACCCTCGGGGCAATCTTCTAGTATCCGAAGAGCCTCTTCGAAGACGATGAACCCCAGTCTACCCACTCTCTCAGCAAATCCGGCGCCACCAGGCAAAGTATCGTAAAGGTAGATTTCGGCCTCACGCCCTTCGCGTCCGGATTGTGTCAGGGCTGGTCGGTATTCGGCCTGTAGCTCATTAGAATCGAGTTCCAGAACTCTGCAAGCGGCTATTGTAAGAGCGTCGCTTAGGGTTCGTAGGGCAACGTCTGTGGCCAACAATGCTGGAAGCAAAGTAAGGGGTGGATCGACCCGGAGCGAAACGAGGAGCACATCGGTGATGAAGTCCGTACCGAGGGTCAGCCTAGTAGTCATACCCCCTCCGGCACAATTCGGCTCTTGGGGATCCGGGTACGGCTTCCTATGAGATGCTCCAACTTCACTCGCCGACGATGCAGTAGGCTCAATTAACCCACATCTCGTGCAGTAGTTGTAACCCTCGTCGCGCGGGCCGCGGTTCGTTACGAGTAGATGGGGCCGCGTGTTGAACACTCGGAGACGGTGGTTAACTTCCTTCCAGCCATCGGGGTCGGCAGGAGTCGGCATCGTCAACTTGGCGCGGGTAGCATAGCTGCGGGCGGGCTGGTCGTCGGGCGAAGTTCCCTCACCCTTGTCAACTGGATGTGCAAACCCCGGGGGACGGAGCCAGTATCTGGCCGGCCCGAAAGTTCCCTTGCCTCCGCAGCCTTCGCAATCTTTCGTTTCTCCTAGTTCACCGGCGTCTATCGCAGTGGTCGACGCGAATCGGCAATCCTTGCACTCATAATAAAGTCGCCGCACCTGCCAGGCATTGTACCTATCACTCTGGATGGGCGAGTAGATTGCCCCGGAAGTCCAGAGTCTGTTATCGATCCAGACCTCTTTGCCCGGTGCATATTGCGAAAGTGCAGCAGGAAGGCCCTGGGACGGAGTGAAATGAAAGGCATGTCGAAACCGCGTTGAACGGCCTTGATCAAAGACATGGAATGCCGCGACGTCAGTTGGAAACGCATACCGTGGAAGCACAGCCTTATAAAGTAGGCGGTCCAGCAAATTTTCGGCGGCGGGATCTCTCCCGGGTGCTTCGTCTCCTTCCTCTGCTTGGGTTTCCGGGCTATCCACGTCCTCCTCATCGCCAGTTTCTGCGCCCCCAGCCGGGGCATGCGAGACGTAACCGATGGCCTCGTCCAGGGTGCTAAGGGTTTCATCAACGAGACCGCCCAGAAGATTCCGGATTTCTTCCTCGCCGATTTCTCCCGGCAACCACTCTCCCACGTCTTCCCTTAAAGCCGGTTCGCTGGAACGCAACCACTGCTCAAAATCAATGCGGTTCAGTGCCTTATCGGGATTCTTAAAATCCACAACTGTCCCGAGCACTGCAAACAGGTGTGGCTGGTCCGCCGGGTTGATGTCGGGCAGCCTCTCCTGGTGATACCGCTGTAGCAAGTAAGCTGTAACGTGCCTGCGAGCAATTACAGGGTTATTGAGTGTCAACGTCGGGTCTTCCACCGCTCCTCGAATCATCAGGTCGGGATGTTCAAAATAATGCTCGTCATGACTATCCGCACTGCCGAAGGCAGTTACCGTCGCAACGGCGTTCCCCCGCCTACCGGCTCGGCCAGCACGTTGCTGGTAATTGGCTCTAGCCGGGGGCATGTTTCGAAGCGCAACTCCCGAGAGGGTGCCGATATCTATGCCGACCTCCATAGTTGTGGTGCACGAGAGGACATCAATCGCAGGCCTTTCGCGACCGGAATCTCCCGGCCCCAGGTCAACATCTTGGAATAAAAGCTCATACTCCTCGGCCTTTGAGAATATCCCGTTCTCCTGAGCGGCATTAATCTGTGCCGTATGCTCTGCTGCGATCAGAGCCATCGGAGATGAAGGTGGCTCCTGTAGCGCCTCTAATGTACTTGCGCGGTAATAGCCTTTTCGGGCGACAAACACCTGGTCAGTGTCAGGATCAATGGGCTCTGCGGCTTCATGTCCACAATGGACGCAGGTCTGTCTCCCTGGAAAGGGTCGCTGCGCGGTACGGCACGACTGGCAGTACGCCCAGTTCCCGCCGATCTCCAGCGACAACTCTCTACCTATCAGCCTGAACCTTCCTCCTGGCACTGGCTCTGCAAAGGTCTCCAGCAATCTCGGGAGCCATTCCTTTTCGAACAGGGCCACCGAGTTTCTATCCCTGAGGAGCCTGCCCATATCCCGGAACTTCCCCGAATGAGAGCGAACCTCCCTGTTCTGCCACGCTGCCGGCATACGGCTCAGCCAAATTCCGGGACGGGCCCAACACCGAAACCACGCGCGCAAGCGCCACTTTTTCGTGATCTGACTCCGCATAATCCGATATGTCTGGTAAAGACATGATCTTGGAAGTATGGTCAGAGCGTTCAACAAACGACGCCAAGGCGAGGGCTTCCAAGCCATAGTAGCGGTCGCCCAAAGTATTCATGATGGCTCGAAGCAAGGATTCTGGAGGCGCGGAACTCCGAAGACTCACAAGAAGTTGCAGCAAAGTTGTGTCGCTCTCAATTTCTCCGCTGTTGACTGCCTGCTCTATAAGGTTTTCATCCTGGAAAGTTTCCCCAGATCTCAACTCAGGACGAAGCCTCACACCTAACATCTTGGCGGCAATCAACACCCCCAGATAAAGGTCCTCTAGCGATAGGAGACCGGTGATAACCGGGACTTCCGTCAAACGCGAATAACCTGAAACCACTAGGGGCCTGAGAGCATCTTGAGTGGAGTACGTCTGTATGTTGGGGGCGAGCCTGGCTGCCATCTGCCTTGAATCGGAGAATATGAGGACCTTTCTCCCCCTCAAGGGAGACAGTCTCGTGGTGGGTACCTGGCCGGGGGGTTGCACCTGAATCTGTTTCGCGATCAATGCTTGAAAAGGCTGGTCCCCCTTGGTCTGATGGTCCTGGACCGAAGACCGCCCGTATGCGGCGCTTTCACCGCATACAGCGCAGGGTCTGAATTCTCCCCCGCTGGCGGCGCTAGGCTCTCCTTCAGAATCGACAGGATTTGCACGGTTGGCCCGCAAATATACTTGACGAACTCGGTCACCCAGCACGAACGGGTTCAACCGACCGGTGATTAAGTCGAACTCGGCCGGCTCGACCCTGTCAGTGAAGACCGGTTCTTCCAGAAGTAAATCGACTGGCTCCAGTTCCTCAAACAGTCCAGCCAGCGTCCTGAGGGCGCCACCGGGCTCTGCCCAAAGGAAGTCAGGTTCCTCAACGTCGTTAGTGTAGGCTCTGACGTAGGCTGTGCCACAATTCCGGCAAGTGTAGAGTTCCAGCACTCTCGCCCCGCATTCGCATATGTCCCGGGGTTGCCCGAAGAGCCTGCCGGAAGGTCCTCCGCGTTGCTCCGGAGATAATTCCGTACATTGAGAGTCCATACATACCCAAAGGCCCGGAAGTCCCCTGTAGAAGGAGTGAACCCTACAGGGCATCAGACCTGGTTGAGTTGGGTCAAGTCTCGCGGTGCTGCCAAGGGCAATTAACGTTGTGGTAGCGCGAGCGGCAACATCCGACGGCACCCCTTCGAATAACGCCTCGCCCAAGTCGGCGACCGGCCGGGCTTCTTCCATGGTCATGTTGATAAGATTCAACATGGGTGGGAACGATTCCAATGCTTCATGAAGGGACCGATTCAGATCCCAAGGGGGAACTATCCCACGATATTGCAGGAATTCTTCGACATGCGCCAGCCTGGCATCGTCTTCTTCGGAGTCGTAAAAAGAGTCGAGATCGATGGCGTCAAGAGAAAGCGCATCTTCAGGAGTCCCTTTACCTGCTCCAGAACGGAGTAACAAATCTCCCTGGACTTGGCTAAACTCAGCGGGATCTTTCCCGGTAAGTTGAGCCGCGAACTCCACGGCGTATTTCGGGTCCTTCATGCTGGCACTGGTACAAATTACCTGAAGCCTCTCAGGAGGGATCCCCAGGCGGGTGCGGAGACGCCGGATAAGCATAGCTACTTCGGCCCCTGCCGCTCCCCGATAGAGATGGGCTTCATCGATGACCAGCAGAAATCGCTCCTCTGGATTCTCTTGCAGCCATTCCCGGGTTTTGTCAAAGATCGGCCTTTCTAGCGGTCGCATCAACATGTACTCAAGCATTGAGTAGTTTGTCACCAAGATGTCAGGGGGAGCCTCTTGTACTTCGTGCCGGGTGATCAGTTCGGGGTCCTCTGGAAGAGTCACGCATCTCGTGAATTCTCCAGTCGTTCGGTCACGCCACCGCGCGCCGCTCTTGCCGTACCAGCCGACCAAATCGGGTTTGGCGGGCCACTTTCCCCGCTTCTTCAACTCGCCGACGAGCGTCGCAGCTTCCGTGTGGCCTGGAGAATTGGGGTCCTGCGCTATTTCCAAATTATTGACGTAATAGTCTCTGATTGGGGACAGTTTGGACTGGTCTTTCCTCTGGTCACGAACCCCCGGATATAAAGTCCGACTGGTATAACGAGCGAACCGGGCGGGCCGCCCAGACCATCGCATGAACCTTTCGCTAATCCTCGGGTCTGCGAACAGCAGTCGGAGTCTCCCAAGTTGGTCGTTTACCAGGGCGTTCATGGGTTAAAGAACCATCGCGCGCACGGCGGCGGTTTCCCCAAATCCCCCTCGCTTCCTTTCAGCTTCGACAGCGAGTTTGCCAAGTATCGGCAGAAGGAAACACTCAGTCTTGCCTGAGCCTGTACCTGTCATTACTACCAGGCTCCGACCATCAACCAAAGACAGCTTGGTAGCTTCGGCCTGATGCTGATAGGGAGGGTCATGAATGAGCAAGTTCTGGCCTGCCTCAACCTTTGAGACGTCTGAGAAAATTTCCAGCGCGGCAACATCGAGACCCAGATCCTTGAAAGGCAGCCCTGACCGATAACGCGGCGTGCTTTCCAGGTACGGGCGCTGGTGAATCACACCGGGTGTCTGTAGAATATGCTGCCGCTGTGCGACCAGCGTCGGGTCGCTTACATGGTAAGTGGCCTCTATGTAATCTCGGAGAGACCCTTGTAACTGTTGGACGGCTTCTCCAATCGTTAATGCCATATCTTTCTCAACTCCACGATGTTCGCTCTGCTACTCAAGCTCTTCCAGCCAAAGTGTTCCGCGAGCGAAACGCAACTCCTCAGCCAATTCACTCCCAGCCAACCGGTAAGCGAAAAGACATCCTTGGTTTGTGGCCGGTTCTCCCACGGCATCCCATCGACGCTGTGCCCACGCCGGGACTGGCGAGAAAAACTGAATCACCCTATTGCCTTCCGCATCCGGTAGCAACCTGAACTGTTGGGGGGCCCCGCGTTGAGCGTCGATAGCCATTTGGAGGCGCCAAGCCTCGTCGCACCCGCGCCATCTGCTGCCCGCCAATGGGAAATCGAGCAACTTCTGGGGTTCGCCGTTGCTCAATTCGACGTAACACCAAAGGTTAGATCCGTAGGCTTGGCCACGTCTAGCCACGAATCTTCCTGAATCGGCCCGGACCTCCCTCCATCTGCCCCGGTAGAAACGGACAGGTTGTTCAGGGTCCAATATAGACAAACCTGGTACCGCCCCCGAAGCCGACCCAGCATTGAGGAGCCGGTCCAATCTCGAAATATGCTGGTCCGGAGCCTCATATTCAGGAGATTGCAGCCATCCAAGGTAGCTGACTTTTTTGAGACCCATCTGAGGAAGAACTACGCTCAAGTCCTCATCCGGTAACGGCCTGAGGCGCCTCAGGTGTTTCACATACTCGACTCGGTCAGCGAGATCACTGGGGAGCGAAGACAACTGATTCGATGCGACACCCAAGAGGATTACTGTCCCGCTATCTCGGGCAACGAAACCAAGAGGAGCCCCGTAGACCAGGGTAGCATTTGAAGCCTCCTCGATATCAACGTGTTCGAGAAAGTCGCCGTGAGCGATCATGGCCTCAAGGGTGTCCCAAACCGACTCCCTGAATACTTCAATCTCCTCTACCAATCCCTTCATTGGCTCGACGACTGCGCGCACCAGGGTCGCCGATGCGCAGGGGCACCAGAAGCTAGCGGACCGCCTCAGGGCAGCTGCGATCGCTTCGACCGAGGTAAGGTCCAGCTTGTTTGGATCAAGCCGCAACTGCGCGATCCCACGCAAGTGGACCTCCGTCCTAGTCAATTGTCTCATTCCCACCTCCAGCCATCGTAAGGCCCCTGCCCTCCGAGCTTACTATCAACTTGGAGGTAGCAATCAGTAACCAGCACTAGGTACCTAGCGGCCTTTGCAACGATTGGCGTTTCGTAAAGGCGGGTCAGCCCCGGCACAAGGTTTTCGCCCGCCCAATCTTTCACGTTTCCTGGGTCAGTTGCCAGTCTCAACGAGAACTCCGCGAGCCATTCAGGATCATCAGGGTGATTGGAAGACCCTCCTGCGGTAGGTGTAGCCATACGGCTAGAATATGGCCTCAAAATACGGTATTGGGCGACTAGCGAAGACAGTACGCCGACACGCTCTTGACAGGACGACGTGGCGAATCGTTCTGCGTTATGGATGAGTGAGGTTCCCAAACCCATCTCCTCCCGACGCTGCGATACGGCATCGGACAATGCTCGAAGGGCATCGGGTGTTCCCTTGGGCACGGTTTGGCGTTCGACTCTAGCCCACCGTTCCCCACAAAGCACGCGAAACAGTTCGTCCAGCAGTCCTCGCAACACACTTCTCTGTCGTATCGCCGATAGCAAGTCTCCCGGCAGCCTAGCCTTGCCCCAAAGTTCCAGATTGCCGACCAACCCCACTACAGAATCCATTGAGCGCTCATATCGCTCTATGCTTGGTTCAAGGCGCAGGTCTTCCAGTCTGATTCTGTTCGGCGTCGGCGGTACAATGATTGCCGAGATTAACCTATCGGTCCCGGCAACCAATAATCCGCCGGACTCCTGTGCTTGAGAATCGAAGTCCCAGACAAGTGGCTCTGCAACGCACGGATTCTCGAAGGACCTGCGACTGATTTCAGGCGGCTTAGGATCCCCTCTGTCGTCGATCAATTGCACGAAATAGCCGTTTCGGCGGCGCCTCACTGCCCACCTTAGAGGTGTGAATGCCCGTTCAAAGCTGAGCCTGAACTCTCCCGACTCCCCTGCGTCGAAATCGACGGTGCAAACGCGGGCTATGTCGTAAGCGTCCTGGGCCTCGGTTCTGGACTGGAAGTGCACATTAAAGTGGTACCTCCAATCATCCGACTGGAACGGTAAAGTAATAGGAGGGAGGGGCTGACTAAAGGCTGAAGTCTCATCATTTGCTCCCGAGAATGCGACGTTAATCTCCGATCTGTGACCATCAGGCCCCTGAAGTGATAAGTCAACCTGTCCTTCCCATAGTTGCTCAAGGGTGGGTGATGGCGGCTCCATCTGAAGCGAAAGTGGTCCGATAGGACTGATTACCTGTGATTGCGGACGCTCTTCGAGGATTCGGATCACGACATCCAATTCTCCAAGTTGTCCAGAGTCCCCTCCCGCCATATTTTGAGCGAAAATATGCATCCCATATACGCCCACAGGCAGTTGGGGTAGCTCGAGAAACACCGGCTCCCCCGAATCCACCGACATCAACTCGAAAACGGCTTTTCCATCCGTGTCGATCGACACGTTAAGCGTGGCTAAAGGATGGTCCGACAGAATCCCCAGACAGGGTACGTCCGTTTCCAGCCATTCCCCGTATCCGTCCCCATCCCATGCCACAGGCGCTAACCCGGCCGGCCACACTTCAACGGTCCTCGACTGTTCGAGCCCAAGATGGCGAAGCGTCTCCTCCCAATCCAGTGTGAGAGCTTCCGGTAGATTCAGCATCAAGCCTTGTACGCCCTCGCAATTTAGCTCCAGAGCGGTTACAAGTTGGTTAGACAGCTTCGAGCCTGTTGTGCCAAGCAGGATGTATTTCTCGCCAGGTCGCACGCGGAGACTCCGGCATTCATAGGCTAGGCCATCGGACGCGATTCTGAACAAGCGGTTTGGTCCTGGGCGGAGGAGGCATTCGGTACGGAGCAGGAATTCCAGCTGCGGATCACTCCGTTCAAACTGTAGCAATACCTCGTCCCACCGTGGCCATTGGTGAAGCGTGATGCGCTGCGACCCATGCAGCAGTCGTCCTCGGGCGAGTGGGCGTCCAGAGGATCCCGCAACAACGCAACGTGATGCCGATAGTGCCTCCGCAGGGTTCTGTTGCATTTTGCGGGGTAGTGGCTAGCGGGCCTACCCTGCGAATTGACGCCCTTGCCAGCTTCCAGTATAAAATCGGCGTAGATATGTACATACCAGACTGGAGAGGTTGCGCCGTGAACCGACTCCTGTACGCCGACGACTGCCTGAATGTCCTGAAGGACGAACTGGCCCTACCGACGGGTTCCGTTGACCTGATTTACCTAGACCCGCCTTTCAACTCCAACAGTCACTAGAACCTGCCCTTCAAGGGCAAAGACCGGGATGCCCGCCCGGCAGAGGCGTTCAACGATACTTGGACGTGGGGGCCGAAAGAGGACGAGTTGCTGTGGGAGTTGTCGGCAGGCCCCCACACCCGGTTGCTGGCCGACATTGTGCGCTTGGCGCAGCGAGTTGACATAAACGGGGGGGGGGGGCAAAACCCGCAAGTACCGGCTGGACGCTTACCTGCTCAACATGGCGGCGCGGCTAATCCCGATGCGCCGGGTGCTGGCCGGTACGGGTTCCATTTACCTGCACTGTGACCCTACCGCCAGCCACTACCTCAAACTCGTTATGGACGCCATCTTTGGAAAGGCCAGCTTCCAGAACGAGTTTATTTGGTATTACAGCGGCGGCGGAGCATCAAAAAAACGCTGGGCGCGCAAACACGATGTCCTGCTATTCTATTCCAAAAAGCCCAAAGGCTACGTCTTCAACGTGGATGAGGTCAGAGTCGAGCACAAATGGGATTCCGGGCAAAAGCGGGCTGACGGTTCAGAAAGAGATTATGACAAAGGAAAGCTCCCGGATGATGTCTTTGTGCATCATAGCTTGCTGCCATGGGCGAAAGAACATCTTGGCTACCCCACGCAAAAGCCATTGGCCCTATTGGAGCGGGTGATTGCCGCATCCTCCCCGCCAGACGGCTTGGTGCTGGATCCATTTTGCGGTTGCGGCACGGCGGTACACGCCGCTGAGCGGCTGGGCCGCCGTTGGGCTGGCATAGATATTTCGGCCTTCTCCATCGGGCTGGTCAGGGAGCGGATACTGCGCAACTTTGAGCATCTGACCACCGACGACGTGCTGGTGCGGGGCGTGCCGGTCAATGTCCCTGGCGCCGAGCAACTGGCCCAGCGGGACAAGTTCGAGTTTGAGAAGTGGGTTTGCGGGGCAATCGGAGCCAGTGGGATGTTTCACGAACCGGGAAGCAAGGGCGCCGATGGCGGGGTGGACGGGGTATTGGAATTCTACCCCTTCCGGCTAGGGAAAAAGCCAACGCCGGAGTTCGCCATCATCCAGGTCAAGGGGGGCAACGTGACGCCGGACGCGGTGCGGGCGTTGAAGACCAGTGTTGATGATTTCGGCGCCACCGCCGGCGTGATGGTATGCTTTGGCCGGTTTATGCGGACAGTGGAGAACCAGCGCAGCAGGGCCACGTTCCACGACGATTCTGACACCTACCCGGTGATACAGGGATTCAGCGTAGAAAACCTGCTGGCTGGGAAACCCTTGAACCTTCCGCAGTACGGCTACCGGCGCCGGGGCGGGCGGATTGGCGACCAGACGGAACTGATAGCGTCAAGGAACCGTGGGGAGTGACAATACTGCCACTACCCCGCAAAATGCAACAGAACCCTCCGCAGTTTGAGGAAACCGCAAAGGCAGATGGGATAAGTCAGGAATCTCCAACAGTACATCCCAGGCGTCTCCTAAAGAATCCTTAGGCCGAAGAATGAGTCGGGGCTCTATTCCGAGCTGTGTCACCTCGGCTCGGGCTCGGTCCACCGGACTGGAATTATCCGCGGGTGCGTTCCGACTCGGGAGGCCTATGCTACGGGTTCTCACTCGTTCGCCCGCGGACTGGCGCGCGCTCCGCAGCCATTCTCGCGCCTGCCGCTGGCGGTCTACATCTTCGCTTATCCGCTCAAGAGCTTTGGGATGTATCAGATTGCTGGTTCCTGGTTCATCCCGCAAAAGAAGCGCGGCGGCGATTTGGCCGACAAGCTCCTTTTCCTGGACGAAGTTTTGGAATCGGGACGTGGCGTCCCAACTTTTCGCCGCTATAAGTTCCCCAAGAGAATATGGAGATTCGAGAATTTCTCTGGAGAACCGGTATCTCAATTCATAGAGGGTGCGAGCTAGTTGCAGCTGCAAGTCCCTAGGGAGGATTGCATGGGTTATCGGCCAGCAAATTATGGTAAAGTGCGCTGCCCACGCGCCTGACGGCTCCGCGCCGCCGTAATCTCTTTGGAAAAGTCGAAAGAAGTTCCGAAGAGCGTCTCGTTTGCCGTTCTGGACCCAGCCTGGTGTCTCCTGCTCAAAAGTTTGCCAGTATTCATCTCCTGAGTAACGATAGCCCAGTTCCGACGAATACACGACCCAGACCAAAGAGTGCAGCCGGAATGGCCGACGATAACGGATTTCGGCATGCACTATTTTCTCAAGGTCTTGAATTTCCGAATGGTCGAGTCCATGTTCAAGACCGAACACGGGCCGGTCTAGGCCATCCTTAACCCGGCTCTCCCTTAACTCAGTGAAATGCGATGCCAAGCGCGCTTGCCATTCTCGCAAATCTCTTCCTATCACCATGGCACACCAGACCCTTAATCCAATAGGGATTGGATCATGCTTTGCGGGTTAAAATTCCTGTATCTGTCGTCACGTCTTGCCCTAGGCACCATCCACCTGCTTATGCAGAAATCGGCTATCTCCGAAGCGGGGGAGGCGAGGGAACGTACGTTTTTTTTACTTCCTAACAGAATCTTCTGCCAATTCTTGGCTAATGGGATGGCGTAGACTTCTCGTTCGATTCCATGCTTTAGAATCGAGTTGCATCAATTCCTATATCTTCAAGAGCAGCCCTTGCAACACGTAGTTTCCAGTTGGGGCCCATTCCAAATCGGTGCCCCGAAGCGTACGGATGGCCAGTGGCCTCCAGATGCCCTCTCAATGCCTCGAAATCTCCCCGGACAAGTGAAAATGACCAAATCCTCTAGTCGTACCTATTCGCAGAAAGCGTGGACCGTCCGGTAGCGACAGGCGGTTGTAGATCGATGACCGACCCAAGGCGGAAGTCGTTGTCAGTAACACCAGGCGTGCACGGTGCTTCTTCTTGCGAATGACGGATTCACTCCCCAGGTATTTCCTTTCGTAGGTTCTCTTTACCTCTTGACTCGTCATTAGGGACGCAACGAGTTTGCCGCCTATCAACTGGGAATATGGTGGTACGGCACCCACCACGTAGGCATCCATGACATGGACAAGCCGGTCGCATCGGTCCTCGTGATTCCAACCAATCCATTTGTCGCGGGCGGAGAGGTTGAATACGGGATCTCCCAAGGCAAAGATTCCAATCAACTTCCCGTTCTGTCGATCTCGAACTAAGAATCTGAGGCGCCGACCAAACCCTTGGGACACTGGAACGGACCACAATAGGCTAGCGAATCGAAACAGCCGGGAGTCCAACGACTCTGACTTGACCAGGAACGAACAATCGTTAAGCGCACATCCCAGATCAAGCTGACGGTCCTCGTGAACCTGCGCGATCATTCCCTTCAGCACCTCCACAAAGTTACTGGAGTACGAGTTCGACAGTGCCAAAATTCCGCAAATGATCCGGTGAGGTGGCTTTGGGTCCAGCGTGCCATCCGCCGAGGGTATTACCGCGCTGGTTCTCCGCAATGACCTTACGGAGGCGGCCTTGTCGCAGGCAAGCCGCAGGTTCCTGTTGTCGATCCGTTGCTTCACCTCGAACACCGCATATACGGCCTCCGCCGGGATGTACTGGACGTTTCCCGCCATGAACAGGGGCGGGGAGTATTGCCTGTCAAACACGATGATGTCCGTCTGGTCGCTCCGCCACCCATCCGCATCCACCACGAATCCGTTGGCCACCCGGTATCGGTTGGGCAGAAGCCTTGCCAGAAAATCCAGCCAGGCCAATTCCGTCTCATCGCCCAGAGTTCCCCCGTGGTCCACCGCTCCTCTTATGCCTGTCAGTTCGGCAACCATCCTCTGCTGGGTGCTCTGGAACAGGCTGTTCAGGTCTATCCGGTTACGACCCTCTGGCGTACTCATGAATTCACCACACCACTCTTTCCCACTGGCTATTCCGTACCCTGCCCAGTGAAGCCTCTGCTTGCCTGGCAATTTCCTGCTTTTCGTCTGGGGACAGGTCGGAAGAGATGACGTTGGCTGCATTCGCCGGGTCAACGAACTCGGCACGGGGAAGGTCGGCCGCCAGGAACTCCAGCACCCGCTTCAGTTCGCCCGCAGTACCCTGGGGTTCCCGCCCTCGAAGCGCCCGCAATACCGCAAGCTCGAGATAGAACGAAGGAAAATGCAGGCCACGGTTTGACCGCCATATCTTGGTGGCACGTATAGTGGCGCTTTTCCCGGAACTTCTGACCAGCGCAATATGCTTATCCACATTAGTCTTGGTCCATCCCTGCCGTCTGCTGAGGTACAAGCTGTGATCACTCTTGCCGGAATGCTTCCGGGCGGGCACTAGATCTACCTTTACACCGTTCATCTCCACTCCAATCGAGACGTTCTGGCGGCGGGGCTTCAACCCCTCCTGTTGAGCGTACTGGTGAAGGCCCTCGAACATCTTTTTCAACGACTTTCCCGACTTGGGTTTCAGCGATATGAACAGGTCTAAGTCCGTACCTCCTTTGATTGATGTGCCTTTGGCAAAGGAACCAGAGTTGTGCACTCTTACCAGGCGTGCGGTGTACCATCTCTGGATCAAGCCCCTGAGTCGTTCCCCTGCTTGATACACGGCCGTTCCGGGCCCCTTCTCTACTTCGTACTTGCGTACAATCTGGTCAACATACCTGTTGGCGTTCAAGCTGATCCACCTGCGAAAAGCCACTGACTACGAGGGAAAGGCAACCAGTAAGCACGGAGAGCGAACTATCGCCATTAACCCCGGCAAACGACGCCCCATTAGTGCATTTACTTGCGTATAGTCAGTCTTGATGATATATTTATGACATTCTAGCATCGGATATGCGCCATGCCAAGCCTGCCTCGCCTGATTATGGACCACGCTGCCGAGTCGCCGGAGGGCTCGTTGCTATGCCCAAATGTCCTGCTTCACCTGGGAAACAGAGATGCAGTAGACCAAGCATTATCACGTCTTGCCCGAACCGGGCGGCTGAGTCGAGTCTGTCAGGGTGTCTACGTGCGTCCGGTAGAAACCCGCTTCGGCCCGCGCCCCCCCTCAGTTGATAAGGTGATCGAGTCCTTAGCTGCCCTGTGGGGACAGACGATTGTACCCTGCGGCGGAGCGGCGGCCAACGCCCTGGGGCTCACAACCCAGGTGCCGGTCCGGTCCGTTTACCTCACCTCCGGCCCCAACCGAAAGCTGAAGCTCGGTGAGGTAACGGTAGACCTGCGACACGCCCCAAGGTGGCAGCTTGTAGCGCCGCACCGGTCCGCCGGGGACGCCGTGCGTGCCTTGGCATGGCTGGGCCCCCAGGAGGTTGAGGAGGGCCTCGGCGTCATTTGCCGCAAACTATCCGCCGAAGATTTGGAGGAACTGGCGGCGTCTCGGGCATTGATGCCCGCCTGGATCGCCGAGCCGGTAAGCGCGATGGTGGCCAGTGGCTGACCTTCCGTTTCAGTCGCTCTCCCCAGATGACCGGCGGGATGCCCTGGAGGTCGCCGCCGGTCTCAGTGGACGAAGAGCGCATCTGCTGGAAAAGGACATCTGGGTGGTCCAGACTCTGGCAGCCCTCATAGAAACATCTTTCGGAGCGGACCTGACCTTCAAAGGAGGTACCTCCCTGGCGAAGGCATACCATGCCATTCGCCGGTTTTCCGAAGACCTCGACATTACCTATGACATCCGCGCCATAGCGCCGGACCTGCTGACAGACGGAGATGACGAGGCCATTCCCGCGACGCGCAGCCAAGAGCGCCGCTGGACCCGGGAAATCAGGAGACGGCTGCCTGGCTGGGTGGTAAATCAAGCTCTACCCTCCCTTGAAACTAACCTGGCAGATGCTGGCCTAATTGCTGAACTCCGGGCCGAAGGAGACCATGTATTCGTCGCTTACGAGCCTCTGTTCGTCGCTTACGAGCCTCTGTTCAACGACTATGGTTTCGTGAGGCCCGAGGTAATGGTCGAGTTTGGTGCGCGCTCAATTGGCACCCCGCGCGAGGAGTGCCTGTGCGGCTGCGACGCGGCCAGCTACTTGCCGGATGTTTCATTCCCTTCCGCCCACCCCTTTGTCATGTTGGCGGAGAGAACGTTCTGGGAAAAGGCAACTGCTGTGCACGTCTTCTGTCAACAGCAGCGGCGCCGTGGCGAGCGGCTCTCCAGGCACTGGTACGACCTGGTGAGGTTGGACGATACGGGGTATGCAGAAAAGGCGCTGGCAGACCGTGCCCTCGCGCTTTCGGTGGCTCGCCACAAATCGATGTTCTTCCGGGAGAAGGACGAAGCCGGCAATTGGGTCGATTATGAAGCGGTAGTCTCCGGCGGTTTGCAACTGGTGCCGGACGGGCCAGCCTACCGGGTCCTTTCCGACGATTACGACAGGATGTTGACCGATGGGATGCTCCTTGATGACGAAGATCAGTTCGACGAATTGATAGAAAGATGCGACGACATTCAACAAAGGGCAAATAGGCTATGAGCACAGGCGCCGCCGGAAGTGGGAGTGGACCCCGTTGTTTGGACAGAGTCGGGGAAGAATTAAGAGAGAGCCCCGCTGCTCAAACCAATGGCACGAACAACTGTTCCGGTGGTGGGCCGTCGCAACCCAGGAACCGGCACTGTGTCCCGGGCGTTTCAACCACGTCGAGTTTCTGGCATACCGCGCGCCCCCTTGATGGCGGGGAACAAGGAGAAGCGCAACGTGAAACGCCGGCGACCATCCACGCGCGTCATCCTGAACGCCGTCGCCGTGTGGGAACTGATGGATCGGCTGGATATGTCCCAGAACGAACTGGCGCGGCTGGCCGGCATTGCCCCCAGCCACCTGTCGTACCTGATGAACGGCCAGCGCAGCCCGTCGCCCCGGGTCCGGCGAAGATTGCAGCAGGCCCTGAGCGTGGACGACTTTCACCGGCTGTTTCTCATCGTACCGGCGGACGGCGGAGACGGCGTTGGGGAACGGGCCGCTGGCCCATAAACGCAAAAAGGGGCCCATATATGCGCTGCCGGGGAGGGACACTGGAGGATTGACCGCCAGCGCGCCAGCTAACCCGTACTCAAGCAACCAATCGGGCAGCTATAAATCCGGGCACATGGACAGGCAGTCCGCCTGGGAAGCTAGAAAGCCCGCCTATTGTGGAAGCGCAAAACTCCTCTTGGATATGAACATCAATAGAGTCTTACCGAGCCCGGAGAAGCCGCCCACTCCTTCCAGTAAACGACGCGCCGCTTCAGGAAATCCTTTCTTTCAGCGTCAAGTTCATCGTTGGTAAATCGGGTGGTGGTGTAGTATTATACATCACACAACCTGATCAGGGGATATAGCCCGTGAATATGCCGGAAGAACTTTCGGTTCCCCAAGCAGCCGACTACCTAAAGGTTAGCCAGGAAACTGTCCGCAGGAACATCCGCTCAAGAAGGCTGAGGGCAGTCAGGCGAGGCACCCAGTGGTTCGTCAGGCTGCCAGATATTGTGGATTTCGCGTCCTCCTACGATCCCAAGACGGGCAGAGTAGACCAAGGGGCCTGACACGTGCGGTTCTGCCACCAGAATCAACCTGTCCTGGAGGCTCCCTACGATTCATTCCCCGTCATCTCCTGGTTGGCCGATAGAAAATACTCCCAGAGCAAACAGGTGCGAGAATTGAGCAACACCGGGTTGATAAATCAAGAGCATCCCTCACCCACCCCACTCTTCCACCTTCCTTCAGATGGAGAGGGTCAAGGAAATCGAGCGAGCCTGGCCTCAGCAAACCTTCGGCGGCTGGTCAGAGCGCTCAACAGAACCCTTCGGGACTACGAGGGAAACAGCAGCCTTATCGAGAGGTTCGATGAACTGACCAAAGTCATCTATTGCAAGGTATATGACGAGAGAGATAAGGGCCCCACGCCCCACAATGCCGCTTTTTGTATTCAGGCGGGTGATACGGACCAAACCGTGGCGACCCGTATTCGTGGGCAATTCCTGGACCTGGTGACGCGCCGTCCCGACCTGTTCCCTGAGAGATTTTCCCGTCTACAATTGGGCGATTCGACCGTCAGGAAACTGGTGGAAGAACTGTGCCGCTACCGGCTTGCCTCGGTATCGGAAGACTTGAAAGGACTGTTCTACGAGGAAATCATCCGCAACACTTTCGACAAAGGCGAGAATCAGCAGTTTTTTACTCCCCGCGCTATCGTGGAGTTCATGGTCGAGGCCCTTGACTCGTCATTGGATGGCAGGATTTGCGACCCTGCCTGTGGAACTGGAGGGTTTCTGCTCCATGTTGACAAGCACCTCAAGCGTAATGGGAGCGCCTCTGACGCAACCCTGCTGGGATTCGAGATTGATGAACGATTGAGCTGGGTTGCTGGGGTAAACCTGGATATGCACGATCCTGCCTGTACCGTCTCGGTTTCCCACATCAATTCCTCCGGCTCCCTGGGTCCCGCTCTAAAGCCACACTTTGGGACCATTGACGCGATTGTGACCAACCCACCCTTCGGCAGCGACCTTTCTGAGAAGGACTCCCTGGGCGACTTCCGGCTGGGCAGAGATAAGGCTTCAAGACGGCGAGGGGTGCTTTTCATAGAACGGTGCTTGGAACTGCTAAAACCCGGCGGAGTGGGGGCCGTCATAATAGATGATAGCGTATTGAACGGCCCGTCCAACGTGGATACCCGGCGCCTGATCCTGGACCAGTCACACCCGTTGGCCATAATCAGCTTGCCCGACACTGCTTTCATGCCCTACGCCTCGGTAAAGTCGTCAATCCTCTTTTTGCAGAAGAGCCATGAGAATAGGCCCGCGCAACCGGAAAACGATCTGACGTTTTTCGCCCACGCGGAGGTGGTCGGTCGAAAGCCAAACGGGGACCCGCTGCTGAAGCACGAACCAAGGTCAGGCAAGATGGAACTGGACTCGGACTTGCCTGAGATCCTCCGGGTATGGCGGGCCGGTTCGGAGCGGGAGGCGCCTCGGCCCGCCTGGTCCAGCGGGAACTGCTTTTGGGGGAGGATTCCGCCCGTTGAGGCCCCGGCATTCTTCAGGGACGCTTTCCGTATAGACCCCGCATATCATCACCCGGCCCGGAGCCGGGCCAACGGAGCGCTGCGGTCCTCCCGTCATCCCCTGAAGCTGTTGAGAGAGTTGTGCGGGTTGCGCAATGAAGGGGTAGTGCCCGCAAAGGACCTCTGTGAAGACGAGATTACCTACCTGGGTCTCGCGAATATCGAGTCCCACACGGGCGTATACCGACCTGTCTTGGTGGACGGTTCATCCCTCAAGAGTTCGGTCAAGCGTTTCGTCGCCGGGGACATCCTGTTCGCCAAGATGCGACCGGCCCTGAGAAAGGTGTGTCTGATTGGCGATGACTTCGATGAGGGCTTCGCGTCATCCGAGTGTCTTGTGCTTACTCCCAAGTGCGACCCGGCTAGTGGCGCCCCGATTATGCTGCCTGATCTGCTGGCCATATTGCTCCGGTCGGACTTGGCATACGGACAGTTGATCCACCTAGTAACAGGCATTGGCCGTCCCAGGCTCAGCAAGGCAGCGGTATTGGACTTGCGGATTCCAGTCCCAGAGTTGGCCGAGCAGAGGCGCCTTCTCGGAGCATACAGCCAGTCCGACTCAGCCGCACGTTCGCTGGTTGAAGAGAGTGGCCGGGCCTTGGAAAAGGCAGACCGCATCATGTCCCAGGCAAGTCGGGACCTGATTGACGACATCCTTTCTTCATCAAGGGGCTGAAAACCGATGCCAGTGTCAGTTGATTTACTTGATGGCACGTCGAATGATCCCGTGGCGGTTCTGCGTTGCCTGGACGAAGAGCTGGTACCCCATGCCGTCCGCATCATGAACGAAGCTGCCCTGCCCTTGGCGGTCGTACTATTTCCCGATGACGTGCTCCCCACCAACCAGCGCAACTTGACGGACGTCAGGACTCGTATTGGCATACTGCTGGAGTACGAGTTCGCCAAGGCCGTGACTGAAGCTCTACCCGCTGCGATTCGAGACCAGGGGATTGCATTGACCTATGTGATCGCCAACCAGTTCCCGGACCTGGCTTTTCGCTCCAGGGACGGGAAAGTTGGCATCAGATTTGAAATGAAGGCTATACAGACCATCGCGGAAGAGAAGTCCGCCAATTTCGCCACGCTAACCAAGGACATCAGAAGAGACACCGACTTCGTGGTGGTGTTGCTTTGGGAATGGAGAGACCATGAGTCTCAAAGCAAGAAGTTTCCCCACATTTACAGCTACTTTGTGATGGACGCCTATCAACTCGCTCAGATTCGGGATTGCAACTGGTTGAACAATCCTCCCGCTGGGCTTCAGTCGGCCAGGCAAGGCTTTGACCTGACATTCGCCGTCAACGCGAAGGCGGATTCCTATAACAAAGAGGAAGGGAACTACGGCAAATTGATGCGCATTTTCGACGCTAAGCACGAATCCCTACTTCCTGATTCCGTCAGGCAGGGTACCGCCCTAGCGAGGTACTACCTCTTTAGCCAAGGGGCGGCACGGCTGGGATTGAAACATATATGCCAGGAAATCGCCGCGCAAGCCTCGGCCGAAAAGCAAGGCGCCCATGCTCTGGTTGCGGAGACGCTGCCCGTTTGCTTCCTGGCTGAGCGCTGCGATAGACGTCTGATCATCCTGGGCAACCGTCGTATGCCCACGAAGCAACAAGCGACACCCGCCATGCAGGAACACGAAGTGAGCCACGCTCTATTGCTGAATGAGAAGTTCCAGTGGACGGTTCGCGATGGGAACTGGGAGGTTGCAGGTCGGGGAAGGAAGCCCGCAGAGGCCATCAGTTGGATGAGAGAGCAATGGGCAGAACTCTAGCCCTCCTCGTCTGACCTAAGATTCACCGATTGAGACTTTGCCCACATATCCTCTTTGTACCGTCTGCCAGAGACGTGGTTGATAAAATCGACACAATCCTCGCCGGTTCCTAGGGTCAAGACGTTTTGGCGGTCGAAAGTTGAGAAGGAAAATCCGTCGGCCACCTCTCTCAGGTGAAAAAAGTAACCTCCCCGGTTGGTCGCTCCTTCACTGCGAATGATGCAAAGGCTGACACCTGCCCCAAGCCGGTTGCGAATCTGTGGTTCCAGCCAAGCCCAGGTCATTGGGCCATCTGAAGCCAAGATCAAGAGCGGTGGGAAGGGTAATGATATGGGTGTAGGCATGGCGACCGTCGATACCCTTACGCTAAGCTACGAGAGCATGAGCAACTCTCAAGAAACTTCTCTAAAAACAATGGACAGAGCAAAGCCGCAACCGCTATGCCGCGCCCGGCATAAGCGACACATTTCGTGCTTGACTCGGATGCCAACCAGTCCACGGCCTCTTCTTCTAATGCGGCAGCCAAATCTATTCCGCCCGTCAAACAGCGTGGCCGATAGATATGGAACCTGCCAGCGTTATCCACGGCAGATGATACCACGCTCACGACAAGACCGGTGGGAAGAAGCCGGTCGTTCCAGGCAACAAGAAAGCCCGGGCACATGAACAAACCGGAGAACTTGGTCCCCAGATGATCAACGACCGGCCAGTGGCGGGCAGCCCGGCGGCCTCGCCTGAATGTCCGGAACCTCCACAAATGCAACCCCCCACACAGACGGTCGCTCTTACGTGCAGATGGCCGCACGCGCTGGCGTAGGCCACCTGCTCAGCTATCCCCAACGGGCCTTCGAGGGCCGAAACCGTCCCTAGAATAGCCGCAGCGTTTGGGGTTGCTCCTGTCCAGCCTCTCCCTCGGCGGTTGCAGTCTCCGCCGGTTCCTGCTGGCGAAGACGCCGGCCCCTGGACTGGGGAGCGGGTTTCACGTAGGCTGGATACCTGGGTTCCTCTTCCCACCGGGCCCTGGCCCTGGCCACCACCGCCGGGAACAGGTCGGCCAGTCCAAACAGGTCGGCATCATCGAAGGCTTCGATGTGCGGGTCCGAGGCGGGCTGCTGCACCCCGATGATAGCCCGGCTTCCCCGGATGGACACCACCACCTTCAACTCCTCCGAGGTTTCGGTTTCGGCTGGGGCGGTTTGTTCTCCGTCGGCAGCATCGGCATCCGGTTCCTCGGCGGTTCCCGTGTCCGTGTCGGCGTCCGGTTCCCCGGCGGTTTCCAAGTCTCCGGCATCGTCGCCCACGTCTCCGGCAGGAAGCTCCCCGGCAACATCGCCAGCAGTATCATCGCCAGGGGCATCAGCCGCCGCCGCGCCGAAGAGGAACTCCTCGGCGTTCACCACATCGGGCTTTCCGGTTTCGTCAGTCATGGCTTCTCCCGTATTCGTTTCTTCACCGTGAAGCGAACCATCCCGGGAGCCGTTCTTGATCTCGCCCAGGGTGATTGGCTGCCAGTAGAGGTCGCGTTCCACGGCGGGAACGCCGCCCAGCACGGTGGTCTCGGCCAGCTCGGTGAGGTCGAAGTAGCCCAACTCCGTCTCCAACCCTTCCACCAGGCCGAAGCACTGGCCGGTGTCGCGGTCCATCTCGGTGATGTACCACGTCCAGTTCGAGTAGGGGCTGAATAGCTTGGCCCGGGCCAGCACCTTGTCGTAGTCCGCCGCGTGCTCGGTGTCTCCGAGGGCGGGGATGGTGTCCGCCAGCTTCTCGGTCATCAGCTGGTGTCCCCGCTTCTCGTTGTGGCGGTCCTGCCACATGGTCGTAGTGGTTTCCCTGTAGTCAGTCATGGTCTCATGCTCCTTGTCGGTTCTGTGGGTAGAGATTGGTTTGCGCCGGTCATCCGGCGTTGTTCCGGTCCACCAGCCTGGCCACCGCCTCCGGCGTGACGTAGCTGGGGGTCACCGCGCCCAGGTCCATGTCCAGGTAGAGGCCCAGGAAGGGGCAGGTTCCCGCCACCATGCGGCGGACCACCAGCAACACCAGGGACGCCATCATCTGGTTGATGGTGGGGTCCTGGTCGGTGAGGTCCAACGCCGCCGCGCAGTCCACGTCGGGCGGGCGGGTGGACACCGCCGTCAGCAGGTCGGGGCGTTGCAGGGTTGGCGCCGGGGCCAGGTGGCAGGTCTCGCCGGTGAAGGGCGGTTCCTCCAGTTCCACCCGGTGGGCGATGTTTCCCACCAACACCTGGCCCCAATTGGTGTCGTTGCCGGCGTCGATGAGCCAGCGGCAGGGGTCTCCCGGAAGGCACTCGGCCATCGCCCACCTTGCCGCCGCATTGTCGGCGCAGCCGATGACCAGGCCGTCGTGGGGTGAGAGGCCGGGGTAGCGGGGTTCCTCATCGCGGAAGGGATAGACCGAGTAGCCGATGGGCCGCTGGTAGTCCCGCGCCAGCCGGTCGGCCAGGGCCTTGCTCTTGAACTCGCCAACATCGTCCGTGTAGAAATTCTGGCGGAGCAGGTTGTGGGGTTCCACTCGGTCGTGGTCCACTAGGACGATGGTGGCGTCGCGGCCCTGGAAGAGGCGGCAGAGGCCCTCGGCCACGAAGCCGCCGGTGCCGCCGCAGCCCACCACGGTGATCCAGGGCTGGTCCAGCAGGAACTGGTTGTCCAGGTAATAGGGCATGGTTGTTACCTTCCTTCCATATGTACGGTTTGCTCTGGCCCTTCGTCCGATAGGCACAGGCCCGGCGGCGGGCCGTCAAAGACTTGGCGCCAGTCCAGTGGGGCGAAGTGTCCGTAGATGCCCAGGCGCTGGGCCAACTCCGGTTGCGAGGTGTCCAGGCGTCCCACGACGCCGTAGATGCGAAACCCCTGTTCGTCCCCATCGTCGGCGGCCGAGAAGAAGGCCCGGTGGCGTCCGTGAGAGTGGAACTCGGCCACCACGCCGGAGGGAGGCCGGTAGGTAGGGACGAACCCGTGCCCGCCTGCGGCGGGACCACCAGCCGGTAGGCGTGGCCGTCCCAGCCCACGGCGAAGAACCGCTCGATGTCCGGCGCGGCCTGGAACCAGCGCAGACCCAACTCGAAGACGTGGGTGGGAATGAGGCCGTGGGTGAGCGCCAGCTTCTCGGAGACGGGCGCTAGCCCCCTCACGTCGGCCGGAGCGACGGCAATCCGCGCCGTCAGGTTTGCGCTCTCGGACTGGACGTATAGGCCGCCCGCTCCGAGAACGTAGTCGTACCCAATCCCTTGAGAGCCGGAGAGTCCGGTGGGCCGGTTCACCAGGTAGCCCACCGGCGCAGCGGCAGGGTTAGGGGTAGTAGCCCCGTCGTCCTTCGGAGGCCGCCATGACGTGGCCCACGGAGCATTGGGGAACCAGGTCCTCAACCGGGTACTCAGCCTTTCCATCCAGTTCCTCCCATAGTGCTTGCAGGTTGTCGGGGTGTCGCTTCGACCGTTCCTTCGTGTCTCCGGTAAGGGAAAAGAAGGACTGGAAGAAGGACTCGGGTATCAGTCCCACGTCTTCGGGGAAGCGGTGGCTGCCGGGGCAGACCCTTCCGTCCCGGAAGACGTTGAAGGCCGGGGCGCGGTAGAGCTGCTGCTCAGGGTTGGTGGGCCGTTCCAATGCGGCATAGATCCAGGGCGCCCGGCCCGGCGAGCAGACGAAGACCAGCCCCGGCATGGGCAGCCGGAGCCGGGCGGGAGGCTGGAACGCCTCCCGTTGTAGAGCCACCGCCCACACCTGGGGCGGGCGCCACAGGGCCACCAACTGGCCGGTCTCGCCCTGGCTCCACCAGAGGGCGTCCTGGGGCAGCAGCCCGGAGGAGAAGCCCAGGTGCCGGATGAACACGCTGGCGATCTCGTCCGCCGAGACGGTCCTGACCCAGGTGGAATCGATCTGGAAGCCCCGCAGCAGGACGGTCTCGTTGTAGACCTCCAGTTGCACCTGGAGCGTGTCCCGGGGCAGGTCGTCCTGGCCCGGCAGGGACCATTGGGTGGTATTAGCGTCAACAGTCGTCATCGTTTACCTCCTTTTCTTGGTTGTCGGGTTCGGGGAGCCGGGGCAGGATGAAGTCCAGCAGTTCGGCGAAGCGGCCCGGCAAGTCTTCCTCCAGCCAGTCGGCCAGCCGGAGGGCTGAGCCCATGAGCCGGTCCGCCTTGCGCCATTCCTCCGTGCCCTCGGAGATGACTTCCTCCTCCCAGGGGTCGCAGAAGCCGTCGTAATCTCCATCCTCGAAACAATGGTCGAGAAAGAAGTTGCCGGTCTCGCCCCGCACCCAGGCGACGGCCTGGGCCGCGCCCTGGTACCCGGTTTCATGCACCGCTTCGGTGAGCGCCTCCAGGGGAATGCCGCCCCGGGGTATCCGCTCCAGCGTCTCCTGCGGGATGCGCTCAGCGGCGGCCTCCAGCCAGGCGGTGCGCAGCCCGTCGGGTTCGTCGTAGTAATAGCCGGGGGCTTCCGCCAGCAGGGCCAGTGCCGACAACCCTTCGCGGTAGCCGTCCCACATCTCGTGGAGGCCGTCGTAGCCGATGCCCATCAGATGGAAGGGAATGCCCCGCCGGAGCCAGGAGAAGGGCGGTTCCTCCCCTTCGTCCACGTAGAACTCGATGAATGGGGTATAGAGGGGGAAGTGGCGCTCCTCGAAGAGACGGGCGAAGCTTTCCAACCTCCCGTCGGCATCGGGGGGTGCCAGCAGCGTCTCTGCCTCGTTGGGAAAGAGGCGGCGCACCAGACCGGCGAACCAGGCGTAATCCTCGGCGTAGCCCAGCCGGACGATCAGCTCTTGCAGCGACGGCGGACGCCGCAGGAGCAGCCCGGCCAGGTTGCTCAGTACCGGCGGGGCCGCAGTTGCCACCGCAGCGCCTCCAGGAGCCGTTTTGTCGTGGCGGCGTAGTCCTCGGCCTGGGCGCAGGCCTGTTCCACCTCCGGCTGCCGGGCCGCCGCCGCGTCCAAGTCCAGCCCGCCGTCGGGCCGGGTGAGCTCCGCCGTGAGCTCGATGATTTTCAGGTCCGCCGGCGGCGTTGCCGCCAGCAGACCCACGAAGGTCGGGTTGTCCATTCCGTTACCCCCTAGCTGCGGGCGATGGGTTGAGCGCCCTTGGTGCCCACCCGCCGCTGGAACTCGATGATGGTGTCGTTGCCCCGGGCGGTCTCCTTGACCGAGGCGTTGGCGATTTCGCCGTAGAAGTCGGCGAGGGTCTGCTTGACATGCTCGACGCTCATTTCGGGGTCCGGGTCGGGGAACTCGCGGTCGTCGTACACAAAGACTCTTGCCATGATTCGACTCCTCTATTGAATGGTGTTGTTTCGCTTGGGTTGCCGTCTGCGGGGAGGCTGCCATCATTGCAACGGCGGCCCCTCCCGTGCGCCTTGCGGTCTAGCGGCCCGCGCCCACCGGCTCCTACTCCCGTTCCTGCTTCTTGTCCAGCGCCCACTGGAATAGGGAGGCAGCGGCGGGTTTGCCCTTGCCGTTCCGACCTTTGGGCCGGGCCGGTTCCTCGGCCAGGAACTCGGCCCAGGAGAAGAGGGACTGCTGCCCTTCGGCGGGTTCGGGTTCGTGGTGGCCGTCGGCGTCGTTTCCGGTAGGGGAGAGGCCATTGGCGTAGTGGCCATCCCCGTTGGCCGGTACGGGAACGTGGCCGTTGGAGGTGTGGCCGTCGCCGTTCACCACCAGTTCAACCGTCAGGCCGATGTCCTCGGCGTCGTGATGCCCGTTCCCATTGACAGGGATGGCTTCCGGTTCCACCACCGTCGCCTGCCAGCCGTCGTCCACCAGGTACTCCTCGGCGGCGGCCTCGGCGTCCCGGGCTTGGGCGAAGACTTCCTCCAGCGTCTCGGCGTCCGCCTGGGCGTCGCCGCTGACGATCTGCCGGGCCAGGGCCATCATCAGGTCGTCCCCATCGTCGCCGTAGACGGCCAGCCCGTCCTCGGGCAGTTCCCCCTCCACTGCCAGGGAGGATTGCAGCTTCTTGGCCACCAGCTTGAGGGCGTCGGCCTGGAGGGTTCCCCGGTAGGCCATGTAGATGACCTTCACCGGACGCCGCTGGCCGATGCGCCAGGAGCGCCGCGACGCCTGGCGCATGGTGTAGACGCTGTAATCCGTCTCGAACCAGACTAGGGTCGGAAAGTCGATGAGGTCCAGGCCGGTCTGCACCAGGCGGGGGTGGCAGACGATCACGTCCACCCCCGCCTTGACCCTATCGGCGACCCAGGCTTCCCTACGGTCCGGGGCCACGGCGTCGGCCTTCATCACCGCCACCTTGAAGCCGTGGCGGGTCAGGATGTCGTCCATCCTGCCGGTGATGTCCCGGGTTCCGGTGTGGGTGGCATAGACCAGCACCCGCCGTCCCGCCAGCCGTTCCGCCGCCACCAGGTCCACCAGGGCCTGCTCCTTGGGGTAGATCTTCTCCTCGGACAGGGGCGGCACCTGGACGATGAGCTGGCCGCTGGCCGGGTCGAAGACCGTCTCGCCGTGGGTGCAGCCGTCGGGGTAGGCCAGGAGCGTTTGCAGGTACGTCGCCAGCAGCCGCTTGGAACCCTTCTTCAGGGCCTTGACCAGGGCCTCGTGCAGTTCCTCGAAGACTTGGTTGTAGGCGCTACCCTGGGAGAAGCCGGTGAGGTCCACGTCCGAGTCCATCCCCGACAGGAGCACCTGCTCTTCGTAGGGCGGCAGGGCGGAGGCCACGTCCGCCAGCTTGAGGAAGACGGAGTTGCCGATGATGTGGAACAGCGCCGCCGGAACCAGGCCGGGCCGCTCGCTGACCGTCTTGCGGAAGCCCTTGCGCCGGCTGCTGCGCCCGTCCTCGTAGGCGGAGTCGTCCTCGGAATAACGCAGGGTCTCCTCCAGGAAGCCGTAGCGCTGCACCCAGCGGCTTTCCTCCGAGTGGCCGAACTCGGCCCGCAGCTCCGGGCTGAAGCGGTAGAGCAGATAGAACAGGGTGGAGGAGTAGCCGCCCATCAGCGTCCCCGACAGGCTGAGGGACTTGCCGATGACGTCGGCCAGGACGCCGGCGGCGATGCCCTGGGCGGAACCGCGACCCTTGTACTCGTGCACCTCGTCTCCGACCAGCAGGTCGAAGAAGCCCCGCATCCGGTTCTTAACGTAGTCGGCCAACGGGTAGCGCCGGGGGCCGGAGCCGTCGGCCTGCCACAGGGGGCTGCCGCAGCGGGCGCAGTTGCGCTTGCGGCGGCGCAGCTCGGCGTCGGTGAGCGGAACGCCGTCCTTGTCCGTCACCTGGGCGTAGCAGGTGGGGCAGCAGGGCACCCGGAAGGGTTCCCCGGTCTCCTCATCCCGCGCCAGCCGCGCCCCTTCCGTGGCCCACCGCCGTATCACGGCGGGCTGCCAGCGGTAGGACAGCTTGGCCCGCTCCCGGCTCATCACCGCGAACAGCGGGCCGGAGCCGGCGGAGAGGCGCAGCCTTTCCAGGTCGGTGATGGAGGCGACGATGGCGGTGCGGGCCAGGGGAACCGTCTGCTCCACCTCCCGCTTCCACTTCTTGGTCAAGTGGGGCGGGCAGAGGATCAAAACCCGCCGGAAGCCGGCGGCGTGGGCGGCGGCGGCGCCGATGAAGGACTTGCCGGTGCCCATCTCGCCGATCACGGTGGTGCCCCGGTGGGCTTGCAGGGAGAGGGCCGCGCCCCGGATGGCGTCGGCCTGCGCGCCCAGGGGAGTGCGGAGCAGGTGGGGCAGCCTGGTCTCGTATTCCGAGGGCCGGTACAGGGGAGGATAGGACTCCACCACCCTTCGGGAGATGGCGTCCTTGAAAGTGTCGATGAAGTCTCCGAGGTTCATGGGAATTCTCCTTGTGTGGGAATGCACTGTCGCAGGTTTCGGAAAAGCGAAACCCCGCCGGTTTCATTCACCAGCGGGGCATCGTGGCTGCGGCCCGGATTGGGCCGTCTATGGGGTTGGGTGGTCTTGCTATTCGTTGTCGGCGTCGGCGGGGCAGCCGCCCTTGAGGTGGTAGGAGCGCACCGGCGAAGCCATCACCCGGCCGTCGATGATGTCCACCGTGGCGGTCTGCATGGCGGGTTCGCCGGGGCGGATGGGCTGTCCGCACTGGGCGCAGGCGTCCAAGGTCAGGGTCATCTGCATGGCAATCTTCCTTTATGGATAGGGATGGGTGTGAGTGGGCCGGTCTAGGCCGAGATGTCGGTGATGTCGCCGCTGTCTAGGTCGAGAGCCACCACGGTTGTCTTGAGCTTTTCCCGGTACACCTCGGTGTGCTCGGTCTCCTCGGCCAGTACCTTCTCCTTGCCGGTGCGTCCCTTGACCAGCACCCGCCGCCCGTCGGCCTCCAGCGCCAGGTTGTCCAGGAAGCCCGCCGCCACCAGCATGGCCAGGTGGCCCCGGCGCAGCGGCATCAGCGGACGGGCGCGGTGGTCCCCCACCGGCCAGAGGCTGTCGGTGATGTCCGGGCTGGCCCACAGGCCGGACCTCCGGGCCTCGGCCACCGCCGCCAGAGGATCCACGGTGCGGGTGGCGAAGAGGATGTCGCCGGCGGCGGCGGCGGCCGGCGGGTCATAGACCCGGTAGCCGCCGTCGTACAGCTCCTCCGGCTCCCCCTCGGCCCAGGCCCGCACCTGGGCCTCCGCCCGGGGATCGGGGCTGGGTTCGGCCTTGCGATAGCCCAGCAAAACCACCTGGTCGAAGGCTTCCCGCTCCGGGAATGGAAAGGCCCAGCAGCGCAGGTCCCGGTAGTGGGAGGCCAGGTAGCGGGACGACACCGAGAGCCGCTGCTTCGGCACGATGAACGCCAGCAACCCGCCATCGGCGAGATAGCGAGTGGTGTGGGTGAGGAAGGCGTGTTCCGTGCGCTTGTCTTCCGAATCGAAGTCATACGGCGGGTTCAAGAGCAGGACGCCGAAGACGCCGTTGGCGATGGAGGTGGCGAAGAGGTCGCAGGCCAGGGCGCGGTCCAGCAGTTCCCCGGCTTCCTCGGCCCGGTCCCGGTGCAGTTCCACCCCGTAGGTCTCGACGGGCAGGGAGTTGGTCCGGCGCAGGCCGTCGGCCAGTTGCGCCAGGGCGTCGCCGCCCCCGCAGCAGGGGTCCAGGACGCGAAGGGTCTGCCCGGTCCGGCCGTAGGCCGGGGGGCTGTCGATCAGTTGGGCCAGCAGGTCCACCACCCGCAGCGGAGTGGGATAGTAGCCGCCTTTCGCCTGGGCTGCCAGTCTCATGGTTCTTCTCCTGTCGGTTGTTGTCTTGGTTGTCGTTGGGGTCTATTGGCCGCAGGTCTCCAGGCCCACCACCTCGCCCTTGGCGAGGTTCCGCACGAAGCAGAGCACCTGGCTGGTGTCCTTGTCGGCGGCGCAGGTCTGGCAGAAGGCGGTGAGCAGTTCGGCGCGGTTGGCGACGACGATGCGCTTGACCAAGACGGAATCGCCGTTGTCGAGGTCGTGGCGGTAGAGCTTCTCGAAGGGGTCCCGCCGCTCCGCTTCGGTGGCCGGCCGGTAGAAGTGAGGCTGGCGGGAACTGGTCAGGTGGTCGGCGGCCCCGTGGGGGCAGAACCGGCAGGTGTCGCCGTCCGGGGAGAAGAGCTGCCAGGCTTTCCAGTTGCGGGCGCGGCGGCGCTTGTTGCCCCGCTTGACGGGATTGAGCGTCCTATCCATAGCTGGCCGCCTCCATCTCGCCGAGGTTCAGCTCCCCCAGGGGCAGGGTGCCCAGGGCCACGGCGTCGGACAGGTCGTCCCGCAGCTTCTCGGCGTCGGGGGCGCACCAGTAGGCGACCACGCCCACCGACTGGAGAGGCGTGATGGTCCCGTCCCGCAATCCCCGCCGCCAGAGCCAGTTGGCCCAGGAGTGGTGCAGGGGCAGGGGGCTGCGCCGGTCCAGGAAGCGGTGATACAGGGCCGGGGCCTCCGCCTCGCTGGGCGCCAGCAGCAGGAAGGAGTCCCGCTCGAAGGCGAACTCCGCCATGCGGGTATAGACCAAAGCGTGCCAGCCGCCGGAGGCGGGCAGGCGGGCGATCTTGGTGGTCCAGGTGCCCACGGTCTGGGGCGGGACGACGCAGCGGCGGTAGCCGCCGGAGAAGGCCATGCCCTCGGTGCCCTGGATCAGGAAGGCCGGGTCCGGGGGCTGCTTGAGCAGGGAGGCCCAGATGGCCTTCAGCGCCGTCTGGGGTCCCACCATAGAGAGGAACCAGAGGCCCTCGGTGTCCGGGTCCCTGGCGAAGGCGTCGGCGGTGGCCGAGTAGCCCCCCGCCGTGACCGTGAACAGGTCGTCGGGGTTGATGGTGGCCTGGGTTGCCAGCATTGGTGGTCTCCTTTAGATGAATGTGTGGAACGAAGCGCGGGAAGGGATTTCCCGCGTGGAGCCGGAGGGCGCCGGGCCGTCCGGTCAGGCGGCGTCAGTCCATCAGCTTCTTTTCCTTGAGGCTGACGAACTTGTCGCCGGCGATGACCACGTGGTCCAGCAGGTCGATGCCCAGCAGCTTGGCCGACGCCGCCAGGTCGCGGGTAATGGACACGTCCTCCGGGCTGGGCGTCGGATCGCCCGACGGGTGGTTGTGGCTGACGATGATGCAGGGGGCGTTCTCGATCACGGCGGCCCGGAGCACCTCGGCGGGACGCACCACCGACGAGTTGACGTTCCCCTGGTAGACCACCCGCTGGGCCATCACCTGGTTGCGGGTGTTGAGCAGCAATACCCGCAGCTGCTCCTGTGCCAGGGCCGACATTTCCGGCCCCAGCAGGCTGTGAACGTCCTGGGGGCAGTTGATAGTGGGCATTTCGGCGGGGCGCTCCGGCTGGTAGGCGACCTCGTAGTGCATGGCCAGCTCCCCCAGCAGTTTCATGTTGGAGCGCAGGGTCTCCAGAACGGCTTGGCCCTCCAGGGTGATGGGCGGCGTGTCGGCGGTCTTGGACTGCTTCTTGCGGGGCATGGTTCACTCCCTTCCGGGCAAGATTGGGAAACGAGAGCGGGGCCGCTCCCTATCGCCAGGGAGCGGCCCCGTGTTGCGCCCGACATCGGCGGGCGTCGCTATGTCGCCCAGCGGCTAGAAGGGCAGGTCGTCGTCCTGGGTGTTGACGCCGGCGTTGGCGTAGTTGCCGTTCCCGTTGCCATTGCGGGAGGAGTCCAGGAACACTACGTCCTGGGCGTGGACCTCGGTGCGGTAGCGCCGCTGCCCATCGTCCCCCTCCCATGAGGACTGGACCAGGCGGCCCGCCACATAGAGCCGCTGGCCTTTTTCCACGTACTGGGCCACGGCCTCGCCCAGCTTGTCCCACACCACGACGGTGTGCCAGTCGGTGGCGTCCTCGCCGTTCCTCTGGTAGCGGTCCGTGGCCAGGCGCAGTTGGGTGACGGCGGTGCCGCTGTTGGTGTAGCGCATCTCCGGGTCCGCTCCCACGCGGCCCAGCAGTTCCACCTTGTTGATGGTCTTCGCCATGATTGTTCCTCCGTGAATTGTTGAATTGGGGTTGCCGTTGCGGGGCCTCTCTTCCTTTGGTTAGTAGAAAGGAGCGGCCCCGTGTCGCCCTCCGCAGGCTGGGACGCCAAGACTGGCCTAGCTGACCCGCAGGTAGCGGGAGACGTTCTTGGTGACGATCTCGGCCCGCGCCTCCGGGCCGAGCAGGGCGTTCAACTTCTTGTGGTTGACGTTGTACTTGGTGGAATTGACCATCCCCACAGTGCGGGTCTTCTTCCGGCCTTCCAGCTTGGCCTTGACCTCGCCCCGCTGCTTGAGCCAGGCCCGCAGGACGTCCGTAACCCACCGCTTTTCGTCCTCGAACTCCCGGATGGTGTCCTGGATTTCCTCGTACTCGTGGAGCGCCTTCCGCGCCTCTTCGTCGCTGACCGGCTCGGCGTCCTCGACAGGTTCATCCTCCGGTTCGTCAGCCACCGCCGCCATTCCGGGCAGGCAGGCATTCAGGAAGGGGCAGCATTTGCACTGCCAGTCCTCGGCGGTGAAGTCCCGCTCCGGCAGGACTTCCGGGTCCGGCCCGTTGATGACGTGGTGAGCCGCCAACTCGCCCAACCGGGCGCAGGCTTGCTCGAAGGCCCGCTCCACCCGCCGGGCCGGTATCACCTCGTAATCCCAGGTGCGGTCGCCCGTGTTCAGGGTGGCGATCACCACGTCCCGCGCCGCGCCGAAGGTCCCGTAGGTGTAGAAGGCCGCCTGCCACACTGATTCCGGGTGGCTGCGCTCGGCCCCCAACGTCCGCCACTTCTTGAAAGCCTCCGGCCCCCGGGTCTTGACTTCCACGATGCTGGGTTCGTTGCCGAAGATGGGCGCGACGCCGGCGGCGTCCACGTGGCCGCTGACCAGGAGCGTGGGGCCGAGGCGCAGGGAGACCATCCGGGGGTTGTCCCTATCGGTGGGGGTGATGTCCCAGCCGGCCCGCGCCATCGCCCGCAGCACCACCGGCTCCAGGGCGTTGCCCGCCTCCAGCATGGTCAGGGAGTCGTCGTCGCGGGGGTTGGTGACCTCCCAGCCGGTGGCCTCGTACCACAGGGCGCGGCGGCAGTTGCCCACCGCCGAGGCCCGGATCTCCAGGGCGCCGTCGCCGCCGAAGCGGGCGTTGGGCCGGGAGTACACGTCGGTCAGGTTGTCGATGGTGTCAATGGTGATAGTCATGGTTGTCGTTCCTCCGCTTTTCGTTGTGTCCAGTAGATGAAGAGCGGGGCCGCCCCCGTCGGAAGGGAGCGGCCCCGTGTGGCGCATCGCTGCGTCGTGTCCAGGCAGGTCAGTCGGCGGCGACGGGCAGTTCCGCCTCGGCCTGCGTTGCCAGGTAGCCCCGCAGAACCAGGGCGATGGCGTCGCCCAGGCCCTTCACCCATGCCGTCGTGCCGTCCTCCATCCGGTTGGGCCAGGGCTGCATCTTGCTGATGCCCTGTATCTGTCCAATGATTTCGTCGAGAGGCGTCCCCCGGCGCAGGTGCAGGGAGACCAACCGGCAGGCCAGTTCGGTCATCCCGTGTTGCAGGCTGCCCGCCTTGCCGAGAGAGCCGAAGACCTCGAAGGGTTGGCCGTCATCGTCCAGTCCCACGGTGATGAACAGGCTGCCCAGCTCGGTGCCGAGCTTCGTGGTGACGCTGGGCAGGGTGCGCGGCCTCGGCCGGGTGGGTGCCGTTGCGCCAGCCATCACCCACCTCCCCGGCGGCAGTGGGCTTTGCCGCACTCGATGGCCTCCATCCGCCCGTAGTCCCGGACGTTGCCCGCGTCGCTGGCGAAGGCTTCCGCCTCCTCCCCGGTGTTGAAGCGCCCGAAGGGGTCGGTGGCGTAGCCGCCGGAGAATGCGACGACGTGGTAGTGGGGGCCGGTGTCCATCGCCCGCAGGAAAGGCAGAGCCGGGGCGTAGCGGTCGAAGTAGCCCGCGATCTTGAGAGCAAGTTCCCGGTCCCTGGCGTCGCCCAGGCCCAGCAGCGTCCGGGCGATGGGTTCCTCGCAGTCCTCTTCCGCGAAGGTCGGGTTGAGGAAGGCGTCCCGCACGCGGTCGGGCAGTTCCTCCCACCGCTCCCGGCTCAGCTTCAGCCCGCCGTGTCCGGGGGTTTCAACCCGCCAGACTCCTTCGGCCAGTTCCTCGATGTCCTGGGGCCAGCCCCAGGGGGTGTGCATGGTGGTCGCCGTCATTTCCCGTTCCTCCTTGTTCCTGTAAATGAGAAGCGGGGCCGCCCCGTTACCGGAGACGGCCCCGATGAGTGGCGTTAGCAACGGGTCTATCCGTTGCCGTTGGCCGCTTCCTTCGCCTCGTTGACCTTGCGGGCCGCGTTCTCCACCAGGGGCTTCAGGTCTCTCGCGGGCAGGTCGTCTAAGTCCTTGCCCGTCTGCTTCTGCACCGCCGCCCGCACCCGTTCCTCGTCGAAGCCCTGCTCCGCGCCCAGGGCGATGAGCCGCCCCCGCAACTGTTGGAGGTAGCTGCTGCCGTCCCGCCGCCCATTCCCGTTGTTGCCCTGGCCGGAGTTGCCGTTGCCGCTGGCGTTGGACGTCTGTCCCCTGGCCCTGCCGTTGCTGCCTTGAGCGGAGTTGCCGTTGGCCGAAGGCTGGTCTCCGTAGAGGCCGTTGCCGAAACGGTCCCCGAAGCTGCGCAGCGCCCGCTTCAGGCCGTCGGTGACCGCACCCTTGGCGGCGGTCTCGTGACCCTCGGGGTTGTCGTCGGTGACCACGTGGAAGCCCAGGTCGGTGCGGGGCGGCGCGCCGGCCACGGTGACCCGCACCGGGGCGCTGTAGGCGAAGGTCACCTTGACCTCTCCCGTCCTGACATCGACCTTCTCGATGCGGCGCAGGCTCACGTCGCCGGCCAGTTCGTAGCCCCAGCCGCCGTAGCCGAAAATCTTGTTGGCCTGGTCGATGACGGTGTGGCCCTCGATGTAGTCGAAGGCCCGGTTGCCCCGGCCCTTGCGCTGGGAGACCAGGTTCGGGTCCAGGGGCTGCTCCAGGGCGCCGACCACGGCGGGGGGCAGCCCGTCCTACAGGAGGTCGTGGCTAGTGGCGCCGGCGGCGTCCGGGTGGACACCGTTGTCGTTGTGGTTGACGTGGCCGTTGGCGTTGTGGTTGCCGTTCTCGTTACTCATGACGTTGCTCCTTTGCGTTGCGTTGAATCCGGTATGGGAGGCAATGCGGCCTGCCCTTTGGCAAGCCGTGAGCGGGACCGGAGGCCCCGTCGTGAACGTGGTTGGGTGAAAAAGCGAAGGCCCGCCGGGAAGGGCGGGCCGGTAGAGGGGAATTGGGGAAAAATGGGACTAGCGGGCGTCGCGGGCCGCCCGTGTCAGCAGTCTACGGAAGAGGGGTTGTCCCTGGGGCAGCGTCGCCAGCTCCCCCACGTCGGCGATGCCCTGGGGCAGGCTGACCACGGCGGCGCGGCGGCCCAGCAGGTCCACCAGCCGCGCCGTGGTATCCCGCCCCGCGCCGTCGTTGTCGAAGGCCAGGAAGACCCTGGAGCAGCCCTGCATTGCCGTCGCCACCTTATCCAACCCCTGCGTTCCCAGGGCGGCGCAGGCCGGATAGCCCCAGGCCGTGAGCGTCAGGTAGTCGAAGACCCCTTCGGTCAACACCGCCCACGATGGCGCCGGGCCGAGGGCGGCCCGTCCCAGTACCGGCTTTTGGCCGGGCAACGCCTGGAAGCGGGGCTTGGCCTGGGCGTCAATGGCCCGCCCGGTGAGCCAGCGCACCCGGCCTGAAGCAACAGCCTGCCCCGTACTTGATACGGGGTCGGGAAGGGTCACCATTCCGGCGAACCGCTCCGCGCCCCGTTCCAGGAACAGGCCCGAGGCCCGTTGCCGGTCGGCGTCGAATCCGGCGGCTTGCAGGTACTCCCGCAACCCGCGTCCTGGCGCGTAGCCCAGGTCCAACCGCCGGGCGGCGTTCGTGCCAATGCCCCGCGAGGCCAGGTACTCCGTAGCCGTCCCACTGCGCCGCAACTCCCCGGCGTAGAACCGCGCCGCCGCCGTCAGCAGGGCCGGGTTAGGTGGGGCAATCGCCGTCGGCCTGGGACGGCGGGCCGGAACCGGACGCGGGGAGTTCCCGGCGGTGGCGTAAGCGTCCCCGTCCAGCCGCCGGATGGCTTCGGGCAGAGTGAGCCGCTCCATGCGCCCCACGAAGTCCAGCACGTCGCCCCCGGCGCCGCAGCCGAAGCAATAGAAGCGTTCGCTGTCGCCGTAAACCGCGAAGCTGCCCTCGGCCTCGTCGTGGAAGGGGCAGACCCCCTGCCGGACCCGGCCCTTGCCCCTGAGCCTGACCCCGGCGGCCTCCACCACTTCGCCCAGGGGATGACGGGCCTTGAGCGCCGGGATGTCCACCGTATTGTTGGCTACTGTCATGCTGTGCCTCCCTTTGCCAGGGGCTTCAGTCCCCGCAGGCTGCGCCGGGAGACCGTCTTGCCCACCGGCCAACACATCCCCAGGACCACCACTACTTCCAGCGTCGCTCCGTCGCCGCCCACCGGAACCAGGACCGCCGCCCGTCCGGTTGCCGGGCTGTAGAGCATGGCTTTGCCGCCGGCGAACCGGCGCCGGGCCAGGTCCAGCCACTCGGCGTAGAGCCAGCGGAGTTGGACGTCCGTGGCGTTGTGAGCATCCACTCCGTTGAACACTCCCAACGCGCCGTCCAGGTTGCCCCCTGCCGGAGCCGCCGCGCGTCGTGGACCGTCCTGACCAGGCTGGGCACGGGTTCCGGTTCCGTGCCCAGCAGGGCCGCCAGCAGCCGGTCCACCAGTTCCTCCAACCGAGCCGTTGATGCCGTGGTTTCCAATGTCATCGTAGTCATGGTGTGCCTCCCTGTTGTTGAATGTTCGTGCGCTGCCGATGGCAACCGCACCGGCAACCGGCCTGCTTGCCCTTCCCGGCCCGCACAATCCGCCGCACCACCAGGGCGGCGATTCCCAGGCTCACCAGGTTGAGGAAGAAGACCTGGCCGCCGCTGCCCGTCATCAGTGGCCCCAAGATGAGCAGGGTCGCCACCGCCGCCAGGGTGAGCCGCTTGTGCCGCCAGCAGAACCTGCCGACGTTGGCCGCCAGGGTGATTGCCCTTATCACGCTTGTCATGTTCGCCTCCTTTTCTGTGAGTGACGTTTGCGCGTTCGACCCACGCGGCATCCGGGGAGCGCGGGCCATGTGTCTTGAAATGGGGAATGAGAGGAAAAGGGATACGCTCCGCCCCGGGCCGGATGCCTGGCATGGGAGACGGAGCGGTGAGGGGGAGAAAAAGAGCGCCGCCGTCGGGGAGATGCTCAGGGGCGTTCACCGGGCGGCGGGCGGCGGGCGGAAAGCAGTACGCAGCTCGGCCCAGGTGATGGTCAACTATCTGGGGGACTGCGCAGGGGTAGGGCTGCGGAACAGCTTTATCCAACTGGCCGCAGGCGTGAAGAAACGGCCGGGGCGCCGTCAGCGCTCCAACCGCAGGGTGTGAGGGGAGTGCGGAGCGGGCCAGCCGCTACGCAGGTGGGAATGAAGGAGCCGGGGTTCTTGGCCTGGGTCCTGGTTCGGCGTGCCACCTCCTGGGCAATGATGAAAGTGATGGTGCAACGCATCGAGGCGAACGCCGGAGGAGCAGGGCTCGACCCCGGTTCCGCATCACGCAGCGGGCGGGCGCTTATCCCCGGTGGGCCGTCGCAGGGAGAGCGGGGCTCGATCCCTAATCAACGGTCCGGGTCGGGGATGGACCCTCCAGTTTTCTGGGCGGGAAACACTGGAAAAAGCCAGACAACGCATTCAATTATTCACCGCCGGCCCCCTCTTTGGAACCCCCGAAACCCAGCCTTCTGAGCCTTCCCGCGCCAATTGTTCGCTGTCGTCCAACAGCAACGGAATGGCCGTTCTACCTGCGATCCCGGCAGCCTAATTCCGCCACAGCCCGAAGGTGAGGAAGCGGCGCAGCTTGAGCATCTTGCGGTCCACTCTCACGTCGTCCAGGGACTCGGCGCGACGCCGCGCCTCCTGCCGCCGGTCGCCCCAGTCCCAGGGATACGTCGCCGGGGGCAACGTCAGCTGGTGCTCTTCAATCAACTCGATTTCCAGCTCCAGCCGCCGCTCCCGGGCGTTCAGCCGGGCCAGGGCGTCCCTGCACTCGCCCACGGCGTCCCGGGCCTCGCGCCACCGGACAATCACCGCCGTGGCCGCGTCGCCGTACACCAGCTCCTCGCCGGGTTCCGCCTCCGCCGTCACCAGGTCGTAGTAGGTCCGGCGGGGCCGCTGGACCACAGGCTTGCCCGCCGGCGCCGGATTGCCCGGTGAGGCGACGCTGGACCGGGTTCCGCCCAACGACTCGGTTCCCGCCTGCCCGCCACCCGCTGCGCTTGAACCCGCCCCCGGCGGGGCCGACTCCAATGCGGCCAGCCGCTCTTCCATCTGCTCCCATGTCCGGGCCTGCTCCTTCCTCAGTTCGGTCAGGCCCTCCCGCAGCGCCCCCTCCAACGCCACCACCCGGTCCCCCAACTCTCCCACCTGCCGCCGCTGCTGGGCCGCCGCCGTCCCGCCCCCCTGGACCAGGTGGCTTTCCAGGGCGTCGGCCAGGCGCGGGGTCAACCGGCCCGTATCCTCGGCCCGCGACAGGGTGCGGAAGCTGACCCCCAGGGTCTCCGCTGCCTTCACCTTGCCGTGTTCCTCTACCACATCCCGGAGCAGCCCCAGGAGCCGCAGTTCCCGCAGGTTGTCCACGCTCCGGCTGCTGACCGGGTATTGCTCCGCTCCGCTCATGCTCTCGACCTCCCGGATTGCCTTTTTGCAACTTTGCCACGGGCCGTAGTCAATCGGCCCCCGATTTCCCCGATTGCATTTCTGCAATTTCCACGCACGGGACTGTCCGGCGAGGCTGGAAGATGCCCTGGAACCCAGGTGTTCGCTGCCACCGTCCGATAGGGGGTGATTTCCCTCGATTTCAGGTTCAACCGGACAGCGATTGACTTTTTGCAACCGGCATCCAATCCCTGTACACGGGTATGACACCACACCGCCCCCCATAAATCCCATGCCTTATAAGGGATGACGCGCGCGTCATCCCTTATAAGGCATTCCGCCCGACCCGCCGCATCGCCAGACTTGGTTGCAGAACATCCGGTCTCAAACCGACCGAAAGGAGGCAACCATGTTCCGGCGTTTCGTTCCAACCCCGGCCGGGCCAGGCGTCTGACCGCTCTGGCGGCGGCGCTGCTGCTCCCGGCCCTGGCCGCCATCCCCGCCAGCGGCATAGCCCTGGCCCAATCCCCTCCCCTCGCCGACGACATCGCGCTGGTCAACCGGGACCGTCAAATGGTGGAGCGGAAGAAGGAGGGGGACTTCGTGGCCCGGCCCATCTTCAGCCGCCAGGTTCCGGTCCTGTACTACGCCGTCCGCCATCCGGACACCGGGGCCTGGCTCACCAACACCTACCGGGTGCAGGGCGGCGAGAAACAGCTGGCCGAGGGCTGGGAGTACACCTTCGAGTACCCGGCGCTGGACGAGCAGCCCGATCTGCACCCCGAAGAGGCGTTCCTGCTGATGCTGGCCGTACCCTGGCAGGGCGGGGGCGACCACCACGTCTTCTACGCCCTGATCCCCGTCCACCAGCCCAGGGGTCTGTGGGACCGGGTGCTGGGCGCTCTCGACCCGGACCGCTGGGCGCGGGCCGGAGCCAGGTGGGTGATTCAAGGCGTCCACGGAACCCTCTGCGGCGTGTTGGAGGGAGTGCTCCAGACGGACGTCGCCGAGTGCGGGGGAGGTTAGGCAGCATGGGAGACATCCTCACCGGAACCCCTCCGCACCTGACCTACGCCCACGAGTTCGTGCAGCAGGCGTGGTGGGCGGTGTGGGCCGTGACCACCGCCGCGCTCACGGTGATCCTGGGCTGGATGGGCCTCAGCTTCATCGTCCAGGAACACCTGGGCCGCCACCAGTCGGGCTGGCGGGAGATGGTGCCCCGCCTGGTGCTGGGCCTCACCGCCGCCGCCTCGTCATTGTGGTGGTGCGCCCTGGTCATCGACGTGGCCCACGCCGTGTCCCAATTCATCGCCGCGACGTTGAACGTCACCCCCGGCGACCTGCTGCGGGCGCCCCTGTTCGCATTGCTGGCCGCCGTGGAGACCGCCAGCGTCGGCCTGGCGGTGTTCATCGCCCTGCTCTACCTGGTCTTCGGCTTCTTCCTGCTCTACCTGCTGGTGCAGATGATTCTGCGCCTGGCATTGATTGACATTCTCTTGGCGCTGGCCCCCATCGCCCTGGGGCTGTGGATTCTGCCCCACACGGCGGGCTGGGGCCGCCACTGGTTGCGCCTCTTTATGACGGCGGTGTTCCAGCAGGCGGTACAGCTCGTCGCCGTGGCGCTGGGCTTCGCCTTCCTGGGCGAGTTCGCCGCCATCGCCGAGTTCGAGCCGGTGCAGGACCTGGTGTGGAAGTTGCTGATGGCCGTGGCCTTCATGTACCTGGCCGGGCGGGTGCCGTCGATGCTGGGGCAGCACGGCACCTTCGACGCCTGGCTGCACACCCTCTACTTCGGTCTGTCCCTGCCCGGCGGGATGATGCGCTCGGCCAGGTCCATCGGGCTGATTGCCGGGGGAGCCGCCGGAGGGCCGGCGGGCATGGCGGCAGCCGCAGCGGCGACTACGGCGGCGTCCACCGCCGCCGGCGCCGTCAACTCGGCGGCCCAGAACAGCACCTCCCCGGCCCAGAGCGGACCCACGCCCCGCAGCCAGGGGCCGTAATCAGCCAAAACGACAACGACCGGCGCGGATACCCTCCGCGCCCACCACAACCACAGGAGGTGCGCCATGTGCCAGTAGCGGAACGGGATTGACCGACTGAAAACCGGCAAAGACCCAAATCGAAAAATAAACACGCAAGGAGAGAAACCTATGGGAGACCTGACACAGACCATATCGAACCTGGTGGGCATCCTGTTGGGACTGGTGGGCGTCGTGGGCGTGGGCTACTTCATCTACGGCGCCTACATGTACCTGACCGCCAGCGGCGCGCCCAACCAGATGGAGCGGGGCAAGAGCGCCATGATGACCGCCCTGGCCGGCATCGTGCTGGCATTGGTGGCCTACGGCGTGGTGGAACTGGTGATGAACGCCGTGGTGGGCAACCCGGTGGACCCCAGCGTCCCCAACCCCACCGAAGGCATCACCCCGGACGCCACCCCGGAAACCCCCGGAAGCGATGGTTAGAAGGAGGGAGGGCATGAGAGAGCATGAAGTGCCGACCCACGTGCAGGCCGAGGACAAGGTGCTGCTGTGGTTCACCTTCCCCCAGGTGGTGGCGATGGTGGCGGTGTGCGCCGTGGCCTACGGCGTCTATCGCTACTTCCCCTTCGGACCCTCGGGGTTCAAGTTGGGGTTGGCAATCCTGCTGGGCGCAGTGGGCGTCGCCATGACCGTGGGCAGGGTGGGAGGCCGGGGGCTGCCGTTGGTGGCCGCCGACCTGCTGAAGTTCAACCTGGGCGCCCGGCGCTACGCCGGGTGTCCGGCGGAGCTGGTGGTCAGCGAGCCGCCTCCGCAGCCCGAGGCCAAGCCCGACCTCCTGCGGCTGCTGGCGAAGAAGGCCGCCTCCGGCGTGAGCAAGGCGGTGAAGGCGGCCCGGCGCAAGGGGCGGCGTCCTTTCCAGCCCCACGGCTGGTTCGGCAAGGGCCGTCGCCGCAGGGACGCGGGCAACCGGCAGTTCCGGCCCCAGGAGAGCAAGCAGGAAAAGCCCCCGCGTCAGGCGCGGGGCAGGCTGTGGGGCCGCTTCCTGCCCTTGGCGGCGTTGGGGCTGCTGGCGCTGGTCCTGCTGCCCAGTTCGGCCTTGGCCGACGACCCCGACGACCGTCCCTACGGCGACGCTTGGCGGCTGGACGAAATCTACTTCCAGCCGCCGGACCCCGTTCCCGGACGCCGCGTCTACGTCGAGAGGTTGGCGATCTCCGGCGACACCGCCGCCGTCACCCTGCGGGCGGCCCACGACCTGGACCTGAAAATCCGGGTCTTCGGCGGCAGGACCGGCGAGACCTTGAAGATGGGAGCCAACACCAGCCTCACGGCGGGTCAGGCCAAGGGCTACAACCTGACCCTGGACGGCCCGTCGCCCTCCTTCACCTTCTCCTGGCGAGACGCATTGGACCGCTCCGGGGCGGCGTCGTTGAAGAGCCATCAAATCCCGTACCCCCTGCCCCAGGCGGACGGGGAGCTGTGCGACCTGGAGGTTACCTCCCTGGAATGGACGCCGGGCCGGATCAGCGGCGTTATCGCCTCGGAGTGCGTCACGGAGACCCGACACGAGGAGGACCTGCCGGTGTACGGCGGGCATTACAGCCAGTCGGTGCCGGCCCTGCTAGACGCCAGCATCACCGGCATAACGGGAACGGTCAACGTCCGGTGGGGCAGCCACCAAACCACGGCTTCCTTTGTCGCCGACGGCGAGACCCGCTTCACCCTTCCGGTGGCGAACCGGAGAGCGACCAACGACCTGGAAATCACGGCGGAGCTGACGGCGGTGTTGAACGTCCCGCTGCCGCCCATGTTGCAGACCACCCACCACCCGGCCCGCACCGACGTGTACACCCGGCGAGTGACCTGCCGCTGCGGGGAAAGCAGCACTGTCAAGACGGTGCGCATCTACGTCCACCACCCGGAGCACGTTCGGGCAGTGGAGAACCGTCGCGGTCCGGTGGCCCGCACCCGGCCGGAGACGGTGCCGGTTACTCAAACCTTGGGCCTGGTGGCCGACGTCCCCTACCAGGCCCTCCACGTGCCCCCGCCACCGAAGGCGGAACAGACGCCGGCGGGTGATTCCAACTGGTGGAGCTGGCCATGGGACAGAGACTGACCGCCATCCTGCTGGCCTCGGTTGCGGCCCTGGCGTCCGTCGCCGCTGCGCCGCAGCAGAACGAGATGGACAACCTGACCGCCGCCTTCGACGCGGCGCTCACCGGCATGGCCTACGCCGGGGCGGGCCTGTGCCTCTTCGCCATCGTATGGGCCGGGTTCGTGCTGATGGCCGAGGGCGCCGAGGGGGAGGGCCGGGGCAGTAGAGCGCGCAACGCCGTGTTCATGGCCGTCGTGGGCTTGGTGTTGGCGCTGCTGGCCAAGGGCATCGCCGCCGGCATCGTCGGCAGGATCATCGAGGTACTGCCCGGCGCTTAGAACGAGCAAGGAGGAGCGAATGGCGAAATTGACGTTGCCCAACCCGAAGGACCTGGCCCGGCGGCCAGCGCCGGGCCGGTCCCAACCCCAGGAAGTTGACGAAACGGTGGAGGCGGAACCCGCCGCCCCCAAGCCGCCGCCGTTGTCCCTGTTCTTCATGGTGTCTCACCTGGAGGAGGACGGGCCGGTGCGCCTGGACGGGGTGAAGCTGGCGGTGCTGGAGGTGATGGGGCTGGAGTTGGACGAGCCCAAGCTGGGGGCCTTCGCCGGCTCCCTGAACGCCCTGGACTTTCCGGTGCAACTGCTGGTGCGCCAGCACCCGCAGGTGCTGGCAGCCCTGCGCAAGAACCTGGCAGAGGCCCAGCCCGACGACCTGCCGCCGCAGACCAAAGACGCGGCGGAGTCCTTGGGCAGGCTTTTGACTACCCTGGAAACAAGGGAGGGCATCCTGGACCGGCGCTTCTACGCCGTGTGCGAGCACAGCCGCGCCGACGAGCTGCGCGGCCTGCTGGCCCGGGCCGGTCTGGGGGTGTTTCCCCTGAGCGGAGAGCCGTTGCGGTTGTTCTGGTTGTCCACCGCCCTGGGCGGCTCGCCAGTGGAGCGAGACGAAACCCAGGAAATGGAGGTGGAGGTGAACCGCCGGGACATCCGCGTCGGCAGCCACCTGACCCGCTCCTTGCACCTGGGCAAGTGGCCCCGCTCGTTGGCCCCCGGCTTCCTGCAAGGGCTGATGGCCGCCGGCGCGCCCATGGACCTGTCGGTGCATTTGGGCGCCATCCCCACGGAGCAGGCCGCCCGCATCCTGGAGTGGCAGAAGGTCCGCTTCGAGTCCGCCCAGTCCCTTTCCTTCAAGCGGGGCCGCTCCCTGTCGCCGGAGGCGGAGATCGCCCTGGAGGACGTTTCGCGCCTACGGGATGAGGTGCAGCGGGGAAGGGAGCGGCTGTTCCACGCCTCCCTGTCGGTGACGCTGCACGCCGGGGACCAAGACACCCAGAAGGACCTGACCCAGAAGGCCCGGGCCCACTTCGCCGCTACCCTGGGCAAGCTGGACAACCTGGCCTTCCGGCAACGGGAGGGACTGCTTTCCACCCTGCCCCTGGGCCTGAACGCCGTGGCGGTGTGGCGGACGCTGGACACCTCCAGCCTGGCGCGGCTGTTTCCCTTCTCGCCGCCGGACCTGGACACCCGTTCCGGCACCCGCTACGGCATCGACCTGCGGGCCTGCGCCCCCATCGTCTATGACCCCTTCGACGGCACCCATCTCAACGCCAACACGGCGGTATTGGCACGTTCCGGTTCGGGGAAATCCTTTGCCACCAAGCTGGGCGTCCTGCGGGGGCTGTGCCGGGGAGTGCGGGCCTACGTCATCGACCCGGAGGGCGAGTACGCGGACATGGCAAGGGCGGCGGGCGGAAGGGTCTTGTCGCCGGGCGTACCCGGCCAGGGCATGAACCCCTTTGTCATCGACCGGGGCGATTCGGAAGAACTCTTGCAGCGCATCGGCAGCCTGCGCCGCCTGATCGAGGTGATGGTGGGCGAAAGGCTCTCCGCCGAGCGCAGGTCGTCCTTGGACCACGCCCTGGCCTCCTACTACGCCCAGCGCCGGGAGCGCACCGGCTTCCGGGATTTCTACGCCTACCTGGAGGGGGAAGCCCCGGACATCGCCCACCTGCTGCGTCCCTTCGCCACCGGCAGCCTCAGACACCTGCTTTCCGACGAGGGCGACGACCTGCTGGCCCACGAAGCCCTGGTCACCGTCTTCGACCTGCACCTGCTGGAACCCGAACTCAGACCCGCCGCCGCGATGGTCTGCACCGAGACGGTGTGGGCCGCCGCCGCCCAGGACCCCAGACCCCGGCTGCTGGTGGTGGACGAGGTGTGGAGCATCATGCAGCACCCGGAGGGCGCGGCCTTCATGGTCAGCATGGCGAAACGCGCCCGCAAGCACCGGCTGGGGTTGCAGTTCATCACCCAGGACGTACAGGACCTCCTTTCCGAGGATTCCTCACGCACCATCACCGGCCATTCGGGGAGGGCGCTGTTGCAGAACGCCGCCTTCAAGCTGCTGTTGCAGCAGGACGCGGCGGCGGTGAGCGCCGTGGGCGAAGCCTTCGACCTGCCGGTGGAGTTGCAACGCTGGCTTTTGTCCTGCCCGCGCGGTGACGGGCTGCTGCTGGCGAGAGGCAACCGCTTTCCCGTGCGCATCGAGGCCACCCCCGAGGAAACGGAAGTAATCGAGTGGCGGCCCGGACCACGGCATTAGACGGGAGTAACCCATAACCACGACACCCAACCCGATAGGAGTTGAAAGGAAGGACGATATGAATTTGAACCTGAATCCCAAGCGGATACTTTTGGGCAACCGCAAGTCCGGCGCACCGGTGCTGCTGGCGGTGACGCCGCCCCGCACCGGCGAGCGCACCATGCTGGGGGTGGAGAACCTGCTCCAGTCCATCGCCGTCCCCGAACCCTTCTCCCTGGAACTGGCCGGCACCGCCGACGGCGTGACCCTGCTGGCCCGCTGCCTGGACCGGGAGGTGGTGAGAGGCCAGCTGGCTGCCCACTACCCCCAGGCCCGCATCCAGGAGGTGGCCGTGGACGACGACCCCATCTTCGTCCATCGGGGCGAACAGGCGTGGGGCATGACGCTGCGGGCCTCTGGCCCGGAGTACGTGCCGCTGCGCACCTTCCGGGACGACGACCTGCTGGACCCGGGTTCCGACCCCCTCATCGCCATCATCGGCGCCCTGTCCAACCTGAAGGACGGCGAGCGGGTCCTGGCCCGGCTGCTGCTGCGCTCTCTGGGTCCCGACTGGTCCCAGGCCCACCAGCAGAAAGCCTTCAGGAACCCCGGCCTCCAGCGCCCCGACCCCTCCTACACATACCAGACCCGGCCCCTGCAACTGGACGGTGTGACCATGGCCGTCCTGGGCGTGGGGGCGTTGGCCGCGCTGCGGGGCTACCTGTGGGTGCAGGACGGTGAAATCTGGAAGGCCGCGCTGCTGGGCGCTGGCTCCGCCCTGGGCCTGGTCGTGGCCGGCTGGGGCTGGTGGCGGTGGAAGCAGGCCCGCAACCGGGTCTATGACCCCCTGATCATCAAGGAGAAGGTGGGCCGAATCGCCTTCGACGGCCAGCTTGAAGTCATTGCCGTGCTGCCCGAGGCCAGCGACCCCAGGGACGGACTCCGGCGGGCGAAAGAGGTGCTGGAGCCGGTGGCCGCCGCCTACCGCCACTACGACCACCCCGCCGGGGCCAGGTTCAAGGCCAGCCGGGTCAGGCCATTGGTTCCCGTGATGAACCTCCACCCCGCCGGGCCGGGGTTGTTCGGCCAGCGCAGCGTCCTGGGTGTCCGCGAGGCGGCGGCCCTGTGGCACCCGCCCGGCGCCCGGGACGAGACGCCGCTCCTGGAACGCTCCGGCTCCCGGGCGCTGCTGCCCTCGGCCAGAGGCGTCCGGGGCGGCGCCCTGGTGGGCGACACCACGGCGAGCCGCCCCCGGGAGATCCACTTCCCCGAGGACCTGCTGCGCCGCCACCACCTCTACGTGGCCCGCACCCGCATGGGCAAGTCCACCCTGATGCGCCACGTGGTCAGCCACAAGCTCAAGGAGAAGGCGGCGGGCCGGGACAATGACGCCATCGTGGTCATCGACCCCCACGCCGACCTGGTGGCCGGACTGCTGGAACAGGTCCCCGAGTCCATCGCCGACCGGGTGAAGCTCATCGACTTGGCCGACCCCCGGGGCGCGCCGGGCATCAACCTGCTGGACGCCCGCGTCTTCGCCGACCGCGACCGCACCGCCGACTCGGTGGTGCGCGTCGCCCACGGCCTGTGGGACCAGTGGGGTCCCCGGATGCAGTCCATCCTGGAGCACACCGTCAAGAGCCTCCACGAGGCCAACCGTCACCCGGCCACCGCCGACGACGAGCAGTTCACCCTCCTGGACGGGCTGCCCCTGCTGTCCGACGACAACTACCGCACCGGCGTCCTGACCCGGGTCTCCGACCCTACATCCTGGATTGGTGGGGTGGGGTCTTCGCCGGCTGGGAAGGGACTACCAGGGCGACGCCCTGGCCCCGGTGCAACCAGGCTGTCCTACTACGCCTCCTCGGAGACGGCGAGGGCCATCATCGGCCAGCCCCGCTCCACCATCGACCTGCGGCAGACGATAAGGGAGGGTGGCGTCCTCTTCGTTTCCACCGCCCAGGGCAGCGTGGGCAGGGACGTGGCCGCCCTGGTGGGCGCGTCGTTGCTCAACCTGGTGGACGCGGTGATTAGGGAGCAGGGCAGCCTGGCCTTCTCGGAACGGCGGGGCGCGCTGGTAGTGGTGGACGAGATGCAGTCCATGCCCGGCGTTGATTACGAGTCCATGCTGTCGGAGTTGGGCAAGTTCGGCGCGTCCTTCATCCTCGCCACCCAGAGCCTGGCCAAGCTGGAGGACCTGTCCCGCACCATGCGGGACACCATCCTGGCCAACGTGGGCTGCCTGGCCGTGTTCCAGGTGGCGGGCAGCGACGCCCGGCAGCTGGTGTGGGAGCTGGGCAAGGACCGGGTGTCCGAGGACGACATCGTGTCCCTGGACGTCCACCACTGCTACGTGCGGGCCACCGTGGGCACGGAGCGGATGCCGCCCTTCTCCATGATGGTGCGCAAGCCCGAGCCGGGCCGCCCGGCCGTGGCCCGGCTCGTCCGTGCCGAAGCCTTGGCCTACCTCACCCCGGCGACGGAGATCGCCGCCCAGCAGGAGCGGGGCCGGCAGCGGGTCCACGAGTACCGGCGGGAGGTGGAGCGCATCCGCCAGAGCCGGAACTCGACCGACCAGGGGAAGGGGGCAGCGCCCAAGAACCTGGGCCGGGACGGGCAGCGCAGCAAGCACTTCCAGCCGCCCACCGGGGCGCCGCAGGGGAAGGCGGAGGAAGAGCAGTCCGGGGAGGACGGTGAGGCTCAGGGTGAGGAACTCAGCCCATACCGCCAGTTGCTAATTGAGCGGCAGGAGGAGAAGGGCAAGGAGGACGCCGAATGACATCCAACCGTTGCGAAGCCGACGCCCTCCGGTGTTTGGCCGATATGCCCTTCCTGGACCGGCTGGAGCTGGCCGCCCTCTCCGGCTGGTCCCGGGGCGCGGTGTACGACGCCGTGGCGCGGCTGGAGCGTGAGGGGGTGGTGGCAGCCGTCCACCACGCCTCGCCCCTGGTGGCCCCCACCCGGCGCTTTTGTCTCACCGCCGCCGGAGTGGACCGGCTGGCGGAACTGGAAGGGCAGCCCGTCGAGGAGTTGCTGTTCTTGCGCCCGGTCTCCCACCAGTGGCGGCGGGGGCTGCTGGAACGCCTGGACGCCGCGGCCGTCGTCTACCGGCTGGCCTGCGCCGTCAACCAGGTATTTCACCCCTGGCCTTCCGCTGGTATCGGGCCATGCCCCTGGACGCCGCCGTAGCCATGCCTGACGGCAGGACGTTGGCGGTGGTCCGCCAGGGCAATACATCCGACCGCACCGCCTTCGCCAAGCGCCTCTGGCGGCTGGGGCAGTTGCCGCCCGCCAGCGCCGTCCTGATGCTGCTGCCCGACGAGACCCGGCAGCGCCGGGCCCGCAGGCTGGCGGCGGCATTGTCCGGGCCGGTGTTCCTGGCGGTGGAAAGCGACGTGGTATACGCCGGGGCCGGGGCCGCTATCTGGCGCACTCCCCCCGGTCCGGCGCCCCTGGACCTGCAAACCGCCCTGGCCCACACCGGGCTGCCCCGAACCTGGCCGCTTCGCAAGCCGCCGCAACGGGCCTCTATACCCGATACCTTGGACCCGGAGGCCGACTGTATGCTGCCGTCGTTGCTCAAGCCGGTGGAGAAGCGGGCCGTGGACCTGCTGGCCGACTGGCCCTGGCTGTCGCCCCAACACTTGGGCGCATTGTTGGGCGTGAAGCGCTCCCGCCTGTCCCAGGTGACCACCCGGCTAGCCGAGTTGAGCCTGCTGGTTGACGTGAACCTGGACAAGCAGCGCCGCCTGGCCCTGTCCGATAGGGGGCTGGTGATGCTGGCCCGCCGGGACCGGACCTCCCCCGGCGACGCCAGGAAGCGCTGGAGCGCCATGCCTCTGTACCCCGACGCCCCCCTGGACTGGCGCAACGTGGCCGGAACCAGGACCCGCCAGTTGCTCCGCAACGTCGAGCACACCAGCGCGGTCCACGCCTTCGCCGCCGCCTTGGCCCGCCAGTCCCGCTCCCGCTCGCGGGAGATCGTCCAACTGGACCCGCCCCGCCGGGCCTCCCGCTACTTCCGGCACCGGGGCGAGCTGCGCTCGGTCCACCCCGACGCCTTCGGCATCATCCGGCGGGGCGAAAGCGTATGGCCCTTCTTCCTGGAATGGGAGCGCCGCGCCGTGCGCCCGACGACTATGGCCGCCCGTATCGCCCCCTACCTGCGCTACTACGCCAGCCCCTGTCCCACCGACGACCACGGGGCGCAACCCCTGGTGCTGGTGGTCTTCGACGACGAACTGGCTATGGGCCATTTCCTGCGAATTGCCGAGGAGGAGATGGAACGCGCCGGTGTCCGGGTGCCCTTGCTGGCCTCCCACCGGGAACTGGTGATGGAGACCGGCCCCCTGGGACGAGCTTGGATTCCCCCCGGCGGCTTCGAGCCGAACTACGCCTTTCAACACCGCTGAACACGCCGACCTTCGATTGAAAAACGACAACTGGTCGCTGTGCGGTATTTGTACCATCCCTATCGCCTCGCTGGTAGGGTCGAGACCGCCCGCAAGGGCGGTCTCTGTCTTTGTCAGGGAAAGGGCGATTGCCCACTAGCGTTGTTCGAGGTGAGAGGGATGCGGAACTCCTACCCTGGTGGGTGTCTATGGCAATAGGAACTTGAAAATCGCCCAACCTGCCAACATCAGCAGGATGAACACCGCAATCATCACGACGCCAGTCCTGCTTTGGTTAGAGCCTACGAACGGGAGCATAAAGCCGAAACCCGTCAACATCGCCATGACGGGGATTACACGGAGGGTATAATAGACGTAAGAAAAGCGCGCTCGCAGAGGGGATTGCCGGAGGTTGCTATGGAGAAATTTCGGGGCGAGTTCCGTGAACTCGAAACCCTTGTATCCGAACTGGGTTACAAGGGCAAGTGGGAAGAAGATAACGGCAAGAAGGTCTTCCGAAGTGAAGATAAGGCCGTCTTAAGCTGGTGGCCATCGACAGGCTCTTTGCTGGTTCAGGGACCAGCGGCGCCCAAGACCAAGCTCGAAGGAGCCGTGACGCATGCTCTCGCCGGTGCCCCACCGACGCCGGTCGTTTCAACGGCGACTGCTCCCTCCGCCGCTGACAAGCCATCTCCAACCGTCGCTCCTACAGATGATTCTGACGGAGTATCCGAAAAGGTCTTCGTGGTGTACGGCCACGATGAAGCCGCCTGCGAGCAGCTTGAGTTGGTCCTTCACCGTTTGGGCCTAGACGCTTTCGTTCTTGGGAATACTTCGGGCGGCGGCCTCACGATTATTGAAGCCCTAGAGAGGGAAATCCTCTCACCCAACCGGGGCAAGCGGTTCGGCATCGTGTTGCTGACCCCCGACGATATGGGATACAAGCAGGAGGACGGTCCCGAAAACGCAGAACCCCGCGCCCGGCAGAATGTGGTCATGGAAATGGGGATGCTGATTGCCGCTTTCGGAAGAGAACGGGTTGCCATACTCAAGAAAGGCCACGTGGTGGTTCCCTCCGATGCCAACGGAATCATCTATCTGTCCTTCAACAACCACGTCAAGGAAACAGCCGCGAAGCTCTGTCAGCGGCTAGGTGAAGCCGGGTTCGAGCTCGGTCCCGACGCCATTGCCAAGGCGTCCGCCTGATGTCGTCGAAGAAACACGTCGTCATCTACACCGACGGAGCCTGCACCGGCAATCCCGGTCCGGGTGGGTACGGCGTGGTGCTAATCTATGGCGAGCACCGCCGCGAACTCAGCGGCGGCTATCGCCGGACCACCAACAACCGTATGGAGTTGATGGGGCCGATCAAGGGACTGGAGGCCTTGAACCAAAGCTGCCGCGTTACCCTTCACAGTGATTCGCAATACGTGGTGGAGGGCATTGAGAAGGGCTGGGCCAAGCGTTGGCGGGGCAACGGCTGGATGCGCAACAAGCGTGAACAGGCGGTCAATCCCGACCTGTGGGGTCAACTTCTCGACCTGTGCGAGACCCACGAGGTCGAGTTTCGATGGGTGAGGGGGCACGCGGGAGACGTTGAGAACGAGCGTTGCGACCAACTGGCGGTGCAGGCCGCCCATGGGAAGGACCTCCCTGTGGACGAAGGGTATGAAACGCCATCCGACGCATGAGAGCCGTGTTGCAGCATGAGCCAGCCTATCCTACCTGACCTGATAGCCCTGGGCGAAGGGTTCACCACCGAGTTCAAGCGGTCAATGTCATCCGATATGGGCCGAGAGATTTGCGCCTTCGCCAACGTCACTGGCGGCATCATCCTCATCGGTGTTGACGATGCCGGAACCGTCGTCGGCGTCAGGGATCACAACCGGCTGAAGTCCCAGGTGCAGAGCGTCGCCCGCTCGGCGGACCCGCCCGTGGCCATTGAAGCGGAGAGCGAGGGAAGCGTGTTGCTGGTGACGGTGCCGGAGCAACACGGCAAGCCCTACTCCTTCGGAGGCCGATTCTTCATCCGTGAGGGGGCCACCTGTCAGCAGTTGTCCCGCGACGAGATTCGGGACTTCTTTTTCAAGGAAGGTCTCATCCGGTTGGACGAGACCCCATGCAACGACTTCGACCCATCAGTGGAAATCACCCACGTCCGCTGGGCGGAGTTCGCCGAGCGCGCCGGAATAGACCCCGGGCTGAACCCGATGACGGTCCTGGAGAACCTGCACCTGATCAAGGACGCCAGGATGACCCACGCCGGGGCTTGGCTGCTGGCTGACGACATCACTCGCTTCACCCTCCAGGCCGGCGTAACCTGCGCCGTCTTCCGGGGCAGCGTAAAGACCCACATCCTGGACCGCAAGGAGTTTCACGGGAACCTCTACGCCATCTACCAGGAAGTGATGGCCTATTTCCAGGCCAAGCTGAACTCCGCCCTCATTCCCCACGCCGGGGGCCGCGACGAGCGGTTGGAGTTGCCCGACAGCGCCCTGAGGGAGGCGGTGGTCAACGCCATCGCCCACCGCGACTACCGCAGCACCGCCAACGTGCAGGTGTACATCTTCCAGGACCGGGTGGAGATCGTTACGCCGGGAGGACTGCCCGCCGGGATGCGGGAGGAAGACCTGGGCAGCAAGAGCGTTCCCCGCAATCCCCTGCTGTTCAGTATGCTCTACCGCATGAGGCTGGTGGAGCAGATTGGCAGCGGCATCCGGCGGATTCACGACGCCTGCCGGGAGCACGGCGTCGCGGAGCCGACCATCGAAGTGTCCCCCGACTGGGTGACGGTGACTTTCCCACGCCCGGTGGAAGCTGCCGCCCCCCATGTAACCCCCCATGAAACCCCTCATGTAACCTCCCATGTGGGACGGCTCATCGCAGTCCTGCGGGGGGAGATGAGCCGGGCGGAGCTTATGGACGCCCTGGGGCTGAAGGACCGCCGGCACTTCACCGGAACCTGCCTGCAACCCGGCCTGGACGCGGGCTTGGTGGAAATGACCCAGCCGGACCGTCCCCGGAGCAGGACGCAGAGATACCGGCTGACCGCCCTGGGCCGGCAGGTTCAGAGTTCCTTGCCTGACACCGGCGACGCCTGATCCGGCGGTATCCTTTCCAAGCTGCGGGAGCGTCATTCCCCGGCCTTCAGAGGCCGCAATGTCCTTCGCACTCGTTGCCGAAGCCGTCACCCAGGGGAAGCGTCCCCTGAGACTCATCACGCGCCACGGCCTCGGTCAGGGGTATGCGCCGGGGATGCAGGTAGGGTTCCTTGACGAAGGCCAGCCGTCCCCGCAGGTTGGCGTCAATCTCCACCGTCTCGGCGAACAGGTCCGGCCAACGCCCCTTGGTTTCCACCCACCGCTGCCGGGACTGGAAGGGGCAGCCGACGCAGGCCGAGCGTTCCAGGGGCCGGTTGGGGTATCTGGCCGCCCACCAGTCCAGGCAGTCCCGCCGGGACATCCTCGCCTCGATCAAGGGGTATCGGTTCTCCATCCAACGGTCGCGGGAGTCCTTCATACGCATGGCCTCGTCGGTGGAAATGCCCAGCCACAGCTCGACGGAGGTTCCGGCGGGAACGCGCTGACCTCTTGCCAGCCCCAGCAACTCCCGTATCCTGCGGCGGACGGGCCGGATCTTGTAGTTGTCGGTGCACTGCCGCCGTCCGATGCCGTCGCCCTGCCCGTCCCTTCCCTTCAGATAGAGGGGGATGTCCACGTAGTTGCGGGCGCCGGAGTGATTGACCAGGGCCTTCACGTCCTCCCGCAGGCTGCGCCCGTTGTCTACCACGTAGAGAGGGAAATTCAATTGGCCCTCCAGCCAGTCCAGGTGGTCGTAGATGCTGGGAGGCTCCCAATGGGTATCGGCGAAGATGGCGCAGTCCGGTATGGCGTCCAAGTCCCCCTGGCTGGCCATGAGCGCCAGCACCGAGGACTGGACGCCACCGCCCAGGCTGATGACCGTCAGACGTTTCATAGCCGAGCTGGTTCTTTCACTCATGATAGATGAATCCATCTGCTACTCTGCGTCTTGACCACCGTGCTTACCGCAATAAAAGCCGATACACGGCCGGTCGCACGGCACCCTTTTTCCGCCCCGGGTTACATATTGGGCGCAATATCTAGGCTTCATAAGCATCACGATTTGTCGATGGTCCCCACGGGAAAACGGGATTGACCGGTCCTCCTTCTGTTCCCCCACCTCCGGCAGCAGCAGGTGCAGCAGGCCCATTCCGGCGGCCAGAGTGAACAGGGAAACCAGGTGGCCGGAGGCCGGGGTGGCCCCGGCCTTCCAGCGGAACACCAGGCGGGCGTTGACCCGCAGTTGCCGGGCCAGGCCCCGCCAACTCAATCCGGCGGCCTGCCGGAAGGCGTCCAGCCGCTCCGGGAAGTCCGGGGGGAACTCCTCCGGCTGGACGTGATAGACCCACTGCTGGCGGCGGCCCATAGAACTACTCCCGGACCGGCCAGGGCTGGGATGCGTCCAGCAGCAGCACGGCGACCCCGCCGGGTACGGAGCAGGCGAAGTGTACGATGGCCCGCAGTTCGTCCTCGCTGGGAGGCCGCCCGACACGCCAGAGCCGGGCCTGGCGCGTTGGAATGCCCGACGCCAGAGCCACCTCTTCCAGGGAGGTCCCCGACCGGTCTTCCAGTCGCCCCAGCCGCACGAAAAAGTCCTGGGGCAGGGACGGGGCGGGGAATTTCCAGTAATGTTCCCGCTCCTCTCCGGCCATGCCCTTATTCACGGCTTTCACTGCTGCCTTCCCCTCTCCTGACCCATTGGGTCATAGCCCCGGCGTCGCCCTGGCACAGCAGCTCGACGCCGCCGGGGATGCTGCGGGCCAGTCCAGTGAGCGCCAGAATGTTGGCCCCGGAGGGCTTTCGCTTACCCCGCCGCCACAGCAGGATGGCCCGGTCGGTAACCCCCAGCAGACCGGCCATTTCCTGCCAGTTCAGTCCGGCCAGCTCCTTCAGGCCATCCAACCGCCGCCCGAAGTCCTCGGGCCAGGGGGTGGGGCGGAAGTCCGCCAGAGGGTTGCGCTCTGCCAACGTCATGCTGTTACCTCCTCGGTTTGTGGATTACGGCCAGGTCTCCTCGTCCAGGAGCAGGGCCAATCCGCCGGGCACCCGGACCGCCAGCCGCGCCAGGGACAGCATGGCGCCGCCGCTGGGTTCGCCGTCCTGCTTGCGCCAGCGCAACAGTTGGCGGGGGTCCACCCCCAGGGCGTCGGCCATCCCCTCCCAGGTGAGGCCGGTCAGCTCCTTGAGAGCCACCAGCCGCCGGGGGAAGTCCTCGGGCATCAGGGCTACTCCCGGCGGAACCAGCCGGCAGCCGGGCAGGTCGCGGTCCCTATTCACCGTTCTCCTCCAGGATTAACAGGTCCTCGAAGCGGGCGACGCCCAGGACCGCCATCAGACGGCGGCGGGTCTCGGCGGAGGCGTAGCGCCGGCCGTTGAACAGCTCGGAGACGAAGCCCTGGGACCGCCCGATGCGCCGGGCCAGCTCGTTCTGGCTGATGTTGAGCACGTTGAGCCGTTCCCAGGCCTTGCCCTGGTCCAGCCGGGCTCGGAAGGCGGGTTTTCTGCGCTTCATGCCGTCCCCTCCTGCCGCGTCGCCTTTCCGCCCCCTTCGGCGCGGCCCTCGGCGGCGTCAACCGGCTGCGGGTAAAGTTGGGGGTGGGCCAGGTAGTGGCGGGCGATGATGCGGGCCAGGATGCGCAGCCCCTCGACGCGCTGGCACTCCTGGTCCCTGGTGAGTTTTCGCTTTCTGCTCAAGGGTTCTTCCCTCTTTGGGAACCGGCCTGACTTCCGGGGGTAGCCCGGAGTTGGCCGGCGGGTTATACTCTGGCAGGTGATTAGAAAATTCGTTCTGTATAAGTGAGTGTAGCAACTGCTCACCAGCAGAGGCAATGGCTGAACGCCACTTATACCCCGGTTTTGACAAAGCGTTCACTTTGATGTAACAATCAACCTTCAAGAATACAACTGCTGTTCGGGCCGCGACACCGGCCAACGGGGTGGCAAGCATGGACGAATACGACGACAGCCTGGATCGGGAAGAAGCCGGGGGTTACGAGGACATCGGCGCCCTGCTCAAACGGCTACGGGGTCGGGTGAGCCTGCGGGAGGTGACCCGGCGCACCGGGGTCTCCAGCTCCTACCTCTCCCAGATCGAAAGAGGGGTGAGCCGCCCCGGCGCCAACGTGGTCCGCAAGCTGGCCGGTCTGTACAACGTGGACGCCCAACAGTTGCTCAAGCGAGCCGGCCACGGACCTCAGCCCGACCCTTACGGCGAAGAGGCCATGGACGTGGAGCGGGCCTACCGCTACGTGCTGGACGACCCGGCCTTCCGGGTGGGCACCCGGCCCGACGGTCCCCTGACCGTCAACGCCAAGCGGTTCATCGTAGAGATGTACGAGAAGTTCACCGGCAAGAGGCTGCTGGAATGACGACTAAGACCCTGGGACGCTTCTGCCGCGACCTGCTGGACGAAGACCCGCACCGGCAGGCCATTGACCCGGAAGCAATGGCCGCCAGGTTCGTGGGCTACTTCGAACTGTCGGCCTGCCCCACCCTGGAGGAACTGACTGCCCTGATGGAATTGGCCGGGTTCGGCAAGGTGCAGGACGGGGAGATGGACGGGCTGAAGGGTGCCCACATCGGCGAACCCAGCGGCGAGTACGACATCTATCACCGGAACGATATGTGGGAAGGCACCAAGGCCCATACGGTGCTGCACGAAGCCTACGAGATCATCCACGAGACCATGTGCGACCTCCATTCCGGCGCCCCGCCGGAGCGGACGGTGTGCCGGGAGGCCGACCGCTTCGCGGCGGCGGCGCTGATGCAGCCGGACATCTTCCTTCCCTACGCCCGGGCCAGCGGGCTGGACGTGGCGGCCCTCCACGATGTCTTCGGCTGCGCCTATTCCTCGGTGGCCCTCCGCATGGCCGAGTTGGTGCGCCGCGTACCACTGCTCATAGTCCTGTACGAGCGGGAGGGGCGGGGCGACCCGGCAGGCTGGACGGAGCCGCCTGCGCTGCGGGCCAGGGTGGTGAAGCGGACGGCAGGCTTCGGGGCGCGCCGTTCCCGGCTGCTGAACGGACGGCGGGGAGGGATACCCCATAAGCGCAAGGCCCTGCCCGCCGGTTCCCTGGCGGAGCAGGCGGCGCAGAGCGGCCGGCCCGAGTATGCCGAGGGGGATAACCTGGCCGTGGTAGCCAAGCCCGTCCTGTGGCGGGGGCGGCTGGCCAAGGTGATCGTCGTCGAGGTGCCCTGGGAATGCCGCAGCGTCCTGGAGCCGCAGTTGGCCGGCGGCATCGTGACATCTGCGCCTTGACCTAGCGGGCTGGATGTGCAATGATGGAGCGTAAGATAATCGCTTACACCAACCGGCAAAAAGCAACTGTCTTGAAAGTCAAGGGGAATGACTGACGCTTTGGGTACTCAGGTCACGCCAGGGACAGCCATGCTTGATCATGGAGTTGAGGATGACCAGCAGCTTGCGCATACAAGCTGTGAGGGCCAGCTTCTTCGGTTTACCGGCTGCCAGAAGCCGCTGGTAGAAGTCCCGGATGACGGGATTGAACCGGCTGGCCACCAACGTTCCCATGTAGAGGGCAGCGCGGACCCGGGCGCGTCCACCCCAAACGGCCCGTTTGCCTCGCCAGGCGCCGCTGTCGCGGTTGAAGGGAGCCACTCCAACCAGAGCAGAAATCTGCTTGCGGTTGAGGGTGCCTAGCTCGGTCAGATAGGCCAAGAGGGTGAGAGAGCTGTTCGCCCACGCCGGGGACGGTGCGCAGCAGGTCATCCTTCTCCCGCCATACGGGACTCTGGCGCAGGGTTTGCCGCAGACCTCGGTCAAGATCCTTCAACTCCTGTTCCAGCCAGGTGATGTGGGCCTCAATGCGGGGACGGACGGCGCTGATCGCGGCTCCCAGACGGTTCTTTTCGGCCACCAACATGGTCATCACCTGGTGCCGCCGGGCTGTCATCGAGTTGAGGAGTTGGGCTTCTTCATCCCGGAGAGGCCGTATGGGGGGACGAATAGCTTCTGCGAAGTGAGCCAAGGTTGCGGCGTCCAGGGCGTCGGTCTTGGCGAGGATCCCGGTGGCCCTGGCGAAGTCCCTGACCTGGCGGGGATTGACCACCACGACGGGCAGAGCCGCAGCTGCCAAGGCTGCTACCAAGGGCAGTTCCAGACCCCCGGTAGCCTCCAGAATCACCAGGGCGGGACTCAGGTCTTCCATCTGAGAAACCAACTCCCCGACTTGGGTTTCGTCGTAGGAGACAACCCATCGTTGGCCTGTAGGACGGACCGCGATATCCACCTTCGATTTGGAGACATCAATGCCTACGTATCTGAGCTCCTGTTCCATCTGTACCTCCCTGTGTGGATTGCTGGCCCTTCCTTGCAAGATGCGGGCTTCGGTCAACCCAGGCAACTGTTCGGGCTCTATGAGGATCAGTGCGGTGACCCTAGCTTTTTTTACGGTCTGCCATGACCTGAGAGACTCCGGTCTACCGCGCCTCAAATCCACCCAAGTGAATTGATTGTTACACACCAAACCCAAGATACAAGAGACCATGTCGCCACGACGCATTTCCAGGACCATCACCTTCTCTCTGCCCCCGGAGATGTTCGACCAGGTGCAGCGGGTGAAGGATGAGGAGGGCCGCGACATGAGCGAGCTGGTGCGCGAAGCCCTCCGCCTGTACATGGAAGACCGGGAACTGCGCCGTGAGCAACGCCTGGAACGGCTGCGCTCCCGACAGGCTGAACGGGAAGATGATCAAGGAGGACAGAGGGATGAGTAAGAATACCGACCTGGCCCCCGTGGCCCTGTACGCCCGGGTGTCCAGCGACCGCCAGGACGTGGACCTGTCCGTGGCCGCCCAACTGCGGGCACTCCGCGACTACGCCGGGAAGAACGGCTACCTGGTGGTCCGCGAGTACGTGGACGAGGCCGAGAGCGGACGCATCGCCGATAGGCCCCAATTCCGCCGGATGCTTGACGAGGCATCCAAGCCGGAGGCTCCCTTCCTGGAGATTCTCGTCTGGAAGTTTAGCCTGTTCACCCGCAAGCGGGAACACGCCGTGGCCTTCAAGTCCATGCTCCGCAGGCGGGGCATCCGCGTCGTCTCCATCACCGAGCACGCCGACGACACTCCCACCGGCAAGCTCATGGAGGCCATCATCGAAAGCGTGGACGAGTTCTACAGCGAAAATCTGGCGCAGGAGGTCGTGCGGGGAATGCGCGAGGCCGCTTCCCGGGGCTTCTGGATGACCACCAACGCCCCCCTACGGCTACCGCCGCGTCTACGTCCAGGACGGGGCCAAGAAGCGCCCCAGGCTGGAACTCAACCCGCCCCACGACGCCGTGGTCCGCCGCATCTTCGACCTCACCCTCCAGGGCCAGACCTCCCTGGACATCCTCAAGACCCTGAACGCCGAGGGCATCCCCTCCCCCAAGGGTAAGCAGTGGCGCAAGACCACCGTCCACAAGGCGCTGACCAACGAAGCCTACACCGGCACTTTGGTCTGGGGCCAGAAGGCCCGGGACGGCCAGGAGCCGGTGCGCGTCGAAGACGCCTTCCCCGCCATCGTATCCTAGGATGAGTTTGGCCGGGCCAGAAAGCTCATGGAGGCGCGGGCTCCAAAAGTAACCCACCCCCGCCGCGCCGCCAGCCCCTATCTGCTCAGCGGCCTGGCCAAGTGTGAACCCTGCAACAAGGCCCTCACCGCCGCCGAGGCCAAGGGCGGCAGGTACACCTACTACGTCTGCCAGTCCCTCCTCAAACAGGGCAGCGGCACCTGCGACACCCCCAGGCTCAACGCCAAGTCCTTTGAGGACATCATCGTCTCCAACATCCGGGACAACATCCTCACCGAGTCCAACGTCCGCGACCTGGTGCGGCTGGTGGACGAGGAGATGGACGGCATCGCCCGGGAGGAACGGCAGAACCTGGAAACCATCGAGGCTGAGTTGGCAGAGGTCAAGCGCAAGCTGGACCGCATCTGGCATTTCGTGGAGACCACCAACTTGGACATGGCCGACGCTTCCGAGCGCATCCTGGAACACCGCCACCGCCGGGAACAACTGGAAGCCGCTGCTGAGGAATCCCGGATCCTGCTGTCCCAGAGGCGGGAACTCCTGGACAGCGCCGACACCATCGCCGCCTTCGCCCAGGACATGAGCGAGTTCCTCAAGACCAGCGAACTCACCGAGACCAAAGCCTTCGTGCGTTCCTTCGTCAAGGAGGTGCTGGTCAGCCCCGGCAAGGCCACCATCATCTACACCATTCCCACGCCGGAGGATAGTCCCATTGGGGGCAGGGACGCCGCCGAGGTCGCCCTGAACGGCGGAGTTCGCAGTATTGGACACGGTGGTGGACCGCCGAACGCGAACGCCTCTACGAACTCATCCGGCGGCTGGTCAAGCGGGAAACCACCGACGGTATTCTCAACATGCGCTGATTATGCGTGATTCCGCAGCCGCCAGTCCTTCAAGCGTTGCCGCTGCCTGTTGAGAATGCTGTGGAGTAACGTCGCTGTGCTGCTCTTAAGGGCATCACGGGCGGAACTGCCCGCGCAGCGATCCGTTACTGGCAATCCTGCGGCCCCGCCGGGTGCCTATGACACACAAAATCTAGCCGGTTTCCGGCGATTCGGCATCCGCACCCAGCAGGGCCACGTAATCCTGCTCGATCTCCAAGCGAAAGCCCTCCGGCAGCCTTGCCCAATCCCGCGCCTCCACTAGGATGGGAATGCCGGAGTCGCGCAGCGCCTCCCGCAGACCGCGGAGGGCGGCGTCCGGAATGGGCGCTAGGTTCGGGCCGCGCAGCGCTAGGTCGAGGTTGCTGACATCGTGGCTTTGGCCGTTGACCCGGCTGCCGTAGGCCCATACTTCCACTCCGGGAAGGCGATTTCGGAGCGGGGTTTCTATTTCTTGACGGTAGCGGGGCGGCAGGCACAGGCGGTCAGTCATCGGTGTCCTGCGCTATGACACGGGCCAAAGTTTTGGCGTCGGCTGTGAATTGCGGTAGCAGTTTGAGCGTGATTTTGGCGAAACCCTCGCCATAGTCGTGGACTGTATCGTTGCGGTTGTCGCGGTATTGGAACCAGCGTTCAGCGCTTTCCACTGGTATCAGGGTATACCTGTCGGCGTACCGGAACCTGTCCTTGTAAGTCAGGCGGTCTGCTTGGCGGTTAGAAGCAAAATAGGGACGCAGGCGCCGCATGAGCAAATTGCCGCACTGCTCCAGGATAATCTCAAGGATAATCTCAAACTCCTTGACGCAAGCGGCGCGGTAGATATCGTATGCAATGCTATCCGGTTCCTGCTGCTGCAATTGCTCGAAAGCCGTTTCCGGCGTCTGGATGCAGCGAATGAGAAATTCTGTGTTGATGCTCACTGCTGGCGCGGTCTTCGTGGTTCCATCGCGTGGTCCAGTCAACGCTCCAGACTTCGGCTGACTTGGCTACGCTCTATCGTGCTGGCTGGCTGTCGCTGAAAGTGCGTAACGATGGGTTGGAATGGCTGATGATGTCTCGTGTTCCCGGCCCCATTGGTGGATGGCGTAGAGGCTGTGGCAGTTGCAGAGCATCGCGCAGACCGCCAGGGACAGAATGGCTGGCAGGGGATAACGTCGGCCCAAGGGTCTGCGAGGGTCTGGCACTCTCTGGAATGCTTCCAACAACGCGGGGCCTAGCTGCTCAACTTTCTGCTCCATCCCCACATATTATTCCCTCACTTCGAGAACCGAAAGACCCTGTCCCGCCCCCTGCCAGAGGTGGCGATGTGCTATACTCTCATCCGCGAGAAACTGGGCTGGTGTGCTAGCTATCTCTTTGGCTGGCTCGCAGAGGGCGTGCTCAATTTCCGCTTGAAGACCACCTCACGACCGACAAACTGTTGCTGATCCCGTAGATCACTGAGAGGGGTATGGAGCATGAAGCCAAGGAAACTGATTCTCAGCAGAAAGGGATTCGATAGTGCATCTGGAGGCTGTCCCAGCCCCATCTTCCCCGACGGCACGATGTATTCGCTGCCAATCCCCGGTGCCGATGATGAGACCCCAATTCATTACACCCCAATTCATTACAGGGACCTGCATCACGGTAACACCAATATCGGGCAGGTAGTTGAAGACCTTACTCGCAAGCGTTGTCGTGCGCGGAATCTCGTAGGCTTGGACCCCGATATCCGCCCGGATGCCCTTCCCCGCTGCGACGGATGGCGTGGCCTATTCGGACAGGCAGGCGCAGCGGAAGGGCATTTGGAAAAGCAAGGTGTGGGTGCTGGAGATGTGTTCTTGTTCTTTGGCCTCTACCAGCGAGTGCAGAAGACTCAAGAGGGTTGGCGCTTTGTCAGGGGCAAAGCGCAACGGCACATCCTTTGGGGTTGGCTCCAGATTGAACAAGTTTGCAAGGTGGATGAAATAAGGGATTATGAGAAGTTCGATTGGGCGCGTTATCACTGTCACTTCAGTTGGTATGATGACCCAAGCAACACACTGTACGTGGCATCCCACAGCTTGGACCTAGGCGACAGCCAGACAGCACCGGGAGCGGGAGTTTTCCCGCGATTCCACGAACGGCTCGTTCTAACGGAGCCAGACAGTCCGGTGTCACGGTGGCGGCTTCCCCGCTGGTTCTATCCCGATGGCAAAAGGACGCCTCTGACCTACCATGGTGACCGCACAAAATGGCAGCACGATGATGATTACGCATATCTGCAGAGCGTGGGCCGGGGACAGGAGTTCGTGCTGGACTTGCCGCAGTACCCCAAGGCAATGGACTGGCTTTCCGGCCTCGTGCGGGATTTCGGCTCATACTGAGGCAGGTTGCAGAACCGGAAAGACTTACTCTGACAGTAAGGCCTATACCATTGAGGGAGCATGAACCGAGAGCGGATTACGGGAGAATTTGAGCGGCACTCTACAGTTTCTTGACGGTAGCGGGGCGGCAGGCGCAGGCGGTCAGTCATCGGTGTCTCCGCTATGACACGGGCCAAAGGTTTGGCGTCTGCTATGAATTGCGGCAGCAGTTTGAGCGTGATTTCGGCGAAACCCTCGCCGTAGTCGTGGACTGAATCGTTGCGGTTGTCACGGTATTGGAACCGGCGTTCAGCGCTTTCCACTGGTATCAGGGTATACCTGGCGGCGTACCGGAACCTGTCCTTGTAAGTCAGGCGGTCTGCTTGGCGGTTAGAAGCAAAGTAGGGACGCAGACGCCGCTTGGCAAATTGCCGCGCTGCTCCAGGATAATCTCAAACTCCTTGACGCAAGCGGCGCGGCAGATAGCGTATGCAATGCTATCCGTTTCCTGCTGCTGCAATTGCTCGAAAGCCGTTTCCAGCGTCTGGATGCAGCGAACGAGAAATTCGGTGTTGATGCTCACTTTAAGCTCTCTTCTTCACTGCTCTATCCGCCGCGCTTCTTTCCGGTCTTTTCCTCGAACAGCCGCCAGGTCCGCTCGTTGAACGGGTAGTACTTTCCGGGGCTGCACCGCTCGACTTCCAGTTGGGCCTTGATTACCGTCTCCACCTCTTCACGCTCGTGGGCGATGCGGATTACTTCATCCACGGCTGCGGCCGGGACGACCACCGCGCCATCGTCGTCGCCGACTACGGCGTCGCCGGGGCGCACTAGGACGCCACCGCACTGGATGGCGTCGTTGACCTGCCAAGGCCAGAACTCGGCGGGGCCTTGCTTGGCCGTGGTATTGGCGGCGTAGACCGGGAAGCCGTATTCCTTGAGCGCGTTGCTGTCGCGCACTGCGCCGTCGGTGACCAGCCCGCCCGCTTGCCGTTGCATCAGGCGCATGAACTTGATGTCGCCGCCGATGGAGCTGTACTCCCAGCCCATGGCGTCTATGACCAGCACTGTCTCCGGGCCGCACAGCTCGAAGGCGACGTATTCCGCGGAGTCGGTCCCGGCGGGCTTGTCGGCGGCTAGGTCGGGACGGTGCGGCACGAAGCGCAGGGTGACCGCCCGCCCGGCCATTTGCTGCCCCGGCCGGAGGGGCTTGGCGCCGTGGATGAAACTCATCGGCCAGCCCATCACCCACAGGCCGTCAATCAGCGTCTGGGTAGGGATGCCGCGCAGCGTTTCCAGCGTTCCGGCGGTGATAGCGGTCATGGCACTCCTCTCTTCTTTTTGTTGTCGGCTTGCGGTGGCTTCAGATATGCTCTCACCTCAACCCCTTTCTCTCCGGTAGAGGCAACTTTGTCAGGACGGAGCGCAGGCGCGGATTACAGCCATGGCCCGCGACTTGGCGTTGGGGCCGGAGGCGCGGGGGGATATGATGGGCAGCTTTATGCCAGCCTCTCGGTATTGCCGCAGGCGGTCGCGGCAGTCCTCCGGGGAGCCGGCCAGAGCGACGGTGTCCACCAGCCCGGACGGGGCCAAGGCGAGAGCCTCCTCGGTTCGCCCCTCTCGCCAGGCTCGGGCTACGGCTCGCACTTCTTCGGCGAATCCTGCTTCCTCTACCAAGCGGCGGTAGCGGGGAAAGCGCCAGACGTAGGACGCGACGTAGCGGCGCAGCTCGTCCCGGGCGGTGTCACGGTCTTCGGATACTGCGCAGGCAATCAGGGTGGCTACGTCCACGTCCTCCGGGTCTCGCCCGGCTCGTTCCGCCCCCGCAGCGATGTGTTTTACAGCGGTCGCCGCATGGGCCAGAGTGCACCAGGTGAGTATGACGCCATCGGAAATTTCCCCGCAGATTTCCAGCATCCTGGGCCGGACGGCGGCGAAGTAAACGGGCATTTGACGGCGCACCGGCTCGAACCACAGGTCGAAGCGTTCGATATTGTACACATCGCCCCGGTAGTTGATGTCGCTGTCGCGCAGTATGCCCCGGACGATGTCGGTGCATTCCCGCATCCGCTGTATCGGGCGGTTGAATTCCAGCCCGTGCTCCGGTTCCACCTGCACCTTGTGGCTGCTGCCGAGACCGAGGATGAAACGGCCGCCGGAGAAGTGGTCTACCGTGGCGGCGGCCATGGCGATGGTCGGGGCGGTGCGGACGAAAACGCTGGTAATGCTGGTTCCCAGTTTTATCCTGCTGGTAGCTACGGCGCAGGCGGTGAGGATGGCGAACTGGTCGCCGCCATGTCCCTCGGCCACCCAGGCTGATTCGTAGCCCAGTTCCTCGGCCAGTTTCACGCATTCCACGATGTCGGGCGGCGGCATCCCGCCGGAAAAACCGACTCCGATCCTTTCCATAACCACGCCTCCGCAGTTCTCTCGTAAAATGAGGGCAATTTCCCGCCTTCCCGCCAAGCATAGGCCGCTTTCCATTGGCGGGATTGCCTTTCAAGGGACTATGATATGTCAAACCTGCAACTCAATTCCATTGGCGCAATGGGCTAAGACGGGTTTCGGGTTACTATTGATTCGACCAAAGGACTGAAATGACGAGTTATCCCACCTACCGCTGGGCGCTGATATGCCTTTACCTGATGTCCAACGTCTCGGCGCAGATGGTGATAAACACCTTGGGAATTCTGTTGCCGTCCATTACCGCCGGGCTGTCCTTGTCGCCGTCCCAGCAGGGGCTTCTGGGTTCCGCGCCCTTCTGGAGCACCATTGTCTTGGCGATTCCCATCGCTTGGGCCGGTTCCCGCCTCTCGCCCAAGTGGCTCACGGCCATCACCCTGGCGGGCTGCGCCCTGTGCCTGTTCATGCAGAGCTGGGCGCCGGTGTTTGCCTTCCTGCTTCTGGGGCGGCTGCTGTTCGGCATATTCACCATCGCGCAACAACCGGCGCGAGCGCTGCTGACGCGCCAGTGGTTCCCGCCCCGCGAGGTGGTGCTGGTCAACGGTCTGTCCAACGTCTTCTTCGGCTTGGTGGTTGGCGGGGGGCTGGCCCTCTCGCCGGTGATTCTCATCCTTCTGGGGGACGACTGGCGGGGCGCCCTTCGCGTATTCGCCTTCTACTACGTTGCTCTGGCAGCCGTCTGGCTGGTGATGGGACGCGACCGGGTGACCGACGAGTTCGCCAGGGGCGAGTCCCAGCCCCTCCTGCCCCTGCTGCGCAGCGCCCTTAGCCACCGCGACCTGTGGATTTGCGGCGGCGGGTTTTCTGGAGCCACCATGGCCTTTTCGGCCTTCGTATCCTTTTACCCCACCCTGATGTTGCAGGAATACGACATCTCCCTGCGGATCAGCGGCATTGCCTTGGCCCTAGACGTAATCCTCGGCGGACTAGGGGGACTGGCTATCGGCTACTACGCCGCCGCTTGGCGCAAGGAAGGGCTGTTCCTGCAAGCCTTGGGGATTCTGATGGTGGGTTCCTTCCTGGGGATGATTCTTTTCAGCTCCGTGCCGTTCATTTTTCTGATGGCCGTCATCAACGGCATTTCCTGGACCTTCTTCCCCATCCTGATTACAGTGCCTTTTAACTTGCGGGGCATCCAGCCGCGGCAACTGGCGGTGGCGTTTTCCTTTGTAATGATGCTCATATCAGCCGGGCAAGCCATGGGGCCGTTGTTCATCGGATTCCTGGAAGAAGCCACCGGAGACCTCAAGCTGGCAATGTTCATCGCCAGTTTTACGCCCCTTTCCTTGGTAGCCGCGGGCGCCGCCTTGGGCTTTGGATCCCAACCTTCCCCTGCGCCCGCCTCCGGCGACTGATCCGGCGCCCCCGTTGCTGGGCGGCAAGTGCTATCCTGAGCGAAACCGCTGATTCCTACCTGAAACCGGAGGGATGAAATGACCATACGAAGGCCAACCCCCCAGGATCTCCGGCGGCTGGCGGAAGCCAACAACTTCGGCATAACGGACTCCGAGATGGCGGCGTTCGAGGCTATGATTCCGGGGCTGTTCGAGTCCTATGACATCCTGGAGCAGCTGCCGGAGCCGCGGACGCCCCTGCGCTATCCCAGCCGCGACGCCGGAACGCGGCCCAGCCCTGAGCAAGACCCCTACAACGCCATACTGCGCCGCTGCACCCTGCGGGGCGCCACCGGCGGCCGGCTGGCCGGGAAGCGCATCGGACTGAAAAACAACATCTGCGTGGCCGGAATGCCCATGACCTGCGCCTCGCTGATTCTGGAGGACTACATACCCGACAGCGACGCCACCATCGTCACCCGTATGTTGGATGAAGGGGCGGAAATAACGGCCATTCTCAACCTGGACAACTTTGCCTTCTCCGGCGCGGGCGACACCAGCGCCTTCGGCCCCACCCTCAACCCGCACGACACCGGCTACCTGGCGGGCGGCTCTTCCGGCGGTTCGGCTGCTGCGCTGTACTACGACGACATTGACATAACCATCGGCGGCGACCAGGGCGGCTCCATTCGCATCCCGGCCTCCTTCTGCGGCGTGGTGGGCCACAAACCGACCCACGGACTGGTGCCGTACACCGGCATAGTCGGCATAGACAACACCTTCGACCACGCCGGCCTCATGGCGCGGACGGTCTACGAAGCGGCCCTGATGCTGGAGGTCATCGCCGGGAAAGACCCGCTGGACCCGCGCCAGGGCGAGGTTACGACACAACCCTACACCGAGGCCCTGAGTGGCGACGCTTCCGGTCTTCGGATTGGCGTAATGACCGAAGGGTTCGGCCTGCCGGAATCCGATCCGGCCGTGGACTACCGGGTGCGCCGCGCCTTGCGGCTGCTGGCCGAGACCGGGGCGACGGTGACCGATGTCTCCATCCCCTGGCATACCAAGGCTAGGGGCGTTGTCTGGGGGCTGATAGCCGAGGGCGCCACCGGGCTGCTTCAGACCAGCGGCACCGGCCGGCACTTCGAGGGGCAATACAACCCCGGACTGGCCCATGCCCTAGGCGCAGGACGCCGTTCCCAGGGCAACGATTTCCCGCCGACGGTCAAGCTGGTGCTGCTCATCGGTTCCTACATGACCGAACAGTACAACAGCCGGATGTACGCCAAGGCCCAGAATATGCGCCGCCAACTGCGGGCCGCTTACGACGATGCCCTGACCCAGTTCGATTTGCTGGCGATGCCGACCACGCCGATGCCGGCCCACCGCAACGACGCCAAGGGCGACCCCTATGCCGTGCTGTCCCACGGGTGGGATATGCTGGCTAACACCGGCCCCTTCGATATGACCGGCCACCCGGCCATAAGCGTGCCCTGCGGCAAGACCGCCGAGGGGCTGCCCGTCGGCCTGATGCTGGCAGGCCGCCGCTTCGACGACGCAACGGCGCTGCAAGCCGCCCACGCCTTCGAGCAAGCCGCGGACTGGCAGACGCTTTAGTGCCGTTGCCCTGCGTGGAGTATAATGAACCAGCAATGACGGGAAGGCTTTCGGCGCTGCTTTTTGTCCCCATGAGGAACGATTGCCTCATGGGGACGGATTCACAGCCTTTGAGATACTGTGACATACGAATGGGATAATTCCAAAAATCAGTTCAACCTGATAAAGCACGGTATAGACTTTGAAGACGTTGAGCGTTTCGATTGGGACAACGCGGTCTCCATCCCCAGCGACCGGCATGGCGAAAGTCGAACCTCGGCCATCGGATATATCGGTAGTACTCTCCATTTCGTAGTGTATACAATTCGCGGCGACAGATACAGGATCATCAGCTTGCGTGCGGCCAGCAGAAAAGAAAGAGAATTTTATGGACGAGCACATTGAATTTAGCGGTTTGACCTTCGACGAGATAGCCGAGGAATACGGTTTGGAAGCGGCAATACAGGCCGGCATCGCCGCAGACCCCGACACGTGGGAACTCTCCGAGGATGACTTTGCCCGGATGCGCCCTGCCCTGGAAGTTGACCCTGAGCTAGCGCAGAAATTGCGCGTCGCGAAAGCCCGGCCCATGACAACCTCAGGCTGGAAAAACCGGCTCTACTTCGGTGACAATCTGGACATCCTGCGCGAGCATATCGCCGATGCCAGCGTTGACCTCATATATCTCGACCCGCCCTTCAACTCCAACGCCAACTACAACGTGCTGTTCCAGGAAAAGAGCGGCCAGCAGTCGACGGCGCAGATTACCGCCTTCGAGGACACCTGGCACTGGAGCCTGGAATCGGAGAGTGCCTACCGGGACGTGGTAGCCAGCGGCTCCGGCAAGCTCTCAGACCTGCTCCAGGCCATGCGCTCCTTCTTGGGCGACAGCGACATGATGGCCTACCTGGCGATGATGGCGCAGCGGATGGTCGAGCTGCACCGCGTCCTGAAAGACACCGGCAGTATCTATTTGCATTGCGACCCCACGGCCAGCCACTACCTCAAGCTGCTGATGGATGCAGTGTTTGGACCGGAGAACTTTCGGAACGAAATCATTTGGAAACGGACATCCGCCCACAACAGCGCTACTAGGTATGGCCCAAACCATGATACGATTTTCTTTTACAGCAAATCCCGGAGGTACATTTGGAACCGGGCGTTTCAAAGTTATGATGAGTCATACATCAGAAGGTTCTATCGCCACAAGGACGAAAAGGGCCTGTACCGGCTGTCTGATTTAACCGGCGCAGGTGTGCGGTTTGGTGATTCTGGCGAGCCTTGGAGAGGAGTGAATCCGACGGATGTGGGGCGGCACTGGGCGGTGCCCAAAGCAACTCTTGTTGAATATAGCAACGAAAATCTTGATAACCTAACGAGCCAACAGAAATTGGACTTGTTGGACGAACTGGGCTTAATTTACTGGCCGCCCAATGGGAGAGTTCCACAGCGGAAAAGATACCTGAACGAATCCAACTCCGAAATGCCAGTTCAGTCAACCTGGACGGACATTCAGCCCATAGGCGCCCAGGCCCGTGAACGGCTCGGCTACCCCACGCAGAAGCCCGAGGCGCTACTGGAGCGGATCATCAACGCCAGCAGCAACGAGGGCGATGTGGTGCTGGACCCCTTCTGCGGCTGCGGCACGGCCATCGCGGCTGCGGAGCGGCTCAACCGGCGCTGGATTGGCATTGACATTACCCATATAGCCATCACCCTGATACGCCACCGGCTGCAAGACACCTTCAAGGACGAACTGAAACCCTACGAAGTGCTGGGCCAGCCGCAGGACGTAGCCAGCGCCCAAGCCCTCGCAACGGACAGCGAAAACTCCGGTCGCTATCAGTTCGAGTGGTGGGCATTGGGTCTGGTGGATGCCCGCCCGGCCCAGGCCCGGAAAAAGGGCGCGGACTCCGGCATTGACGGCTACATCAACTTTTTCGACGACAACAGCGGCAAGGCCAGACGCATCGTCGCGCAGGTGAAGAGCGGCCACGTTAATCGGGGGCAGATCGCCACCCTGAAAGGCGATATGGAGCGAGAAAAGGCGGAAATCGGCCTGTTTATAACTTTACAGCCTGCTACTCGCCCAATGGAAACGGAAGCTGCTGCCGCCGGGTTCTATACCCCGGAACATTACCCCAACACTCACTATCCGCGCATCCAGATTCTGACCATCGAGGAACTGCTGGCAGGCAAGCGGGCGGAATACCCGCGCCTAGCCCCGGAAGCCACTTTCCGGCAGGCCCCGCGTCGCCGGCGGAGTCCGGGGGCGCAATCGCGGTTTGCGTAGGAGTACGCCCTGCATTCTGCGTCCTCCGTCCAAGATGGGGTTTGAGGGGCGCTACTCCAGCGCCCCGTCGCTTTCCAGCGCGCGGTACTCTTCTTCGCTTAGGCCGATGATTTCGCGCAGGAAGCGCTCGGTGTGCTGGCCCAGCAGGGGAGCCGGGGCGTCCAGGCTGCCGGGGGTGAGGGACAGGTTGAACTCGCTGCGGTCGGTGGCGTAGGGGCCGATTTCGGGGTGTTCCAGCCAGCGGAAATGCTGGCGGTGTTGCAGTTGCGGGTCATCGAACAGGTCGCGCGGGTCGTTGACCATTCCCGCCGGAACGCCCGCTTCCAGAAGTTGGCGCATCAAGAGCCGCTGCTCGTGTTGGGCCGTCCATTGGGCTATCAGATGGTCCAGTTCGTCCTCGTTGGCCTTGCGGGCCAGCAGGGTGGCGAAGGCGTCGGCGTGGAGCGGGCCGCCCGGCGGCTCGGCGACGGACAGAAGCGCCTGCCACTCCTCTTCGGCGCGGCAGGCCAGGGCCAGCCAACGGTCTTGGCCCCGGCAAGGGTAAACGCCATGGGGCGCCGCCCCGGCGTCGCGGTTGCCCTGCCGTTCCGGCTCGCGTCCGTTGGCGGTATAGTCCAGCAGCAACGGCGCGAGAAAGTGCATCGAGGTTTCCAGTTGCGACAGATCCATGTGCCGCCCCTCGCCGGTGCGCCGGCTGTGGTCCAGCGCCGCCAGTATGGCGGCCACGGCGAAGCGGGGGACGATGAAATCGGTATAGGCGCCATAGGGGTTGACCGGCGTGCGGTCGGGCCAGCCGGTGACGTTGGTCAGGCCCACCAGCGACGACAGCACCGGGCCGAAGCCGGGCTGCCGCTCCATTGGCCCGCCGCGCCCCATCATCGAGGCGCTGAACATCACCACCCCGGGGTTGACCGCCCGCAGCTCGTCGAACCCCAGCCCCCAGCTCTCCATGGTGCCGGGGGTGAAGTTCTCGGTAACGATATGCGCCCACCCGGCCAGCCGCAGCATCAGCTCGCGGGCGCGGTGATGGCGCATATCTACGGTGATGCCCAGCTTGTTGGCGTTATAGCTGGCGAAGTAGGCGCTGCGGTTGATGCCCGCTACGCCGTCGCGGAAGGGGGCCGCCGACCGCAGGGTGCCGGGGCGCTTGGCCGACTCCACTCGCACCACCGTCGCGCCGTACTCGCCCAGGTACTTGGTGGTCATCGGCCCCACGGCAACCCAGCAGAAATCGAGGACATTTACGCCGTCCAGCGGTTTTTGCGCCATGGAATTACGCCCTCACCCTCAACCCCCTCCCATAGGGAGAGGGAAAGCCGGTAACGGTTAGATTGCTCCGCTGCGGCGCAGCGATTCGATTTCGGCGGCCGACAGGCCCAGCTCGCCGCCGTACACTTCCAGGTTATGCTCGCCCACCAGCGGGGCGCGGCGGCGCAGGCTCGCCACCGCCGCGCCGTCGCCGCCCTTGATGAAGGCGCCGGGGTAGTCAACCGCCGTTCCCAGTTCCGGGTGCGCCAGCGGCGTGAAGTAGCCGCGGGCCGCCAACTGCGGATGCCGCCGCAGGTCGGAGGGCGTGGCTACCGGGAAGAGCAGGATCCGGCGGCTCAGGCTCTCCTTGGTCAGCTCCTCGCGGGTATGCCCCAGAAAGAACCGGCCCATGGGCCCGACCACCAGATCCATCACTTCGGGAGTGATGCGGCCATAGCCCATATTCTCCCACTCGAGGGCTTGAAGCCCGGTTACGTCGAAACCGTCCTCCTCCATCCATTGGAAGAGGGCGCGGGTGCTGGCCGCTACCCCGCCGCCCTGGAGCATATAGTTGACGTAACCATCGGCGCAGGGCCAGTTGATGCGCACCCGGTTCTCGCCGGAAGTCTGGCGGTAGACGCCCATGCGCTGCAACACCGCGCCCTCGATGTCCCATATCTGAGGCGCGTGGGCCAGGGTTCGTGCCGCCGCCTGCTGGCAGGAAACGTCCACCCGCTGCCCCTCGCCGGTCAGGGCGCGGTGAGTGTGGGCCAGCATCGCCCCGGCCGCCGCTGCCGCCGAGCCGTGCAGGTAGAAATGCGGAAAGCCGGGGCGCAGCGGCGCGCGGTCGGGGTCGCCGGTCAGGTGCATGAATCCTCCCAGCGCCATGCCGGTGATGTCCGACGCCGGGTATCCGGCGTATGGCCCGTCCCGCCCGAAGGCAGTGATGGACGCCATGACGATGCCGGGGTTCAACTCGGAAAGACGGGAGTAGCCGACGCCCAGCCCGTCTAGATAGCCGGGGTCGAAAGATTCGATGACGAAATCGGCGGACACCGCCAGCCGCTGCAGCAGCCCGCGCCCGTCGGCATGCTCCAGGTTGAGGGTAACCCCCCGTTTGTTGGCGGCGTAGGCCCACCAGTACAGGCTCTTGTCCGGCGCCGGGTCATCGCCGTAGAACGGCCCAACCCGCCGGGCCGGGCTGCCGCCGGGCGGTTCGGCCTGCACCACGTCGGCGCCCAGGTCGCCCAGAATCTTGCCGCAGAGCAACCCGCGCTCGTCGGTCAGGTCCAGCACGCGGTAGGGGGCTAACAGCATATCAGCCGGGGAATCGGGCATAGTTCACCGGGCAAAAGGGAGATTGCGGATATTCTATGCCTCAACCCGGTTTCGTCAAGGTTTGCCGGTCGCTAGTATTCTAGACCTGAAGGGATATTGAATCACAACAACAATAGGAACGCTGTATTCTCGACGTGTGCTGGCATTGCTGACTGGCTGCGCCGTTCCGTCTCCCGGTCATTCCCGCCATCTCGGGAATGACGGAGCGGGCAATGCCAACACACCTTGTAGAATACCAAGTCGTTCCCAGCCCCCAGGCCGCCCGGCGTCCGCGCCGCTGCCGGGCCAGCGGTGCCCTGGGGCATTTCGGGGATGCGGACGCCGGGCAACGGCGGAGTCACTGTCTGGCTTCTATTCCGTGGACAGCAGGGCGGCCAGCTCCCGCACGTCTTCCATCCGCTCCAGCGATTCGATGGCGGCGATGATTTCCTGCTGTCGTTGCGGGCTGATTACCGGGGCGGTCAGGAGGGTAAACTTGTCCTTCATTTCGGCCCAAGACAGGGCGTTTTCCGGGTCGCCCTTGGGATAGCGGATGTCGCTGCGCAGGCGGCGTCCGTCGGCGGTGGCGACTTCGGCCCAGGCGCGGAACTCGCGGGGGAAATGAGCGTCCAGTTCCGGGTCGGTCACGCATTTGACTCGCGGCAGAAGACGGCGGATTTCCGGGCGTTCCGGCATTCCCTCGGCGTATTCCTCCAGCGAGGCGCGGCCATAGGCCAAGGCCACCGCGGCGCCGAAGGGCATGGAAAACTGCATATCCACGATGGTTTGAGGGTTGGCCTTGGCTTCTTCCGGGGACGCCACCAGCTTGAAACCGCCGCTGAGCACGCCGACGGTCACTTCCTCCACGTCGTCGGCTTTCAGGCCGTGGGTATTGCGCAGTTCTATGAGGCAGTCTATAGGCCCCTGCTTGTAGCGGCAACAGGCATGGGGCTTGATGCCGGTGCGGGTAATCAGATACTCCTCTCCTAGGTCTTGCAGCACCAGCGACGGGTCGGGGTTTCCCGAATAGGCTTGCAGGAATCCGTCGCGCCCCTCAATGATGGTGGTGGGGCCGGTATAGCCGGAGCGGGCCAGCAGCGCCGCCCAAGAGCCGCTGTGCGACGCCCAGCCAGGATGCAGCCGCTTGGTCCATGCTCCCTGCGCCAAGTATTCCATGCTTCCGGCGGTCTGGCTGCCCGCGATGCCCAGGGCGTGGATGAAGTCGTTGCCTTGCAGTCCCAGCAGCCGGCCGGCCACCGCCGCCGCGCCGAAGGCCCCGCAGGTTCCGGTGGGGTGGAAGCCCCGCCCGTAATGCTCCGCCGGTTGCAGCGCCCGGCCCAGCCGCACGATGACGTCGTAGCCCGCCACCACGGCGGTTATGAAGTCCTTGCCCGAAACCCGAGCCAGGTCGGCCATGGCGAGAGCCGTGGGGAAGGCCGCCACGCCGGGATGCAGCGACGCCTCGTTGTTCACGTCGTCCATCTCGATGCTGTGGAAGGCGACGCCGTTGGCCATGGAGGCATACTCCGACAGCACGCGATGGGGCGTGCCTACGATAGCCGACGGCCCGGAGCGCCCCAGACGCCGCAGGGCGTCCACCACGGCCCGGGCCGAGCCGGTGGTGGAGCCGTTGAGCGTAACCCCGGCGAAGTCCAGGCAGAGATACTTGGCCCAGTCCACCACTTCCGGGGATAGGCTCTCGTAATCCAGTGTGGCCGCGAAATCGCCCAAGGCGCGGGTGATGCCGCTTTCGCTGTTAGTTTGCGTCATGCTGCGTTGCCTCCGTTAGGGTGTCGTTATTGGTTTGGCGTCAGCTCCGGCAGGTCTCGCTCGACCTTGATGCTATAGGGTTTTTACGGACATGGCGGACGGCTCATTTCGTAGAGCGTGTGCATAATGCCATACCGCGAAGGGTTTTGGTTGGCGTGAATCGTGACGGCATTTTAGCACGCGCCGGATGCTGGGGTCTTTCCGTTCTCCCTCTTACATCGGGAGAGGGCCGGGGTGAGGGCGGAACGCCAAGCTCCGGCGCCGGTTAGTTTACGAACGGGGCGCGCTCTCGCGCCAACCCGCTCTCGGTGGAGAGGGAGTCTTTTGCGAGGGCGGCGAGGTTTGACACCCTACCGGCAGCGAATTAAACTCGCCTTTAACCCGCGCGGCCCGGTGTTTCCTGCGGATGCTTTTCTGGGAAAGATGGCCGCGGCGTCCGCCCTTGCCTCCAAAACGCCTTATTTCGTGAGGTCTTGTTATGTCAGACAAACCGGAATACATTGATCTGCTCAACGACATCCGCCTCCAGGAACATCGCGCTGGCCTGTTCCTCAAGGCATGGGCCGACAAGACGCCCAACGCAGACCTGCGCGGCTGCCTGACCATGGTGGCAGAGCGGGAAGACAGCCACGGGCAGATATTCGAGCGGCGCATCCGCGAGCTGGGCTTCGAGGGAGCGGACAAGGACGACCCCATGTTCGCCCAGCGGATGCAGGCGCTGTCTTCGGATATGAGCGACCTGGAGAAGATAGCCTGGCTGCGCGAGGCCACGGCCAACGCTCCCAAGCCCACCGTCCGCGAACGCTACGAGGCCGCTATGGAGGACGAGTCGGTGGACGCGCTGACCCGCTCGCTGCTGCGCTGGTTCACCGACGTGGAAAACGATTCCGGGGCCTATATGCGCCGGGTTTACGCCGATCTCGAGGAGGCCAGCTAGGAAAGGCCGGGCGGAATGAAGCATCAGGCTTGCCGCAGCCTTTCTACGGCAAAAAGTCTAGCCTGACTCCCGCCAGGCGGCGCCCCTCTGTTGTTGCCCCTCATATCTCAAGGATAGGAGGGAAGGGGCGGGCATTCCCCGCCCCTGGGAACACGGGCGCAGAGGCCGCGAAACGCAGCACCCCCTCAGCCGCTCAGAAGGCTTTGGCCCTGTCCGCCCAATGCCACGCCGCCCGAAATCCACAGTAGAAAGGAGCGCGCATCATGGCAACGCTGGACGTTCTCACCTACGGATTTGCTCTTAACACCGACCAAGGATCCTTCGGCTACTCCACCAACTCGCTGCTGCGGACGGGCGGCCACAACATACTGATAGACACCGGCCCTTCCTCCCGCCGCCCGTTCCTCTACCGGGCCCTGACCGGCATGGGCCTGACCACCGACGACATAGACATAGTTATCCTCACGCATATGCACTGGGATCATTGCCAGAACACCGACCTGTTCCGCAACGCGCGGGTGCTGGTCAACCCCACCGAGATTGACTACGCCCGCAATCCCAACCGCTGGGATTTGGCGGTGGCGGCCGGAATGGCCGACATGATGCGCAACATGAAGGTGGAGGTCGTCTCCGAAGGCGATACCATCGTCGAGGGCGTAACGGTGCTGGAAACGCCGGGCCATACCAAGGGCCACATGAGCGTCCTGGCCGAGATAGACGGGGAGAAGGTGCTGATTGCGGGCGATGCCATGCCGGAGAGCGGCACGGTGGCGCGGGGCATTCCCTACAACATTTTCTGGGACACCGAAGACGCCTACGCCAGTGTCGAAAAAATGGTGGCGTCGTCCAACGTCTTCTACCCCGGTCACGACCGCCCCTTCCGCGTGGAAGGCGATGAAATCACCTACCTGCACGGCCCGGCCAACATCGAGGTGCTGAACAGCACCGAGGGCGGCGGCACCGCATCCTTGACCTTCACGGTCAGCGCGGCCCGCACGGTGAACATAGACTTGGTGCAAAAGCCGCGGGAGTCCTAGCGCCATGGCAAATGCCAGCAGCGAGCAGGACATCCGGGAAGCGCTGGATACGCTGGCCTTGGCGCGCCCGGGGTTCTGGAGCCGCACAGCCTGCGGCGTCACCCGCTCCCTGACGCCGATTCCCGCTTTGCTGGACCGTGCCGCCTACGCGCCGGAAACCGCCCGGGCGCGTGTCCTGCTGGTGGGCGGGCTGTCGGGCCGCGCCGCCGATGTGGATATGGCGCTGCACGCCCTTGAACTGTATGTCGGCGGCGGCGATGCCCTGTCCTTGCGCATCGGCCTCAGCGCCGTGCCTTGCGCCAACCCCGACGGGCTGCGCCTCGGGCGCGGGCCTGATAACGGCGTCGGCGGCAGCCCGTCCCGGGGCTATCCGCCGGTGGGCAACTTCTACTTCGACGAGCAGGATCCGGAGAAGCGCTACCTGTGGCGCTGGATTTGCTTCCAGGCGCCGGATCTGGTGCTGGAAGTGCAGTCCGGCAGCGGCTCCGTGGTCTGGGAATGCAACGCCGCCGCCCGCCCCTTGGCCCCGGCCGTGGCTGCCCGCGAGATCCCGGAAGAGAGCCTGCTGGGGGCATTGGGAGATGGCTACCCGGAAGGTCTCGGCGCGATTCCCGGCCTGCGCCTTACCGCGTCCGGCGAGCAGCTCCCCCGCGAGCTTAGCCGTCTTTTCGGCGTAATCCGGCAGGAGGGGCTGGAATGTTCCGCCGCCCGCCGGACTCTCGCCGCCCGCCGCAGCCGCAGCCGGACGGAAGTGGGCCGCATCCTTTCGATGGCCTACGGCCATTCCTTCGACCCCATCGTTTACACCCAGGGCGTTCCCATCAGCGGGCGGCTTCGCTTGGCCCAGCTCGACCCGGCCAGCGTCAATCCCCGCCCCGAAATCACCGCATTGCTCCGCGACTTCGTTGAAGGCGCTTCCGCAGCGGGCGGCTTCGGGGAAGACCTGGCGCCCTCGGCCTTGGCGTCGGTGGTGTGGGGCGACGAGCTATCCCGCGCCACCGGCGACGCCCGCTACTCCAGCCTGATAGTTGACGCCGCCAACCGCTTCCGGCCGGCGCCGCCGGGGGAAGCGCCGCCTCCCTGCGACCCGGACTTTCGCACCGAGGATATGTTTATGGCCGGGGCGCTGCTGGGCCGCGCCTTCCAGCTCACCGGCGAGGGCCGCTATCTGGCCCTGCTGACGGCTTTCCTGCGGGACGGAAACATCCAGCAGGAAAGCGGGCTGTTCTGGCACTGCCGCTCCGCTCCGTTCTACTGGGGCCGGGGCAACGGTTTCGCCGCAATGGGACTTACTGAAACACTGACCTATCTGCCCGAAGACCACGCCGCCCGCCCGGCGGTGATGGCGGCGTATCTGCGGCTTATGGATTCGTTGCGCCGCTTGCAGCGGCCGTCCGGCCTGCTGCCCCAAGTGCTGGATTTCCCCGGCTCTTATGACGAGTTTACGGCGGCCTGCATGATGGGCTACGCCCTCGCCCGCGGTCTGCGGTTCGGCTGGCTCCCCGCCGACTGCCGCGACACGGCGGAACTGGCCTGGCAGGCCGTATCGGAGCGCATAGACGACGTGGGCAACGTGGTAGACGCCTGCGCCAGCACCGGCGTTCAGCCCAACGTTCGCCGCTACCTGGACCGCCCGGCCATCTACGGGTTCGACGACCGCAGCGGCGGTCTGGCCCTCTGGTTCGCGGTGGAAATGGAGCGGCTGACGCGGGGACTGTAAACGGAATTATCGGAAGCCCTCGAACCGCTGACCGCGCCGGGCAGCGGACAGGCTTGACCAACGGCGCCCGCTCAAAATTGAGGAGGGACATAATATGACCACCATCACCGGCTCCAACGTGGTGCTTTCCAGCCAGGAATTCAACGTGGTGGGAACCCGCCCCATCCGGCAGGACGGCGCGGAGAAGGTTACGGGCCGCGCCCGGTACGGGGCGGACATAGATCTGCCGGGGCTGCTCCACGCCAGGGTGCTTCGCAGCCCCCACGCCCACGCCCGCATCAAGTCCATTGACGCCAGCAAGGCCGAGGCGCTGGAAGGCGTGCGCGGCGTGGTGACCGCGGCGGACCTGCCCCAACCGCAGGGGCGCATCAGCGACCAGACCGAAGCCTCCATGGTCAATCCCAAGTTCCTGAGCAACAACTGCTTGGCCGCCGATAAGGCGCTGTACAAGGGGCACGCCGTGGCCGCTGTGGCCGCCACCAGCCCGCACATCGCGGAGAAGGCCCTAGAACTCATAGATGTCGAGTACGAGGTGCTGGATTCGGTGACCGACGTGCTGGAAGCGATGAAGCCCGAGGCCCCCGTCCTTCACGAGCGTCTGGCAACTATCGCTAACCCCAATATGCGAACCGGCGGGCTTCTGGACGACGGTATCTCCACGGGCAGCACAAACATCGCCAACCACTTCTTCTTCGAGATGGGCGACATCGAACAGGGCTTCAAGGATGCCGACGTTATCGTTGAGCGCGAGTTCCGCACCCAGTCGGTGCACCAAGGGTACATCGAGCCGCACACCGCCACCGTGAGCTGGGGGCCGGATGGCGACATCACAGTTTGGAGCAGCAGTCAAGGCCACTTCAACGTCCGCGACCAAGTGGCCCTCGTTAACGGCGTGCCAATCTCCCGGATCAAGGCCATTCCCATGGAAATCGGCGGCGGCTTCGGCGGCAAAACGCTGGTGTACCTGGAGCCGGTGGCGGCCATCCTGTCCAGGAAGACCGGGCACCCGGTAAAGCTGAGCATGAACCGCTCCGAGGTGTTCCAGGGTTCCGGCCCCACCGCCGGGTCTTGGATGCGCTGCAAGGTGGGCGTCACTAATGACGGCCGCATCACCGCCGTTGACGCCTCCATGGCCTATGAGGCCGGAGCTTATCCCGGCTCGCCCATCAACCCCGGCGTACAGTGCATGACCGGCCCCTACGACATCGCCAACGGGCGGCTGGAGGGCTACGACGTAGTGCTCAACAAGCCCAAGACGGCCGCCTACCGCGCGCCCGGCGCCCCGGCGGCCGCCTTCGCCATTGAGACCGTGCTGGACGAAATCTGCGAGAAAATCGGGATGGACCCGCTGGAGTTCCGCCTGCTCAACGGCTCCAAAGAAGGCACCCGGCGGCTCACCGGCCCGGTCTTCGGCAAGATTGGCAATATCGAAACGCTGCAAGCGGCCAAGGACCACGAGCATTGGGACGCCCCGCTGGAGAAGGACACCGGGAAAGGCACGTTCCGGGGCCGGGGCGTGGCCGCCGGCTACTGGTTCAACGCCAGCGGCCCGTCCAGCGCCATAGCCAGCGTCAACCCCGACGGCACTGTCAGCCTGGTCGAGGGTTCCCCCGACATCGGCGGCTCCCGCGCCGCCGTCTCCATGCAGTTGGCCGAGGTTCTGGGCATCGGCGCCGAGGACGTTCGCCCGCTGGTGGGGGATACCGACTCGGTGGGTTATACGTCCATGACCGGCGGGAGCGGCGTGGCCTTCAAGACCGGCTGGGCCGCATACGAGGCGGCGCTGGACATTCGCGGCCAGTTCATTGAACGCGCCGCCCGCATCTGGGACGTCGATCCCGGCTTGGTCGAGTACAAGGACGGCGGCGCTTCCCATACCTCAGACCCGGAATTGCGCCTGTCCTTCAAGGAGCTTGCCGCCCGTCAGAACGGCACCGGCGGCCCGGTGGTCGGACGCGGCAACGTGGCCCCAACGGGAGTTGGCGGGGCCTTCGCGGTTCACATCGCCGACGTGGAGGTTGACCCCGACACCGGCAAGGTGGATGTGCTGCGTTATACCGCGTTGCAGGACGCGGGAAAGGCCATTCACCCCAGTTACGTTGAAGGCCAGATCCAGGGCGGCGCAGTCCAGGGCATCGGCTGGGCGCTGAACGAGGAGTACGTCTTCGACGGCAACGGCAGTATGCTCAACCCGACGTTCTTGGACTACCGGATGCCCACGAGCCTCGACCTTCCGATGATTGACACAGTGGTCGTCGAGGTTGCCAACCCCGGCCATCCCTACGGAGTGCGCGGCGTCGGCGAGGTGCCCATCGTCCCTCCCATGGCCGCCGTCGCCAACGCGATCCACGACGCCGTGGGCGTCCGAATGGAGCGGCTGCCGATGTCGCCCGGCGCAGTGCTGGAAGCGCTGTGGGAAAAGAACGGCGCATAAGACCATCCATTGCAACGGCGTTATCTGCAACGGCGTTATCCATAGGGGCGCACAGCCGTGCGCCCCTACCCGCGCAACAAATCATCCCGGTCATTCTGGGCGGAGCGAAGCATCTATGGTATCGCGGGACGTAGCGGAATTCCTGTCGCTGGATTACCTGGAATATGTGCGGCCTACGCTGATATATCTGGCGTCGCCCTATGCGCATAGTTCGGCGACGGTGCGCCAGGCCCGGCTGGAGGCCGTCCGGTATGTCTGCGGAAAGATGGTCAGCGAAGGCAAGATAGTGCTGTCGCCGATGGTCTACACCGGGGAACTGGCGCTGAGAGGGGTTCACCCGCCGCAGGGCTGGTACGCCTTCGACCTCCAGTTTCTCGCCCGCGCCGACGAACTGGTGGCGCTGCAACTCCCCGGCTGGGAAGAGAGTAAAGGGGTGTTGGTGGAGATCGCGGCAGCCCAGACGAAAGGCATTCCCGTCCGCCTGATGCCGCTGGAGGAGGCGGGGCTGCCAACGGAGATATTGGAGGGCTTGTGCAACGGGGATTAGGGAATCCGTTCCTTGGAGATAGCAGGGCTAACCTGGGATGGCAGGGCTAACGGTTTACGTAGGGCAAGCCCGGAATCTGAGAACCCGCTTGCGGGATCACTTGCGGAAAATTCAAGGGCGGCAAGGCATAAATGCGGCGGATGTAGCCTGCAAGTATTTGATTATCGCAAGGCTATGGGAAGTCGCCCGGGCGGAAGAGGTTTTGATTACCCGGTTTGAGCCGGAATGGAACGGAATACCGGGGTTCAGCATGCACGCCCCAGGGCGTGGCCGCCCTGGTATGCCCACTATGTCAATCAGTGGGATCAAAGGTTTCCGCCCATAAACTAAACAGGACGGCGGATGGCGACGGCGGCGTCGTATAAGGCCGGTTTGCGTTTGCTGCGTTGCCGCGCCCCGCTGTTGACGATGCTGGAGCCTATCCTGTCCCGCAGCCTGGCGACGGTCAGCGCCGACAGGCCGCGCAGTTCCGCAATTTCGCTCAACCGCTCCTCTACCTTGATTTCCCGGCCCTGCACGATGGAGTTGCCCACTACCACGACCGCGGTTCCGCCGGGCTTTAAGAATTTGCTCATTAACCCGCAAAATCTGTCCAGATCGTTCATATAGGCCGTGACATAGTTGGCCCAGCCGTCGCCGCCATATACTCCCCGGTCGCCGTTTGTCCCCCGAATTTCCGCGATTTCCCTTTCCAGTTGGGGCAATTGCGGCGCCAGGGGGAAGGGAGCCTCTCCCCGCACGGTCTGCCAGAACTTGCCGAAGTTGCCGGTTTCCAGCCGTTTCAGTTCCGGCGGTGATTCAACCAGTCCGCTCCAGTACAATTGGGGTCGGCTGTTGCGGACGTAGTGGTAGTTATTCATGTAAGGCGGCGAAGTTACCACCAAATCAATCGAAGCGGCCTCAAGGCAGTTTTCGGAGTCAAAGAAAGACTGTTCGTATACCCGCCACGCCGGGCGGCGCTCCCTCTCCCCGTCCCGCCCGCCGGACTTACTCCCCTCGCCCTGAGTTTGCCGGAGGATGGTTTCGTCTTGAAGCTCCGCAATGTCTGCCGCCATATCATACAGCTTGGCGGACAGAACGCGGCCCACTTCGGCGTCGTCTACCAGTGCTTTTCCGGCGGCCGGGCGGGTGCTTAACGACGGTTCGTAAGAGTAGTTGGAAAACTCCACCATCACCGACGCAAATGCCACGCGGAATAAATCCTTAACCGGAGGCGGCAAATATGCCATATAATCCAGGCTCAACAAGACTTTGCGCTCCACAGCAGGGGAGAAAAAGGGAATTCGGCTCTTGAACCCCGCGGGCGGCGAGCTTTGCGGCTTTTGCCCGGAGGCGCTTTCCATAAAACTCTCGTAGCCCGCTACGCAGTCCCGCAGTTGACGCAGGCAGACGCCCGCCGCGGACAGCTTTACCCGGCACACCAAGGCGGCGAAAGGATTGATCTCGAACCCGACGCTGTTCAGCCCCAAGCGGTTTGCTTCCACCAGCGTTGTGCCTACCCCGGCGAAAGGGTCCAGCACCACGAGATCCGCTTTTTCCGAGCTTGCCGCGAGGGAGGCCGGGAGCATAAATTGGGTGATGGCATTGCGGGCGAATTCCCCGGAAAACCCGGCTATCCAGTTGGCCCAGCGGTGCATCGAGAGCGTCTTGTTGTGGGAAGAGGCGGCGTCACCATAACTGCCGCCCGCCGTTGCGCTTGTCGAAGTGCCCGCTTGCCGGAGACGCCCCCGTGTATTCATACCGCCGTGCATTCCGTTTCTGAAGTCGCTGCTACCGCCCCGCCATCATAACCCATCCGCCCCGGCTGGCAATGGGCATCCGTCGGCTCATATAGGCATTTTTAGCAAGGGCGGAGCGAAGCAACGGAAAACCCCAGCCCGCTGAGCTTCGATAGGTTGAGGCAAGGCGAACCCATGGCGGCAACGGACTAGTGGCAATGGCCGGCTCTCTGACCGCGCCCTCGCAGCCTGCGCACAGGCGAAGATTCCGGCAACGGGCTGCAATGTTCGCAACGCGGACGCTGACCATCCTCGCCGGGCGATGGAAACCGTTGCCCGGCGAGGCGAGCCGCAAATGAGGAATGATCCCGGAGAATAGCCGGTCTAGCCGAAGAACTCCCGCAGCAGGCCAGCCAGTTCTGCGGATTTCTCCACGTCGGAGCGGTGGCCGCATTCCTCGAGGGTGACCAGTTTCGACCCGGCAATCGAGTGCTGGTACACCTCGCCCGCGCTGGGCGGCACCACGGCGTCGTTGCGGCCCCATACGATGAGTGTGGGCAGTTCCTTGAGGCGCCCGAGGCGATGGGGAAGGCTGCGGTCGTGCATATAGGGGCGCCAGCTCAGGCGGCAGGCTTCTTCCCGCGCGGTTTCCCATAGCTCGACCTGCTCCGGCGAAGGCTCGTCCGGGCATATTTGCTGGAATTCCGCCGCCGCGGATGGGTTGTGGAAGCCGGCGGTGATGAATTCCTTGGAGACTATCAGGAACATATCGAGGATTTCGCCCGTTGGCGGCAGGATTCCGGCGGGTGCGGCCAAGGCCATCTTGCGGAACGCGCTGGGATCCTGCGCCGCCATCTCCGCCGCCAGCCAGCCGCCGATGGAGAACCCCGCCACGTTCAGGTTGGACAAGCCCATATCCTCAAGCGCCCAGAGAGCCCAGGTTGCGCTGTCCCGAATGTTCATAATCCAGTCAAGGCGGTCGGTTACCCCAAAGCCGGGGAGGGAGGGCGCGTAGACGGTATAGTTCTTCGCCAGTTCTTCATGCAGTTGCAGCCAGCCGGGCTGCCCCATTTCGTCGTGGAGCACCAGCAGGGGGTCGCCGCTGCCCCCCTTCAACACCTGCATCTCCGCGCCTGCTGCCTGCACTCGTTCCTCGGTCCACGTCGCCGGACTCGTCGTCATCGGGTTGTTCCTCCCTTGGGCCTCGCAGTCAGGAAAGAGTTGAGGGGATTGCGGGGCCTTAATGATTGTCCAAGCGCCCGCCGGGATTGTCAACCCAGCGCGACGGATTCCGGCAAGACAGTCCTGTGGCATCCGTTTGTCATCGCAAGAGCGGGATGGCAAAATGGCGGCGTAAATTCCGGCTCAAAGATCCGGCCGGGACAAAGACCGAATCTGAAAGTGGAGTGCGTAAATGCCGCCAATTCGAGTGAACCGCGCCAAGCAGAAGCTGCAACGTGGTGAGGTGGTCACCACCATATCGGGATTGCAGGACAGCGACATCATAGACTTTCTGGGGCCTTTGGGATTCGATGCGGCCTGGATCGAGTGCGAACACGGCCCGGTGGACTGGGACGCGCTGGGGGATATGACCCGGGCCTGCGACCTGTGGGGAATGACCTCGATCACCAGGGTGAACGCCAACGACCCCGGCCTGATCACCCGCACCCTCGACCGGGGCAGCATGGGCATCGTCGTGCCTCACGTCAACAGCCGCGAAGCCGCCGAGCAGGCCGCCCAGTCCGCCAAGTACGCGCCGCTGGGTTACCGCGGGATGTTCGGCGGGCGCCAGTCCTTCGGCGTATCCGACTACTTCCATACCGCCAATGACCAGACCATGGTCGTGGTGCTGCTGGAGGAGGCGGAGGCCCTCGTCAATATCGAGGAAATCCTCAAGGTGGACAATATAGACGTGTTCTTTGTCGCCCCCTCCGACCTGGCCCAGACCATGGGGCATATCGGCAACGCCGAGCATCCCGAGGTGCAGGCCGCCATTGAGGAGGCCATCGGCAAGATAGTCAACGCGGGCCGCACGCCGGGCACCCTGGCTAACGACGCGAACATCGGCAAGTTCAAGGAGATGGGCGTCAAGTTCCTGATGACATCATGGAACGCATGGGTCGTCCGGGGCGCTTCCGAATTTCTTCAGAAAGCCTCAGCCTAGCGAGGCCGTGTGTCAGCCGCCCGCCCTTGAGCCTCTGTCGGCGGGCGGCTCTCCCATAGCAACTTTGCCTTCAACCCTTCGGCGGGGAAGTTGCCGCCTGCTCCGGCGGCTCGTCGAGGGCGCCGGTCTCTTCTCGCCCCGGGTTCACCGGAAGAAGGATCACTGCTCCGATGACAAACAGGGCCGCACAGCCTGCTATGAGGGCCGTGTAACCCAAGTCTTCTGAGGTGTGATTCAGCAAGTCTATGCCAGGCCCAAACAGGCGGGGGATAGCCGCCCCGCCGATGGTGGACAGATTTACGATGCCAATGTGAGTGCCCGCCTGCTGTTCGTTCCCCAGCACGTTGGCTAGGGCCCAGTTGGCGCTGAGCAGGGCGCCTGCCGACGCGCCGATGATGCTGGCGGTCACCAGCACCCCGGAGGTGGTGTCAACCAGCAGCAGCCATGCGGTGCTGACTGCTCCTGCCGCCGCTCCGGCTAGGACGATCGGCTTGTGGCCGGTGCGGTCGGAAATCCACCCGGCAACGAAGACTGCCGCCGCCAGCGCCCCCCCAATGGCGGGAATCATGTGGCTTAGGGTTTGCGCCGGGTTTTCCGCCTCCACCACGTCTTGCAGAAAGAACAGGCCGTAGGTGGGAAAAGAGTAAATCGCGGTCATCAGCAACAGGCGGGAAAACAGGAACAGCCCAAACTGCCGGTTGAGCACTCGCGGCAAAGCCGCCCCGCTTCTCCGCACTGGCCTGGCCCGGCGGCGGCGGTCCCGCGCGAGGACCGTGGTGCAGGTAATCATCACTGATACGGCCAGCGCCGTGCCCAGGAGGGCATACACCGCCCATTCCCAGTTGACATAAACGGGCACTGGCCCTAGCCCCAAACCGGTGGTCAAGCCGCCGGTGGTCAAGCCAATGAGGGCCGCGCTGGCCGTAATGAGCGTCAGTCCGCCGACTGCGTCCATCAGTATCTTTATAGAAGACGCCACCCCTATGCGCGAACGCGGCACCAGGTCGCGGATGAGGGCCATCCCCGGGCCATAGGCGACGTTCAGGTTGGCCTGGATGAACATCCAGGTGGCGAACAGGGCTGCCAGGTTAGGAGAGAGGACGAGAAACACCAAGCTGCCGCAAACAACCGCTGTGCCGGAAATGATATAAGGAACACGGCGGCCCAAGGGCGACCGGGTGCGATCGCTTAGCCGCCCGATGAGGGGCTGCATCACGGCCGCAACCAGCAGGCCGCCCATGCCCAGCATTGCCAGATAGGTGTTCTTGAGACTCTCCGGGGCTAGGGAAAGGACGATAACAGGCAAGACCGCCGTGTCCATCGCCGTGATGAACCCGGTAACGCCGAAGCTGAAAGCATTGAGCCGGATCAGCGCCAAGCTGTTCCAGCTCGTTTGTGCCGAGGCTCGTGACATTTAGAGCGTTCGCCGGTAATTGATGAAAGACATGAGAACGCCGATACCGGGGAGAGGTTTGAGCGGCTATCCCGCCGGAGGCTATATGAGTGGGTTCGGCGGAAATCCGGTTGCCGCGGGAGCGCAACCGGAGATTGCCTCATATAATACAACACAGTTGAAAACGAGAGACTGATTCCGGGAGAGGACGAGTTGAAAATTTGCTGCCTGCTGCCGAGCGCCGCCGAAATCCTGTACGCCTTGGGGCTGGGCGACCGCATCATCGGGGTCAGCGACCTGTGCGACTACCCGCCGGAGATTCTGCAAACCAAGACCGTAGTCAGCCGCAGCAGGGTTGATCCCTCAGTGATGTCCAGCGAAGAGGTGGAAGCAGCCTTGCGGGATATTCTTGTCAAGGGCGAGAGCCCCTATGAACTGGACTACGAATGGCTGGCCCGGGAGCTGCCCGACATAGTTTTCACCCAGGATCTGTGCCACATCTGCGAAATAGACGCCGGGGAAGTCAACCTGGCGGTTCGAGGTATGGCGATCCAGCCCAAGGTAGTGGTGCTGCAACCCAGAACCTTTGGGGACATACTCGACTCTATCATCGAGATAGGCGAGGTCTGCGGTGTCCCGGGGCGGGCGCTGGAGCTGGCGGCGTCGTTGCAGGAACGGGCTGACGCAGTGGCGGGCAAGGTTGAGTCGGTCCCGTCGCGGCCTCCGGTGTTCTCGCTGGAGGGCATCAACCCCCTGGTGGCCGGGGGGCACTGGATACCGGATATGCTGCGGATGGCCGGCGGGAGCATCACGGCGCTGGAGCCGGGCTGCAATGCCAAGCGGCTGGAGTGGCGCGAGGTGCTGGAAGCGGCGCCGGAGAAGCTGTTCGTTGACCTCTGTTCGTCCGATGTGGCCCGCCACCTGCGGGAAGCGCCCTGGCTGGCGTCGCAGGAAGGATGGCGCAGCATTCCGGCGGTGTCCGCCGGCGAAGTCTACCTGATTGACCACGCCTATTTCAGTTGCCCAGGCCCCAGGGTGGTTGACGGGCTGGAAATCCTGGCCCAGTTGACCCACCCGGAACTGTTCGGAGGCATGATTCCGCCGGGCGTTGCGGTAAAGCTCGATGGCGCCGCCGCCGCCCGCACGCCGCCGGAAGACATTGCCGCCTGCTTTCATCCCTTCCCATAAGGTTGACCCGGAATAAAATTGCCCCGGAAACGGGGCGCGCCCCGGGAGTTCGAAAAATCAGATGGTAGCGCAGATAATAATTGCGTATTATAATTGCGCAAATTGAACGACCCGGCTATCCAGCCCAGTGACTTGCCGTTCGTGGGATTCAGCAGGCAGGCGCGTTCCGCGAGGGTCGTGACTTGGGGTGTGTATGACCTTATTCGACAAGAACGAATTCAGGGCGGCTCTTTCTGAGTTCGCCACCGGCGTCACCGTCATCACTACGCTGGATGATGAAGGCAACCCCCACACCATGACCGCCAACTCCTTCACGTCGGTTTGTTTGGAGCCGCCCATTATCTTGGTGTGCGTCGCCCACGGCACCCACACCTACGGCTATCTGGAGAAGAGGCAGAGGTTCGGCGTCAACTTCCTCACCGAGGAACAAGAGGATGTGGGCGCCTACTTCGCCAAGAAGCCCCAGGACCGCACCGGCGGAGTGGACTACAGCTTCTCGGAGTCGGAAAACGGCGTCCCGGTGTTGGACGGCTCCTCAATTTTCCTCGACTGCGATGTTGTAGGCTCCCACGTCTACGGCGACCATACGGTGTACATGGGCGAAGTCAAGGAAATCCGCCGCAACGAATGCCTAAACCCCCTTATGTTCTACCGGAGCCGCTGGTATCACCCCCACCGCGTCTGAGACCTTTCGCCAAGCTGAAATTGCGGAACGGCAAAGAGCGCCGGTCACCAGATGACCGGCGCTCTTCGTTTTGGTCTGACCGGTCTAGGCGGCTCACCTTCCCGACGGCTTGAAGGCCGCCAGAAAGTCCTCGATTTCCTCATTCACCCGCTGGTACTTTTCCATGTGCGCGAAGTGGCTGCCGCCCGGAATGATGGACTGGGTCGCGTCTTCGATTTTGCCGGTCAGGTAATCGGAGTACTTGACCGGGGTCATTACATCTTCGCTGCCGCAGATGACGCGGGTGGGCAGCTTTATCTCGGCCACGCAGTCCATCATATCGAACCGGTCGCAGGCCATCAGGTCGTTGAGTTCCACCTCCGGCCCTACCTCGGCGGCCCGCTGTCTCAGCACCGGATGGACCTCCTCATTCACGTGCCGGTAATAGTCCAAGTGCTGCTCCAGCCACTGGGCGTTGTCTTCGCCGGGTTCACGGCACCTTTGCAGGTGCTTGGGATGAACCCGGAGACGCGCTCCCGTGCCCAGGAGGATCAGGCCGCGCAGTTCTTCCGGGTATTTAAGGGCGTATTTCATGGCGACGGCGCCGCCCATGGAGTGGCCGCAGAGGATGACGTTCTTGTAACGCCTAGCCCGGATGAACCCGCGCACCCATTCCAAGTATCCTTCGACGGTTTCGCAGGGCTTGCCGTCGGGGTGGCCGGGCAAGTCAATGGCCTTGGCGCTGCGGAAATGCCGCAACTGGTAGTAGAAAGAAAGGCTGGAACACCCGGCCCCGTGCAGAAATACCAGTTTCATCCCCAATTTACCGTCTCTCCTTAATTGCTGTTGGCAATACTATGCTGCCAACAATATCAATCACAAGCGGGGATTCTACACAATGGCACGATGGTTTTCAAGATATGCAGCGTATTCTTATCCAAGCGTGTGCTGGCATTGTCCGCTCCGTCGTTCCCGCAAAGGCGGGAATCCGCAGGTTTCAGCGGAATACGGGCTTTCGCGTCGCAGGGGCCTATGGATTCCGCCTAGCCCGGGCGCGCCGTAAGCCACGCTCGGCGGGAGACAAAGGAGGCCGTCCAGGGCATATTATGGGGCGGGCTTGTGATAGAATAATTGCCCCGGAGACACGGTATTTGGCGGAATCTCATCCCCACGCCTTCGGGCGATATGGACTTGCCCGTGACTGAGCGCATTCTTGTCGCCGTAGCTTGGCCCTACGCCAACGGGCCGTTGCACTTGGGCCACGTGGCGGGCTGCTACCTGTCCGCCGACATCTTCGCCCGCTATCACCGGCTGAAAGGCAGCCAAGTGCTGATGGTGTCGGGCAGCGACACTCACGGCACCCCCATAACCATCCGCGCCGACCAGGAAGGCGTTACCCCCGCCGAGGTGGTGGAGCGCTACCACGCTCTGTTCCTAGAATCATGGGAAAAGCTGGGCATATCCTTCGACCTGTTCACCCACACCAATACCGCCAACCATGAGGCCGTAACCCACGACATATTCAAGGCTCTGCTGGAAAAGGATTACATCTACACGGACAATATGCTGCTGGCCTACTGCGCCCAATGCGTCCGTTTCCTGCCCGACCGCTACGTGGAGGGCGTCTGCCCTCACTGCGCAAACCCCAAGGCCCGGGGCGACCAGTGCGATGCCTGTGGCCGCACTCTCGACCCCCGCGACCTGCTGGAGCCGCGTTGCGCCCTGAGCGGCGACACGCCGGAGTTCCGGGAGTCGGAGCATTTCTTTCTGCGGCTGTCGGCATTTCAGGGGCCGCTTCTGGAGTGGGTGGGCCAACAATCCCACTGGCGCCCCAACGTGCTTAACTTCACCCGGCGCTTTCTGGAGGACGGCCTGCGCGACCGGGCCATTTCCCGCGACCTCGACTGGGGCGTTTCCATCCCGCTGGAAGGCTACGAAGCCAAGAAAATCTACGTCTGGTTCGAGGCAGTCATCGGCTACCTCTCGGCGGCGGTGGAATGGGCCCGGCTTCAGGGAACCCCCGACAGTTGGCAGGATTTCTGGAAAGACCCGCAGAGCCGCTCCTACTATTTCATCGGCAAGGACAACATTCCCTTTCACAGCATCATCTGGCCTGCCATGCTTATGGGCTACGGCAACGGCCTGAACCTGCCCTACGACGTGCCGGCCAACGAATTTCTCAGCCTGGAGAATCAGAAGTTCTCCACCAGCCAGAATTGGGCCGTGTGGGTTCCAGACTACCTGGAGCGTTACGACCCTGACCCGCTGCGCTACCTTCTGTCGGTCAATATGCCTGAATCCGCCGATTCCGACTTCTCTTGGGGCGAGTTCGTCCGCCGCAACAACGAGGAGCTAGTCGCCACCTACGGCAACCTGGTCAACCGGGTGCTGACCTTTGCCTACCGCAACTTCGAGGGGCGCATCCCCAGGCCCGGCGAGTTGGGCGGCAACGACCAAGCTCTGCTGGATTCGGCCCGCGCCGCCATGGACGAAGTGGGCGCGAGCCTGGATGTCTGCCGCTTCAAGGCTGCTATTTCCCGCGTCTTCGCCCTAGCCCAAGAGTCCAACCGCTACCTGGACGCCAAAGCGCCTTGGCGCAGCATCCGCGAGGGTGAGGAAGGGCGGCAAGAGGCAGCCACCAGCCTGTGGGTAACCATCGGGGTGCTCAACTGCCTCAAGACGATGCTCCACCCATTTATGCCCTTCAGTTCCCAGCGGCTTCACGAATTTTTGGGGCAGGATGGGCAGGTGGAAGAGGGCGGCTGGGATTTCGATTCGGCCATAAGCGCCGTGGCTGGCGGGCGGGAGATGCGCACCCCGTCGCCGCTCTATGCCAAGCTGGAGCCGGAAGTGGTGGAACAGGAAGTCGCCCGGCTGGGCGGCGGGGGCGGCTGACAGGCGCGCCGATGCTGTACGGACTTGACGAACGCACCGCGGCCATCTACGCTCCGGTTCAGGACGAGCTTGACCAGGTTGAAGCCAAGCTCAAGGGCCTGGCCAGCCAGACCACCGCTGCAACCGAAGATCTGCGGCCCCTGCTGGACTACGTGGCCGAGACGGGCGGCAAGCGCATTCGCCCGGCCCTGACCTTGCTGGCCTCCCATTCCTACCCCCACGACACCGGCAAACTGGTTCTGATGGCCAGCGCCGTTGAGTTGCTGCATCTTGCTACCCTAATCCACGACGACACGGTGGACGACTCCTCCACCCGCCGCGGGCGCGCCACCGTCAGCAACGTGTGGGGGCATCACGTGTCGGTGCTGTTCGGCGACTACGTGTTCGCCACTTCCGCCACCTTCGTTTGCGACACCGAAAGCCTGCGCATCATGCGCCGCTTCTCCGAGACGATCATGGAGTTAGCCAGCGGTGAGCTGATCGAGTATTTCGGGGCCTATGACCCGAACCAGGCCCGCCACCTGTACGATGACCGCATATATCGCAAGACGGCCTCCCTCTTCTGCACCGCCGGGGAGTCGGGCGCGGTTCTGGCCGGGGCGCCCGAGGGTGAAGTGCAGGCCCTGCGGCGTTACGCCTACAACATCGGCATGGCCTTTCAGGTGGGCGACGACCTGCTGGACTTCCAAGGCGATGAGTCCAGAATAGGCAAGCCGGTGGGTTCCGACCTCCTGCACGGCGTGTTGACACTGCCGACGGTCATGCTGATGGAGCGCTACCCTAAAGACAACCCGGTAGAGGCATTGTTCCAGGATCGGGATGACCCGAACAAGCTGAAACGTGTCCTAGACATGATAAACGGCTCCAGCATAATGCGCGATTGCCGGGGAGTTGTCCGCGACTACTGCGACCGCGCCTGCGCCGAACTGCAAACCCTCCCCCGGGGCGAGGCCCGCCAGTCGCTGGCCGCCCTGGCCGAATACGTCTGCGACCGGCAACGGTAGCGCCGGACTGCCCCGACTCGCCGCATTATTGCACCGTCAGCCTCCGGGTAGCGCGCAGCATTATTGCCAATAATGCTTGGGTCGGAACGCATATCATGGAAGACGTCGGACATGCCGTCAAATTCGGCAGGGCTGAGAAGGAATGGGAACGCACCCCCGCCCCGGGTTTTCCCTAATTGTGCGAGATGATGAAATAACCGGACTCCTTGACGCCATTATCTTACGCCGCGCAGAGAGGCGAGAGCGAGGTGACCAATACCCACCGGGAGTTGCCGGAGCGCACCGGCCTCTGCGCCCGGAACGCCCGCCGCCGCCCTTGACGCAATCCGCCGCGCTTGGCTACACTGCCAGCAATTCAGGCTTATAGGAAGCGGGGCCTTTTATGTGCGGCGTTAGCGGCATCCTTCACAAGAACCCGGCGGTCTGCGGCGACCTGCCTGCCATTGGCGACCAGCTCATCCGTATGCTGGAGCCGCTCACCCACCGGGGCCGCGACTCCAGCGGCGTCACCATCGTTGGCGAGCGGCCCGAGGGCGATTTCATTGTCCGCATCTGGACCGGCAGCCCCCGAGAGGCCGCCGAGGCGCTGGCCCGCGCCGAGGACACTGTGCGCCACGCCGGCGGGGTAGTCTGCTCCGGCAAGCATACCGGGCAGTTCCTCCGGCTGGCCGTGAACTTCGAGGGCGAGCCTTCGGAACTGGCCGCCGCGCTGCTGGACACGCCGGGCGTCTCCCTCCACAGCATCGGCCGCACCTCCGAGGTCATCAAGGACGTGGGCACTCCCGCCGCTATGGACCGGCGCCACGACATCGGCGCCATTCGCGGCACCCACGGCATCGGCCACGTGCGGATGGCTACCGAGAGCCGGGTGGACGTCAATCACGCCCATCCCTTCTGGGCCTATCCCTTCCCCGACGTGTCGGTGGTTCACAACGGCCAGTTGACCAACTACCACAAGCTGCGCCGGATGTACGAAGATCAGGGCCACCATTTCCAGACCGGCAACGACTCGGAACTCATCGCCGTTTACTTGGCCGAAAAACTGGCCCAAGGCGAGGGTCTGGATGACGCCCTGCGCGCTTCGCTGGAGGATCTGGACGGAACTTTTACCTATCTGGTGGCGACCCGCGACGGCTTGGGGTACGCCAAAGACCAGTGGTCGGCCAAGCCGCTGGTAACGATGGAAACCGAAGACGTTATTGCCATTGCATCCGAGGAAATCGCTCTGCGCGGCGTTTTCGACAGCGAGATAGACCGGGCGGAGCCGCAGAAAAGCGAGGTTATGACCTGGTTACTATAGACGCCGCCAACCTGGACACCCGCGCCCTGAACTCAGAACTGAAACGCTTGGCCGCCCCCGGCAGCGAGATAACCATCCTCAACCCCAGCGCCCGCCACAACCTGGCCGTCGGGGTCTTTGAGAACTGCACCATCCGCTTTCAGGGCAGCGTCGGCTACTATGCCGCCAGCCTGCTGGACGGGCCGGAGGTGGTCATCGAGGGCAACGCGGGCTGGGCCGTGGGCGACAATCTGATGAGCGGCAGAATCACCGTCGCCAAAGACGCCGGAGCCTCCGCCGGCTCCACCATGCGCGGCGGCGAGCTGGTAGTCCACGGCGACGCCGGGGCCAGGGCCGGCATATCAATGAAGGGCGGCACCCTGGTTATCGGCGGCAACGCCGGTTTCCTCACCGGCTTTATGATGCAGAAGGGCCGCATCATCATCTGCGGCGACGCCGGGGAAGCCTTGGGCGATTCCATGTACGAAGGCGCCATTTATGTCGCCGGCAGTATCGCCTCCCTGGGCGCCGACGCCACCACCGAGGAAATCAGCGAGGATGAACTCATAGACATCCTGTCCCTGCTGGAGGCCCAGGGCATCACCGGCCAGCGCACCTTCACCAAGGTGGTGTCCGCCAAGCGCTTCTATCACTACGACTCTCTGGAGCGGCTGGAAAAATCGGCGCTCTAGGGTTTAACCGGGCGGCAGCCCGGCGGCAAAGAAGTCATCCGGCAGGCGGTTAACCGCGGAGATAATGCCCTCGGAATCGGCTGGCGGCTCCACCGGCGTTTTGCTGACCCGGCCGTTCAGGAAGTGGTACATCTCCGTCAGAGGGCGGTTGTTTCGGATTTGGATAAAGCCAACCTGCCGGTTCTCCGCAGTTTGCCGCGCGTTGGATTTGGGCCCGATCCGGTCGAAAATCACCATCCCGCCGGGGCCGACGCGCTCGATTTTGTCCTCGATAACTTGCTGGTTGCCCCGCTCGATCAGGCCCATCTCCACCCGGATGCGTCCGCGCCGGCTGGCGATTTCCGCGTCTATCTCGCGGGCCACTTCAGCGTCCCTTTGCATGTTGAGCCAAAAGTCGGAGTCTTCTTCTAATCCCAGGATGGTAAGCCCGGCGCGCAAAAAGGCCCTTTCCAGCGTTTTGCCCGCGCTCGACTTTCGTGAACCTCTGACAGTAAGGGTGGCGGCCCCGGCCCAAATCATCAGCATCGCGTCGTCAAAGCTGAAATCCGGGGAATTTTCCGTGGCTTCTCTGACGTGCCGGACTATTTCTTCCAGATAGTCGAGCCGTTCTTCCCGGCGAATCCTCAGGTTTTGGGCCGTCTTGTTGGTCAAGCCCAGCAGCCACCAGGCTAAATCGCCGCCGGATTGGTCCAGTTCGGCCCGGAGAGCGGCCAACCAGTGGTCATATCCGGCGTCGCGGGGCAGCCGCTGCCTGACTAGGATTAGCTGCCGACAGGCGTCAAGCAGTTGATTGCGCGTCTGCCCTTCCGTGTATAGGCGATAGTTATAGCCTTGGAACAACGCCGCGACAATCTGCCGTATTCCTGCATCGGAGTTCAGGTCATAAAGATTCGGCGTCATGGTCGGCGCTCCAATGATATTGGAGGCCGTCGAAGTCCGCCGGGCAGGAAAGGGCCGGTTGTTGCAGTTCCCGCTGCATAACGCCGAAATAGTCCGCCCGCTTTTCGATCAGGATGAAGCGGCGGCCCATGGCGGCGGCCACCCGGCCCACGGTTCCGGTTCCGGCGAAGGGGTCCAGCACGCTGTCGCCCTTAAAGGAGTAGTACCGCAGTACGCGGCTGACCAATTCCTCCGGGAATACTGCGGGATGGAGCGCATGGTTGGACGGGGTTATGTCCCATACGTTGGTCTTGTCGTACTCTCCCAGTATGCGGGAGCGCTCCAGCGCCTCCGGGTCGGGGTGATTGCGCAGGTTCCAGTCAATCAGGCGGCCGGTTTTCTTGCGGTACACCAGCACGTATTCAGTTACGGTGACCGGCTTGTACTGGAGGGGCTGGCGGTCGGCGGCAAAGCGGCGCCCCCGCCCTAGGTGCCAGCCGGCCCCCTCGGGCTTGCGCCAGATGATGTCGTCAATGAACTCGAAGCCGATGCGGTCAAGAACCGGGTGCAGGTCAAAGGGAATGGGCAGCCGTTTGCTGGCGGCGCTGCGGGAGGTGCGCCGCACCAGCACCGGAGACACGTTGACGATGAGGAACCGCCCCTCGGCCAATACATCGTGGCATGCCTCAAACGCCTTGCCCAGAAACTCAAGGTATGACGGGTAATCAACGTACTCGGCGTATTCGGGCTTGGCGTTGAAATAGGGAGGCGAGGTAAAAACCAACTGGGAGCTGGCAGGCGGAAACTCCGCCAACACCTCCCGGCAGTCGCCCAATATGACCTTGTTGGGGATGGGCGGAAAAGAGATGCGGGAACTTTTTCTGTTCCCGGCCGACTGGCTGCCATGGCGGACTGAACCCAACCTCTCGTCAACCATGGTGGGGGCGGGAGCGCGGACAATCGCGCCGCGGCGGTCAATCTGGATTTCGCCAACGGCCCGGGCCGTTTCGTCGGCGGATACCAGCGCGACCCGCCACCGCTCCAGCCGGTCGTCCCATTCCGGCAGCCCCAGGGACAGAGCGGCGGCCAACCGGCTGGGCAGCCATTCCCGCAGCCACTGCCGGGCCAAGAGGCGTATGTCGCCGGTGAGCAGTCTTGTGGTAGTCATATCTCCATCGGCAGACGCAGGCCCTAGCCCGCGCTGGCCTCGGATTCCTGCTTCAGCTTGCGGATGATGGTCTCGTTTACCTCGCCTAGGTGCTTGGACGCGTTGCGGATGTCCACGGCAACCGCCCATTGATCCCCGTCCTCGTCAGTTTGGAAGTAGGCTATGAACTCATCGCTTTCCGCCACGTGAAAATCGGCAACCGGCTTATCGCCCAGTGTTAACGTGTCACTTTCCGCATCGTAGCCGTGCTCTGCTGCGAGCGGAAGGACATTACCAACCGTAACGCCAAATATCTCCACCATCGTGACGGTTTTGTCTATGTCCCATTTATCAGCATAGGTCAGGATGATTGACGTGTTGTCCCGCAGGTCACCGCTCCCACCCCTGCCCCTTACGCCGCTGGCTATGATGATTGAATCTGTGTCGTCGAAGTATTTAACCTTCATTACTTAACCTCCAAGTCTATGCAGCGGTTTCGGAGCCAAAGGAAACGCCGCCGCCCGTTTGCCGACCCCGTTCGCCGGTATTGTACGAAGTTCGTTATACTCCCTGCAATCGGCTGGCGTCACTGCCATTGCCCAAATTGCCGCCAAAGCCTGCGCCGATGCCAGCCCCTTTCGCCAGTCTGCTAAATTAAAGCTATAATCCCCCCATTCATTCCGGGAGGCCGCGCGTTATGGTGATGAACAGCAGTCAGATCTGGTCTCCTTGGGTGATGGACGACATCCACGCCAAGGCCGAGCTGGGGCGCTACCGCATCCGCGGGTTTTCCTCTTTCCAGAAGGTCACTCACTTCGACGACCTTACCTTCCTTTCCACCGGCCTGACCCGCTTTCCCCTGGAGGGCTACAAGGAGCGCTGCAACACCCGCACCGTCATCGGCGCCCGCCACGCCGAAAATCCGCTGATCCTGGAAACGCCGGTATACATCAGCGGCATGAGCTACGGGGCGCTGTCGGCCAACGCCAAGGTGGCCCTGGGCAAGGCCGCCGCCATGGTCGGCTCGGCCAGCAGCACCGGCGACGGCGGGATGCTCCCCGGTGAGCGGGCCGCCGCCGAGAAGCTGATTTATCAGGTGCTGCCCAGCCGCTACGGTTTCAACCCGCACCACTTGGCCGAGGCTCAGGCCATCGAAATCGTGGTGGGGCAGGGCGCCAAGCCCGGCACCGGCGGTATGCTGATGGGCGTCAAGGTGCAGGACGACGTGGCCGAGATGCGCGACCTGCCCTTGGGCATTGACCAGCGCAGCCCAGCCCGCCATCCCGACTGGCTTGGCCCCGACGACCTAGCGGTGAAAATCGAGCAACTGCGCGAGGCCACCGATTGGCGCCTGCCGGTTCACGTCAAGCTGGGGGCCTGCCGGGTGGATGACGACGTGAAGCTGGCGGCCAAGGCCGGGGCCGATGCCATTGTGATCGACAGCAGCCTGGCCGGCACCGGAGCATCCGCCGAGGTGCTGCTGGAGCATAGCGGCATCCCCACCGTGCCGGCCATCGTGATGGCCCGGGAGGCACTGCGGGAACTGGGGCTGTACGGCAAGGTCAGCCTCATCGCCTCCGGCGGCATCCGCAGCGGCGCCGACGCCGCCAAAGCCTTGGCCCTAGGCGCCGACGCCGTTGCCATCGGCTTGGGCGCCCTCATCGCCCTCAACTGCAACCGGGAAATCCCGGAAAGCGACTTTCAGGCCGAAGTGGGCGTTCCCGCCGGATACTGCCGCTTCTGCCACACCGGCAAATGCCCGGTCGGCATCGCAACGCAGGATCCGGCGCTGATGCACCGCCTCGACCCAGACGAAGGCGCGGAGCGGGTTGCCAACTTCATCAACTCCATGACCATGGAGATGACCCTGCTGACCCGCTCGCTGGGCAAGGGCGACGTCCACAGCCTGGAGCCGGAAGACTTGGCCGCCCTGACCATCGAGGCGTCGGCCATGGCCCGCATTCCGCTGGTGGGGACGGACAAGGTGTTCGGCTGGTAGCCGGGCGAGAGGATGATATGGCCGGTTACGCGCACATAGAACGTTACTATGAGGACAAGCAGCGGCTGATTGAGTTCGGCGGCTCGGATAACGAGCAGAGCATCCGCCGCGCCTTTGCTGTTTGCCTGGATTCCTACTGCCGGGAACACCGGGAAAAGCTGTCGTTAGTAGATGAACTGAACGCCCCGTTGGGCAACCGGCCCGACGGCACGGTCAAGGACTTCCTGCGAATGACCCGCGGTTACTGGGAGGCCAAAGACATCCGCGACAACCTGGACGCTGAAATTCAGGCCAAGTTCAACCGGGGCTACCCCCGCGACAACATCATTTTTGAGAACTCCCAAACCGCCGTTCTGTTCCAGAACCGGGAAGAGGCTATGCGGGCGGATATGTCCCGCCCCGGCGAGCTGCACCGGCTCATCACGCGCTTTCTGGACTACGAACTGCCGGAAATCGAGGAGTTCCGGCAAGCCCGCCAGCAGTTCCGGGCCGACTTGCCCGCCGTGCTGGAAAACCTGCGCCAGGCCGTGGCCCACGCCGAGGCGGACAATGCCGGATACCAGGCCGGGGCCGCCCGCTTTCTCTCCCTCTGTCAGCAGACCATCAGCCCGGCGGTCTCCGCCGCCGACGTGCGCGAGATGCTGTTGCAGCACATCCTCACTCAGGACATCTTTCTGCGGGTGTTCGACGAGGACCAGTTCCACCGCGAGAACAACGTCGCCCGGCAGCTTGCCGACCTGGAGCAGACCTTCTTCACCGGCGACGTCCGCCGCCAGGCCATTGACCGCCTGCGGGCCTACTACGGCGCCATTGGCCGCGCCGCCGACGAAATCGCCGAGTACTCCGAAAAGCAGCAGTTCCTCAAGGCAATCTACGAGGACTTTTACAAAGCCTATAATCCGGCCGCCGCCGACCGCTTGGGCGTGGTCTACACCCCCAACGAGGTGGTGGACTTCATCATCCGCGGCGCCGACCATCTGCTGCAAAAGCATTTCGGGCGCGGGCTGGCCGACGATAACGTGCAGATTCTGGACCCGGCCACCGGGACGGGAACTTTCGTCACCGGCCTCATTGACTACCTGCCCGCAGAGCGGCTGGAATACAAATACCTCAACGAAATCCACGCCAACGAAGTCGCCATCCTGCCCTACTACATCGCCAACCTGAACATTGAGTACAGCTACAAGGAGCGCACCGGCCGCTACCGGGAGTTCCCCAACCTCTGCTTCGTGGATACGCTGGACAATATGGAGTGGCAGCAGGCCGGGGCCACCGGCGGCGCCGTCACCCGCCAGTCCGCCTTCAACCTAGGCGCCCTCTCCGAGGAGAACTGGATCCGCGTCCAAGAACAGAACGAAAAAACCATCAGCGTAATCATCGGCAACCCGCCCTACAACGCCAATCAGCAGAACGAAAACGACAACAACAAGAACCGCGAGTACCCGGAGATAGACCGCCGCATCAGCGAAACCTACATCGCCGCCAGCACGGCGCAAAAGACCAAGCAGTACGATATGTACAAGCGGTTCATCCGCTGGGCCTCTGACCGGCTGGCGGATGACGGGGTCATCGCCTTTGTCAGCAACAGCGCGTTTATGGATTCCAGGCAAGATGACGGTTTTCGCAAAGTCATAGCTGATGAGTTCAGCGAACTATGGACAATTGACCTAAAAGGCAACGCACGAACTAGTGGAGAGAGGCGTCGTCGAGAGGGCGGCAATATCTTTGAGGACAAAATTCGCGTCGGTGTAGCCATATATTTCTTGGTTCGTCGGCAGGGCGCCAATGGATTCAAGATGTTCTACAATGCCGTTGACGATTATGCGAAAGCTCCAGAAAAAGTCCAATACATTCAGGAAAAAGCATTAACTGATTTTGACTTTGAGGATATTGCGCCTGACAACAAAAACAACTGGCTCAACCAGTCCAACAGCGATTTTGAGAACCTGATACCTCTTGCTAACCGTCAAACAAAATTCGCCAAAACTGCCAACGACGAGCAAGCAGTGTTCAGGCTCAGCGCCCTCGGAGTAAATACAGCAAGGGATGAATGGGTGTACGACTTTGCTATTCGCAGTCTCCGCGACAAAGCTCTTTTCTTTTCCGACAAGTATAATGAGCTTATGGACAACGGCGACTATTCGTATGACACAGCAATCAAATGGAGCCGTGACTTGCGTAATGAGTTCCAGCGTGGAAGGCACATCACATATAACGATGCCAACCGCCTTGAAACGCTTTACCGTCCGTTTGTCAAAAAACATCACTTCGCAGACTTTGTGATGAATGATGTTCTCACCAGGAACCACTATGAAATGTTTGGCGCAGATTTGCGTCAGTCCAACAAAGTCATAAACTTCTGTGTGAATGGCAGACATTTCTATGCCCTCGCAGCGGACAAGCTAACAGACTGGCACTTCACAGGCGACACCCAATGCCTGCCCCTCTACCGCTACACGCCCGAGGGGGAGCGGGTGAGCAACGTCACGGAGTGGGGGCTGCGGCAGTTCCGCCAGCATTACGGGGATGACGGCATCACCGCCGAGGACATTTTCGCCTATACTTACGCGATGCTGCATGACCCGGCCTACCGCTACGGCTATGGGACGGATCTTTTGCGAGAGTTTCCGCGGCTGCCCTTCTATCGAGACTTCGAGGTATGGGCGCGGATGGGCCGCGAATTGCTGGAACTGCACCTCGGTTTCGAGTCCGCCGAGCCTTACGGCTTGGAGCGGGTGGAGCAGTCCGGGCCGGCCGGCAAGCCCGTCCTGCGGGCCGACAAGGAGCGGGGCGCCATCGTCCTGGACGGCAAGACCACGCTGACCGGCATCCCCGAATCGGCGTGGCAGTACCGCCTCGGCAGCCGCTCCGCCCTGGAGTGGGTGCTGGACCAGCACAAAGAGCGCAAACCCCGCGACCCGACCATAGCCGAAAAGTTCAACACCTACCGCTTCGCCGACCACAAGGAACGGGTGATAGACTTGCTGCAACGGGTCTGCGCCGTCAGCGTCAAGACTATGGACGTGGTGGACGGCATGGCCTACTGGGACGGCGAATATCTGGTAGTGTATGGAGACCGTGACCAAGATGAGTGGGCCACGCTGTCGGTATCCCGGTGGTTCGACCGGGAGGAAGACCCTGAATGGGAGGCCGCGTGGTCGGAGACGTAGTGGGGGTGTGGTTTCCTTTCACTGATTTGAGCGGCGGCAAAACGCGCCCTGCCGTGGTTCTCGCCGATGTGGGGATGAATGACTGGATTTTGTGTGAATTAACCAGCCGCAGGCAGAGCCGCCCGGGCGACGTGCCGGTAAGCCGCAGCGATATGCAGTCCGGCAGTCTCAGCCGCGATAGTTGGGCGCGGGTAGGGCGGCTGCATACTCTAAACGGCCAAGTATTCAGCCGAGTCTTTGGCCGTCTGACCAATGACAAGCAGGCTCAAATAGCGGCGGCTGTCCGGGGTCTTTTCTGAACCATACGGGCGGCCATCCAACATCCTAAACCAAAGGAGCGGCGGCATGACCATCCGCCAGGAAATCGCCCAGCGAAGGAAACTTTGTCCCGGAACATAATAAAGCCCTTTGAGGAACGCGCAGGAGAGCCATGGCAATGAAAAAAGTCGCTGACGCCGCCGAACAAAAGGTGTCTGACTTAACCGTGTCCCAACTGCGGGAGCTAATCCGCGAGGTCGTGTTGGACTGCATAGCCGAGAGCTACGAGGACTTCCACCTCGATTTGCGGATCAACCCCCAGTTCGCCGCCGAGTTGCAAGCGTCCATAGATGAGGTAGCCGCCGGTGGTAAGACCTATTCGGCAGAGGAAGTTGCTAAAGAGCTGGGGTTGTCGTGACATCGCCCGGTGCTTACGCCCTTATATTCAGCTCGAGATCCCGGCGCGATATGTCCCGCCTGGATCCTCCGGTGGCGCAAGACACATATGACAAGCTGCGCTGGCTGGCGGTGAACTGCGATCTGTTCGGCACGAAGCGCTAAGAGGCTGGCAGAGAGGCTCGTTTCGGGAACGCGTTGGCGATTATCGGGCCGTGTACAACTTGGACCGGGCAAACCGCAGGGTCATCGTTCATAAAGTCGGCCACCGCAGCGAAATTTACGACTAGCAGTCCCAGCATTCCCCGGCGCCTCAACATCCCAAGCCAAAGGAGTGGCGGCATGACAGGCAGACAGGAAATCGCCCAGCGGATGAAGGACGACGGCGTCCGGTTCCTGCTGGCCCAGTTCGTTGACCTCAACGGCTCGCCCAAGGTGAAGATGGTGCCGGTGGAGCATTTCGAGGATGTGCTGGACGAGGGCGCGGGGTTCGCCGGCGCCGCCCTGCCCGGCATGGGGCAGGGGCCGCACTCCCACGATATGATGGCCCGCATTGACCTGGATTCCTATACTCCGGTGCCGTGGGAGAACGGGCTGGCCCGCTTCGCCAGCGACCTGTTCGTGGACGGGGAGCCGCATCCCTACTGCCCCCGCCAGCATTTCAAGTCGCTGCTGAACGACGCCCGGGCCGAGGGCTACGTCTTCAACGTCGGCATTGAGCCGGAGCATTTTCTGGTCACCAGAAACGCCGACGGCTCCATCCAAGTCTGGGACCCCAGCGGCGTGGACAGCCTGCGCAAGCCCTGCTACGACTTCAAGGGCATCGCCAACGTGATGGGCTACCTGCGCGATATGATGGACGCCATGCGCCGCATCGGCTGGGACGCCTACCAGTCGGACCACGAGGACGCCAACGGGCAGTACGAAATCAACTTCCACTACTCCGACGCCCTGACCACCGCCGACCGCTATACCTTCTTCAAGATGATGACCAGCCAGTACGCCCAAAGGCACGGGGCCATCGCCACCCACATGGCGAAGCCCTTTACCGACCGCACTGGCAGCGGCGGCCATATCCACTACCACTTGGCCGACTCCGAAACCGGCGAAAACCTGTTTTTGGACGAGAACGACCGGCGCGGGCTGGGCCTGTCGCAGATGGCCTACCACTTCATCGGAGGCATCTTCGCCCATGCCCCGGCCTTGTGCTGCGTAATGTCGCCCACGGTCAACTGCTACAAGCGGCTACAGGTGGGCCCGGCCCTGATGGGCAGCGCTTCCGGTTTCCTGTGGACGCCCGCCTTCGTGTCCTACGGCGACAACAACCGCACCCAGATGATACGCACCGCCGGCCCCGGCCACCTGGAAGACCGCACCATGTCCGCCGCCTGCAATCCGTACTTGGCCTTCGGCGCCTACCTGGCCGCCGGACTGGACGGCATCCGCCGCCAACTGGACCCCGGCGAACCCAACCTGGGCAACCTCTATGCCCTGGGGCTGGACGAAATCCGCCGCCGCGGAGTCCGAATGCTCCCCCAATCCTTGGCCGAGTCGCTGGCCGAACTGCGGGCTGACGCGGTGGTGCGCGACTCGCTGGGCGCAATCTACGGCGAGTTCGCAGAGCAGAAAGAAGCGGAATGGCGTGAGTACCACCGGCAGGTGACGCCCTGGGAGCTGGAGCGCTATCTGACGCTGTTTTAGCCCACGGAACCTGACCGGGGAAATTGATGGAGAATTGCTGGCGGACAAGTTAAGAGAACTGAGTGTCGGCGTAACGGTCAACCTTGATGGGGAAACCGAGGTGAACTCCGGCTGGTTCGCCAACCTCTGATACGCATCCCAACGGAGAGAACCAAGCTGATATGTCCTTCCTCCTGAACTGCCCCAACTGCGGGGAGCGCAGCGTTAACGAGTTCCGCTTCGGCGGGGAGGTGGTTTCGCGCCCGGCGCCCGGCGCGGCGGAGGGCGACTGGAACAGCTACTTCTACTTTCGCCCCAATGCCGCCGGCGTGCAGCAGGAGTGGTGGAACCACCGCTATGGCTGCCGCCGATGGTTCTACGCCCTGCGGGATACCACCGCCAACGTAGTCCAGACGACCTTCTGGCCCGGGCAGCCGCCGCCAACTCAGACCTAGACTTCCCAACCTGAACCTGTCGAAAAGGCAGACTTATGCCCAACAGCAATCAGTCCCGTCTTGAACCCCAGGCCGGTGAAGCGGTTGACCGCTCTGTGCCGGTGGAATTCGAGTTCGACGGGCGGCGCATTCAAGCCTTCCGGGGCGACACGGTGGCCTCGGCCCTGTACGCCGGGGGAACCCGCGTCTTCAGCCGCAGCTTCAAGTATCACCGGCCCCGCGGGCTGATGTGCTGCGCCGGCAACTGCCCCAACTGCCTGGTGACCGTCGGCGACGAACCTAATGTGCGCGCCTGCGTCCGGCCGGTGACGCCGGGCCTGGTGGTGCGCAGCCAGAATGCTTGGCCGTCGTTGGGATTCGACCTGCTGTCGCTTTTGGACAAGCTGCACTGGCTGATGCCCGTCGGCTTCTACTACAAGGCCCTGCACCGCCCCAAGGCGCTGTGGCTGCTGGCCCGGCGGCTTATCCGGCGCGTCGGTGGGCTGGGCAGCATAGACATCAACGCGACTCACGAAACGGAGCACAGCAGCCGCAGCCTCCACGCCGACGTTGCCGTAGTCGGCGGCGGCCCCGCCGGAATCTCAGCGGCCTTGGCCGCGGCTCATGCGGGGGCCGGGGTGACGCTGATTGACGACCAGCCAGCCCTCGGGGGCAGCCTGCGTTATAGCCGCCAGACGGAAGCGCAAACGGCTCAGCGGCTGGCTGAACAGGTTGCCCAATCGCCCAACATTGAGACGCTCAACAACGCCACGGTATTCGGCCTGTACCAAGACAACCTGCTGGCTATTGATACCGGCGCAGGGCTGGCGCGCCTGCGGGCCAAGCGGGTGGTCCTCGCCACCGGAGCGCAGGAATCGCCGCTGCTTTTCGAGAACAACGACCTTCCCGGAGTCATGCTCGCATCGGCGGCGCGGCGTCTTGTTGCTCTGTACGGCGTCCGCCCCGGACGCGAGGCAGTGGTGGCTACCGAGACGCCGGAGGGCTACGAAACCGCGCTGGAATTGCTGGACGCCGGGGTGCGCGTCGCGGCGGTGGTGGACGCTTCCGATACGCCGGTTGGCGAGGCGGCCGATGCGGTGAAGGCCCGGGGCGTAACCGTCCTGACCGGGCATCGCCTAGTAAGGGCCGCAGGACGGGGCCGGGTCAAGGCGGCCCTCGCCGCATCCGCAAGCAGCCCTGGCCCGGCGGCCACCCGCATCCCTTGCGACCTGATTTGCATGTCGGGGGAGTTCCAGCCGACGGACGCGCTGCTTCACCAGATGGGCGCTTCCCAACCGGCCGTGACGCTGGCCGGCGGCGTGAATGGAGCCAGCGGACTGGACGCCGCGATTCGTCAAGGGAGAGAGGCCGGACTCGGGGCCGCCAAGCCTGACATCAATCCCGTCACCCAAGCGGCGCCTCCGGGGTTGCAACCCGCGCCTTTCCCCGCCATGCCTCCGGGCAAGAAGGCCCGAACCTACGTCTGCTTCTGCGAGGACGTTTCCGCGCACGACATCGAGCAGGCCATCGGCGAAGGGTTTGCCGACGTTCAGACGCTGAAACGCTACAGCACCGTCACCATGGGGCCGTGCCAAGGCAAGATGTGCGGACGCGCCCTATCCGGCATCTGCGCCGCTCACGCCGACCCCCGGCGGGCAGGCGCGACGGCTGCTGACACCTACACGACCTCGCGCCCGCCGTACCGGCCGGTCCCGCTGGCTGTGCTGGCCGGGCGCGAGCGGATGCCTATGAAGCGGTCGCCGATGGATCGGATACACCGGGAATTGGGGGCCGCTATGGTAGAATCCGGCCCTTGGTGGCGCCCTCACAACTACGGCTCATCCGCGGACGAGTGCGTCGCGGTGCGCCAGCGTGTCGGCATGATCGACGTCAGCACGCTGGGCAAGCTGGAGGTGGTCGGCCGCGGCGCCCCGCAGTTGCTGGACCGCCTGTATACGCACCGCTTCTCCGGCCTGCCCGTGGGACGCATTCGCTACGGACTGATGACCTCCGATAATGGCGTCATCCTCGACGACGGCACCGTTACCCGCCTTGCGGAAGACCGCTACTTCGTCACCACCACCTCGGGCAACGCCGACGTAATCGAAGAGTGGTTCAACTGGTGGAACGCCGGGGCCGCCAACTGCGCGCACGTCGTAAATGTGACCGCCGGTTATGGAGCGGTGAACGTCGCTGGCCCCAAGGCCCGCGAGACGCTGTCCAAGCTCACCGGAATTGACCTTTCGACCAGAAACTTCCGCTACATGAGCGCGGCCCAAGGCGACGTTGCCGGAGTCCCTTGCCTCTTGCTGCGAATCGGCTTCGTGGGGGAGACGGGCTGGGAAGCGCACTTCCCGGCCGAGTACGGCGAATATATGTGGAACGCCATCATGGAGGCCGGCCGCGAATTTGGCATCTCTCCCTTCGGCCTGGAAGCCCAGCGAATCCTGCGCCTGGAGAAAGGCCACGTCATCGTGGGGCAAGACACCGATGCTGTTTCCACGCCTATGGACGCGGGTTCCGAGTGGGCGGTGCGTTTCGAAAAGGCGGACTTCATCGGTCGCGGCGGACTGGCCGTCGCCGCGGAACGCGGCCCGCAACAGCGGCTGGTCGGATTCGTGATGCCGGGGGCGGCAACGCCCGAAGATGGAACGCCTGTGGTCAGCCGGGGGCGGCCCGTAGGCCGGGTGACTAGTTCGCGGATTAGCCCCACGCTGGGCAAGGGTATCGGTCTGGCCTGGGTGCCGCCGGAACTTGCCGGGGAAGGGGCGGCCATCGAAGTCCTTGTTGACCGCCGCCCGGTCACCGCCCGCGTAACCCTCGAGCCGGTGTACGATCCTGAAGGCCACCGGCTGCGGAGCTGAAGAATGCCCGTCGCTGCTCTGGAAAGACGCACCGCCATGTATCAGGCTCAGTTGGACTTGGGGGCAGTCATGGCCGACGCCGACGGCTGGCAGTTGCCGCTCCACTACGGCGACGCTTCGCGGGAAGCGGCCTGGCTGCGCGAAACAGTGGGGGTCTCCGACGTCAGCCCCATCGGCAAGCTGCGCGTCGCCGGTGAGGATGCGGCGCAGATGGTCAATACTCTGTTGCCCGAAGCCGGGGAATTGCCCATAGGCTCGGTTGGCGAAGCCGACTCCCCCTTGGAACGCGGCGGCAAGCTGCTGGCCGCCAGGCTGGCTCCCGACGAGTTCATGGTGCTGACCCCCGTCGGCGTAGCTCCGTTGGCGGTAAAGGCGATGCAGCCCGGCAGCCTGAATTGTGCCCATGCCATTGATGTAACCTCAGGGCTGTGCGCAGTAGCCATAGTCGGCCCGGCCACGCCGGGGATGATGAGCGGCATCACGGAGATAGACACGTCGCTCCGATCGCTGCCCAATCTGGCCTGCGTACAGTCCCGGTTCGCTGATGTCCAAGGAATGCTGTTGCGCCGCGACGTAAACGGCATTGCGATGTACCAACTCTACGCAGGGCGCGAGTTTGGCGAGTATCTGTGGGAAGCCCTGATCGAAGCCGCCCGCGAAGTTGGCGGCGGCCCGGCGGGAACCGAAGCCCTGTTGGGGTTGAGGGGCACGAATTAAGCACAGAGGCCACAGAGATTTTCGTTTTATTTGGATTGTGTATAAGGAAGTGAAAATAAATGCCGCTTACCGTCCGGGTTTGTCGTTAGAGCAGAGAGTTATCGTTGAATTAAATCCAGGGAGATAGCAGTGATTCAGCTTTTTCGCAAGAACCGGATGTGGCAGGCGCGGCCCCTGAAAGAACGCTATCGCGTGGTCATCGTTGGCGGCGGCGTCCATGGGCTGTCCACTGCCTACTACCTGACAAAGCTGGGCGTGAAGGACATTGCGGTTCTCGACAAGGGATATCTCGGCGGCGGGGCCAGCGCGCGGACTACGGCCATCATCCGCTCCAACTATTTGACCGTCGAGGGCATCCCCTTCTTTGATGAGAGCGTCAAGCTGTACGAAGGACTGGCCAAGGAACTGAACTTCAATTTGTTGTTCAACCAGATGGGACGGCTGGACTTGGGCCACACGGACGCCGCGGTCTACGCCCTGCGGATGCGCACCGAGTTCAACCGCATCCTGGGCGTGGACAGCCGGATGGTCGGCCCCGCCGAGATCAAACGGCTGGTGCCTTCGATGAGCCTGCGAGAGGGGCTGCCCTACCCCATCATTGGCGCCCTGTACCATCCGCCCTGTGGCGTGATAAGGCATGACGCCGTAGTCTGGGGGTTCGGTCGCGGCGCCGACCGCGGGGGCGCAGAGCTGCATCCCTTCACCGAGGTCACAGGCATAGACCGGGAAAACGGCCGCGTCACCGGCGTCGAGACCAGCCGCGGGTTCGTTGGCGCAGAGGCCGTTCTCAACGCCACCGCCGGCTGGAGCAGCGAGGTGGCCCGCCTGGCCGGGGTGCCCCTTCCCATCACCACCCATCCGTTGCAGGCTATGGTCACCGAGCCGCTCAAGCCCTTCCTCGACAAGACAATTTCCTCGGCCAACCTGCACGCTTACGTCTATCAGACCGACCGGGGCGAGGTGGTAATCGGCGGCGGGGTTGACCCCTACCCATCGTACAGTATGCGCTCCGCCCTGCTGCCCATGGAGCAACTGGCCGGACATGCGCTGGAGATGTTTCCCTGCCTGTCCAAAGTGAAGGTGCTGCGCCAGTGGGCCGGGCTCTGCGATATGACCCCCGACTACGCTCCCATCATGGGCGCAGTGGAGGGGCTGGACGGCTTCATCCTCTCCTGCGGCTGGGGCAGTTGGGGCTTCAAGGCCGCGCCCGCCGCCGGCAAGAACATCGCCGCCCTGATAGCCACCGGCCAAACTCCCGACCTGATCAAACCCTTCGCGCTGTCGCGCTTCCGCCAGGGCCGTCTGGTCAATGAGCGGGCCGCCGCCCCCGCCGCCGCCATCCACTAACCGGCAATATCTCGCCCGGGCAGGAACCCAGGTTGTGAGGGAATTATGGCAGTTCCTAGCGTCAACGAACTGATGAACCCCGTTCTACGGGCTATACGCTCGTTGGACGGAATAGCGTCCAAGAAGCAAATTTCCGAAGAAATAATCCGTGACATGGGGCTGTCTCCCGAAGTTGTGAACGAACTCCGTGAATCCGGCACAGAAACCCGGCTCAGCACTCGATTGACTATGGGGCTGGTCTACCTGAAAGGGTATGGAGTTATAGACAACCCTAGGGCCGGAACGTGGGTGTTGACCCAACAGGGCAAAGGAGTTGAAGAAATTGACGGACGGGAGGTGTCCAGGCAATACAGAAGGCGGAAAAATCGCCAAGTTGAGCCAATAGACCCAGTTGCAGAGGAAAACGAAGGCATCGAAGAAATACCACCCGAAGATCGGGACGATGACGTCTTGGATGTGGAGGAGCGCAAGCCAAGGGAGTCGGTGGAAATGCAGTCCCTAGTAGCCCGAGTCGGCCGAGTTATGGGGATGGAAATTTGGATTCCGGCCAATGACCGCGATCGAGTGTCCTCGGCGCACGGCGGCGGTGGGGTAACCTGCCTGCAAACTCTTCCCCTTAGCTACGGGGCCGAACCATTGAGGACGATTGAGCAAATTGATGTGATCTGGATGAAGGGAAACTATATCGAGCGGGCCTTTGAAATAGAGCACACCACTGCTATCTATTCCGGCATTTTAAGAATGGCGGACTTGATGGCGCTGATACCCAACATGAGCATCAAAATGCACATTGTCGCCCCTGATTACCGTCGGGAGCAGGTCTTTCGCGAGATATGTAGACCCGTTTTCCGGCAAATGCCGTCGGGCCCTTTGCGACAACGGTGCACCTATATCTCATACGACAATTTCAGGGAATTATCAAACAACCCGTCATTGGAATATATGCACGGCGGCGCGCTGGACGCCTGCTCGGAAACGGCGAGGTGCCACTCCGAAAGGCCCGTTTGATTTCTCTTTTTGGCCCGCCTTGCCACCGCGGGAAACTTTTTATGACGGAGGCCCCACCATGAGCGAGGAAATCTTCTATGCCGACGCCGCCACGATGGCCGGCCGCATCCGCGAACGGTCACTGTCGCCGGTGGAGGTGACGCAGGCGCATCTTGACCGTATTGAGGCGGTCAACCCCAGGCTGAACGCGCTCATCGCCTTCCCCGACGGCGTGATGGAACGGGCGCGGGAGGCGGAGGCCGCCGCTATGCGAGGGGAGTTCTGGGGGCCGATGCACGGCGTTCCCTTCACTGTCAAGGACTGCGTGGACACCGAAGGCGTGGTCACGACGCGGGGGTCGAGGCTGTTCGAGAGCCACGTTCCCGAGGCCGACGCCACGGTGGTCAAGCGGCTGAAAGACGCCGGAGGCATTTTCATAGCGAAGTCCAATATGCCCGAGTTCGCCCTATGGTGGGAGACCGACAACCTAGTCTATGGACGCACCGAGAACCCCTGGATGATTGGGCGCACCCCAGGCGGTTCCAGCGGCGGAGAAGCGGCAGCCGTCGCCTCCGGTATGTCGCCGCTGGGCATCGGCAGCGACGTGGGAGGCTCCATACGCGAGCCTGCCAACTACTGCGGCATCGTTGGCCTCAAGGCCACCCACGGGCGCATTCCGCTCACCGGCCACTGGCCGGAAACGTTGCTGCGCTTCATGCACGTCGGCCCCATAGCCCGCAGCGTGGGCGACGCCGCCCTGGCCCTGAGCATCATGGCCGGGCCGGACGGCGCAGACCATTACGCCCTGCCCGTGCCGCTGCCTGACGTGTCCGAGCTGGGCGCGCCCGCCGGATTGCGGGTGGCCTGGTGTCCCGAAGGGCCTTTCGCCCCGGTTGAGCGGGAAGTGCAAGACACCGTGGCTTCCGCCGCCGCCGCCCTTGGCGAGTTGGGGTGCAGCGTTGAGCCAGTGGATTTGGAGGGATGGGAGAACTGGCCGGGGCAGCAGATTTCTGCCCGCATCTTCGCCGCCGAAGGCAATGTTTACTTGGCGCCCATAATCGAGGGCCGCAAAGATATGCTGGCCCTTTCGATGCAACGCCGCCTGAACCTACCAGGCCCCGGCTATGATGAATACTTGGAAGCGATGGAACAGGTGGAGCGACTGCGCGCCGCCGCCATCAGGCTGTTCCAGGACTTCGATGTTCTGCTCCTTCCCGCTGGCCCGGTGGCCGCGCACCCCCATGACACGCGGCGGCACGAAATCGGCGGCGAAACGGCCCCCGCTCGCCATGCCCTGACCTGCACCGTGCCCTTCGACCTCACCGGCTCGCCCGCCCTCTCAGTGCCCTTTGGCCTAAGCTCGGACGGGCTGCCCATCGGCGTACAGTTGGTGGGCCGCCACTTTGAGGAGGGTACAATACTTCGGGCCGGCGCGTCGTTGGAGGAGCTGCACCGGCCCCGCCGGGGCCGGCCGGCGCTTTAGCCTTCTGGTGCATTTCACAGAGAAATGCAACGAATATCGTAATTACTCGTGCTATGGCTGCGCTGTGTGGTAAACTTCGCCACAGTATTCCATCCATACTGTGAAAGCCATACCCCGAAAGATGTTGGAGGCAAGACTATGCCCGAATTTGACCTCGTAATACGCGGCGGCACGGTGATTGACGGAACCGGCATTCCCCGAATCCGCGCCGACCTGGCAATCAAGGACGGCCGGGTGGCTATGATCAGCGGGCGCATCAACGCCGGCGGCGCCAAGGAACTGGACGCCAGCGGCTGTATCGTGGCGCCCGGCGCGGTTGACCTGCATACGCACTACGACGCCCAGCTCAACTGGGACCCCTATGCCTCCCTGTCGGGCCAGTTCGGCGTTACCTCGCTGACGGTGGGGCAGTGCGGTTTCGGTTTCGCCCCGACGCGCCCGGAGGACCGCGACCTGAATATGCGGATGATGAACCGCATCGAGGCCATCCCCCTGGAGTCCATGCGCCAAGGAATGCGCTGGGACTGGGAGACTTTCCCGGAATATATGGACAGCCTCGACAAGCAGGGCCTCGGCGTCAACGTGGGGTGCTTGGTGCCATTCTCCCCCCTGCGCGGCTACGTTCTTGGCATGATCCCGGCCCGCGAGCGCACCTCGGTGACCGAGGACGAGCTGAACCAGATGAAGCGGATTCTCCATGAAGCGATGGCCGCCGGCGCATTTGGCCTGTCCGCCGACAAGAATCTGGAGGATCGTCCCGAGGATGGAAGCTGGCTGCCCAGCCATGTGGCCTCCAGGGAGGAGTTCCTGGCCCTTTCGCAGGTTCTCGCCCAGTTTGGCGTGGGCCACATAGGTTGGACCATCGGCATATCCGACGACCGCCCGGCGCAGCGGGATATGCTGGCCGAGATGGTGCGTATGAGCGGCCGCCCCCTGCACGTCATCCTCGGCGATGAAGAGGGCTACCAGTGGCTCAAGGAAGTCCGCGAAGAAGGGCTGCCTGTCATCGCCCAGGAAACGGCGGTTCCCGTCATCTCCGAGTTCAAGCTGTCGGAGTACAACCTGTTCGACTATATGCCCAACTGGGTGCAGCCTCTGGTCGGCACCAAGGAGGAGCGCATCGCCAAGCTGTCGGAAGACGGCGTGCGCGTCGGCATGAAGCGTGACGTCATCGAGCGCCCGCACCCGCGCACCGACTGGGCGCAGGTGCAGGTGGTGGAGGTGGCCCAAGATCGCAACCTGAAGTACGAGGGCCTGAGCATCGCCGACATCGCCGCGGCCGAGGGCAAGGAGCCGTTGGACGCCTTTCTGGACATCGCCCTCGACGAGGATCTGGAGACCGAATTCGCCCACCCGGCCGGCGGGCGTGGCGACAATGATCACGAATACATCTCCAGCCCCTTCTCGCACATCTCGGTATCCGACGGCGGCGCGCACACCCGGTTCTTGGTTAACAGCATCTGGCCGGTATACTTCCTGGGCCACTGGATCCGGGAAAAGAACCTAATGTCGCTGGAGCAGGCGCATCAGAAGATGAGCGCGCTTCCGGCTTGGTTCTCCGATATGAAGAACCGGGGCACCCTGCGCATCGGCGACTTTGCCGACATCATGGTCTACAACATGGACGAGCTGGGGCTGCTCTACGACAAGCCTCAGTTTGCCACCGACTTCCCCGGCGGGGAGAAGCGGCTGGTCCAGATGCCCACCGGCATCCGCTACATCCTAGTCAACGGCAACCTGACCTTCCAGGAGAACGAATGCACCGGCGCCCTGCCCGGCAAGCTGCTCCGCAGCTACGACCAGGTGGGCTAACCGGCCCCTCGTGTCCCGGCAACCACCGGCCCCGCTGAAGCCAGCGGGGCCGCCCCATTTGTGAGGCAACAGAATTGGCCGGTGGAACATCGCCCCGTTGCTGAATTCGTAACACGGACGGTAAATTGGCGTCGAGTTTGACACGGAATGACACGAGGTCTAAACTGCGATGAATCTCTTTCCAATCAGGCCGGAATTAGCATTCCGGCAAGGGAGGCAATGAAATGCCGGAGTTTGACCTTGTAATTCGCGGCGGAACCGTTGTGGATGGCACTGGGATTCCCCGGTTTCGGGGCGACGTTGGCATCAAGGACGGCCGGGTAGCTATGATCAGCGGGCGCATCAACGCCGGCGGCGCCAAGGAGCTTGACGCCAGCGGCTGTATCGTAGCTCCGGGGGCGGTTGACCTGCACACGCACTACGATGCGCAACTCAACTGGGACCCCTACGCTTCCTTGTCCGGCTGGTTCGGCGTGACCTCGCTAACGGTGGGGCAGTGCGGCTTTGGTTTCGCCCCGACCCGCCCCGAAGACCGCGACCTGAATATGCGGATGATGAACCGCATTGAGGCCATCCCGTTGGAGTCCATGCGGCAAGGGATGCGCTGGGACTGGGAGACCTTCCCGGAATACATGGACAGCCTCGACCGGCAGGGCCTCGGCGTCAACGTGGGCTGTCTGGTGCCTTTCTCCCCCCTCCGCGGTTACGTGTTGGGCATGATACCGGCCCGCGAGCGCACCTCGGTCACTGAGGCTGAACTCAACCAGATGAAACAGATTCTCTACGACTCGATGAAGGCCGGAGCCTTCGGTATTTCGGCGGACAAGAACCTGGAAGACCGCCCGGAAGACGGCAGTTGGCTGCCCAGCCACGTCGCGTCCCCAGAGGAATTTCTGGCCCTGTCTCAGGTGTTGTCCCAATTTGGCGTCGGGCATCTGGGCTGGACCATCGGCATATCCGACGACCGTCCGGCGCAGCGGGATATGCTGGCCGAGATGGTGCGGATGAGCGGCCGCCCGCTCCACGTCGTTCTGGGCGACGATGAGGGCTACGATTGGCTCAACGAGGTTCGTGATGAGGGCCTGCCGATTGTGGCCCAGTTGGGATCGGTGCCAACCATTTCCGAGTTCAAGCTCTCCGAGTACAACCTGTTTGACTATATGCCCAACTGGGTGCAGCCTCTGGTCGGCACCAAGGAAGAGCGTATCGCCAAGCTGTCCGAAGACGGCGTTCGGGTCGGCATGAAGCAGGACGTGATAGACCGCCCCCACCCCAGGACCGACTGGACCAGGTTGCAGGTCGTCGAAGTGGCCCACGAACGCAACCTGAAGTATGAGGGCCTCAGCATCGCCGACATCGCAGAGGCCGAAGGGAAGGAGCCGCTGGACGCTTTCTTGGATATTGCCCTCGACGAGGACTTGGAAACTGAATTCGCCCACCCCTCCAACAACCGGGGCGACGAGGTGACCGGCGAAAGGTTGAAGAGCCCCTACGTCCATATCTCGGTGTCGGACGGCGGCGCCCACACCCGGTTCTTGGTCAACAGCGTTTGGCCGGTATACTTCCTGGGACATTGGGTTCGAGACCGGGAGCTGATGTCTCTGGAACAGGCGCACAACAAAATGAGCGCCCTGCCCGCTTGGTTCTCCGATATGAAGAACCGGGGAACCCTGCGCGTGGGGGATTTCGCCGACATCATGATCTACAACCTGGACGAGCTTGGGCTGATGTATGACAAGCCCCAGTTCGCCACCGACTTCCCCGGCGGAGAAAGGCGGCTGATTCAGATGCCCACGGGCATTCGCTACATTCTGGTCAACGGTACGGTGACCTTCCAGGAAAACGAGTGCACCGGCGCCCTGCCCGGCAAGCTGCTGCGCAGCTACGACCAGATTGGCTAGGGTCGGCGCGGCATTGGCAAAGGAAAACCGGGAGGCCATTGGCCTCCCGGTTTTTACAACGCCCCCTCGGTCGGTATTCTCTCCCACAGGAGCGCGGCCAGCATCCCCTTGCCTATTTCTTCGATAAACCCGCACAGCAGCGCCCGATATTCGCCATTGACATAACGGGGCTGCATATGCGCTGGACTGTCGGCGACGCGCGCTGCCTGCTCGTCTTTAACTTCTGGATGTTTCTTTCTGGCGGCCTGACAGTAGTATGAAGCAGCCTCCACGCCCTACTCGTCCGGCACCAAGGCCACCAGCCGACCCTCCTGCTGCGTCACTAGGAACACCTTCATCCGCAGGCCGGGGTTGTTGACGCAGCGGCCGTCGTCCTTTTCGTACTCATAGCCGTGGGTGTCGCAGACGAACACCTCCTCGCCCACGTCCTCCACCTCGCCGCCCTGGTGCGGGCACAGGGTGGACAGCATACGGTAACCCTCGCTGCCCTTTACCAGAAAGTAATTGGCGCTGCCGACCTTCACCAGCTTGGGAAGCTGGGTGAACGACGATTCCTCGCCCAGGTCCACTCGCACTTTCTTGGAACGGGCCGATCCGCTGATTTGCCGCATCGTAATCCTGTTGACCTGCCTCTCCGTAGCCATTCGCTAATACCCCCAACCGGCTCAATTCCGGCAAGTATAGCAAATGCGCCCCGGCCGGGCTATCGGCGCTCCGCCATCACGCTAGGTCTTCCAGTTGCAGCGGCAATGGGGACAGCGGACATCGCGGCGGTAAACCCGGGATCGAACCATCTTCCCGTCTCACCGCTCAAGCTGGGCCTGATTGTAACTCAATCCCTGCCTGTGTTGAGAATGCCCCTTTGCCGCTCCGGTTGCCTAACATAGCCGCGTTGACTATAATTGCGCCAACAAAAAGCGGGATGCGTCCCGAGTCTCGAACGGGAACTCGTCACACAGTTCCCTGTTCACTGGCTCAACCGGCCACCGGAACCCTCAGCCGGTGCGCGCCCGAATCCGGCGCCGCAAACGCCGGGAAAGGAGTGGAGAATGGTCGATCAGCTTGCGCGGCCTAAAGACAAGGCGGAAATTTACTGGTTCTCAGAGCAGCCCTACGGCCATGTTACCAACGAAGACTTGGAACAGTTCGATTCGGGCCGCTTGGGGTTCCCCAATACATTCTTCGACCCCCACAAGGCCAGCATCCTCTACAACCAGTACCATGAGCAGTACGCCCTAGCCGATGAAGTTGGCTTCGACGGTATTATGAGCAACGAGCATCACGCCTCCTACTGGTGCATGAAGCCGGCCGTCAACCTCGACGCCGCAGTCATCGCCAAGCTCACCAAGAACGTCAAAATAGCCATCCTCGGCAACGTCATCGCCATCAACGACCCCATCCGCATGGCCGAGGAAATCGCCATGCTGGATTGCTACTCCGGCGGACGCATCATCTCCGGCTTCGTCCGCGGCACCGCTGTCGAGACGTTGCAGGGCGGCGTCAACCCCACCGAAAACCGCGCCCGCTTCGAGGAGGCTCACGACCTCATCATCAAGTGCTGGACCGAGCCCGGCCCCTTCCGCTACGAAGGCCAGTACTACCACTACCGCGCCGTGAACCCGTGGGTGGTGCCGATGCAGAAGCCCCGCCCCGACATCTGGTTCCCCGGCACCGGCAGCCCTGAAAGCGTGGTGTGGGCCGCCAAGCACAAGCACCCTTATATGAACCTCGGCGCCCTAGTGGACACCACCGAGTGGCTGAAGCAGGTATACATAGACACCGCCGAGGAAGAAGGCTGGCAGGCAGGCCCGGAACACTTCGGCTATCTGCTCCGCTGCCTTGTGGCCGACACCGATGAGAAGGCCATCGAACTGGGCCGGGAATTCATGTGGACCATCGAGCACCGCCAGCGCGGGCCGATGGAGCATAACGACCCGCCCGGCTACCAGTCCCGCGCCGCCGTCAGCGTGAAGGCCCAGCGGCCCACCGGCAACGTGGCCGGCGCCGGCGGCTTGGGCGTGGGCCTGTCCTACGACCAGCTTCGCGGCGTCAACAACATCATCGTCGGCAGCCCCGACACCGTAACCCAGAAGCTCACCGAGGTCATCGAGCGCCTCAGCCCCGGCTACATCCACATCTACGGCAATGAAGGCGCCATGGAACACAAGGACGTCATGCGCTCCATAGAGCTGCTGGGCAGGGAAGTCATTCCCGCCCTGCACGAAGTTCAGCTCCAGCCCTACGACAACCGCCAGCGCGTGGACACCATCAGCACCGGCACCGCCGGCCTCGCCCCGTAAAGCCGATTGACTCCCGCCGGCGGCCAACAGCCCCGTTGACAGCGGCGGGGCTGTTTCTTTTTGCAAATGACATTGGGAGAAGAAATCAATTGCCTGAGCCTTCCCTTGCCGTTGTGACCGGCGCCTTCGGCTACACTGGCCGCTACATCGCCCAACGCCTGCTGGACAGCGGCGCAACTGTGCGGACGCTGACCCGAAACCCGGCCGCCGGGGAGTCCTGTGGCGGCCGGGTGGAGCGCCGCCCGCTCGACTTCAGCAATGCCGCGCAGTTGGCCGAGAGCCTGGAAGGGGCCGACACCCTGTACAACACCTACTGGATTCGCTTCTCCCGCGGCCCGGTCAACCACGACACCGCCGTCGGCAACTCCCGCGTACTGGTCAACGCGGCGGCCGCCGCCGGGGTGCGCCGCATCGTACACATCAGCATCACCAACGCATCGGCCGACTCGCCCCTGCCCTATTTTCGGGGCAAAGGACTGGTCGAGAACCACATCCGAGACTCCGGCCTGCCCTACTCCATAGTCCGCCCCACCGTAATCTTCGGGCGCGAGGACATACTTATCAACAACATCGCTTGGTTCCTGCGCCGCTTCCCGGTATTTCCCATCGCCGGACGGGGCGATTACCGCCTGCAACCCGTGTTCGTGGACGACGTGGCCCGCCTCGCCGTGGCCTCCGCCAGCGCCGACGGCAACACAATCCTCGATGCCGTAGGCCCTGAGACCTTCACCTTCAAGGAATTGGTACAACAGATTCATCAAGCAACCGGAGGCCGCGCCCGCCTGCTCCACCTGCCGCCTTCGCTGGTCTATGCCGCCGCCGCCCTTATGGGCTTGGCCCTCCGCGACGTGGTGCTAACCCGCGATGAAATCGCCGGCCTGATGGCGGGTCGCCTGGTATCGGCAGACCAGCCCGCGGGAACCACGCGCCTCACCGAGTGGATGCGCCAACACCGCGACACCCTCGGCCGCCGCTACGCCTCGGAACTGACGCGGCATTACCGATTATCGAATTGACTACGGGAATTTCTCGAAGGCTACGGAAGGGGGCGCAACGGGATTACTCGTTATGCAGGGTTCGGCTTCTTCCAATCGCCTGATCGTTTCAGATCTTCTTTAGAAGCGGAACTTACCTCTGATACCGGAACCGTAAGTTGGCAAGCGGAAACGATAACAATTGGACATAGACATTATCAGAGGGGCCAAGACTCCAACGCCTAGATTGCTAAAGAGGGCGGGCCTGCCACATCTTTGGGGGTCATAACTGAACTCACCGCGGATAGCGAAGCGCCCCTCGATTTCGAGGGGCGCTTCCTTCCAATACCATCGTAAGCCGCGGACAGGCGGGGGTCTAGCGGTCCATGACCGCCACGGTGCCTTCCTCCGGGTTGTACTGATAGCGCACCACCCGGTCCAGCTTCTGCGACTCCAGCCGCACCACCAGCGCCCGTTCGCCGGTCACGTTCAGCGTGTTGTGGATTTCGCCCGGCAGGAAGAAGGCCACCTTGCCGTCCTTCTGCACGAAGTCGCCGGTCTCCTTGATCTGCACCGAGTCCACGCCCTCGCCGGGGTAGAACCAGCGGAACTTCGTTTGCTTGATGGCCCCTTGGTACACGCCGTAGACCACCCAGGCCGCGCCGTGGTCGTGGGGCAGGTTGTCTTGATCGGGCTTCTGCACCGAGGCCATCAGCCAGAAGCCGCCGCCGGGATGTCCATAGTCCTCGTCCAGGTGCAGGTCGTAGCGTCCGTACCCGCCTTCGTCCGGCAGCTCCAGCCGCTCCTCCAGCCAGCCGGGAGTGGCGAGCAGCACCTCCATCTTCTCGGCCACGCCCTTGGCCTGAGCCAGTGGATCCTGCGTCGCGTCGAAAATCTCGCGCACTTCGTCAATGAACTCATCCACCGTGTAAGCCGTCGTTGTCGTCATTTCAATCCTCCGGGAATGCCTGTTTCCATATCTGCATTCTGATAGCAGCGCGGCGGAGTGTCAACCGCGCGCCCCGCTGGAATTTTCCCCGCTGGGCGGCTATGATAACCCCAGACTCAACCAAAGTCCGGCATAGCGCATCGGGAGGCATGAACATGGCGAATAACTACTCCCTCTTCATTGGCACCGTTGGGCAAGGGCTCAACATCAGCTCCGACAGCGGCGAAACCTGGACCAAGATTCGCAACCCCATTCCCACGGAGAGCAACGTCCGCGCCCTGCGCACCTACCCCGACAACCCCCACCGCATCTTGGCCGGCTCCGACGGCCTGGGCCTGTTCCGCAGCGACGACAACGGCCTCTCGTGGGACGCCGTCGAGACCCCCTTCGGCGACCTGCAAGTGTGGTCGGTAGCCGTTGACCCGGCCAACTCCGACACCATCTTCGCGGGCACCCGGCCCGAGGGCTTCCGCTCCCGCGACGGCGGCAAGTCTTGGGAAAAGCTGGACATGGGCGTCAACATGGAATGCCCCATAGGCACGCCCCGCACCACCAACATCATCGTTGACCCCCGCGACAGCCGCACCGTCTGGGCCGGCATCGAAGTGGACGGTATGTACAAGAGCCTCGACGGCGGCGACACCTGGCTCCACCTGCCCGACCTTGGCCCCGACCCCTTCCATGGCGACATCCACGGCATGGCCCTGCGCACCGGCGACAACCCGGCCTTCTACTGCACCAGCCCCTTCGGCATCGCCACCAGCAACGACGAGGGCGAGAGCTGGGATTACCACTACTTCCCCAAGTTCAGCGAGGCCGATGCCCGCTCCTACTGCCGTGGCATGATCATCAAGGCCGACGATCCCAACACCATGTTCGTTGGCAACGGCGACTTCATCCCCGGCGTAACCGGGGCTGTGCAGGTCACCCGCGACGGCGGTCAGAACTGGGAAAAAGCCAACCTCCCCGTCGAACCCAACTCCGTGGTCTACTGGCTCGCCAACAACCCAGAGATGCCCAACGTCGTGGCCGCCGCCAGCCTCTTCGGCTACGTCTACGTCAGCGAGGACGGCGGCGAGAGCTGGAGCAAGCTCAAAAAGGAGTTCGGCGAAATCCGCGCCCTGGCGGTAACGCCCAACTAACTGTGAGTTTTTGGACTGCGATGGAAACTGTAAGAGGGCGGGTTTTCCCCGCCCTCTTGATTGAGAATTTGCATTTGTCAAGGGTGACTCTATACCAAAGTTACGAACCAAGAAATTGAAACAGCCGTCCGACCCCACTTTGCGGCAGCCTCACCGCCTTTCAGCCAACCGGTCCAGCAAGCCGGTGAACCAGTTGCATCACTTGCCTCCGGCCTATGGAGATGCCCCGGTCATCCATGTAGCCCTCGTACATATTACGGTGGAGGCTGCTGGCCCACTGGAACCAGCGTGGCAAGTGATTGTTACCAGGGTTGCGCGACAAGCGCCTGACAATCCGGAATAGGCCGTCGTGGGTTTCGTTGTCCCATCCCCGTCGCTTGGCTGCGGCTTTGACAGCGTGAGCGGCGGCACACCAAAGGAGCTCTGATCGCAACAGAATCGCCTGCTGCGCTACTGGGCTGTCCTCCGCTAGTGCCAAGAAATCCAGCGCCGCCCCTATGTGTTCGTGGGGGTTCATTCAGCCCAAGTCTGCAACTTCTCCAAGTCATCTATGAAGGCCGGGACTGTTTCTCTAATGTAGTCTATATCTCGCTGCTTCATAAATGGGCGGCCAACGTTCTCGAGGCACTCTCTGGCAGCTCCGAACTCGGCCCCCAGGTCCGGCTCGTAATCGTACTCTCCAGCCAAACGGTCAGCGGCTACGGTCAGGTCGATGGGCGTATCGTGGGGCCAGCCGTGCTGCTGGGCGATGGCGACAACCAGCGAGGAAGCGGCATCCCAGAGTTTTCGGCAGCCCGCTTGAACATCGCCGGCGTCGAAGGCCAAGTCAGCCTCGGCGGCAAGGGATCGGGCTGCGCGGAGTTGCTCGGAGGTCAGGCGGTACTTGGGCGTGGCGAATTCTCCCGCATGGAGGCGCTCCCGCAACTCTTTCGTAGCTGCCATATCCAGCTCTCCGAATACGTCCAGCACCACGCCGTACTGCCAGCGGGCGTACTCGCGGGTCAGCTTTTGCTGCGCCACGTCTTCCAGCACCGCGTAGGGATCGCGCTCCAGGGGGTTGCCGTAGCCGCCGGCGCCGGCTTGGATTACGCGGTAGAGGTCGCCTTTCTTCAGCGTCATCAGGCGCTTGCCGGGCAGTTCCTGCGCCTCGGGGGTGTCCGGGTTGAGCCAGTTCTGCGTGGGAGTGCCGGGCTTGCCTCCCTCAACCCCCCAAGGGCGGAAGTTGGTGCGGTCGGAGCGTAGCTGGAAGGTGGCTTCCTCGGCCAGCAGGCGAAATTCGCGCACTATGCCGAGGCCGCCGCGGTATTTGCCTGCGCCGCCGGTGTCGGGGACCAGGGCATAGCGCTCCACCAGCAGCGGCTGGTCGGATTCGATGCTTTCGATGGGCGTGTTAGCCATGTTCAGCACCGGGGAGGCCAGACCGTCGGCTCCGTCTATGTTAGGGCCGCCGCCGCGGGGGCCGTCGTTATTGAACTCCAGGTAGACCCATGCCTTGCGGTTGGGGTGGTAGCCGCCGAAGCTGAGGCCGATTTCGCCGCCGCCCCAAGCCGCCGGAACGCGGCCGGGCAGGGCCTGGGCCATGGCGCCGAACATCGCCTGGCAGATGCGGAACCCGGCCAGACCCCTGGCCGCTACCGGCGCCGGATGCTGCGGGTTGACGAAGCAGCCCTCCGGGGCGGTGATGTTGAAGGGCCGGAAGAAGCCGCTGTTGGACTGGATGGCCGGGTCTATCAGGCACTTCATCACGGCGTAGACGTTGGACTTGGTGTAGGCGAAGTTGGGGTTGATGCTGCCCTTGGCCTGGGGCGAGGTGCCGTTGAAATCTACGAAAACCTCATCGCCCTCGATGCGCACCTTGACGTGAATGTCAATGGACTGCGGATCTATGCCGTCGTTGTCTATGTGGTCAACGAACTGCCATTCGCCTTGGGGCAGGGAGGAAATTTCGGCGCGGGTCAGGGCCTCGGTGGTGTCGAGGATGTCGGCCATGTAGTTTTTCATTTCTTCCAAACCGTATTCGTCCACCAGCCGCAGCAGGTCGCGCTCGCCGAAGCGGACGGCAGCGAGGAGGGCCTGAACGTCGCCCAGCACCTTTTCCGGGACGCGGACGTTCTTCTCCAAGATGCGCCATACCGCCCGGTTGAGCGCGCCCTCTTGGTAGAGCTTGAGGGGAGGCAGTATCAGCCCCTCCTGGTAGATTTCGGTGTTGTCGCAGGCGTTGCCGCCCGCAACGCGCCCGCCGATGTCGGTCTGGTGTCCGATACAGCAGCTCCAGCCAATGAGCACGCCGTTGATGAAGATGGGCTTGAAGAGAAAGATGTCTGGCAGATGGCTGGCGCCCTCGTAGGGGTCGTTGTTGGCGAAGATGTCGCCGGGGCGCACGTCATCGCCAAAGGCGTTCATCACGCCCTCCAGGGCCGGGGCCATGCTGCCCAAGTGGGGCGGCAGGGTCAGTCCCTGGGCCACCTGCTGGCCCTCGGCGTTGAACAGGGCGGTGGAGAAGTCCATGCCGTGCTTGATCACCGCCGAGCGGGCGGTGCGAACCACGGTGAGGGCCATGGTGTCGGCGGCGCTCATCAGGGCGTTCTTGATGATTTCGCGGGTCACCGGGTCCGTCGTCTGTAGCATGGGGATCTCCTTAGTTGCGGGAATTGCGGGCGCGGCGCGATTTGGAGGTATAGTGCCATAGGCGCAGATGCAGGAGCAAGGGACTGCGCTCCGGGCCAGTGGCCTGAATCAGGATATACAGGATTTGAGAATCCTAGGGATATTTCTGGGCCGGTATCCCTGGCCCGGTATCCGGTGATCTTTTAATCGCGCAAATCCCGATTCAGATAATCCCTGATAGTCACGGCCTCCGGTATAGCTTGCCGCCGCCCAATCCACAGCGGATAGATGTTGTTGCGCAGTATGGCGGACGTCCTCGCCGAAGGCAACGCAACAGTCGGGCGCGCCACCCGCCGCGGGTTGCTCTCTTCGTAGTAGAGTACGATGTTGCCGTTGACGTGAACCTCGGGGCGGTCTTTGTGGCGCGGTTCCAAGGTTCCTGCAATTTCTCGGAAGAGAGGTGACGGGCATTTCCGCCGGGCAAGGGCGCCCCGTCCGTTTCAGGATAAACTATGGCTTGTCTGGGCTGCCGCTCCGGTGGTCATAGGCGCCTCCTTGTCTGCGGTGATTCTAGCACAGGCCCGGCAGGCGCCGGGCGGCGGGTTGCCCCGGATAGCTACGATGTTACAATCAGCCGTACCACAGACATTCTCATTCCATTGCGAGGTTTCCTAAATGAGCATTGACGTAGCGACCGCCATCGCCCGCATCCTGAAGCAGGAGGGCATTGAGTGGGTTTCCACTTTCCCGGTGTGCCGGGTGAACAACGCGCTGGGGCGCGAGGGCGTGCCAATGATTATGATGCGCGACGACCGCTATGCGGTGGCGCTGGCCGACGCCTTCTCACGAGTGACGGCCGGGGAGCGCATCGGCGTCTGCACCGTGCAGGGCGGGGTGAACGGCGCGGGCTTGCAGTATTCCTACCCCGGACTGGCCCAAGCCTTCGAGGACAACTCGCCGATGCTGTGCATTACCGACGGCATACCGGCGGGCAGCACGGAGAACACCCAGTTCGACGTCACCACCAGCCTGAAAACGGTTTCCAAATGGTTCGGTTACATTGACCGTCCCGAGCGCGTGCCCGAGTTTATGCGCCGGGCCTTTACCATGCTCCGCAGCGGACGCCCCGGCCCGGTGGTGCTGGCGGTGCCCAACGCGACGGCGGTTTTCGACGAAACCGCCGACCCATACTCCCCGGTCAGGGCCTACAAGTCCGCCCCCGACCCGTCGGACGTGAATACCGCGGCCGACCTGCTGCTGGGGGCGAAGAATCCCCTCATCTACGCCGGTGAGGGCGTGATATATGCCGGGGCTTCGGCGGAGCTAAAGTCGCTGGCGGAAGCGGTCAACGCTCCGGTCATCACCACCCTCAAAGCCAAGGGGGCGTTCCCGGAGAATCACCCGCTGTTCGTCGGCGTCCGGGGCGACCATCCCGCCGAGTTTCTGGAAAAGAGCGATGTGATACTGGCCGTGGGATCCAGCCTGTCGCCGGGCCGGTTCACTCATGGAATCCCCAACCCGGCCAGCAAGACCATCATCCAATGCAACTTGGACGAGTTCCATATCAACCGTATCTACCCCACCGGCCACGCCGTCATCGGCGACGCCAAGTTTACTCTGCAAGCCTTGACCGACGCCGTGGCGGAACGCAGCGGCGGCGGACGGGACGGCGACGGAGTAGCCGCTGCGGTCAAGGCGTCGCGGGACGCCGGGCTGGCCCAGTACCGGGAGGTGATGGCTTCCGACGACCGGCCCATCAACCCCTACCGGGTGTTCGGGGACATGATGAAGGCGCTGGACCCGCTTAATTCCTTCGTGACCCACGACTCCGGCAACACGCGCGACCAGCTAAGCACGGTCTATGACACGCTGATTCCGAGGGGGTTCCTAGGCTGGGGCAACATTTCTACCTTGGGCTTCGGCCTGGCCGGGGCCATGGCGGCCAAGCTGGCTTTCCCGGAGCGGCAGTGCGTGGCAGTGACCGGCGACGCCGGGGTGGGCTATATGCTGGGCAATCTGGAGGTGCCGGTGCGCCAAAAGATAGGCATCACCGTGGTTCACGTCAGCAACGGCGGTTTCGCCGGTTATGGCCCCGGCTTCTGGGGCGACGGTCACGACCCCTATACCCACCGGGTGATGGGCCCCGAGGACGTGGATATGTCCCGGGTGGCCGCCGAGCTGGGCCTGCACGCTGAGCGGGTGACCGATCCGGCGCACATTATCCCGTCCCTCCGGCGGGCACAGCAAGCCAATGATTCGGGGCAGCCGGCCTACATCGAGTTCGTCTGCTGCCAGTACCCGGTCTATGGCGGCTGGGTGCCTAGCCCCATCGCGCATTAGGGCCGCCCTCACTCTAACCTTGTCCCAATGCAGGGGAACCCAGAGTTCGACAGTTCTGCGGGCGGAATTACAATCTCCCCGGGATTTCCCGGGTTTTAGTGAACCGCCCGCAACCGGATTTTGATTGCAAGGAGAGCCAAATATGCCTGACACCAATCCTGAACAGTGGAGCCACTACACGGCGAGAATCAACGGCATCAACATTCACTACGTGCTGGAAGGCGAGGGCGAGCCGGTGGTTTTCCTGCACGGCTGGCCGGAGTTCTGGTATTCGTGGCGGCGCCAGATACCTGTGTTTTCCCAGCATTACCAGGTCATCGTTCCCGACCTGCGGGGCTTCGGGCATTCCGACAAGCCCTTTTACGGCTACGATACCCGCACTTCGGCCTCGGACGTTTACGAACTGACGCGGCAGTTGGGCCATGAGAGCGTGAACATCGTGTCCCACGACATCGGGGCGCGCGTGGGCTTCCGCTTTGCCTTGGATCACGAGGAGGCGGTGCGAAAAATCGCCTTCCTCGACGCCACGCCGCCCTACGAGCAGCTTGGCCCGCAGGCCCCGGCGGTGGTGCGGGAACGCTGGCACTCCTACTTCCACCAGCAGTTCGACCTGCCGGAAAAGCTGCTGGAGGGCCGGGAGGAGATCTACCTGCGCCACATCCTGCGTGACTGGACAATCAACAAGTATCCGCTGACGCAGGAGGTGATTGACGAATACGTCCGGGTCTACTCTGCGCCGGGCGGATTGCGGGGCGGGTTCAACTACTACCGCGCCGCCGCCTATCTCGACCCGGCCGACTGGCGCGCCGACGAGGGGCGCACGCTGTCGGTTCCGGCGCTGTTCCTCTACGGCTCCCGCCGCGTCCGCACCGCCGAAGAGATGGGCGCCGGGCCGCTGGAGGACGCTTGGCGCGGCGTAATCCCCGGCGTGCAGTCCAAGCACCTAGGCGATTACGGACATTTCCTGCAATGGGAATGCCCGGAGGCCGTGAACCGGGAACTGCTGGCCTTTCTGGGGGGATAGACTATCGGGAGGCATCCTCACCCTGACCTTCTCCCGCCGGGAAAGGAATCTTGAAACTAGAGGAATACGCATGACGACCATCCAAGAACACGCCGCGCTGGTAAGCTCCGAATCGTCGCGCTTGCTGGAATACTTCCGGGGCCTGTCGCCCGCCGATTGGGAAACGCAGAGCGCCTGCGAAGCCTGGAGCAATGCCGACGTGGTGGCCCACCTCATCATGGCCGTGGAGATGTTCTCCGGCAACATCGCGCGGGGCGTGCAGGGAGATTCTTCGCCGCCGGAGGGCATGGGGCCGCCCCAAGAAACCGACCTGGCTGCCCGTATGGCCGCCAATGCCACCCGCGCCGTGTCCATCCGCGAGAGCCTGGGCGACTCGCTGGTGGACGCTTTCGCCGATCAGTGCCAGCGGCTGGACTCGCTGCTGGCCGGGCTGGGGCCGGACGATTGGGACAAGCCCTGCTACCATGCCGCCGCCATGCTTACCGTGGGCAAGTACCTCGACCTGCGGCTGACCGAGATGGCGGTTCACGAGTGGGATATTCGCTCGCGGCTGGAAGGGTCGGCCAAGCTGCCCGGCGCAGTGATGCCGGCGGTGCTGGCCCTGCTGCCCGGCTTCGTGGTGGGACGGCTGTTCCAGCCCGGCGCAGGCATTGCCCGGCCGTCGCGGTTCCGTTTCCGTCTGACCGATGGCGGGGCCTATGACATCGTGGCCGGCGGCGGCGAACTGCGGATGGAGCCCGGCACCGACGCCGACGCCGAGGTTGCCTTCACCTGCGACTCCTCCACCTTCGCGCTGCTGGCCTACGGGCGTTTCACGGTTGAGGAGGCCATGGCCGCCGGGGAGCTTTCCGTCGAGGGCGACCGGGAACTGGCGGCGCAGTTTTAGGCGAGGACGCCCGCGCCGCTTTCGCAAAGCAAAGGGAATAAGAGATGCCTCTCCCCGGAATTGAGGAGAAGGACTCTCGAATTAGCAGACGCTTTGATGAAACTGCCGGTGATTTCCGGGGCAGTCACCCCGGCGAGAATCAGCGCCGCTCCAGGATTATGTTGCTGGCTTCATCCACCGTGGCGCTCCAGCCTGGCGGCGCCACGGTTGTGGAGTCATACTCCTCGATTATCAGCGGGCCGGGGGAGGTCAGGCCGGAGAGGATGGGACGGCTGACCACCGGCGTATCGGCCCAGCCTCGATAGGGGCCGAAGTAGACCGGGCGCGAGGCCGGGGCGTTGCCAGCGGCGGCGGCAGAAGGGACGGGGACGGCCGGCTCAAACCGCTCCGGCATCCGGGGGCGCTCCGGCAGGCCGCGGGCTATGACGCGGACGTTGACCAGTTGATAGCTGGCTTCGGTGCGGTATCCGAAGGACTGTTCGTGTTCGCGGTCAAAGCTCTCGGCCACGGCGTCCAGTGTGGCTTGGGTAATGGGGCCGGGAGGCACTGCGACAGTGAGGTCGGACACTTGGCCCTCATACTTCATATCGGCTTGGGTCATCAGTTCGTGGCGGGCGTCAGTGAACCCCTCCAGCCGTAGCTGACGGCGGCCTTCTTCCCACATGCCTTCCACCAGCCCGGCCAGGGCGGGCAGGTCTATTTCGGCGAAGGTCTTGAAGTGGGTTTGGACAAAGTGATGCTCCACGTCGGCCACCAGCAGTCCGAAGCTGCTGAACACGCCGGGGAAGGGCGGGACAACCACCCGCGCTATGTCCAGCATTTCGGCCAGTCCGGCGGCGTGGACCGGGCCGCCGCCGCCGAAGCAAATCAGGTCGAAGCGGCGCGGGTCGCGCCCCCGCTCGCTGGAAACCGCCCGCAGCGCCCGTCCCATGTTGGAGTTGACCAGCAGGTGGATTCCGTGGGCGGCTTCAACGTCGGACAGGTTCAGCGGGCCAGCCACGTTGTCGGCGATGGCGCGGCGGGCAAGCTCGGCGTCGATGGGAAAATCCCCGGCCAGCAGGTGTTGCGGGTTCAGGTAGCCCAGCAGCACATCGGCGTCGGTGACGGTAGCGTCCTGCCCGCCCAGACGGTAGCAGGCCGGGCCGGGGTAGGCCCCGGAACTCTGCGGCCCGACGCGGAGCGAGCCGCTGCGGTCAACGGTGGCGATGCTGCCGCCGCCGGCGCCCACCTCGGCCAAGTCAATGGCCGGCACCCGCAGGATGTGGCCGCTGCCCCGCAGCAGCCGGTGGCCGACGCTGATGCCGCCGCCGACTTCGTATTCCGGCGCTTGCAGCATCTCGCCGTTTTCGATGATGGATGCCTTGGCGGTGGTGCCGCCCATGTCCAGCGTCATCAGGTTGGGCATATCCAGGCGGCGGCCCAAGTGGTAGGCGCCGACCACTCCGGCGGCCGGGCCGGACTCGATGCAGTAGACCGGGCGCTCCATAGCTATCCCGGAGGTCGCCAGACCGCCGTTGGACTGCATCACGGACAGCGGTACGGTGATGCCAATTTCCTCAAGTCCCTCGGTGAGCAGGGTCAGGTATCGCTCGACCACCGGACGGACGTAGCTGTTGATGACCGTGGTGCTGGTGCGCTCGTATTCCTTCATCTCCGGCAGCAAGTCCGACGATAAGGTGAGGATTACCTCCGGGGCGCGCTGGCGCAGGACTTGGGCAACGTATTGCTCATGGGCCGGGTTGGCGTAGGAATGGAGCAGGCAGACCGCCACCGACTCTACGCCGCTGTCCGCTACCGTTTGCGCCGCGCGGTCAACGTCGGCGGCGTCCAGGGGATGCAGCACCTCACCGCGGAAATTGAGCCTTTCGCTCACCTCCAGCCGGTACTGCCGTTTGACCAAGGCCGGGGACTTTTCATAATACAGGTCATAGAGCCGGGGCGTGCGGTTGCGGCGGAACTCCAGAACGTCTCGGAAGCCCTCGGTGGTGATGAGGGCGGTATGGGCGCCCTTCTGCTCGATGATGGCGTTGGTGGCGACGGTGAAGCCGTGGCCCACCTCGGTAACCGCGCTGGGGGTGATGCCCAGTTCCCCCATCCCGGCCCGGATGCCATCCAGCACGGCGCGGCTGTAGTCGTCCGGGGTGCTGGCGACCTTGCGGGCCAGCACCTGGCCGCCGCTGCCCAGAAACACGATGTCGGTGAAGGTGCCGCCGATGTCTACGCCGATGCGGAAGTCAGGCATGGTTCGTCTCGCTTTGTAGAGTTGCGATTTAATTGGGGGGAACGCCCTCGCCACAACCCGCCTCTTGATGGCTAGGGAGCGGGTTCACTATCCGCCAACACACTTGCCCAGCCAGGCGCGTCCGTCGCGGGCCAGGAAATCGTCGGCGGAATCGGGGCCTTCGCTGCCCGGGCCGTAGATCTCCGGCGGGCGGGCTGACGGGGCGGACAGGCCCTCGATGAGAGGGTCCATAATGCTCCAGGACTGCTCGATTTCGTCGCTACGGATGAAGAGAGATGCGTCGCCGCTCAGGGCGTCCAGCAGCAGGCGCTCGTAGGCATCGGGGATTTCCTGGCCGCCAAAGGAGTCCTCATAGTGAAATTCCAGGTTCACCGGGCGCAGGTCCAGGGCAGAGTCCGGGGTCTTGGCTTGGAACTCAAGGTGTACGCCTTCGTTGGGCTGGAGGCAGATTGACAGGGTGTTGGAAGGTATGTCTGCGCTGCGGCCTTGGGGAAAGATGAGGTGGGGCGGACGGCGGAATTGGATCAGCACCTCGGTGCGCTTATTGCTCAACGCCTTGCCGGAGCGCAAATAGAAGGGGACGCCCTGCCAGCGCCAGTTGTCCACGTCAAGGCGAAGGGCGGCGTAGGTGGCTGTCCGGGAATCAGGCGGCACGCCAGGTTCGTCCAGGTAGCCGTCATACTGCCCTTGGACAGCGCATACCGGGGCATCCTGGGCCGAGATAGACCGAACCGATTCCAGCACCTTGACCTTTTCGTTGCGGAGGGTATCGGCCTCAAAGGTGGAGGGCGGCTCCATGGCCACCACGGCCAGCAACTGGAGCAGGTGGCTCTGGAACATATCCCGCAGTATGCCGGCCCGGTCGTAGTAGGCGGCCCGCTCGGCTATGGACACGGACTCGGCTACCGTAATCTGTATGTTGTCTATGTAGTTGCGGGACCAGATGGGCTCGAAAATGGCATTGGCGAAACGAAAGACCAGGAGGTTTTGCACCGTTTCCTTGCCGAGATAGTGGTCAATGCGGTAGACCTGATGTTCGGCGAATACCGAGTGAACGGCGCGGTTCAGTTCCCTGGCGGTCTCCAGGTCTGTGCCAAAGGGCTTCTCCACCACTATCCGGCGCCAGCAGCCGTTTTCCGTCTGGTAACCGGCCTTGCCCATAGCGAGGACGGCGGGCGCGAACAGGAAAGGGGCGAGGGCCAGGTAGTAGAGCCGGTTGGCCGGCTTGTCCGGCGATTCGACTTCGGCAAGGATGCGATCCAGCTCGGTCAGGCCGTCGGCGGTCAGGACATCGCCATAGCAGCAGTGAATCCGCCGGGAAAAGTCCTCCCACACCTCGGGAGCGGGCGGGAAGTGGGCCTCAGGCCCAAAACCCTCGTAAAAGGAAGCGCGAAATTCTTGGACGGTCATTTCGCTTCGGGCCATGCCGACTATCCGCACTTCCGGGCCCAGCCGTCCCTTGGCGTACAGGTCGGCGAGGGCCGGGGCGAGCTTTTTCTTGGTCAAGTCGCCCGAGGCGCCAAAAATAACGACGGTGGTAGTCTGCTCCGCCATACCCTCACCCTAACCCTCTCCGAGGGAGAGAGAACTGTCAGCAGCCGGATCCCGGATCAGCCGCCGCTGCGCCGGACGGTGTGGCCGCCGAATTGCTGCCGCAGCGCCGCCAAGAGTTTGGCCCCCAGCGGGCCATCCTGCCGTGATCGGAAACGCTGCTGCAAGGCTGCGGTAATGGCCGGGGCCGGAACACCGAGATCCACCGACTCCTGCACCGTCCAGCGGCCTTCACCGGAGTCTTCCACGAATGCCTGCAAGTTTTCGAGGCCCGGGTCTGCTTTAAGGGCGGCGGCAGTCAGGTCCAGCAGCCAGGAACGCACCACTGCGCCGTGCCGCCAGGTCTCGGCGATGGCGGCCAGATCCAAGTCGAACTCATCCTTGGCGGCCAGCAGCTCGAAACCCTCCGCGTAGGACTCCATCAGGGCGTATTCCACGCCGTTATGCACCATCTTGACGAAGTGCCCCGCGCCGCTGGGGCCGACGTGGCAGTAGCCGGTGTTTTCGCTGGGGGCCAGGGTGCGAAACGCAGGCTCCAGGCGCTTCACCGCGTCGCCGGGGCCTCCGGCCATCAGGCAGAACCCGTGGGTCAGCCCCCAGATGCCTCCGCTGGTTCCCACGTCAATGAGGTCTACGCCGTGAGAGGCCAGTTCCTTGGCCCGGCGCATAGTGTCCTTATAGTTGGCGTTGCCGCCGTCGAGGACAGCGTCGCCGGGGGAGAGCAGAGGGGACAGGGCGTCCATGGTGTCCTGGGTTGGTTGGCCGTGAGGCAGCATCAGCCATACGGCCCGCGGCGGCGGCAGTGACGACACCAGATCGGGCAGCGACGACGCTCCCTCGGCGCCAAACTGCTCGCTGGCGGCCACCGCGCCAGTGTCCAGGTCATAGGCAACGACCCGGTGCCCGCCAAGAATCAGCCGATGCGCCATATTGGCGCCCATACGCCCCAAGCCAACAAGTCCCAGTTCCAAAGAAACGCCTCCTTGCCTGCATCCTCGGGTAGTTGCCGTAGGCCCTTTTCCGTAACTGATCTGAGGCGCTTGCCGCTCTAAAATTCATCGAGCAAACGGCGCAGCCCGGTGGTCGCGTCTTCGCCCAAGTTGACCGCCACAATGCGGCGGCCCAGCTTGGTGAGGGCTTGGTAGTCGCCGATGGCCTGAGCAGCGGCCAAAACGTCGAAGCCGTAGAGCTGACCTGGGATAGGCAGTTCTTGGCAGCAATCCACGGTCAATTGGAGGTACAGGCCGGAGTCGGGGCCGCCCTTGTGCAACTGCCCGGTGGAATGCAGGTAGCGCGGGCCGTACCCCGCGGTGGTGGCTATGCGGCGCCGCTCCATAATGCGTGACCGCAGTTCGTGCAGCAGTGCTTCAGCCGCCGGGTCGGAGGGAAAGTAGGACATTATGACTAGATAATCGCCGGGACGGGCTTGGGCCAGCAAGCCCGCCACAGATCCAGGCGCAGCCCGCTCCGGCAGATGTCCCTGTCTCAGGAAGGCGTCCAACAGGAAGTCGGTGTTGTCCTTCGCGCCCTGCACGTCGGGCTGGTCGAAGGGGTGAACGTCCAGCATCGAACCGGCTACTGCGGTAGCGTACTCCCAGCGGAAGAACTCGGCGCCGAGGCCGTGGGCGTCGGCCAGTTCCAGCCGCGCCACCGGATGCCCGGCGGCCTCCAGCCTCTCTACGGCCTCATCATAGGCGCCAATGCCGACCTCATCGCCGCCGTAGCCGGGCCGCAGGTATACGAACAGCCGGTCGTTGCCGTAGCCGTCTGGGGGAAGCAGCGGCTCCCCGGACACCGGAACAATGCCCCGGCCTTCCTTGCCCAGGCTTTCGGCAATCATCTGCTCGGCCCAAAGTCCGAAGCTGTCTATGGGCGGCGGGGTAATCAGAGTCGCCTTATCCCGTCCGGCCAGAGTCATAGCGCCGAGCAATGCGCCGAGACGGAGACCGGGGTTAGCGTCGGCCTCGGCGTCTAGGCATCGGTCGCGCATTGCGGCGGCGCTGTCCAGCAGGCGCGCGACATCTATCCCGGCCAAGGCCGCAGGCAACATCCCGAACCATGACAGCACGGAGTAACGCCCTCCGATGTCCGCCGGGTTCAGGAAAACCCGGCGAAAGCCCGCCTCGCGGCCCAGCCGATCCAGCGGAGTGCCGGAGTCGGTTATGGCGACGAAGTTGGATCCGGCGCCACCCTCCGGACTGGCCGATTCCACCAAGTTTCGGAAGTGGCGGTAGAAGGACAGGGTTTCGATAGTGCCGCCGGACTTTGAGGAAACAATGAACAGCGTATGCTCCGGGTCAATGGCCGCGGTAGCAGCGGCCACCTGACCAGGCACGGTGGAATCCAGCAGCGTCAGGCGGGGGTTTTCGCGCTTGCCGGAACTGCCATCATTTGACAGCAGAAAAGAGCGGCGAAGGACTTCGGGGCCGAGGCTGCTGCCGCCCATGCCAAGCAGCATTACATCACGATAGCCCTCGCGGCAAATTTCTTTAACGAAAGCGTCCAGCCCGGAGAGCTGAGGGCGCAGAAAGTCTCCGGCGTCGAGCCAACCCAGCCGATCGGTGATCTCCCGCGGGTCGGGACGCCAGACGGTGTGGTCGCGCTCCCGAAGCCGCTGGGGGATGCGCTGCCTGACGAGCCCGTCCATCGCCCGGCGCAGCAGGCCGGCGCCTTCGGCGTGGCGGAGGCCTGGCGCAAGCGTATGTCCGTATGCGCTCACTCCTATCCACCGCCATTGACCAGCTTGCGCGCTTCTTCGACCACATGCGAGGCGGTGAAGCCGAATCGCTCCAGCGCGACGCCGCCGGGGGCCGACGCGCCGAAAGTGGACATACCGATGGATGCGCCGTCCAGTCCAACGTAGCGGGCCCAGCCGCCGGTTGCGCCGGCCTCTACCGACAGCCGCGCCCGCTGGCCCGGCGGAAGCACGGCCTCGCGGTATTCCTTGGGCTGCTGCTCAAACAGCTCCCACGAAGGCATGGAAACCAGGCGGGCGTTGATCCCCTCTTCCTTCAGCGTTCGGGCGGCTTCCAAGGCTATATGCACTTCCGAGCCGGTAGCGATTATGATGACCTGCGGCCCGCCATTCCCGGATGCCGGGGCGCTTTCCCAAAGCACGTAGCCCCCCTTGGCCGCGCCCTCGGACGGGGACAGGCAACTCGGGGATTCCGAGGGCAGGGAGGGATCGAACACGGGCAGGTTCTGGCGGCTGAGGGCCAGAGCGGTGGGGCCGTCGCGCCGCTCAAGGGCCGCCTGCCAGGCCGCTGCCGTCTCCGTGGCGTCGGCGGGGCGAATGACCGTCAGGTTCGGCATTGCTCGCAGCGACATCAGATGCTCGATGGGCTGATGCGTGGGGCCGTCTTCCCCCAATCCCACGGAGTCGTGGGTGAAGACGTAAATCACCTGCTGCTCCATCAGCGCGCTCAGGCGCAGGGCGGGGCGCAGATAGTCGGAGAAAATCAGGAAAGTAGAGGCGTAGGGAATGGCCCCGCCGTGGACTGCAATGCCGTTGCAGATCGCGCCCATGGCGTGTTCACGAACGCCGAAGTGCAGGTTGCGCCCGTCGAAGTTGCCGGGGCCGATATGTCCCTCGCCGTCAAGGATCGTCAGCGTGGAGGGGGCCAGGTCTGCGGAGCCGCCCATAAGGTTAGGAACAGCGCCGGCGATGGCGTTCAGCACATTTCCCGACGCTTCCCGGGTGGAGACGGCCCGGATGCCGTCGAACAGGCCGGAGATTCCGCCGCTCCAGCCGGGGGCCAACTCCCCGCTGAGGGCCGCGTCCAACTGCCCGGCCTCGTCGGAGTAGCTTTCCCGGTACTTGGCAAGGGCCTCCCGCCATTCCTGCTGCTGCTGGCGTCCTCTCTCTTTCGCCCGGCCCAAGCGCTCGCCGACTTCGCCCGGGATGGTGAAGCTGTCGGAATGGGGCCACTCCAATCGCTGCCTTGTAAGCTCAATCTCGTCGTCGCCCAGCGGCGCGCCGTGTACGCCGCCCGTGCCGGCCTTGTTGGGGCTTCCATATCCGATAATGGTATGGCAGACGATCAAAGAGGGTTTGCCGGTCTCGGCCTTGGCTTGGGAGATTGCGGCAGCAACGGCGTCCAGGTCGCGTCCGTCCATGGCGCCCAGCACCTGCCAGCCGTATGACTCGAAACGGCGGGGGACATCCTCCAAGAAGGCGATGTCGGTATCGCCTTCAATGGAAATCTGGTTGTCGTCGTAAATCACGATGAGTTTGCCCAACCCCAGAGTGCCGGCCAAGGAAGCGGCTTCGGAGGCAACGCCTTCCTGAAGATCGCCGTCAGAGGCTAGGGCATAGGTGTAATGGTCAATGATTTCGTGGCCGGGGCGGTTGAACCGGGCTGCCAGCCATCGCTCGGCAAGGGCCATGCCAACGGCGTTAGCCAAGCCCTGCCCCAGCGGGCCGGTGGTCACTTCTACGCCGGGCGTGACGCCGTATTCGGGGTGGCCGGGGGTACGGCTGCCCCACTGGCGGAACTGCTGCAATTCCTCCAGTGGCAGGTCGTAGCCGGTCAGGTGGAGCATGGAGTAGAGCAACGCTGAAGCGTGTCCGGCGGAAAGAACGAAGCGGTCGCGGTTGGGCCAGTGCGGGTCAGCGGGGTTGTGCTTGAGAAACCGATCCCACAACACGTAGGCCATGGGAGCGGCGCCCATAGGCGCGCCGGGATGCCCGGAACGGGCCTTCTGGACCGTGTCAACGGACAAGAATCGAATGGTGTTTATGCAAAGCTGATCAAGAGCCGAATCGGTCAAGACATTCCTCTAAGCTATGCGCAGCGGCCCCGTCCTTCAGCAGACGCAGCGGCCAAGTATCCTGCGCCATCCGGTTCCGCCTGAAAATGATTGAACCGCCCATTGTTAGGCGTGTGGCCCGCATTGCTGCCCGGCCTTTTGGATATGGTATCCAAAGGCGCCGAATCTGTCTATTGCGTGGGCGCGAAAAATCCTCTCTCCTGAGATATTCCGGGAGAGGGGATTCAGGCCGGCGAAGATAACCGGGGGCTAGAAAGCGGGCGCATCGCCCAGGGTGGCCTCGGTTTCCAGTTCCGCGCCGCCTCGATAAAGGCGGACGGAAATACGCTGGCCGGGCGGATGGTCCAGCAGGAACCTGGAAAGGTCGCCGGTGTTGCGGATGGGCTGCCCGTTCATCGCCACGATAACGTCGCCGCCGCGCAGTCCGGCGGATTGAGCGTCCGAATCCTCCAGCACGCGGGCGACGATGATGCCTTCCTGTACCGGAACGCCTATCTGGCTGGCTATGACCGGGGTGAGATTCAGAGGCGAGATGCCCAGGTGCCCCCGCTCAACAAATCCCCGCTCGATGAGCTGGCGCGAAACCACCATAGCGTCGTCAATGTTGATGGCAAAGTTGATGCCCTGACCGCTGCTGAAGCTGGCGGTATTCACCCCGACCACTTCTCCGCGGTCGTTGACCAAGGGGCCGCCGCTATTGCCCGGGTTGATGGAGGCATCCGTCTGAATCAAGTCAACGAAGGTGTCTTGCAGTCCCCCCTCAATGGAGCGCCCCAAGGCGCTGACTACGCCCTTGCTGACCGTTGGCCCTCCGGGCAGCGCTAGGGCGTGGCCGATAGCTATGACGTCCTGCCCCACCTGTAGGCTCTCCGCGCTGCCGGGCCGGGCCGGTTGCAGCCCCGTAGCATCAATTTTGACCACGGCCACGTCGGGGTTGGCATCGCCCCCCACCAGCCTCGCCGGGTAGCTTTCGCCGTTGTGGAGCGTTATAACAATTGACTCCGCGCCGTCTATGAGATGATTGTTAGTCAGCACGTAGCCGTCGGATTGCAGGACAATTCCGGTGCCAACGCCGATGCCGGGCGCGGGCGGCAGCGACACGCCCTCAGCGCCAGTCATAGAGGGAATGGCAAGCACGTGAACCACCGATGGCGTTAACTGGCGAACCACATCGACGGTGGAGAGTTCACCGGGCAAATCGCTTTCCGTGGGAACAGCGCCCGGGGCTGCCCCGGAGCCGCAGGCCAGCAAGAACAGGGCAAGCAATGCCAGCAGAACGCTGACCGGAGCCGCCATGCTTCAACGCTTGAAGTTGAGGTTTTCAGCAAGCCAGTTCATGATCTGCCAGAACCCGGAGCTAGTATGATTCTAGCCTTGTGATGCCAAGTATTGTTACTTTACCATCAATTATACAAGCTGGACACCGGCGCGATCTTCCGGCCCATGTCATTTTCGTGAGATTGGATACCGGCGCCGGCCGCTAGTCCCTCAGTATCCAATGGGCGGGCGGCCGGCGTCGGCCAATCTCGCGCAAAGTCGGCTAGGACTGCGCCTTTATTTCCCGTTGGGGTCAAGGGACGGGAAGATATGGTCGCGGAAGGCCCCAAGCTCGCCGGTGGCGAACTCGTAGGTTGCGCCGGTCATCAGGTAGAGGTGGGTAAGCCCTTCCTGCTCGGCCTTTCGGATGCGCTCGGCGCAATACTCGGGGGTGCCGATAAGCCCCATGTAGTCGCATATCGCGGCTAGGGCGTCGTCCGGCAGGAAGGAGCATAGTTCCTGAGCCTTCTCCCAGTCTTCGGCGTGAGGGACGTCCGGGTACAGGTCCCAGAGGCCGGCGGGCAGTTCCAAGTCGCCCACTTCGATACCGGCAGCCTTGAGCCAGCGGTGGTAGGTTTCTTCCATCAGGCGAGATACGGCCAGGGGGCGGGCGATTTCGCGGGCCTCCTGGAGGTCGTCCTTGATGATGGTGGTGCCCGTGAAGATGGTTTCAACGTCGTCGGGGTTGCGGCCGGCGGCGCGGGCCCCGTCGGCGATGATCTCGCGGGCCTCGGAGACAGCGCCGGGGTGAATGCCGGTCATCAGCAGCGCGCCATCCGCCACCTCGCCGGCGGCCTTCATGACCCGGGGGCCGGTGGCGGCGATATAGACCGGCGGGGCCGGAGTCTCCCCCCCGTGGCGCATTCGGCTGGTGGCGCCGTTGCCGAAGGACACCATATCCCCGGACATCAGCTCCTTCATGGTGACCACAGCTTGGCGCATCTGGCGGACGGTGGCCGGAGGGATGCCGATGGTGGCGGTGGAGCTATAGCCCCGCCCGATCCAGATCTGCACGCGGCCAGGGGCAAGCTCGGAAACGGTCTGGGCGGCCGACGCGACCACCGACGGGTGGCGGGTGGCCGGGTTGGTCACTGCGGAGGCGACGTTGATGTGGTCAGTAGCCATTACCGCAGCGGCCATGCTGACGAAACAATCCCGTTCCAGAAGCTGGGAATCCAAGATGCCGACGCCGTTGAATCCGGCGTCCTCGCACTGCTTTACGAAGTCGGCCACCTCGGGGCCCGGTCGGCATGGCGGCACTCGCAGGTCAATCTTGATGGGCATTGTTCGCTCCTGATATTGGTTTTTGACGCGATGGCGCAATGATGGTCTGCTACTGGGTAAGCTCCTCGTGGAGGCGGCGGATGACTATGCCGGTTTCCTCTTCGGTGAGGTTCAAGGGATCAACCGCCAGCTCCTGAGGGCCGCCGAGCTGGTGGAGGTGTATCTGGGGGTTGCTCCGTTCCATGGCGGCCGCTATGGCGTCGCGGGACGGGCCGCGCCATTCGTCGGAGAAGCGTATCACGGCGTGGGGTATCAGATAGTTGAGGCTGTCGTGTTCCAGGGTTACGCGCAGCCCCGGCAGTTCCACCAGCGCATCCACTACCTGCTGGGCCATGGCGCGGTAGGCCGCCATCTCGACAGCCTCGTCTTCTTCGACGAAGGCCGCCAGGGAGGCCACCAGTCCGATAACTTCCTCTTTGGCTACTTTCATGCCGCGCCCGAGGAATTGAGCGGGATTAGCCTGGGCGGCGGCGGCTTCGATGAGGCCGGCGCGGCCGACGAGGATGCCGCTGCCCTGGGGGCCGCGGACGCCCTTGCCTCCGCTATACACCACCATATCGGCCCCGGCCCGGAGGTAGCGGTACAGGTTCGCCCGCGGCGGCAGCATGGAGGCGGCGTCCACGATGACCGGCACGCCACGGGCATGGGCAATCTCGCAGACGCGCTCCAACGGCATGACCTTGTTGCTGGAAAAGGGGGCGCACAGGTAAGCGACGGCGGCAGTGCGCTCGTTGATGGCGCCCTCGAGCTGCCAGGGATGGGCGAACAGGTAATCACCGAACTCGACCAGCTTCGCTCCGGCGGCTCGGTAGGCTTGGTCGTAGGGGAAGCGGTGCATGGTGTGGATGACAATTTCGTTCTTCAGGCCATCGGTGTTGGGCAATTGGCGCATCTTCACCGGGTCGCTGCCTGCGATGACGGCGGCGGCCTGTAGCACCAGACCTCCGGCGGCTCCGCTGCACACGAAGCCTGCCTCGGCCCCGGTCAGGCGGGCCAGCTCCTTGCCTGCGGCGCGGTTGAGATCGTCCATATTCACCATCACCCGCGCGGCCCGGGACATAAGCTCCAGGGTCTCGGGGCGAGTCCGCGTCCCGCCGAGGCGGGTAATGGAACCTGCGGCGTTTATGATGGGCGCAACGCCCAACCGCTGATAGACTGCTTCGGCGTTCCAGGTGTTTGTGCTCTCGGTCACAGACTCCTCCTGCTTGCCCCTTTTCTTTTGCAGACATTATATCAATACCGACGGTCCGGCGTGTATGTGGTAACATTTCAGCCGGAGACCGGGATAGTTGCATGATTCAGGATTTGCAGGATTTTTAATCCTGATTTAGACAGAAAGGCGCGGATATTTCAGTAAATTCCCTCTCCCAGAGGGGAAAGAGCTAAGGCAAGGGCATATATGCCAAACAACAACGGAATTCTCGATGGGCTGTCCCCAAAGGCGAAAATCGGGCTGGTGGTGGTCAGTGCTTCGACAGTATCGGAACTTCGCTACCCGAAAGTTATGCCGCACGTCGGGTTCTTCACTAGCAGAATGATGCTGGGCGGCGACGGGTTGGAAGCGTTGCTGGATATGGAGCGCAACTCGTCGAGGGCGGTGCAGGAACTGGCCTCGGCAGGCGTGGACTCCATCGCCTACTGCTGCACGGTAAGCGGCGCGCAACGCGGGCTTGAGAAGGATAGGCAGTTCTGCGCCGACATGGAGCGGCAGTGGGGAGCGCCCACCACCTCCACCATGCTGGCGGCGGCTGAGGCGTTGCAGTACCTGGGCATCCGCCGCGTCGTGCTGACCAGCCCATACCCATACAGCTACCACGAGGCGGAGAGCCGATACTTGGCCGAGGCGGGCATCGAGGCAGTGACAGCCTCGGGGATGGGGTTTGAGAGTGCCGCGGAGTTCGCCTCCGTGACGCCGGATGAGATATACCGCTTCGCCCTCGATGCGTGGCGGCAGAGCGGCGGGGAAGCCGATGGGCTGTTCGTAAGCTGCATGAACTTTGACGCCATGGCCGCCGCGCAGGCCCTAGAGGACGTCATCGGCAAGCCGGTGGTCACGTCGCATACGGCGACGCTATGGCGCGCACTGGCATTGGCCGGCGTAGGTGAGCCAGTGCACGGGTACGGGCGTCTGCTGGCGGAACAACGAGACTTACAGGCATCCGCTGCCGCATAACAAAATAATAGGAGCGTAACCATGACCACGGCCGACCGTCTGAACTCAATGTCTTTGGGTGATGCGATGTTCACCCAGCGGGCCATCCGCCGCTTCAAGCGGGACCCCATTCCCGACGATGTGCTGGAAGACATCATGCAGGCAACCATTCGGGCGCCCAATGGCGGCAACAATCAGCAGTGGCATTTCATCCTAGTGAAGGATGCCGGGATGCGAAGCAAGCTGGCTGAGCTTTACCACGAGGCTTGGTGGGCCAAGCGGGCCGACGCGGGCATCATGGGGCCAGAGGACATACCGCCCGGCAAAAGCTCCATGCGCTCGGCGATGCGGATGGCTAACGAGATAGGCGACGCGCCAGCGATGGTGCTGGTCTGCGCCACGGCCAAGGGGGCGCAGGCCGCCGGTTCGGTAATCCCGTCGGCCCAGAATATGCTGCTGGCGGCGCGGGCCTTCGGCATCGGCGGCACCATCGCCACCCTGCACCCGGTGGTGGAGGAACGGGTGCACGAGCTGTTCGGCATACCCGACGACGCCCAGGTGGTGTACTGTATGCCGCTGGGCTACCCGCGGGGCGAGTTCGGCTCCGTTCAGCGCAAGCCCTTGGCCGAAGTATGCGGCGTGGATAGCTGGAGCAACAGCTACCCGGGCTAAAGCGCGGCCCGGACGGCTGGGCGCATCGTCACGCGCCCGGCAGGGAGGGCAAGCCATTTAGCCGGGGCGCACGAAGGTGCGCCCCGTTTTAAGTGCGGGCGTTCCAAAGACCGGGGCAGCAGGAGACAGGCCAATGGCAGTAAGAACAGGAGAGCAGTTCCTCGACGGGCTGCGAGACGGGCGGGAGGTGTGGCTTGATGGCGAGCGGGTGGCCGACGTTACGGCCCATCCCAAGCTGAGAAGGATGGCGCACACGTTGGCCGGGATTTACGACTTGCAGCATTCGGCGGAACTGCATGAGAAGATGACCTTTGCCTCGCCGGCCTCCGGGGAGCCGGTGGCGCTGTCTTACCTGGTGCCGGAGAATCAGGACGATCTGAAGCGGCGGAGGGTGGCGCTGGAGATCGTAGCGGAGTCCTGCCACGGGATGCTGGGGCGCACGCCGGACTACGTAAACATACAGCTTACAGCGTCACGGCAGTTGGCTAACCTCTTCGGGGAGAAGGAACCTAAATTTGCCGGCCGGCTGCGGGACTACCACGAATATGTCCGGGAACGCGACCTGTGCCTGACGCACGCCTTCGGTCATCCGCAGGTGAACCGCTCGGCGGGGCTGTCGGAGCTGCCGGACCCTTACATCGCCGTGGGAGTGGTGGATACGTGCGCCGAGGGTGTGGTCGTGCGCGGCGCCAAGAACCTTGCGACACTGGCGCCCTTTTCCGATGAGATTTTCGCTCCGCTGTACCGGCCCCTGCGGGCTGACGTGGCGGAAGACCGGAAGTACTGCATCGGGTTTGCCGTTCCTTCCGACATCGAAGGGTTGAAGTTCATCTGTCGGCCTTCCCATGACTTCGGGCTGCCGCTGGGCGATTATCCGCTGTCGGGGCAGTACGACGAGATGGACTCACTGGCAGTATTTGACGACGTGATAGTGCCTTGGGAGCGGGTTTTCCTTTGGGACGACGTGGATCTGGGCAACCGGACAGTGACGCAGGTGGCACTGTGGCGGCACTATATGCAACAGGTGGCGGTGAAAAACATCGCCAAGCTGGAGTTTATCCTAGGAATCGTGCACACGATGACGGAGGCCATCGGCATCGGGGTCTACGGACACGTTCAGGAGAAGACGGCGGAGATCATAGACACCATTGAAACGGTGCGGGCCTATATGCGGGCCGCCGAAGCCGACGCTGCGCCGCTGGAGGGAGCCGAGGGCATCTGGCCTGCCCCGGAGCCGTGGATCGCCATGCGCCACTGGTACCCCGACGCCTACGCGCGAGTGGCGGCCATCGTGCAGCAGCTTGCCGCCAGCGGATTGATGCTCACGCCCAGCGAGGCGGACATGGGCGGCCCGCCGGCGGCAGACATCGAGAAGTATTTCCAGGGCGCCAACATTCCCGCCGTGGAACGGGTGCGCCTGTTCCGGCTGGCGTGGGATTTAATCGGAACGCAGTTCGGATCCCGGCAGACGCTGTACGAGAGGTTTTTCAACGGCGACGTGGTGCAACTGCGGATGCGGCGGTATGCGCAGTACGACTATACGCGGTCGGAAGAGTCGCTGCGGAGGTTTATGTTCAAGCTGTATGGAAACTAGCCGCCGAACAAATCGCGGATGCGGTCCAGGAAGCCGCCCCGGCTCCCGCCGCGCTCCATAAAGCGGGACCACTGCTGTTCGGCGGATTCGGAGCGGCGCAGGTCGCGGGCGCGTTGGCGCATCAGGTCAAGAATGCGTTCCTCTTCGCCCTTGTCCAGCCAGTAGCCGTGGTTGTTGGGACAGTGATCAATAGGCAGGTTATGAGCGCGGTAGTTGAATACGTCCATTGCCGCGCCGCAGTGGGGACAGGGCCGCTCGCCGGAGCGCCGGGCATATTCGCGCATACCCTTCAGGATTTCGTCGCGGTTGGCAGTGTCTTCCAGCAAGTCGAGCTCATCGAAATCAAGCCACAGGCCCCGGCACTCAGGGCAGTGGTCAATTTCCAGACCTCGTAACTTGCGCTCGTCAAGGGCCACCTTGCAGTCGGGGCAGTTCATGGTTGGCACTCCGATATATCCGTCTTTTATGCGTTCGGCGGAACCGCGCGAGACGCCTCCGCCGAAGCAGAGACGTCTGCTTCGACCTCAACCTCCCTCTCAACGACACGCATGGCCCCTCCGACCTTTGACGGCGTGGTGTTATCCTATTACGCGGCGGAAGAACTCCATGGCGTTGCCGCCGATTATCTTGCGGACATTTTCGTCGGAGTAGCCCCGGCGGATGAGGCCGCGGACAATGTTGCCGCCGTCGGCGGGGGACTCGAGGCCGTTGAGATAGGGGGCGGGGTACTCGCCCGGCCCATCGCGGCCCATCACCACACGGTGGAAGGCCACGTGGTCGCCGATGGTGGTGTCAGTTCCTATTCCCACGTGGTTGACACCCACGAGATTGACCATATAGTCGTAGTGATCCAAGACGCACTCGATGTCCTGCTCCGGATCGTCGCTCAGGGAGTTGGGAACGGCGGTGATGCAGATGAGGCCGCCGTTCTCGGCGCAGGCGGACAGTTCCTCGTCGTGGCGGGTGCGGCGGTTGGGGCGCAGGGTGTAGGCGGCGTTGTGGCTGAACACCACAGGCGCGCGGGAGAACTCGATGGCGTCCAGGGCGCTGGGGGTGGAGACGTGGGAGAGGTCAATTGCCATGCCGAGGTCGTTCATGCGGCGGACGACCTCGATGCCGAAGTCGCTGAGGCCGCCGGGGTTGCGCTCGTAGATGCCGTCTCCGATGTAGTTGCGGCGGTTGTAGGTGATGCCGGCCAGACGCACGCCCATGCTGAAGAGCTGGTCCAGCCGCTCGATGCGGTTTCCGATGGGCAGATGCTCCAGGGTGGGCATGAAGCCAATCTTGCCCTGCTGCTTGGCTGCCTCGATGTCGGCGGCGTTGCCCACTCGAGTTATATCCGCCTGCGATGCCACGTCGGCCACCATATTCCCCACTTCCGCCGCCACGTCCTCATACTCGACGAAAGACATATCGGTGGCGCTCTTCAGGCCCCCGAACACGTTGGCGGTGGTGATGGCAGTCCAGCCGCCGGCGCGGGCCGCATCGTAGCCCCACTGGTAGCGTCCAACGCGGACTAAATCAATAAGCTGCTCCATGGCCTCGGGCAAAACGAAGGGGTGCTGATGGACATCCACGGTTATCGCGTCTTCGATGATGTTGCGGTATCGAACTTCCTCTCCGGCGTCGAGGGGAACCACGGATGAAGGAACCCGGCCCACTTGGCGGGCCAGCGGGATTTCAGCAGCCATTTTCAAGCTCCGCAGGGGTGGATGTGTAGCGTTTTCCGGCTACTCAGGACGAACGGCGGCCGGGAGCGTTCCGCGGCGGGCTGTCCGAACCAGGAAAGGCTAGTTGGGCGAAATAGGGGCGCCCGCGCCGCCGGTCTGCTCGTTTACCAAGAAGGTGGCTTGGTCGGGGCCGTACACCGTTTCCAGTTCGGCGTCGAAGCGCTGTCCGCCAAGCCCGCCCATAACCTCGTAGCGGCTCTCGGTGAAGAGGCGGCCCTCGAAGCTGTCGCGCTTCACCTTGCGCTCGGACTCGCCGCCGAGGTACATCTCCACCGCTTGGAGCATCAGCTCGTTGAATTCGTCGGGGCCGAGGTAATTGGCGGAGCGCAGGAAAACGTAGCCCCAGCGGATGCCCAGGTGTTCCATCATCACGGCGGGGCCTCGCTTCCAGGGCGGTTAGAGCGGCTCGGTTCGCGGATTGGCAGGCGGGGCGTCAATGCCGATGCTTGGCAGGCGCCGGTCCAGCCAAGACGGGAACCACCACGCCGCGTTGCCGAACAGGTGCATCAGCGCCGGAACCAGAACCATACGGACAATCAGCGCGTCGGCCAGGATCGCAATGCCGAGGCCGTAGCCGAACTCCTTGATTACCCGGGTGTCAACCAAGGTGAAGCTCAAGAACACCGAACTCATTATAAGCCCGGCGGCGATGATCACGCGGAAGGTGATGGCCTGACCGCGCTGCACCGCGGCGGATGGCTGGCGCGAGCCAAGATACTCCTCCTGGACCCGGGTGAGCAGGAACACCTCGTAGTCCATGGAAAGGCCGAAGATGATGGCGAAGAGCATCATCGGCAGGAAGGACTCCACCGGGCCGGTGCTGCTGACGCCCAGCAGTCCGCCCATCCAGCCCCACTGGAACACTGCGGTCACAACGCCGAACCCCACGCCGAGGGAGAGCAGAATCATGAGGGCCGCCTTGACCGGCACGAGGATTGACCTGAACACTACCGCCAGCAGAAGGACGCTCAGTCCTATGACTACCGCTACGAAAATCGGCAACCCGTTAGCCATCTTTTCCGCGACGTCTATGAAGACGGCGGTCTGTCCGCCGGCGTAAAGAGCCAAATCTGGCGAAGCGACCTCAGAGGCCAGAAATCCGCGGATATTCTCCACCAACTCGCTGGTCGCCTCATCCTGCGGGGCGCTCTCCGGGATGACGGTCATAACCGCGGTGTCTCCGGCCGGGTTGAAAACGGGCGGCGCGGCGAAGGCAATGCCCTCTTCTTGGGAAAGGCGGTCGGGAAGATCCCGGACAATGGCGGCGGCTTCCTCGCTCCGCACGTCCATCGCTATCAGAATAGGCCCGTTGAATCCCGGCCCGAAACCCTCGGAAAGCAGGTCATAGGCGCGGCGCGTCGTCGCCGTCTCGGGATTGGAGCTGGCGTCCGCCGAGCCGAGGCGCATACCAAGTATCGGGCTGCTGAGGGTGAGAAGCACAGCGAGAGAGAGGATGAGGAAGACAATCGGATGGCGTTGGATGAGGCGGCTCCAACGGTAGCCGGCGCCGCCTTCGCCAGCATTGTGCCGGCTCGTAAACAAAGGCACGGAGAGGCGGTCAATATGCCGACCGAGCAGGGCGAGAATCGCTGGCAGGAGAATGAGCGCGACGGCAATCAGGATTGCCACGATTATCGCTGCGGCGGTCGCAATCCAGCCAACGAACGGGATGCCGCTGGACCACAGCCCCAGCAGGGCAAGGACGACGATGGAGCCGGCGAACAGCACGGCGCGGCCCGCCGTGCGCATCGCGGTGGCGATGGCGTCTTCGATCGCCATGCCGTCGCTCTTCGCCTCCCGGAAACGGGTCACAATCAGCAGCGCGTAGTCTATGCCAACCCCGATGCCGATCATTGACGCGAACTGCGGCGTGAAGGACGCCATGTCCGCGAACCGCGCAACTATCGCAACAATCATGAAGCCCGGGATGAGTCCGCCGAGGGCGGTGATTATCGGAAGACCCATCGCCACCACCGACCCGAAGGCAATGATCAAGATGATGGCTGCGGCTATCAGGCCGATGAGTTCCGCCTCGCCGGGTTCTTCCTGCTCGCCCACGAAAGCGACCGGGCCGGTAAGCTCGATCTGTAGGCTGTCCGTGGATAGCTCATCCCGCAGTTCGAAGAGCGCCTCCACGACGCCCTCCTCTATCTCGAACGCAGGCAGGTCGTAGCGCGCTTCCAGCCTGGCAATGGTCCCGCTCCCGGAAATCGAGCCGGGCACCTCGTATGGCGAGGAGACAGCGACCACGCCCGGAAGCGCGGAGAGTTCAGCGATCAGCTCATCCACGGCCGCTTCCGTCTCCGGCGTCTCGAAACCGGCATCGGAACGGAGCACGACGGTGGCCGCATCTCCCGCCTGATGGGGAAACCGGTCGTCCAGCAGATCGAACGCCTGCTGGGACTCGGCGCCGGGTATCGAGAAGCGGTCTACGTAACTGCCTCCCAAGGTGTTGGCGACGACAACAAGAGCGACGATAACGACCAGCGCTCCGGCCAGTACCCGCCACGGGCGGCGCGCAGCAAAGCGCGGCCAGCGGTCAAAGAGGAGAGATTGGCGAGAAGACAAAGGAGACTCCAAGTCATTCGTAATAAGGCCGCCTCTTCAAGGAGGCAGCCATTGCAAGTCTGGCGCTGTCTGCGGGGCATCCAAGGCGGGAGTGGTGGAGCTGGAGGGGATCGAACCCTCTACCTCTTCAATGCCATTGAAGCGCTCTCCCAAGTGAGCTACAGCCCCATCGCCCACACAATATAACAAAGGGTGCGTCCGGCTTGCAAGCCCCGCCTCCCTTGCAGGGTCTTTCGATTCTCAGAATCAAGTCCCTCTCCCCTCAATTAGGAGAGGGAGAACCGAAAGACCCCGGCCTTCTTTACGGTCTGCCGGAACGGTGTCTAGCGGCGGTGGAATTTTACGACGCGGCGGCTGCGGCCCCATTCGCCGGGCATGACGAAGTAGATGTCTTTGCTGGAGTCGGCCCAGACGCCGTGGCAGGAGCGGTGCAGTTCGGATCCCCACTGGGTGATGATTTCGCCTTCCAGCGACAGGACGCTGAACAGCCCGCCGTTGTGTTCGGGGATGTATACGGTGTCGTCGGAGTCTATGTAGAAGAGGGCCGGGCCGATGAGCTTGCTGGGCCAAGTGGTTATGTACTCGCCTTCCTGGGTGAACGCCTGCACCCGGTCGTTCTCACGGTCGGCCACCAGCACGCGGCCGTGCCGGTCAATCCAGATGCCGTGGGGGAGCCGGAACTGGCCGGGGCCGTCTCCGGGTTCGCCCCAAGACTGGATGAGCCGGCCTTGGGGGGTGAACTTGTGGACGCGGGCGTTGGCGTAGCCGTCGGCGATGAATATCTCGCCCTGGCCGTTGAGGGCGATGCCCGCGGGCATATTGAAGGGAGGCCCGCCGTGGGTGACCGACTGGAAAGCGGTGGAACTGTAGTCGTCGGGGTCAACGCCGGTGTCGGAGCGCACGCCCTTCTGCCCGATGGTCATAATGTGCTGGCCGTCGCCGGTATACTTGTGGACTTCGTGGGTGTTGCGGTCCACCAGCCAGACGTTGTCATCCTTGTCCAGCAGGATGGAGTGGGCGAAGGTAATCAGCCCGGCGCCCCAGGCCGAGATGAAGTTGCCATCCTTGTCGAATATGCAGACCGGATGCTCGGGGTCCCGGTTGAAGGCGTAGACGCGGTCCTGGGAATCTCCATAGACCGCCGCGGTGGGCATCTCCCACCCCTCGGGAAGTTTGGCCCAGTCCTCGTTCATCTCGTAGGTGTAGTCGCCGGAACCGACAATTCTGCTAGAGGTCACGATTCGACTCCTGAGTGCTGTTTCAAGTTTGGCCCATCATACAGGTTTGCGCAGGCGTTCTCCACCGGGAAAGCCGCCCGCCCGCAGTCAGGGCCGTATTCCCGGGGTGGTCACGCGGAAGCTGTATACCGACTGGCCCGGGGTGGTGTAGACGGTGCGGTAGTCGGGGCCGCCGAAAGCGAGGTTGCGGGGAATCTCCGGGCCGCGGATGACGCCGATGCGCGTTCCGTCCGGCTCAAAGACCCAGATGCCTCCGGAGCCGGTGCAAAAGACGCGGCCTGTGGTATCCACCTTCATGCCGTCGGGGACGCCCGGTTCCGCCGAGCTCATGTCGGCGAAGACCCGGTTGTTGCTCAGCGAGCCGTCGGCGGCCACGTCGAAGGCGCGTATTTTGCGGTGCGTGCAGACCTCGCCCCGCTCCTCTTCGCCGAGGCAGTCGAGGCTGACGCGGCTGATGGCAACGTACAGCACCGACTCGTCGGGGGAGAAAGCCAGTCCGTTGGGGTATTCGCACTCGCCGGTAGCCAAGTGTGCCTCGCCATCGGGAGCAACGCGGAACACTCCGGCGAAGCCGTACTCCCGCAGCTCCGGCTCCAGCCGCAGCGACGGGTCGGTGAAGTAGATACTGCCGTCAGAGCGGCAAACGACGTCGTTAGGTTTGTGGAAGCGCCGGCCCTGCCAGCGTTCGGCAATGGGGGTGACAGTTCCGTCGGCCTCCATGCGGGTGACACGGCGGTGACTGGACCCCTCGCACATCAACAGCCGGCCCTCGCGGTCGAAGGCGCAGCCGTTGCCCTCGCCGGTGTCTTCGCGCAGCACGGAGACGCCGTTGGCCTCGTCCCATCGGTACAAGCGGCTTTCCGTGAGGGATACGAAGGTCAAGTAACCGCCGGGGTGCCATAGCGGGCCTTCCGTGTTGCCGCCCACGCTGGCCAGCAAGGTATGCTCCGGGGACTCGAGGATGGCGGAAAGGGCGTCGGACATAACGTTCTCCTCCCCGTATGGTGTATGGTTTACGGATTATACCAGCCGTGGGCCGGCCCGCTGCAATTGACCGCCTGCCGGGGCGGGTTTAGAATGCCGGTGATCCTCCCGCAACCGGATCGCAGGCAATCCCTATGGGAAGCGGAGCGAACATGACGCAGAATCTTGACCCGGAGCTGATATACGCCGGTCTGCGCCAGCGGGCCGCAGCGGAGTTTGGCGAAGCGCGGGCCGTGGAACTGGAGGATTTCCTGCGGACGACGGCCGGTCAAATCGCGGACGTGGAGCAGGCGGAGGCCCATCCCGACGGAGAGCCGCTGCTCCACGGCTGAACGGAATGGGAGTTTGACAGCGCGAAACGGGGCAATGGCGGGAGATGTCCGCCGCTCATTCCTCTTGTCTGAGGTTGAATCATGCCTGAGCCTTATGAGCTTTCTGTAGTCCAGGCCGCGGAACAGATCCGGCAGGGCACCCTTTCTCCGGTGGACTTGGCGGAGTCGCTGCTGGCCCGGATCGACGCACTGGAAGGCGACCTGAAAGCGTGGGTGACTATTGACCGAGAGGAAGTGCTGGAAACCGCCCGGCAGCGCGCGATTGAGGTGGACTGGGGCGGGCCGATGGGCCTCCTCCACGGCGTGCCGGTGGGCCTCAAGGACATCTTCTATACCGCCGGGATGCTGACCGCCTGCGGCTCCAAAGTCTACGCCGGTTTTGTGCCGGAGTTCGACGCCACATCGGTGGCGAAAATCAAGGAGGCCGGCGGCATCATCCTGGGCAAGGCGGTCACCACCGAATTCGCCACCTCCGACCCGTCGCCGACGCGCAATCCTTGGAACCTGGAGCATACTCCCGGCGGCTCCAGCAGCGGTTCCTCGGCGGCGGTGGCGGCGCGGATGGTTCCGGCGGCCCTCGGTTCGCAGACCGGCGGCTCCACCTGCCGCCCGGCAGCCTACAACGGCATCGTCGGCCTCAAGCCTACCTACGGACGCATCAGCCGCTACGGGGTGGTTCCGGTAAGCTGGTCGCTGGACCACGTGGGCATACTGACCCGCACCGTGGCCGACGCCGCGCTGATGCTGACTGTGCTCAGCGGCGAGGATGATAACGACCCCGGCTCGCTGCGCCTTCCCGCGCCTGACTTCAGCCGACAGATGAGCGAGTTTGCCGACGCGCGCCCCCCGCGCATCGGGTTGGTGCGGGAATACTATGAAGACTACGCCACGCCGGAGATCTGGGCGCATACCGAGGCGGTGGCCCACAAGCTGGCCCTAGCCGGGGCCGAGGTGGTGGAGCTGCCGCTGCCGGATTGCTTCGATTGGGCCCATAGTATGCAGCGCATAGTGATGAACGTGGAATGCGCCGCTTTCCATGCGGCCAACCACCGCCTTCGGGCCGCCGACTACGGGCCGCGCATCCGCGCCGGTATCGAGATGGGCCTGATTACCCCGCCGGCAACCTACCTGAAAGCGCTGCGGCTGCGGCGGGAGTTTCGAGCCGCAATGAACGAGATGGCGCAGCAGGTGGACGCCGTGATGACCCCGGCCACGCCGTCGCCCGCGCCCAAAGACCTCACCACCACCGGCGACGCCGCCTTTCAATCGCCCTGGACCGCCGCCGGACTGCCGACGGTGGCGGTGCCTTCGGGTTTGAGCGACCAGGGAATGCCCATGGCCGTGCAGTTCGGCGCCCCCTTGTCCGAGGAGGGCCAACTGCTGGGAGCCGCGTTGTGGTGCGAGCGGGCGGCGGGGCTGGACGAGGGGCCGCCCAACTACCCCTAGCAACCCGGCGTCTGCGAAGACAAAGACCTGCGCCCGGTTATCCGCCGCCGGTTGGTTGATGAAAGACCGCTATGACTTGATTGTTGTCGGGGCCGGGTCGGCCGGGTTGATTGCGGCCCGGTTCGCCCGGCGATTGGGGCTGTCGGTGGTGCTGGTAGAGCGCTCCCGCGTTGGCGGCGACTGCACTTGGACCGGCTGCATTCCCAGCAAGACGCTGCTCAAGACGGCCAGCGTGGCCCATTCCATAGGCCAGGCCGGCCGCTACGGGTTGGCAGCTTCCGCCCCACCGGTGGATTTGCGGGCGGTGATGGAACGCATACGTTCCGTCATCGGGCAGGTATACGCCGCGGAGTCGCCGGAGGCGCTGGCCCGCGAAGGTATAGAAGTCGTCGCTGGCGAGGGCCTTTTCACCAGTCCCGGCGCAGTGTCCGCCGGGGGCCGGACGCTGACCGCCCGCCGCTTCCTGATTTGCACCGGAGCCTCGCCCGCTATTCCCGGCATTCCGGGGGTGGACGGCGTTGAGTTTCATACCTACGAAACGGTCTGGAACTTGGAAGCGTTGCCGGAGTCCTTGGCAGTAGTGGGCGGCGGCGCTGTGGGCTGTGAACTGGCTCAGGCTTTCGCTAGGCTGGGTTCGGAGGTGACGCTCGTCGAAGCCGCCGGCCGCATTCTGCCCCAAGAAGACCCCGATGTGTCCGAAGTAATTTCCCGGCGGATGGCCGGCGAGGGGATACGGCTACTGGTTGGCGCGGAAGCGCGGGCGGTTCGCCCGGCGCCCGGCGGCGGGACGGGCGCAACAATCGAATTGGCCGACGGACAGAGTGTCCGGGCCGGCGCGCTGCTGCTGGCGGCGGGCCGCCGGGCCAACACCGGCGGCTTGGGACTGGCGGCGGCGGGCATCGCTTCCGGGCCGTCGGGCATCCGCGTGGATCGCTATTTGCGCACCACGCAACGGAGCGTCTACGCTGCCGGAGACGTTACCGGCGGGGCACAGTTCACTCACTACGCTGGCTGGCAGGGATTTATGGCGGTGCGAAACGCATTCCTGCCGTTGCAATCCCAAGCAGTGGGGCAAGTTCCATGGGCGACGTTCACCGACCCGGAAACGGCTCAGACGGGCCTGACCGAGGCGGAGGCGATGGAGCGGCACGGCAGCCGGGCAATGGTCACCCGCTGGCCGCTGAGCGAGGTGGACCGCGCCCTGACCGACGGCGAAACCGTCGGTTTCGTCAAGGCAGTCCACCGACGTAACGGGGCCATCCTCGGCGCAACTATCGTCGCCCCGCGGGCCAGTGAAATGATTCAGCAGTGGACGCTCGCCATTGGGCAGGGCGTCAAGCTGGGCGGCTTGGCCCGCTCCATCCATGTCTACCCTACCTACGCCATGGCCGCGCAGCAACTGGCGCTGCGGGCGCAGGGGGAGCGGCTGCTGGGCGGGCGCACGGGGGCCTTGCTGCGCTGGCTGGCGCGTCGAGGTTAATCCTGCCGGGCCTGCGGTAAGCATTTCACAGCACGGCGGATCGTGGCATTGTTTCTCAACACGCCCGCAGCCTGGCAAACCGCAGAGCGTGTTGAGAATTCGGATATTAGTCCTAGTCCGCCAGAACCGGCGGGCGGCGTCCCCGGGAGGGCGATACCCCTTCGTAGGCCGCCGCGGCCTGGAAGAGCAGATCTTCGCGGAAGCCGGCCGCGATTAGTTGCAGGCCGATGGGCAGCCCGTCGCGGTTCAGGCCGCAGGGAACCGTTATCGCCGGGTGGCCGGTGGCGTTCAGCGGGCTGGTGTTGCGGGATACCAGCCCGGAACCGGGGCCCCGCACCCGGTGCGTCTCCCCGCAGTGCTCCACGTAGGCGGCGTCTATTCGGGGCGCGCAGAGGGGCGTGGTCGGCGTCACCAGAAAGTCCACGTCCTGTAGCGCGCGGGCGTATTCCTCCTGAATCAGACGCTGCGCCTTCATCGCCTTGGAATAGTGGTGGCCGAGAACGAACTGGCCGCCCAGCGTGCGATACAGAACGTCCGGCCCGTAGTCGCCGCGCCTGGCCCGCAGGAACGGCTCGTGGGTGACGATGGCGTCGGACATCGCCGCCATCCGCACCGCGCCGATGTACTTCATGGCCGGCAGCTCCACCGGAACCGTCACCGCGCCCAGCTCTTCCAGCGCGGCGATGGCCCCACGCGCCGCTTCCTCCACGTCCGGCTCCAGGTCATCGAAGTAATAGTTGGAAGGCACTCCCATCCGCAGCCCCCGGACGCCCCGGCCCAGCGCGGCGGAGTAGTCGGGAACAGGCACAGGCACCGTGCTGGGATCCAGCGGGTCATGCCCGGCCAGCGCTTGCAGCATAATGGCGCTGTCGGCCACCGAGCGGGTCATCGGCCCGATGTGGTCGCCGTTGAAGCTGGTCACCAGCAGCCCGCGCTGGCTGACGCGCCCGAAGGTCTGCTTCAGCCCCACCACGCCGCAGAAGGCGCCGGGCAGCCGCACCGAGCCGCCCAAGTCGGTGCCCAGCGAGGCGAAGGTCACTTCGGCGGCCACGTTGGCCCCGCCGCCGCCGCTGGAGCCGCCGGGGATGTGCTCCGTGGCCCAGGGGTTGCGCACCGGGCCGAAGTGAGGGTTGTTGGAGGTAGCCCCGGCGGCGAATTCCTCCAGATTTTCCTTGCCCAGAATCACCGCTCCGGCGGCCCGGCAGCGGCGCACCACCTCGGCGTCTTCCTCCGGCACATTGTCCGAGAGCACCTTGGCACCTAATGTTGTGCGGATGCCGGCGGTTGCCAGATTGTCCTTGATGCCGATGGGTATTCCTTGCAGCGGCCCCTTGTATTCACCCCGGGCGATGGCCTGTTCTTCTTCCTGCGCTTGAGCCATGGCCTGCTCGCCCAGCAGCGTGATGAAGGAGTTGAGTCTTGGATGCATCGCTTGCGCGTGGGCCAGCGCCGCCTCGGCGAGATCCACGGGCGACACCTCCCCGGCGCGGATCCGGGGCGCCAGCTCGGATATGGTGGATGACATCAGTTCGTTGCCCGCCATATTTATTCACTCCCTTGCGCCCGCGATTCGTCGCCGGACGGCATTCGCAGCAGCCGCCCCGACATAGCGCCGGAAAGATCCAGGTCGTCCAGCGTCGCCAGTTGCGCCAAGTAGTAGTCTACTTCCGGGCGCACCAACGCCAGTTCCTCAGCCGAAAGCTCAAACCCGTTATATTCGCGGATAATCGCCTGCAAAGTCTCATCGGAAACACTCATGCGCGCCTCCCGCCCGTTTGTGTCTGCCCAGCCGCCCCACTGCTGGCGCGAGTGTAGGCCAACCGGGAAGCAAACGCAAATACCCTGGCGGCAAGTGTTACAATCCCGCCCTAACCCTAGTATCATTATTCCCTAAACTGCTGAACGGTCAGACGACAAGCCGCATGGGATATTCCGGCGGAGGAGAATTTGCGGAATCTGGCTAATTTTCTGGTTCACCTGTTCGGACGCGCCGAAGGCGGGGAAAGCACCCGCCTGCCCGTAGTCCACGACCGTTGCCTGTATTGCGACGAGCCAATCCGCGATTCCCATTCCTACCTGAACTCCCGCGTTTGCCCCTTCTGCCGGTTCCACTACACCATCACCGCCCGCGAGCGCATCGAACTGCTGGCCGACCGGAGCACTTTCAAGGAATCCCACAAGTACCTCAGTTCCGTGGCCCCCCTGTCTTTCGCCCATCGCGGCCGCTACGGGCAACTGCTGGCCCAGGACCAGAACCGCACCGGCCTGACCGAAGCCGCGGTTACGGGGCGCTGCAAGATTGACGGGACGGATATAGTTCTCATCGTCCTAGACTTTTCCTTCATGGGCGGGACCATGGGCAGCGTAGTCGGGGAAAAAGTGGCGACTGCCCTGGAAACCGCCGCCAAGGGCGGCATTCCCGTGGTGGCCGTGGTGTCCGGCGGCGGCGTGCGGGTTCAGGAAGGCGTGTTGTCGCTAATGCAGATGGCGAAGACGGTGACCGCCGCCAACAAGCTGCGGGACGAGGGCGCGCCCTTCATCGTAGTGCTGGCTAATCCCTCCACCGGACAGGCTTACGCCAGCTTTGCCAACCTGGCCGACGTGATTCTGGCCGAACCCAAGTCGCTGATTGGCCTCTCTCCCTTGCGGACGCTGCGGGAAACTTCCAGCATTCCGCTGCCGCTGGACGCCCACACCGCCGAGGCCCACTTGGGGCATGGGCTGCTGGACAACGTGGTAGACCGCGAGGTATTGCGGGCGCGGCTGTCCAACCTGCTCCAGATTTTGCAGGGCCAGAAGCGAAACGACGGCCCGGACAAGACGGAAAAGGCGGCCCTGCTGGAGGCCGCCGACGAAGAGTGCCAGACAGTGGAGCCCTGGGACGCCCTAGCCGCCGTCCGCCATTTGGAGCGTCCGGCCGCCGCCGCCTATTTCCGGCAGATGCTCGACCCGTTCATCGAGCTGCGGGGCGACCGGCTCAGCAGCGATGACCGTTCCGTGGTGGCCGGAGTGGGCTACCTGGCCGGGCAGCCGGTGGCGGTTGTTGGGCAGCAACGCCGCCCGCTGCTGGAGGGCGAGCGCTACCACGTTTACCCTGACGGACTCCGCAAGGCGCAACGGCTCATCGGGCTGGCTTCCCGCTTCAAGCTGCCGCTGATTACTTTGGTGGACACCCAAGGCGCCGACCCGGGACTGGAGGCGGAGGAGCAGGGCATCGGCAACGCCATCGCCCGCACACTTTCGGCCATGCTGGACGTGCCGACCCCCATCGTTTCGGTGGTCATTGGCGAGGGCGGCAGCGAGGGGGCTTTGGCGCTGGGGATGGCCGACCGCATCCTGATGCAGCAGTACGCCGTCTATTCCCCCATTTCCATGAACCACAACCTGGCCGGCGCGTTCCACGAGCCGCTGCTGGACCGCGAAGCCGCCGACGCACTGATGCTCACTGCTCAGGACTGCGTGGATCTCGGCATCGCCGACCTGGTCATCCCGGAGCCTGTAGGGAGGTTCCCACCTGCGACCCCCGCGCTGCTGGCGCGGCCTTGCAGGGAGCCATCATGAGGGAGCTAAGCAAGCTGGTCAAGACATCCCAGGGCAGGCTGATGAAGCGCCGCTACGGGAAGTTCCGCCGCATGGGCGAGGCCAGCGAGTACTCCCAGGAAGCAATGACGCGGGAGGTGGAGTTGCTGATGAGCATTACTGCCGGCGAGCGCCCGCTGACGAGAAGGAGGGGCGCCGAGCCGGAACCCCACGAAGCGTATATGGCCACGGATGACTGATGCCGGGCGGTTCTTCCCTGATTGAGCCGAGAAAAGGCAGACAGGGTTAACTATGAAAATGCCGGGGCAGACTTTAATCTGTCCCGGCTCCCTAGCCGGTTGTCCGGCGGCAAAGGAATCTTGGATTCCCCCCTGCCGCCATGCGGCTTTAGGACGCTCTCTGAGTGAACCGATCCAGTCTCACCATGCATGGTTTCCTATTGACCACCGGCGCCAACTCGTAGAACAGAAGGGCCGCTCCCACGACGAGGTACGGGAGCATCACCATGTGCATCCGCTGGTCTACCTCCAAGAGCAGATGTGGCAGCGAATACAGCAGCACGATGAACCCGAGCACCGGCAGGCGGCTCGGACGCCTAATTTCTCTGGCGAGCAGCGCCAAGAACAGCAGGAACACCAAGCGGTAAGCGCCATCCTTGACGCGCTCGACAGCCGGTTGGACGTGCGCTTCCAGCATGTCCGCCTGATCGCTCCCCATGCGCCCGCCGGAAGATCTTCGGGTCCCGGCCGTACAGACCCTCCATCTTCTTGGTGAAGGCGAACTTCGTGAGCCCAAGAACATCGGCGGCGGCGATTCGTTCGAAAAACGCCTCGCGCGCCCGGCGGTTCATCCAGGCTACACAACCAAGGAACGTCAGCACGAGCACGCCCGGAACGGAGAACTTGGCGCTCAACACGTATCACAACGCCAGCCAGCCCAACCCGACGACAACCTCCATAGCCTGTATTCCGCCGGATTGGATGAAAGCGTTGAGCAGAAACAGGAACGTTATGAGGGCGAGCACCCGGGCGCAAGCCTTCGAGGTGAACACCCGCATTAGCACGAAGAACTATCCATCCGCACCTCTTGCCTGCCGGTAGCGCCTGCGCTCTTGATTTCGCCCGGCCTGGCTGCCCCGCTTGGACTTCTAACCCAGCCAACCGCCTTCTTTGGGATTCAGCCCCGGTACTCTATCTGCATAATTGTCACGTTCAGAGCCGTGGCTTTGCTGTGTTGCTCGTCCGGTATGTTCTGGGCGGCGACGATGGCGTGGACGGTTCCGCCGGTGATGCGGCTCAGTATGTCGGCCCGCTCCCGGGATCTGGTGATGTCCCGGTTGTCCGCCGTGATTGACGCTTCGACGAGTGCGTGGTTGTTTTCAGCGTCCGAGATGATGATGTCTGCATCAAGGAGGCTTTCGATTTCCCTGACGGATATTTCGTTTTTGCTTCTGGCCCGATTGATGGCGCTGTCGAGTCCCCGCGACAGCGGGTCGCTCTGGCTGAGGGCGATATACGGTGAATTCAGCATAAAGGCATATACTGCTCTTTCCCGGACCCGGAAACGTATGCTGCGTTCGTAATCTTTCCCTCTCAGGTCAGCTACATTGTCGCGCAGTTCCGACTGCCCTGATTCCAAGCGGTCCAGCCGGTAATACACTTCCCCTCTGAATTGCTCGAATTCCCCTCTGAACTGCTTGACCTCCTCCTTGTGCTGCTCGAATTCTTCCCTGAACTGCTCGAATTTCACCGGAAGACGCAACAGTTCCTCGGTAAGGAGGTGACGGAGCACTTCCTCCCGGAACTGGGGGTGCTGAACGATGGCGTCAATCAAGTCCTGAGCCGTTTCGATTCTTACTTCTTGCACTCCAGGGCCTCTGCTCATTGCTGGATATACCTGACAGCGCGAACGGAAGATGACGGATGTATTGCGCAATGGGCTGGCTACGCCGCCTCGCGCCCGAATTCCCGCAGGCTGGTGCGCAGTTCGGCGGCGATGTCCGAATACTCCTCGCGCACGTCTTCGTCGGCCAGTACCGTGGGCATGGCGGCGTTGCCCACGGTACTGGCGTTGGCGGCACAGCCCTCGCCCGCGGCGCAGGCTAAGGCGTAGGCGCGGGTGTTGGCGGGATGTATTCGTAATCTTGATGTATGACTGCTTCGTAAGTGACGAACTCTCCGCTATTTTCTACCCTTTCCGGGTCGGCGTCATAATCGCTGTCCTCTATGGCGTCCTCGACGTCGTCCCGTCCGCTCTCGGCGCTGCTTTCGTTTCGGAAGACGTAGACCCCTGACACCTTGGATTCAAACACGTCCCCGCCAACAACGGCGTCTATGGCGGCTTCGCAGCGTTTTATTGCCGCAGTGGGGAAGAATATGTTGGATCCACAGTCTTGGCTACCCCAGAACACCAGCGCATCCCCGGATTTGTCCAGCCCCCGCTTCAGCTCGCTTTCGTCATCCAAAAACCCTCCTCTATCCAGAGCTTTCAGGACTTCCTCCACGAAGCCCGCGGCGTAGATAATGAGTCCCCGGTCTTCCAGCAGGGCTATGTGCCTGTCCTCCCCCCATACTTCGAAGTCGCGGTATTCGCCGTCTTTCAGGCCTGGGCCGTCCTCATCATCTTCCAGTACTCCCCGGATGCCCTCAAAATCGAAGTTGCCGAAGATGATAAAGCCGATACTGTCTCCTCTGTCGTACACCTGCATCATGGCGGAGGTCACTTCATCTAGGCTGATGGCCTCAGCCATCCAGTCAGGCATATTGTTCGCGAAGGAATCTCCCCATTCCTGCTTCCATTCTTCAGCGTCTTCCAGGTCGTTATCTGCGCCACGAGGCATATGGAAGCCTGGGGCCCGCAAAATTTGCTGGGGAATTCCTTCCGGGAACTCTGTCTGTAGAATTGTAGCGACGTTCTGCACCACCACGTAGGAAACGTCTTCGAGGATAAGGTCCTGGGGATTCGCACCGCCACCACCGGTGCTGCCCCCGCCGCCGCCTATCATGCCGGTGGCGAAGACCACGGCCACAACGGCGACAACGGCAACAACGGCGATGCCCGCGATGCCGAGAACCAGCTTGTTCCGCCCAAAGAATCCCCGCTGCCCGCCGCCGCCGGAGGGCGGCGCTGCACCGTAATCCGGCTGTTCAGGCGGGGGGGGGGGGGGGGTAGATTGAGTTGTCATAGGTAAGAAACCTCGCTTGATTGGTTTTGAGCATCCATTGCCGGATGGGAGCTGCGGCACTAGACGACGAGGACATTTTATAAAAATGCCCCCGTTAGTCAACTCTTTCTGCGGAAAACGGCTGGCTACGCCGCCTCGCGCCCGAATTCCCGCAGGCTGGTGCGCAGTTCGGCGGCGATGTCCGAATACTCCTCGCGCACGTCTTCGTCGGCCAGTACCGTGGGCATGGCGCTGTTGCGGTAGGAGGAGCGCAGGGCCATGCTGCCCAGGTACGGCGCCTCCACCTCGGCGGCCAAGTCGCGGCCTCCGCCTTGACCGAAGATGTCGCCGGTGTAGTTCTCCACCACGCCCACCACGTTGAGATTCAGCTTGCGAATCATGTTGATGCAGCGCTTGGCGTCCAGCACCGCCAGGTCTTGGGGCGTGCTGACCACCACGAAGCCGTCCATGGGCAGGGTCTGCATCACCGTCAGCGGCGAGTCCGAGGTGCCGGGCGGCAGGTCAACCACCAGGTAATCCAGCTCGTCCCACTCGGTGTTCTGGAGGAACTGGTTGATGGCGTTGTGAATCATCGGGCCGCGCCAGATGATGGCCTCTTCCGCATTCTCTTGGAAGAAGGCCATGGATACGACCTTGACGCCCCACTGCTCGGCGGGGATGATTTGCCCGTCCACATAGTCGGGCTTGGCGGTGGCAGCCAAGACGTTGGTAACGTTGGGGCAGTCTATGTCCACGTCAAGGATGCCGACCCGGGCGCCTTCCTTCGCCAACGTGACCGCTAGATTGACCGCCACGGTGGTCTTGCCGACGCCGCCCTTGCCGCTGTAAACGCCAATCTTGGTCTTGATTTTGCCCAGCCGCTCGCCGATTTGCCGCTTCTGCTGCCAACTGCGCTTGATCTGCTCCAGGCGCGCGTTCTGCGCGTTCTGTTGGGGGGTGGTCATAATTTCTCTCGCCGCGCTGCTGAATCGAGGGCTTTCGGGGACGCCCCTCTCCCGAAGACGGGGGAATATCCGGGCTAGATGCCCAGTTGGTTGCGGGCCTCTTCGCTGATGAGGTCCGGCGACCACGGCGGGTCGAAGACCAGCTCAATCTGCACTTCCTCGACGCCGTCCAGCTCCTGGATGGCCCATTCCGCCTGCTGGCCGATGTATGGCCCCATCCCGCAACCGGGGAAGGTCAGCGTCATCTGCACGTACACGTCGGAGTCGTTGACCTGCACATCGTAGATCAGGCCCAGGTCCACCACGTTCACCGGGATCTCCGGGTCGTACACCGTCTTGAGAGCCTCGTATATCGCTTCTCTGCTTACCACTGCTTCGGCCACGTTTAGCCTCCTTTGCACCGCTGATGTCTAGGGCCATTATATCAAAATAAAGCCGCAGGAAATTTAACCCCAGAGAATGCAGAGATTTATTTGGGAACCGGCCCTTAAATTCTCGGCGTTCTCTGGGGTTGATCCTGTGGCTAGGGAATCAACAGCAGCTTCCCGGTCGTGGCCCGGCTCTCCAGCAGGCGGTGGGCTTCCGGGGCGTCGGAAAGCGGCAGTTCGTGGCCGATGTGCAGCTTGAGGCTGCCATCGGCGACCCAGCCCAGCACATCGCCGGCCCGCCGCTCCAGCTCGGCGCGGTCAACAGTGTAGTCGCCGAGGCCGGGGCGGGTGAGGTAGAGGGAACCGGCGGCGAACATTCGCGGGTCTATGGGGTCGGGGTTGCCGCTGGCCGCGCCGTACAGGGCCATCACCCCCCGGCGGCCCAGGCACGACACGCTCTGGTGGAAGGTGGTCTTGCCCACCCCGTCATACACCACCCGCACCCCTTCGCCTCCGGTGGCGTCCTTGACCACCTCGGCGAAGTCCTGCTCGGTGTAGTTTATGGCTTGGTCGGCCCCGGCCTGGCGCGACAGTTCCGCCTTTTCTTCGGTGGACACGGTGGTGAAAACATATCCGCCCAGCTTCTTTATCATCTGCGTGAGAATCAGGCCCATGCCGCCCGCTCCTGCGTGAACGATCACCCGGTCGCCGGGCTGAACGGCGTAGGTGGAGTGGCACAGGTAGTGGGCCGTCATCCCTTGCAGCATGGCTGCTGCTCCGGCCTTGGCATCCAGTCCGGGGGGCCGCTTGATGAGTCTCCAAGCAGGCACCGGCGCCTGCTCCGCGTAAGAGCCGTTAACGCTGCAATAGACCACTTCGTCGCCCACTGCCACCTCGCTGACGCCGCTGCCCACGGCGGCTACGACGCCTGCGCCTTCGACACCAATGGTGCGGGGCAGCGGCGGGCCGGGATTGATGCCGGCGCGGCTGTAAACATCAGTATAGTTGACGCCCGCCGCCTGAATCTGCACTACGGCTTCACCTTCGCCGGGCACCGGGTCGGCGACATCCTGGTACTTCATCGCTTCCGGGCCGCCGAACTCGTTGATTTGCACCGCCTTCATTTTCGTTCCTCCTGCTGCTGCGCTGCCGACCCTCCAGGCCGGACGGGTTCAAGTATACACCCGCGATAGCCCTCCGGCGTTAATGCTAATGCGCCTTGAGAGCGCCGCTTGGTATTGTTAGCAACAGTTGCTATTGCATCAGGCCCAGCCGCAGGCAGACCAGGGCCACCGAACCCGCCAGCATCGCCGCGCTCTTGCTGTACCCTTTCGTCTGCCGTATCAGCCGGTTCAGCTTCCCCCGCAGCCGGGAATGCAGACCCTCGTTCCAGTTCACCGGCCCGCCCTTGCCGGCCCGGTGCCGGGCCGGCGGCAGCCAGGACTGATACACCACATAGGCATCACTACAGTATATCTCCGCCTCCGGCAGCCGCCCGTACAGCCGCAAAAATGTAGCCTCGCCACGGTCGCCGAGCTCGAAATCCACCTGCCGACGCCCGTCAGCCCCCAGGCTCACCGCCGTCCAGAGCCACGCCTCCCGCCGTTTCTCCCCATGCCGGCCGCCCACGTAACTCCACATCTCATCGAAGGCCGTTATCCGGTCCGCGGCCTGGCGCCCCCTTTCCCGCCGTTGCCAGAGCAGCAGGGTCAGGGCCCAGCAGACTTTTTTTTAATCCAGCCATACACCGTCAGCAGGGGAACGTCCAGGGTGCGGCCCACGGCCCGGATGCTGGCTCCCTCGCAGTACATGGCGATGGCCTGCTCTCTGACCTCCTGGGAGTGGAAGCGGCGGCCGGCCTCCGGGGTGAAATGGTGGACGCAATCGCCGCAGCGGTAGCGCTGCTTGCCCAGGGCAGAGCGGCCATACTTGCGCACCCAGTTGGAGCCGCAATGGGGGCAGCGGACGTGGTGGCGGTATATGCGGGCAGCGGCCATGACAAGCCTCCTTGCCGGGTTGATGCCACCCCGATTCTGGCATAAACAACTGTTGCTAACAATACCCGCCGCTTCCCCAAATTGCCAATGTTTACCGAAACTGATACTATGTCATGGCGCTTTTCCAAAGCCTCAAATTTGACCAAAACGAGCGTCGGCGGCCTTGTCCCGGAATTAAGAAACGGCAAGCAGGCCAGGCGTGCAGCGCGGTTGTAAGACGCAGCGAGGGATCGATGGCACAGAGCTTCCTGGATTTCGTAAAGAGCCTTCCTGAGCAGGGCAATGTTCGCAGCATAAGCATAGAGGAGCTTGACGAGGAGGCATTCAAGCACGGCCGTACCACCAGCACCGGCGGACGCAGTTTCTACTCCAACGTCCGCAACCGCAGCGCCGGGGTGGCCGTGGTTTTCGGCAGCGACCGGGTGGCGACCAAGAATTTCAACCCGGCCCAGCAGCGCATCCGCGACAACCGGGAGAAGACACTGGAGGAAGTCCGAAAGTACCTTCTGCGGGCGCCGCTCATCCGGGTACAGCGAACCATCGGAGACAATTCGGAGTTCAACCCCAAGTGCAACCTCTTCCTTTCGGTCCAGCGAACCGACAACGCGCGCCAAGCCTGCCTCTGGAGCCACACCCTCCGCGATTATGACCCCTCTTCCCCCGGCCCCGACCTCTACGAAGTCTGCATCCCCGAATGGCCTGAGAACGAGCAGCAAGTGCTGGTTTTCCCGGAAGAGAATCTCACTGTCATTCTGGGCATAGATTACGTGGGCGAAGTTAAGATGGGCTTCCTGCGGATGGCGATGTGGGACGCCAAGGAAGAGGGCCTGCTCAGCCTGCACGCCGGTTCCAAGATAGTCACCGCCCAGCAGCCTGACGGGGGTTCCAAACGCTACGGGATGCTGTTCTTCGGGCTTTCCGGCACCGGCAAGACCACCCACGCCTGCCACGCCCACGGCATGGAAGCGCCGGGCGAGGTCATGGATATTCTGCAAGACGACATCGTGGCCCTGGGTAAAGACGGGCGCGCGCTGGGCACGGAGCGAGGCTTCTACCTAAAGACCGAGGGGATGAATTCCGAAACGCAGGCCCTGATTTACAATGCCCTGCGCTCTCCCGAAGCCCTTTTCGAGAACGTGATGCTGACCCACGACGGCGATATTGACTACGCCGACCTGTCGCTGGGCGGCAATGGACGGGCCGTCATACCGCGCAGCAGCTTCGGGGAATACGTGGGCGGCGATATCAACTTGCCCTCGCTGGACCAGCTCGACGGAATGGTGGTGGCCTTCATCACCCGGCGCATGACCGTGCTGCCGCTGGTCTCGCGCCTGAACCCGGAGCAGGCGGCGGCCGCCTTTATGCTGGGCGAAAGTGTGGAGACCTCGGCCGGCGACCCGCGACGGGCCGGGGAGTCGGTGCGCGTTGTCGGCACCAACCCCTTCCTCATCGGTTCCGAAGCCGACGAGGGCAACTGGTTTTACAATTTCGTGAAGAACAATGAGGACAAGGTGCAGTGCTACCTGCTGAATACCGGCGGCGTCGGCGAGATCCTTGAACGCGACGAAGAGGGCCGCGCCACCGTAAAGCAGCCGGTCGCCCGGGTGCCCATACCGGAAATGTCGGCCATGATCCGCAGCATCCTTCGCAACACCTTGGAATGGAGGAAAGACCCGTTGTTCGGGACTGAAATTCCGGTTGCTGTGGAGGGGTTCGACATAAGCAAATATGACCTGGGCAACTTCTACACCGAAGAGCAGATTCAGGAATACGCCAGCCGCCTGAAGGAAGAACGCCGGGCCCATCTGGCAAGTTTCCCCGGCCTGAACCCCAAGATCATGGAAGCCTGCAACTAGCCCGGTTTGTCCGAAACTTTCATCAGGGGGAGGTAAACCCGTGCCGACCGATCTCACTCCCAGGGTCTCCGAAGCCCTCGCCCATTTTGAGTCCAGCAAGAAGGCGAAAAAGACCACCAAGGAGAGTTTTCAGGAACTGCGGAAATTCGTCAGATGGAGCGGAGACCGGGAGGTCGGCAGGTTCACCCCCCACGACATGGAGCAGTACGCCCGGGAAGTTGGACAGAGCGGGGCCGGCTCCGCCCAGCAGCGGCTCCAGCCGGTCAAGGTCTTCGTAGACTATTGGAAGGAACAGGGCTGGATAAGCATCCGGCTCGCCACGCACCTCCGGCCTCCGCGCAGCAAGACCAGCGGCGCGGGCCGCACTGCCAGCCCCCGCCCGCCCAAGGCATTGGAGGAGGGGCGAACCTACCTGTCGCAGGAAGGTTATAACCGCCTGTTGCAGCAGGTTGAGGACCTCAAGGCCGAGCGAGTCAACGTCACTGAAGAAATCAGGCGGGCGATGGCCGATAAGGACTTCCGCGAGAATGCTCCCTTGGACGCCGCCAAGGAGCGTCAAGGCCGCATCGAAACGCAGATCCGGGAGCTGGAAGCCAGCATCGCCAACGCCGAGATTTTACAGGAAGGCGGCGACGGCGTTATCACCCGCTCCACCGTCGGCGCGAAAATGAAGGTAAAGAACCGGGATTCCGGCGAGGTGGTCGAGTACACCCTGGTTGACGCACGGGAGGCGGATGTGGCTTCACGCCGAATTTCCATTCAGTCGCCGGTAGGCGAGGCCCTTCTGGATCGCAGTATCGGCGATGAAGTCTCCATTCCCACTCCCAAGGGGACGTTGACCTACATAGTGCAAGACATAACCTCGGCCTGACTTAGCTCTTTCTCCTGAAAGAATGCCGGGGCGCACAGCTATGCGCCCCGGCGCCATTATTGAAACCGTCCCTGTCAACGGCTATCCGTTGAGCCTGGCAACCTCGGCCACGATGTCATTAGGGTCGGGCAGTTGCCCCGGCACGTAGGTCTCGCGGAACCTGATGATTCCTTCCTTGTCCACGATTATGATGGCCCGGTTGCCCGCCCCGCGCTCCTCGTTCCAAAGGCCGTAGGCCCTGGTGGCCTCTCCCTTGGGATGGAAGTCGGAAAGTTCCGGGTAGGGCAGCCCGCCCATGGCGGCGCTCCAAGCCTTGTGGGAATGAACTGTATCGCAACTGATGCCCAGAACCTGGGCATTGTTCTCCTCAAACCGGCCGTGAGCCTGCCGGAAGAGGGTGGCCTGGCTGGTTCAACCAGCGGTGAAATCAAAGACGTGGAAGGAAAGCACCACCGTCTTGTCGCCGCGATACTGGCTCAGGGTAATATCTCCATGCTCCGGAGAGGGCAGCTTGAAATCCGGGGCTACATCGCCAACTTCTGTAGGCATAACCTCACTCCTTTGGATTAGGGCGGCGTTCAATCGCACTGCCGCCGGAACGATTATACCCCACAACAAGACTCTCTGTTATCCCCTTTCCCCCTCTTTGGCGGTGTTATACTGTCGCAGTGGCTGACATGACGGCGAGAACCGGCGGTGGGGAGTAGCGGAATAAAGTGGAGGTGGTGTTCGACCGGGGCGTGTATGTTCCCGAACTCGACCTATGGCTCGATTCCCGCCGCAAGCGGGAGTCCAGCGTCATATCCCACGCTCACTCCGACCATACTGGCCGGCACCGCCGCCCCGTGGTCACTCCCAACACCCTTCTGCTGCTGCGGGACTATCTGAAGAACGCCAACCCGATTGTTCTGCCCTACGGCGAAACGCTGGACGCTCCGGCCCACAGCATCACCCTGTACCCGGCGGGCCACTGCCTGGGTTCGGCGCAAACCCTGGCAGTGGCCAAAGCCACCGGCGAGCGGCTGCTCTACACGGGGGACATCAAGACCCGCCCCAGCCCCACCAACGAGGCGCTTCAGCCCATTGAATGCGACACGCTGGTGATAGAATCCACCTACGGCCATCCCGGCTACGAGTTTCCGTCCGAGGAGCAGACCCTCGCCACCGCCTCCCGCACGCTGCGGGCCTGGCTGTCCCGGGGCGAGCGTCCCGTGGTTCTGGGATGGCGTCTGGGCAAGGCGCAGGAGTTGCTGCATCACCTGCTGTCCGACGGGTTCGAGGTAGTGGTGGAGGAGAGCATTTACCGGGCGGTGGAAGCCTATCGGGAGGGCGGCGTCCGCTTTCCCGGCGCGGTGGAAATGTTCAACGGCCACTGGCCCGACGGAACAGTGGCCCTCTTCCCGCCGGGGCGCTCCTCCGGTGCCTTGAACGGCTACCGCTATCAGCGCACGATGGAGCTCACCGGCTGGGCCGTCTCCGGCAGCCGCGGCTGGCGAAGGCCCGCCGACTCAAGCCTGCCCTTCAGCGACCACGCCGATTACAACGACTTGCTGGCTTATGTGGAAAAGGTAAACCCCCAGCGGGTCTACACGGTCTACGGCTTCCCCGACCTAGCTGCCAAACTGCGGACAATGGGCTACCCGGCGGTGCATCTGGACGGCAAGGGCGGCGGAAGCGAGGGGTTTCAGATGCGAATGGTGTAGCCGGGGCGTTTTACGAAACACCCCGGCTGCTGCGTTGCCGGGAAATTATCTGACGTAGTTCGGATGAGCTACGCCCTAGTCCGGCGTTGACCCCAGCGCTGGGACGTTGGCCGACTCGTCGGAGGCCAGTTGACGGTTGACGGCGCTGAGGTAGGCTTTGGCGCTGGCTACCACTATGTCGGTGTCCGCCCCGCGGCCGGTGTAGGTCTTGCCGTCCTTCTCGATCCTGATGGTGACGGTGCCCAGCGAGTCGCGGCCCTCGGTGGCGGCCTGCACGTTGAAGTCCACGAGCTTGTTGACGACGCCGATGGCGCGGTCTATGGCGTTGCAGATGGCGTTGACCGGGCCGTTGCCGGTGGCGGCGTCGGTGGTGGGGACGCCCTCGGGATCGATCAGGCGCACCGTGGCGGTGGCGATGCCGTGGTCGCCGCCGCTGAACTGCACTTGGTCCAGGGTGTAGCTGATGGGCTCGTTGGCTTCCCGCGCTTCCTCGTCCATCAGGATTTCCAGGTCACGGTCGGTTACTTCGCGCTTGCGGTCGGCCAGCACCTTGAACGACTCGAACACGCGGGAGACTTCGTCCCGGCTCAGGCTGTAGCCTAGGGCTTCCAGGCGGGCCTGGAGCCCCGCGCGTCCGCTCAGCTTGCCCAGCACCAAGCTGTTGCCCGGCACGCCGACGCGCTCCGGCTGCATTACTTCGTAGGTGGAGCGGTCTTTCAGGACGCCGTCTTGGTGGATGCCCGAGGCGTGGCGGAAGGCGTTTTCGCCAACAACGGCCTTGTTGGGCTGCACCGGCATACCGGAGATGCGGCTGACCATCCGGCTGGAAGGGTAAATCTGGGTGGTGTCTATGCCGATGTCCACCCCGAAGTGGTCCCTGCGGGTGTCGAGGGCCATGATGATTTCTTCCAGCGAGGCGTTGCCGGCCCGCTCGCCGATTCCGTTGATGCAACCTTCCAGTTGCCGCGCCCCGGTCTCGACGGCGGTCAGGCTGTTGGCGACGGCCAGCCCCAGGTCGTTGTGGCAATGGACGCTCAGCACCACGTTTTCGATGCCCGGCACGTTGGCCTGGATGTTCTGGAGCAGGCTGGCAAAGCCGGTGGCCGACGGTATGGCGTAGCCCACGGTGTCGGCGATGTTGATGGTCGTTGCCCCGGCCCGTATCACCTCGGCCAGCATCTGGTACAGGTATTCCAAGTTGGTGCGCGTCGCGTCCATGGGCGAGAACTCGACGTCCGGGCAGTAGCTCTTGGCCCGCTCCACCATATTGACGGCCATTTCCATGACCTCTTCCCGGTTCTTGCGGAGCTGGTGCATCTGGTGAATTTCCGAGGACGACAGGAACACATGGATGCGGGGGCGCTCGGCGTGTTCCACCGCCCGCCAGGCTTGGTCTACGTCGTTGGGATGGGCGCGGGCCAGCGAGGCGATGATAGGCCCCTTGACCTCTTTGGCGATATTGGACACCGCCTCGAAGTCGCCGGGGGAACTGGCGGCGAAACCGGCCTCAATGATGTCCACCTGCATCCGTTGCAACTGCCGGGCGATTTCCATTTTCTCGGCGCCGGTCATGCCGATGCCGGCGGACTGCTCGCCGTCGCGCAGAGTGGTGTCCAGGAGCAGAACTCTGTCGTTAGCCATTTCTCTCTTTTCCTTAAATTCCTTTCTGAATTTTGTGAATGAGGAAGGCGCTGCCTCTAACTGCGGCGCTCAGAAAGGATTGGCAGGGCCGCGCAGTCCACCGCAACCAGCCCGGCCAGGACCAGCGTGCGATGGTGAACTGCACTCATCGTCTCCTGCTGCATCGGATTTCGCTCTCCTTCGATTGGTTTAATCACCCTTGGCTTTCTTCTCGGAGGCGGCGCAACAACTCTCGGAGCCGCTCGGCTTCCAGCACGGCGGCATCGCGCTGCGCCTCGGCTTGGGCGGCGCGGGCTTGGGCGGCATCGCGCTGGTCTTCGGCGGCGATGGCGCGGGATTCGGCGTCATCGCGTTGGTCTTTCAATTCCGGCTGTCTGGGCAGGTATGCCCTGTTTACTGGGTCGTAGAAGCGCAATTGCCCGCCGTCCCAGCACAGGTCAAGCTCCAGCGCTGCGCTGTAGCCCCAAATTACTTCTCCTGGTTCCCGGTTTACCGGGACAGGCACATAAACGCCGTCCACCAAGCGGTCGCCGGCCAGGGCGGCGTCGTGATAGTCGCCCCCGGTGTGGTCGAAACGCCAATACTCGCCGACGCCCAAGGTGGCGTAACGCTCCCGCTTGTCGAGGTAGTCATGCTCTCCGGTGCTGCTGGAAGCAACTTCCAGTACGAACTCCGGCGGCTTGCCCACCTCGTTGATGATATAGCCGTTGTCCTCGTCGCTGATGCGCTCCGGGTTCACGTCGAAAGCTACGATACAGTCGGGGTGCGGCGAGGTGCGGGCGTCCTGCCGCTCCAGGCACAGGTAGCCTTGTCCGTTGACCAAGACACCCTCGCGGCGGCCATGGAACCAGGTTTCCAGAGTCTGATCGGCGCGGGTGATGTGTTTGTTCTGTTGCATTCCATCAGGCAAGGGCGGCGGGTCGGGCAACGGCTTCGGGCGGGCTGCCCGGTCTCCCGGGGGTGTTTTCAATGGGCGTCCGGTAGTCATCGCGGCCCTCTCGGCGCTGCTATTTCCCCGGCGGCCAGGCTGAGGCTGGGATGCGGAGAGACGGCGCAGCGACGGCATTAGAATGGCAAATCCAGAGTTTCGCCATACACGATTACAAATTTACTTCGGATCCATCCAGGGCATCATGGCCCGCAGATCCTTGCCGATGGTTTCGATGGGCGCGGTTTGGGCGGCTTCCCGCATGGGTATGAAGCGGGGGCGGCCTTCGTCGTTTTCAGCAATCCACTCGCGGGCAAAGGTGCCGTCTTGGATTTCCCTTAGGACGGCCCTCATGTTCTCGCGCACGTGTTCGTCTATGATGCGGTCGCGGCGGCTGAGGGAGCCGTACTCGGCGGTGTCGCTGACCGAGAAGTGCATATAGTTGTGGCCGCCCTGATACATCAGGTCCACAATCATTTTGAGTTCGTGCAGGCACTCGAAGTAGGCGATTTCCTGGGGGTAGCCTGCCTCCACCAGCGTCTCGAAGGCAGCGTTGACCAAGGCGGTCACCCCGCCGCAGAGGATGCTCTGCTCGCCGAACAGGTCGCTCTCGGTTTCGTCCTTGATGGTGGTTTCCAGCACGCCGGCGCCGGTGCAGCCGATGCCCTTGGCATAGGCTAGGCCGATTTGCTTGGCGTTGCCGGTGGCGTCTTGGTGCACCGCCAGCAGGCTAGGCACGCCAACGCCCTCGACAAACAGCTCCCGCATCCGGTGACCGGGCGCCTTGGGGGCCACCATCATCACGTCCATGTTGTCCGGCAGCACGATTTCCCGGTAGTGGATGCTGAAACCGTGGGCCACCATAAAGGCGCTGCCCGGCTTAAGGTTGGGAGCGATCTGCTCCCGGTAGATGCGGCCTTGGATGTGGTCGGGGATGACCATCATCACCACGTCGGCCTCTTTCGCCACTTCCGGCACGTCGGCCACGCGCAGCCCGGCGGCCTCGGCGGCGGCGATGCTGGAACTGCCGGGATACAGGCCCACCACCACGTTCTGACCGTTGTCCTTCAGGTTCAGGGCGTGGGCGTGGCCCTGGCTGCCGTAGCCGATGATGCCGATAGTTTTGCCGGCGAGGGTTGCCAGGTCGGCGTCCTGGTCGTAGTAGACGTTTACCATCGTTGCCTGTTCCGTCCTTATTGTTGGTTTTGTAATGCCTTTATTCCGGCTTCCGCCTGTTCCGTTCTTGGGGAATCCGCCTTTTCACGCAAGGCAACCACAAGGGCTGCCCTTGGAAGGCCGCGCGATGCGGGTTATATCCCGCTGTCCATTCGTATGAGGCCGTTGGCGCTGGCCGGGATGCCCAGATTTTCCGGGTCTATGCCGCTTTCCTGCCCGCGCACCATTGCCACCAACCCGGTGCGCACCATTTCCGTAATTCCAAAGGGTCGAAGCAGGCCCTCCAGAGAGTTCACTTTTTGCTCGCCGCCGGTGATTTCGATTACCAGCGAGGTGGGACTTACGTCCACGATACGGGCGTCAAACAGTTCGGCGAACTGCATAATTTCGCCCCGGGTGGCCGCGGTGGTGGCAACTTTCAGCAAAGCCAGTTCCCGGGCCACTACCTGATGGGTTGAAATGTCGGACACTTCGATGACATCTATCAGCTTGTCCAGTTGCCGGGTCGCCTGCTTGATGGTTTCCATATCCCCGTTTACCACGAAAGTCATTCGGGAAAGGCCCGGCCTTTCGCTGCGGCCCACGGCCAGGCTGGCGATATTGAAACCGCGGCGGCGGAACATACTGGCGACGCGGGTCAGCACGCCGGGCTTGTCTTCCACCAAGGCGATGATGGTGTGCAGTTCCGGGCCGGATGCGCCGTTGGTGCGCTGAACCATATCAGTAGGGGCCTCCTCTGGCCGGCTGCTCCTCGATCATTTCGTGCACCGATTCGCCGGCGGGAATCCAGGGGTAGACCTGCTCGTCGGGCTTCACCACGAAATCTACGATTACCGGGCCGGAAACCTCCATGGCGTGGCGCACGGCGTCGTCCACTTCTTCCTTGCGGGTGACCCGCATCCCGTCTATGCCATAGGCCGCGGCCAGCTTGACGAAATCAGGGTTGCCGGAATACTCCACGGCATAGTATTCCCGGTCATAGAACACGTCCTGCATCTGCTTCACCATCCCCAGGCTCTGGTTGTTGAGGATGGCGAACTTGATGTCCACATTGTTCTCCACCGCGGTAGCCAGGTCGCACATGGTCATCTGGAAGCCGCCGTCGCCGGCCACCGACCACACCGTCTTGTCGGGGCGGCCCATGCGGGCGCCCAGGGCGGCAGGCACTTCGTAGCCCATGGAACCCAACCCGCCGGAGGTGATGAGGGTATTGGGTTCCTTGAACTTGCAGTGCTGCGCCGCCCACATCTGATGCTGTCCCACGCCGGTTACCACGATGCAGTCCCCCCCCGCTACCTCGGAAAGCCGGTTCAGCACGTACTGCGGCAGCAGTTCCTCGGATTCGCGGATGTAGAGCGACGGATGCTGCGCCTTGAGTTCGTCCAAGCGGCGGTGCCAGTCGAGATGCACGTTAGGCTGCACCAGGGGAATCAACTGGTTCAGCACCTGTTTCAGGTCGCCCACCACCGGAACCGTGGCCTTGACGTTCTTGTCCAGTTCCGAGGCGTCCACGTCTATATGCACCACTTGGGCGTTGGGAGCGAAGTCGCGCAGCCGCCCGGTCACCCGGTCGTCGAAGCGCATCCCCAGGCCGATGAGCAGGTCGGCCTGGTCAATGGCGAGATTGTTGTAGGCCATGCCGTGCATCCCGGGCATGCCCATATTCAACACGTGGCCGGTGGGAATGGAGCTGATGCCCAGAAGGGTGGTTATGACCGGAATCTGGGCTTTCTCGGCCAGTTCAATCAGCTCATGGCAAGCCTGGGAAATAATCACGCCATGCCCGGCCAGAATGACCGGACGCTGCGCCCGGTTGATGAGTTCGGCGGCCCGGGCCACCTGCTGCTTGGGGGCCTCGCCGGGGGGATGATAGCCCGGCAGATTGGGCTTGTCGGGCCAGACAAACTCGGTGCGCAGGTCCAGCAGCACATCCTTGGGTATGTCCACCAGCACCGGGCCGGGGCGGCCGGTGCTGGCGATGTGAAAGGCTTCCTTGATGGCCGGCGCCACGTCCTCCACTTCCATCACCAGAAAGTTGTGCTTGGTGATGGGCAGGGTGATGCCGGTGACATCGGTTTCCTGAAAGGCGTCACGGCCGATGGCTCCGCGCGGCACCTGACCGGTGATAGCCACCATTGGCACCGAGTCCATCTGGGCGGTGGCGATGCCGGTCACCAGATTGGTGGCGCCGGGGCCGCTGGTGGCGGAGCAGACGCCCACCCGTCCGGTGGCGCGGGCGTATCCGTCGGCGGCCATGGCGGCGGCCTGCTCGTGGCGCACCAGCACGTGGCGCAACTGCGGATAGTTCGCCATAGCCCCATACAGCGGCAGCACGGCCCCGCCGGGCAGCCCGAAAACGATTTCCACCCCCTCTTTCAGGAGGCTCTCACAAACAATTTCAGCGCCGCTAAGTTTCATATATCCTGCCCAAGGATGAATCGCCGGGATTTGCCGCTCAGGGGTATGCGCTCCGGACGGGTATAAAAAAACACCCATCCCCGCTGAAGGGACGGGTGAAAGCCCGCGGTACCACCCTTCTTTCCCGGCGCGAAAGCGCAACCGGAACAACTTGACGACATTTAACGGTGTCAACCGCCGCGCCCTGCTGCCTGCCGGTACCTTTAACCGGGTTACAGGCCCGTTGCCGGGCTGGGCAGGAAATCAGGCGGGCCGCTCCCGGGCGAGTTCACGGCACTTCTGCCACCGGCTCGCACCAACCGCCGGCTCTCTGGCGCAGGCCGCCGTTACTACTCCCATTCTTCGCGGATTCCGTAATAATCACCATAACAGCCCGGCAAGCCGCTGTCAACCGTCCGTCCGGCCTAGAGTTCTCAACATCGGTTGGTATTGCCCAACTCCTCGTCATTTGCGCCTTCTCGGGAATGCCGGTTGATAGCGCCTTCTCGGGAATGCCGGTTGATAGCGGGAATAGCGCATTGCCAACGCACTTTGAGAATGCCGGTTGAGAATGTCGGCAACAAGGCCAGGATCTTTCGATTCTCAGAGTATCCGGCAGAAGGTATGGGGCAACCACAAGGGCTGTTCCTACGCCCGGCGGCGCGCTGCTCCGCCGGGGCAACCCTAGCGGCTGCCCCGGCCGGGGTATGGCAAGATCCTGTTGGAGGGCGCGGGTTGTGGCGGCGGGCCGCGCGGGTTAACATTGGGGCGCGCTCGCCGCTCTTCGGCAGGCTCATAGGACGGGCGGCGCGCGAGAACGTCATGTCATTAAGGAGGGCGGATATGGCTCTATCATTGGTGGACGCAAACCGGATAATCGGAGCCTCCATCGCAGAGGCGGAGAGGATCGGCGTAAAGCTGAGCGTAGCGGTGGTGGACGGGGGCGGCCAGTTGGTGGCCTTCCAGCGAATGGAAGGGGCCATCGCAGTGAGCGCCACGGCGGCCCCCGGCAAGGCGGTGGGGTCGGTATTCTTTGGCCGGGACAGCGCACAGATCAACCCGGAGTCCCCGGTGATGCAGGCGATCATCGCCAGCCAGGGCGGGCGAATCATCCCGGCGCAGGGGGCGATTCCCATTTACCAGAACGGCGAGCTGGTGGGCGCCATTGGCGGCAGCGGCGGCACGGCGCAGGAGGACGAAGACTGCGTGCGGAAGGGACTGGAAGCACTGTAGTTTCCTGCGGCTATCCCGCAATTCGGCGATGAAAGAGCCCTGCCGGTGATTCTCCGGCAGGACTCTTTCAACTCAATTATATCCCCGTCCGAACCCGCCCTTATCAGGGAGGAGGGGATTTTTGAGGCAGCTTCTAAAGCTGAGCCTTATTCCCAGCCCGCGCACATTCGAGCTATTGCCAGTCCGGTCAGTACGGCGGTAATGGCCGATAATGCCAGCCAGAACGCCTTCCGCGAGAACCGGATCCGTCGGCGTCTTGGCCCGGTGCCTGGGCCGGGCGGAATTGCCGGTATCATAGACGCTCCGGGTTTTCCGGTTTGTGCTCCGACCGCAACGCAGTATCCGCAAGCTGCCGGGGGCGCTGCTCGCAACGCCCCCGGGCAGGCCCATCAGTTCTGCCGGGAGCCGTCCATCTCCCGGGGATTTTCTACTCGGGCAGCCACATCACGCTGGAGATTTCGCTGAACTCCCGGCGGAGCTTGCTCCAGGAATCGCCGCCGTCGTCGCTGCGGTAGAGGTAGCCGTAGCGGCTTCCGGCCAAAACTACCGAGGGGTCGGCGGCTTGGATGCTGACGGTCCACATAGCGGTGTTGGGCTCCACCGGCAGGGGCAGGTCTTCCCAGGTCTTGCCGGTGTCTTTGGAGCGCATCACCGTGCCGGTCTGCCCCGGCGTAGTGTCGCCGATGGTCACGAAGATTACGTTGGGGTTGTCCGGCTGCACCATGATGCCCCGCGGGTAGGTCAAGGGGAAGACATCGCGGATGCCCAGCCGCTCCCAACTGGCCCCGTTGTCGGCGCTGGTGTAGATGTCGTTGTTCACCACCACCACCACGGTCTTGGGCGGCCCGGCGGCTACGGCAACGTTGTGAACGTCCGGGTTGGGGATGGCGCCGTTGATGGACTCCCAAGAGTCGCCGGCGTCGGCGCTGCGGCGCAGGCCGTCCACTTCCAGCCCGACCCAAACGTCCCGGTGGTTCTGCGGGTCTATGGCGATGCCGGTGACCCGCGGCACGCCTACGTTGGGGCATTCTTCCGCCACCTCCACGGGCCGTTTCTCCCAAGTCTGCCCGCCGTCGGTGGAGCGGAAAACCCCGGCCGGGTCGGGAGTGCCGGTTCCGGCGAACATCAGTTTGGAGTCCGCCAAATCGGCCGCCAAGGCCCAGACGCAGGAGCCGCTCATCGCCGTGTCCAGCAGCCGCCACTGCTGCCCGGCGTCGTCGCTGCGGTACAGCCCCTTGTCCGTTCCGGCGAAGACCACGCCGGGCCGGTCGGGATGGTTGCTCAAGGTTCGCACCAGAGCGTCGGAGTGCATCCCGGCGTCTATGCCGACACGCCGCCAGGATTCGCCGCCGTCGGCGCTGCGCATGATGCCCTGCCCGATGGTGCCTACCAGGATTGTCTTTACGCTGGACATGAGGCATACCTCCCGGTTATCAAATTCTCTGGCCCGGAGGAGCGGGCCGGGGCGAGGGCGTCCCTCGCCTTTGGGGAGCTAGGACAGCGCGGCTATCACCTCGTCGGTGGTACGCACGCGCACCAGCAAGGGGAGGACGTGCTTGATGGTCATTTCATGGACGTCCTCCTCGCCGGCGGTGCAACAGTCGCTTACCACCACGCACTGGAGGTCGCGGTTCTTGGCGTCGCGGGCGGTGCCTTCCACGCTGCGCTGGGTAGAGATGCCGCCGACCAGGATGGTTTCCGTTCCCAGAGCTTTCAGGATTCCGTCCATATTGGTGCCATAGAAGGCGCTGAACCGGGGCTTGACCACGATGTAGTCGCCGGGTTCGGGGGCCAGTTCGTCCACAACCTCCACCGCCGGAGTTCCGGCCAGCATGGCGCCGCCCCCGCCGCCGATGTCGGAGACGGTTTTGGGAGCGTCGGCGTTGTCGGCCCGCCGGTGGGTGGTGATGTAGATGAGGGGCGTGCCTGTCTCGCGGCAGTGGGACACCAGCCGGGCGAAGTTGTTGGTGACTGCCTGGCGGTTGGCGGGCGGGTTGTAGGGCGGGCCGTCGCCCTTTGCCACCGCGTTAATCATGTCCACCAGAATGACGGCGGTGGTCTTGGGGTCTAGCTTTAGCGTGTCTGTCATGGCTGAACTCCCTTTGAATTGCCAGAGTTTATTCCCATAGAGGCAAGGAAAACGGAACCTGCGGATATGGCTCCCGGTATTCGGCTTTTCTCAACTCCGGCTCCGGCGCCGCCTAGCCCAGCCCAGCGCTACACTGGCGGCTACGGCCATCACGCCTGCCAGAACGTTGAACAGTATGTCCCGCGGGTCGAATACACGATTGGGCAGGAATGCCTGTATACACTCGTCGAGGACTCCGGCCAGCGCGGCGGCCAGGACGGCCAACAGGGCCGGTACGGGGACGCGGCGGCCTTGGCCGGCCCGTTCAGAGAGCGCTTCATAGACAAAAACGGCCAGTACGCCATACTCGATGAGGTGGGTGCGTTCCTCCGGGATTGTCATACGAACAAATACCAAGAGGTATGCAGCCGCGATGCCCAGCGCGACGCCAATTTCAGCCCCGCCCGGCCGGGTCTTCAGCCCTTGCGTGACGATGGTTGCCCCAACCAGAAGCATTCCGAGGATGAAGGCGGCTTCCAGCAGGCCGTAGTCACGCAACAATCCGGCCAGCGACGGCGTCAGGCCAATAGTGGAATAGATGGCTACTATGACGGCCAACGCCCAGAGCCACAGGCGCCGCTCCCGAGGGGAAGTAAATATGAACCGCTCCCCGTGCCTTCCCGTCTGAGTCAGTTTGTTAATGTTCTTCCGGGAAAATCCCGGCCGAGGCCGGGTAATTCAACCCCCGGTTACCCCGAAGTATACGATGCCGGACTGGCCAGGAACTTGGTGCGGCATTCGAGGCAGCAGAAGTAAATCCAACTGCCGTCGTGGAAGATGCGGGTTCCCTGCTGGGGGTCAACTTCGGAAGCGCCGTGGCGGGTCTGAGAGGTCTGGGCCCGGGCCTGGGCTTCGTCAATTTCCTTCCCGCAAACGGGGTCTTTAGCCATGATCAGCTCTCCGGTTGAAAGGACTTCTGATTATGCCGGCAACGGCAGGCCGAGGCGCACTTTGCCCGGGGTGTCCAGCAGCGCGCTGGCGATCCTAGCGCGGTGGTCGAAGGTGGTGCCCAAGCGCATGGTCCACGCCGACACCCGGCGCAGCCACAGATGCAGGTCGAACTCCATCATAAAGCCGATGCCGCCGTGAATCACCTGGGACTGTCTGACCACCGCTTCGCACTTTTCGTTGGCGAATGCCTTGGCCTGCGATACCTCCACCCCGGCGGGCAGACCTTGATCCATTTTCCAGAGGGCCTCGTAGGTCAGCAATTGCGCGCCGTCGGTGAAGAGCAGCATATCGGCGCACATATGCTGGATGGACTGGAAGGAAGCGATGGGCCGCCCGAAGGCGACGCGGTTCTTGGCGTATTCGATGGCCATTTCGGCGTCCTTGCGGGTTGCGCCGATCATCTGGCAGCACAGCAGAGCCGTGGCCCGATCCAGCATCCGCTCCAAGACGGGCCAGCCGTTATGCAGTTCCCCCACTAGGTCGGCTCCGGTGACACGCACATTGTCGAAGCTCACGCGGCTCTGCTTGTCTTTGGCAATGGTCACCAAGGGCGTCTGCGACACCCCCACGCCGTTGGGGTCAATGAGAAACAGGGAAATGCCTTGGCTATCGTCCGACGCCGGGGCTGTCCGAACCGCCGTCAAGCAGCGGCGGGCCACATTGAAGTTGTCTACGAACATCTTTACGCCGTTGAGAATCCACCCGTCGCCATCGGACTGCGCCTGCTGCGAAACAGCGGAGGGGATGAGACGCGGGTCCCTTTCGGTGACCGCCCAGGTCATCACCATATCGCCGCTGCAAACGGCTGGCAGCAGTTCGCGCTTCTGCGCCTCGGTTCCGGCCTCGGCGATGGTGAGCGCGGCCACCATGGTGCTGTGCAACGGCACCGGGGCCAAGACGCGGCCCAATTCTTCCATCACCAGGCCCAGATAGGCGATGGGAAGGCCCTGGCCGCCGTATTCTTCGGGGACGGCCAGCCCCAGCCAGCCCAAGTCGGCCATCTGTTGCCAGAGGGCCGGAGGGTAGCCGATTTCGTCCAGCTCCATTTCCCGGACCAAGGCCGTGGAGACCTCGGCTTCCAGGAACTCGCGGGCGGCGTTCTTGAGCAGTTGTTCTTCTTCAGAGGGAAGTATGTCCATATTTTCCTTTGCAATCCGATTGTCTGAACCCGGACAGAAGTTACGCGGTTGGAGACTCCATCCCTGCTCTAACCTTCCCCCGCAAAGGGGAGGGGATTTCATAGCCAACTGTGCAACCGCTATTCTGATGCAGACCAATTTGCGTGTGGCGGTCTAACCGCGCGGCATTCCCAGGCCGCGGCGGGCCATCTGGTCGCGCATCACCTGCACGCTGCCGTGGTTTATGCCCGACTGGAAAGCGCCCATAACGTTGTGGGCAAAGACGCCGTTCTCAATGGCGTCTTCCGAACTGCTGAGCAGTTGGGCGTAGGGGCCGAGGATCTGAGTGATGGCCTCGGTGGTGTGGACGCCGTGCTCCGGCGCCCAGACCTTTTCCGCCGAGCCTTCGTAGGTGAAGTTGCCGCCGCGCTCCACCAGCGACATACTCCGCATGGTCATCAGGCGGCAGACTTGCGCCTCAGTCCACAGCTCGGCCAGCTTGTCGCGCACGGCCGGGTCATCGGCCGGGGAGTGGCCGCCGAAGTCGTTTTCCTTGACCCAGTTCACGATGTCTTCGTCGCGCCGCACCGAGATCAGGTAGCGGCTGGCCCCGACCCGGTCCAGGTTCAGGCCCATGGCCCCCACGTACCAGCCGGCGTTTTCCTCGCCCAGCATCATGGACGCCGGAACCCGCACGTCCTCGAAAAAGGTTTCGTTGGTGCGGGCCATTCCATAGGTGGTCCCCAGGGGCGCGGGCGGGTCGCTCTGAATCGTCCACAGAGGCCGCACGGTGATGCCGGGGGTGTCCATAGGCACCAGGAAAATGGATATGCCGCGATGGCGGGGCGCGTCGGGGTCGGTCCGGGCCATCAGGTAGATGTGGGTGGCGTAGTGGGCCGCCGAGGTGTACATCTTCTGGCCGTTGATGACATACTCGTCGCCGTCGCGCACCGCCCGGCACTGGAGGCCGGCTAGGTCAGCGCCTGCCTGCGGCTCGGTGAAGCCGAGAGCAAAGATAATCTCGCCGCTAATCAGGCCCGGGATGAAGTGCCGCTTCTGCTCTTCGGTGCCGGCCGCCAGGATGGCCGGAGCGCCGCTGCCCGCGCCGCCGACGGCGATGCCCGCCCGCGCGAACTCCTCTTCAACGATGTACTGCCCGATGCGGCTGCCGCCCTGCCCGCCGTATTCCTTGGGCCAGCTAATGCCAATCCACCGGCGCTCGGCCACCTTGCGAATCAGCTCGCGGTAGTGGACGCCGCGGCCGCCCTCTTCGGCGGTTTCCAACTCGCCGAGAACATCATCGGTAACGTGCTCGGCAATGAATTCCTGCACCTCCCGCCGCAGGGCTTCCTGCTCCGGGGTATATCCAAAGTCCATTGCTCGCCCCTTTGCCCGTTGGGATGAATGGCCGACACCAAGCGGCCAACCTGCCTGCCATTGTCTTGCGCGAGGGTGGCAGTGTCAAGTAAAGGATTTGTCAGCCGGAGGCGCACAGCCCAAACCCGCAATCAAGTCTTGGACACGATTGCTGTCGGCGTGTTCCATATCTTCCACGGTCTCAATCATTAGGGCGTGTGGACATTCAGCCTTGGTGCCGTCGACCATGACCGCCTGGAGGTCAGTGAAATGACGAATTTGTAGGCAATCTGGCGGGCGATCTCTCCCATGGCGGCGTCGGCCGCCTCATGCGCGTAAATCCCGAGAATTCGTCGCAAATAGTGCTGAAACCGCGCCCGTCTGTGTGTAGAATACCGCCTCGGTGTTGATACACCTGCTTTTCATTATGGAGGTTCTCGATGACTAGGACCATTTTCGCTGCCGTTCTAGTGGCAGCACTGGCGGCGGTTTTTGTCGCTGCCGCGCCAGCGCAGCAGGACGATAGGGACTACACGCAGCACCGGGTAGAGTGCAGCGCTAGGAGCGACATCTTCGCCACCAGCGGCAACTCCCTTATGTCCACTTCCAGAAGCACCTGCGACCGGCTTACGCAAGCCCTCTCAATCGATGCTGACATTTATCTGGAGGATCCGGTCTACGACGTGAACTTCTACATAGGCTCATACTCGGATGCCTGTGTGGTGTGCCGCAACCTGATAGCCACCGGGGAGGAATTCGGGTTGTCCCCCGGCCGTTACAGCGTGGTTGCCACACACCGTATGACCGTATGACGGTTCACGGCGAAGAGGCGAGCATCACGTCGTATGACTCCACTATGGTGCCGTAGCAAGACGGCCTCATAGGAAAGGAACCCTCCAGCAATCGGAGGGTTCCTATCCATTACAGAGACATTAAGCACCCCTGCACCTCCGACTTCTCCATAAGCCCGAGCAACACCGACAGCACGGCGACCGCTGAGGCACCGTCGTCCAGTGCTATGGTTGAGTCATTAACGAAGGCCCGCATCTCCGCCTCCGCCCTTCTGCACTCCGCTTCCCGGGACGGCGGGTTTCTGGTGAAGACGTGGCGGGTGGGCGGCGCTGACTTTCCTTCCACTTCGCCCCCAGGTTCTCCTTCTCCGTCACCCCTCGCCCGTCCAACTATGGAGTACCGCCCCCCGTCGCCGCTGATTTCGTATTCCATGTCGAGCGGCCCCAGATAGCGGCCATTGCCTTCGGGCCACAGGCTGTGTAGGTTCTCCGCCGCCCACCGCCTCGCGTCTATTTCCGACACGGTGAGCATCGACGCAAACGCGGGCGACAACGTTTTGAGCCTGCCCAAGCAGGCGGCTAGGAGGTGAACATCATGGGGTATTTGCCACATGGCGCTGGCCTCCACAGAGGCCAAGACGGGCAACAGGAGCCTTTCGTTTATCATATCTCGCCAACGTCAGTGGGAATTGGTGCGCCTCTCCAAGTATTCCTCTACCCTGGGGTTGTTGATAGTATCAGCATCCTCTGGTCATTTCTTTGCTCTCGGATGTCTGAATGTCCACAAACCCTAGCAGAGGAGGGAATTGGGCATAGGCGCGTTGTTTGATGCTGGGAGCTCACCCTCACCCTAACCCTCTCCCTCAAGGGAGAAGGGATTTTGAGAGACCTCTCTCAGGTTAATTCCGCCAGCACTGGCCGCAGCGCCTCAATCAGCGGCGGCAGGAACTCCTGCCAGGAGCCCACTACGCCGAAGTCGGCAGACCTGAAGATGGTGGCGCGGCGGTTCTGGTTTATGGCGACGATGATGCCCGCCCGCTGCAAGCCGACGGTGTGGTTGAAGGCGCCGCGTATGCCGACGGCGATGTAGACCGTGGGGGCGATAGTGCGGCCGCTGATGCCCACCTGCAACTGCTGGGGCAGCCAGCCCGCATGAACCACGTCGCGGGTGGTGGCGACCGATGCGCCTATGGAGCGGGCCGTCTCCAGCAGCGCGGGTACGTTTTCCTCGCCGACGCCCATCCCTATTCCCATTACGATGCGCGCGCGGGCCAAGTCCAGCCCCTCGGTGTCCTCCTGAAATTCCTCGTTGACCAGCCGCACGTCGGAGCCGTTGAAGGGTTCGGCGGGCAGGCGCTCCACCACTGCTTCGGCCCCCGGTTCCGCGGCCGCCGGGGTCAGCAGCCCGGGGCGCAGCGTTACCAGGTTGGGCAGAGTCCTAGACAGTATGGGGGCGACCACGTTTCCGCCGAGGGCGGGTTTCAACTGCACCAGACGCCCATCGCCGTCTATCTCCAGGTCTATGGCGTCGCCGGTCAGCCCCAGGCTCATCTTGGCCGCCAGCCGGGAGGCTAGGTCGCGCCCGTCGGCAGTGGCGGCGAAGAGGATGGCGTAGGGTGTTTCGCGCTCTACCGCAGCGGCCAAGTCTTGGCCCACGGCGCGGCTGAACACCGGCCCCAGCGCGGAGTTGTCCAGCGTCAGGATACGGTCGGCGCCGGCGGCGGCCAGATCCGCGACGTGAGACTCGCCGCCGGGGGCGATGACCACCGCCGCCACCTCGCTGCGGGTCACCTCGGTCAGTTCGCGGGCCTTGCCCAGCAGCTCGAAGGTCACGTGGGCCAGGCCGTCGCGTGAGTTTTCGGCGACAACCCAAATGCTGCGTTCTTTGACGCCGGGGTAACGGGGCAGGGCTTCCGGCGGGCTGGCCGCCGGGCCGGCCGCATCAAGCTCGGCCAGCCGTTCCTTTACGGAGTCGGCTATTTGCCGCGCGGCGTCGGCGGGCGTCGCCTCCTGGAGCGCGACGCCGAGGCGGTTGGGTTCGACCAGACGGATTTCGTTGACCCAGGTGGGAGAGCCTTGCGCCCCGAATTGCGCCGGGTCGCCGGACAGTTGGGCGCAGTTGACTTCTTCCACCGGCTTGGCTGCGGCTTCCTCCATCTGCTGGCGGTTGGGGAAAAGCTCCGGCGCGACCCCTTCGGTGACGCAGATGACCGCCGGGAGATCGCATTCGATGGTCTGAAAGCCCTCATCCGTGATTCGCTCGACGGTGGCGGTGCGCCGGTCGCTGCTGAGAGCCAGACGGCGGACGTGGCTGACGTGGGGAAGGCCCATCAGCTCGGCAATTTCCGGGCCGACCTGCCCGGTTTCGCCGTCGGTGCTGTTGCGCCCGCAGATGATCAGATCGGGCTGCTCGCGGCCCAAGGCCAACGCCAAGGCGCGGGAGGTTGCCAGCGTGTCGCTGCCGGCCAGAGCGCGGTCAGTGACCAGCACTCCCCGGTCTGCGCCCAAGGCGAGGCATTCGGTCAGCCCTTGGGCCGCGGCCGGCGGCCCCATGGTCAGCGCCACCACCTCATCGCCGGGCGCGGTTTTCAGCTCCACCGCCCGCACCAAGCCGAGGACGTCGAAGGGATTGACTTCGGATGGGACGCCCTCTCGGATGATAGTCCTAGCCTCGTAGTCGAACCGCATCCGGGCGATGACGGGAACGTATTTTATGCAGACGGCGGTTTTCATATTCTGATTATCCTACGGCAGATTGGCGATAAACTCTTGGCATTGGGCCGTTCCCCAGTTGTCGCGGATCCATTCCGCCCGCATTTGGGCGAGAGACCGCATTTCTTCGGCCTGCCGACGGTCTTTCATCCACCGTTCCCGGCGGTTGTCGTTCTGCAAGCCTTTCAGCGTCTTGGTGTCGGACTTGCGGCTGTTGCAGGGGGCGCAGATGAGGATACGGTTGGTGATGTAGTTTTCCCCGCCCTGCGACTTGGGGTTGATATGGTCGAGGTGAAAGAAATCAGGCTCCAGCAGCCGGCCGCAGCCCGCGCAGCCCACCAGCCCGTTGCGCTGCTGCGCCTCGTTCAGGATGCGGCGCATCAGCGCGTTGCTCAACTGCTGCCACGGCTCCATGGGCCGTTGCAGCCGCAGGTTCAGGACCGGGGCCGCCACTTCGTTATCGTCGCTGCGGGCCGGAAACTGTTCTCCCTTCCCTTTGTTGTCAATCAGGTTCAGGCGGTATTCGGTGAACTGTAGCGCCCCGTTTTCATTGAGCTGCCCGTCCTGCTTCGGGTCGTCGGTGAGAATGCCATAATGCCGGAGCCGGTTAGTGACCTCGGTATACGCATTGTCCCAGATGTCCATTCCGACCCATTGCCGCCCCGTCCGCTCGGCGGCCACCGGCGTGGTGGCGCAGCCGCAGAAGGGGTCCAGCACGATGTCGCCGGGGTTGCTGGAGGCTTGGATGATGCGCTCGTACAGGGCCAGCGGCTTCTGGGTGGGGTAGCCGGTGCGTTCTTTATGCCACGACCGCAGAGGTAAAATATCACTCCAAACATCGCCTGCTGGCATACCGGAATGCTCGTCCAAATACACTTTCAGCCGGGGAACTCCGTTCTTGGTCCAGAATATCCTGTTTTCCGCCAACAACCTTTCTATGCCAGCGTCGTCGTACATCCAATGGCGGCCAGTAGGGGGCGCGATTGCCCCGCGCTCGCGGAAATTACGGCTAGGCCCCGAACCGGCACCGGATAAGTCTGCCGACATAAACCTGCGTCCATTGGAATCCTTATAGCGGTAGTATTTATCAATGTATTCCGGGTCTAACGGCTGAAAAATAGGGTTCCAGGTTGAATCGGGGCTTTTGTGGTAAAACAGGATATTATCGTGAACGCTGCCTAGACCCTTGGCGTCGCTATGGCTGGTTGTACGGCGCCAAACGATTTCAGACTTGAAATTGCTTGCGCCAAATATGGCGTCCATCAGTGCTTTTGTCCAAGCGTGGGCCGTATGGTCTATATGGACGTAAATGCTGCCGTCCGTCCGCAGTATCCGGCGCATTTCCATCAAACGGACGCCCAGCCAGCAGAGGAAGGCGCCCATATCATCGCCGTAGGCGGCGCGGGCGGCGTCAATGACTTTCCAAGCGCCGGGCCAGTCGTCCTGAATCTGGTCGATCCAGTCGTCGTGGTTTTCGGCGATGGCGTTGCCCTTGCGGTCGAGGCCGAGGATGTCCCTCTGCCAAGTCCAGCGGTCATCGTAGCCGCCGGCGTCGCTGAAAAAGCCCCGCTGCTTCTTGAAGGGCGGGTCGGTGGCGATGAGGTGGACGGTCTCGCTGTTCATACGGCGCAGGGCGGGCAGGTTGTCGCCGTAGTACAGCGTGCGGTTGGGGAAGTTGGGGGCTGCCATATCCGCCCCTAGGCCGACTCGCCGGAAACGTTGGTCAGCACCGCCTCTTCCCGCACTTCCGCCGTCATTCGTTGCAGGCGGGGGCTGATGGATGCCGGAAATTGCGGCGGACGGTGCAGGTTCTTGAAGCGGGGGGGCAGCGACTCAAACTCCTCGCGGAACCGGTCGCGCAGTTCGGCGGCGTTGCTCGAAGGCGCGATGCGGACGCCGCCGGCCATTACCTCCTGCAATAGCGGCTCGGCGCCCGCCGGCCCGGACTCTTCCCGTAGCCCGATGATGTCGCCCGAGAGCCAGCCGTCGCCGTCGCGCCGCCGGAAAATCTGCTTTGCGCCCGGCAAGGACATCTTGCCTTCGCTCAGCTTCATCACGGGGCGCCCGTCGAAGCAGACCAGCTTGTAGACCATGTCCGACCAAGGAGCATCGGCGGACACCCCGGCCTTGGTGCCAACGCCGAACAGGTCAATGGGCGCGCCGTCCTGCACCAGCGAGTCCAGTTCGTATTCGTCCAAGCCGCCGCTCACCAGCACCTTTACATAATCCAAGCCCTCGCCGTCCAGCACCCGCCGCACCTGACGGCTCAAATCGGCGTAGTCGCCGGAGTCCAGCCGCACTGCGGCCAGACGGTGGCCGTTGGCCTCCAGTTCTTTGGCGACGGCAACCGCGTTCCAAGCCCCGGCCATGGTGTCGTAGGTGTCCAGCAGCAGCACCGTGCGGTCGGGGAAACTGCCGGCATAGGCGCGGAAGGCCTCCAGCTCGGTGGGAAAGCTGGAGATGAAGGAATGGGCCATAGTCCCGGCCGGCGGTATCCCGTACTGGCTGGCCGCCAGCACGTTGCTGGTGGAAGCGAACCCGGCGATGTAGCTGGCGCGGGCCATCTTCATCGCGGCGTCCGAGCCATGGGTGCGCCGGGAAGCGAAGTCGGCGATGCCCCTTCCCCGAGCCGCCCAGACGCAGCGGGCTGCCTTGGTGGCCAGGGAGGTTTGCAAATTCATCTGATTGATGACGTAGGTTTCGGCCAGTTGCGCCTCGATGATGGGCGCGGTGATCTCCAGCAGCGGCTCGTCGGCGAAAAACAGCCTTCCGTCCGGGATTGCCCGGACGCTGCCCGTAAACCTGACGCCCCGCAGGTAATCCAAGAAGCCGGCGGTAAACGCGCCGATGGACCGCAGGTAGTCTATGGCTTCGCCGTCAAACTGCAAGCGGGAGAGGTAGTCCAATACGTCGTCCAGACCGGCCGCCGCCAAGTAGCCGCGGTTGGGAGGGTAGCTGCGGACGGTGAGGCCGAAGGTGGCCGGGGCGTGCATACCCTGGCTGAAATAAGCCTGGGCCATGGTCAACTCGTAGAGGTCGGTGAACAACCCCAGTTGACCGTCGCTATGTGCCAGGTTGGGTCGGCTCATGGAGCAACCAGATCCGTCGCCCGATGGTAGGCTGGCAGTATTATCTTGTCGGGTTTGGATAGTGTCAACCAATGGCGTGGATGAAGGAAACGGATTTTCGCCAAGGGGCGGGGATGCCCGGCAACCCCCGCCGTTCCCGCCCCTTGCCCGTCATTGGCAAGGGCGTCCTTGCTTGGCGCCCTTGTTCGTGGCAAAATCAGTTGACAGGAGGACCGCCATGACTACCGAAGCCGCTTTCACCGATCGTTATGGATTGCCCCTTACGACCAACTCCCAGACGGCCTTGGCCCACTATGCCGAGGGCTTGGACTTGGCCCTTTCCCAGAATTTTGGCGCCGAGGATGCCTTCGCCCGGGCCATTGAGGCCGATGAAGGGTTCGCTCTGGCCCATGCGGGCAAGGCGTTCCTGGATTTTCTCCGAATCAACGTGCCGGAAGCCAGAGCCGGCGCCGAGACGGCCGTCAAGCTGTCTTCGGGATTGAGCCGGCGGGAACGGAGCTACGTTGGCGTGGTGTCCAAATTTGTCAATGGACAGAACCACGACGCCACGGCTGCCGTGCATGAGCACCTCAAGGAATTTCCCGTTGACGCCCTGCTCATGCGTCTTGCCCAGCGGCTTTACACTCAGGGCTGCGTAGGGATTGGCGCGCCGGACTATCCGCCCCGATTCTACCGGCTTATGACTGAGGCAGCGCCCCATTACGGAGAAGACTGGGCATTCATGGGGCAGTACGCTTGGGCCAATCACGAAGTGGGCAAGATGGCCGAGGGTATGGACCTGGCCGAGCGCTCGCTGGACTTGAACCCGGCCAACGGCGTGGCCGCTCATTCCGTGGCCCACGTGTACTACGAGATGAGCCAGGATGATGAGGGCGCGTCCTTCCTGGGAAGCTGGCTGGAAGATTATGACCGCCGCTCCACCTACCGGGTGCACTTGTCTTGGCACCAGGCGCTATTCGAGTTGGCCCTGGGCCGCTACAACCAGGCCCTAGGCTGGTACGAGAGGGACATTCGCCCGTCGGTGCAGGAACTCAAGTACGCGGCGCTGGCCGATAGCGCCTCGCTGGTATGGCGGATGAAGATTTACGGCGACACCACGCCGCAGGCGCCCTGGAGCGAGCTGGTGGAGCTGGCCGCTCCCGCCGCCACCCGCCCGGGCCCGTCGTTCCGCGACGCCCACGCGGCGCTGGCGTTCACCGCCGCAGGGGACGGCGAGTCCTTCGGCAAGCTGGTGGACGGCTTGCAGGCGATGGCCGACGCCGGCGACGCCACCGCACGGGAAGCCACGCTGCCGCTGATCCAGGGCATCGGCGCTTTCGGGCGCGGCGAGTACGCGGAAGCGGTGCGTCTGATGGAGCCGGTCTATCCGCAGTTGACCCGCGTGGGCGGCAGCCACGCCCAGCGGCTGGTGTTTGAGGACACGCTCCTCGAGGCTTACCTGAGAGCGGAGGAGTTCGACCGGGCCACCGATATGCTGAAGGAACGCCTGGCCCGCCGCGAGTCTCCCCGGGAGACGTATTGGCTGGCCCGCGCTCAAATGGGGCAGGGCAACAGAGCCGAGGCCAGCAGGAACGCCGCTCAGGTCAAGGAATCCTGGGAGCGCGCCGACACCAATACCCCGGAGTACGCCCGCCTGACTCAGTTGGCCGCAGACTAGGGAAGACGACAGCAAGCAGACGGCCACTAACGCATTGGGGCGGGTTTGCAAACCCGCCCTAAAGTTTGCTCCACACTAGCGCTCCGCCGATAATGGTCAGCACCGCCTCCGGCCCCGCTAGGTCTTCCGTCTCGGCAGCCAGCGGGTCGGCGTTCACCAGCACCATATCGGCCAGCTTGCCGGGCGTGATGCTGCCCTTCTCGCCGGATGTTCCTTCCACCCCGGCGCCGGCGATGGCGTACATTCGCAGGGCCTCCTCTGCGCTCACCGCCTGGGTTCCATCTTGGTGGGCGTACAACGGAGTTCCGTCCCCGGCGCGGCGCGTAACGGCGCTGTAAACGGCGGGCCAAGGGTTGGGGTCTATGACCGGCGCGTCGGAGCCGAAAGCCACCGCAACCCCGGCGCGATGCAGCGCGCCCGCCGGATACAGATGGGGCAGCAGCCGGGTCTCGACGTTTTCGCGGTAGGCCGCGCCGTTGTGGTAGAGGAACCCGGGGTTAGTGACTACTGCGGCCCCGGCCCTCCTTACCGTATCAACCAGGTGCGGCGCGGCCTCGGCGCAATGCTCAATCCGGTCGGTCAGACGTGGATGGCGGCAGGAGGCCAGCACATCCGCGGCGGCGGCGATGGCTTCCTCCTCGATGCAGTGTATCGCCGCCGGGAAGCCCTGCCGGTGCGCTCCCTCCACCATCGCCGCCAGCTCGCCGGGCCGGGGATGGAGCGCGCCCGCCGTCAGCGTCAGCATTATCTTGGCGTGTCCCAGCCGCAGCCATTTGTTTCCCGAACCGAAAGACAGCCCGGAGGCAGACAGCTCATCCAGCCGTTCCATCCCGGCCATCATCGTAATGCGGCAGCGCAGCAGCCCGGCGGACTGTAATTGCCGGAAGGAGCGCCATCGCTCCGGGCCGTTATTGGCGCCCGCGTCCTGTACCGAGGTTATGCCGTAGCCGGTCAGCCGTTGACCGGCGGCTCGCATCCCGTCCTCGAATTCCTGCGGGCTGCGGACGTGGCCCAAGCGTTGGCGCAGGAAAGGGCGCAGCTCGAACAATACGCCCGTCGGTTCGCCGGTGGCCGGGTCCCGCTCGATCACGCCGCCCGGCGGGTCTGGGGTTTCGCCGTGGATGCCAGCTAGGGCCAGCGCCCGGCTGTTGAGGGCGGCGGCGTGGCCGCTGCGATGCTCCAGCCATACCGGGTTTTCCGGTGCCGCGGCGTCCAGTTCCCAGCGGCTGGGATGCCGTCCTTCGGTCAGTTGCCGCTCGTCGTAGCCGTGGCCGCGCACCCAAGCTCCGGCAGGCTTGCCCCCGGCCCATCGCCGCACCGCTGCCTGCAACGCCGGAACGGACGGAGCGCCGAAGGCGGATAATGCGCCGGGCCCGCAATCCAAGTCCTGCAACCGGCGCGCCAGCCCCGGCAAATGAATATGGGCGTCGTTGAACCCGGGCAGCAGTGTCAGTCCCAGGCAGTCAATGACCTGCGTATGCCCCAACGCCATGCGCCCCATCTCGGCGTTGCCGCCCACCGCCGCGATGCGCTCCCCGGCAACGGCCACCGCCTCGGCCCGGGGATATGACGGTTCCATCGTCAGCGCATTGGCGTTGAGCAGAACGAGGCCGGCGCTGCGGGCCGATGCGGATACCAGCACAGGCGAAGGCGGTTAAAGGAGTGATGGGTTTGGGTTGTTGGCCCGGTCAGCCGGCAAGGGGACGAACGCTGCGTCGTGCTGTTCGTCGGCGTGGTAGGACGAGCGCACCAGCGGGCCGGAGGCCACGTGCTTGAAGCCCATTTCCAGCCCGGCAAGCCGCAGTTCCTCGAACTCCGCCGGGGTGTAGAAGCGGTCTATGGCGATGTGTTTGGCCGATGGGCGCAGGTATTGGCCGATGGTCAGCAGGTCGCAGCACACGTTCCGCAGGTCGCGCATCGTGGACAGCACTTCGTCTGCGGTCTCGCCCATCCCGACGATGATGCCCGACTTGGTAACGGTGGCCGGTTCGATTTCCTTGGCCTTGTCCAGCAGCTCCAGCGACAGGTTGTAGTCGCCCTTGGGCCGCACCCGCGGGAAGATGCGGACGGTGGACTCGATGTTGTGGTTAAGCACCGCCGGGCCAGCCTCGATGACCAAGCGCAAAGACGGCCAGTTGCCCGCGAAGTCGGGAATCAGCACCTCAACGCGGCATTCCGGCATAAGTTCGCGTATCCGGTTGATGCAGGCGGCGAAGATATGGGCGCCGCCGTCGGGCAGGTCGTCGCGGTTCACTGAGGTTATGACGCAGTAGCGCAGGTTCATCGCCTGCACCGTTTCGGCCAGCCTTTGCGGTTCCTGCAAATCTATCCCCAGGGGGCGGCCGGTGGTGACGGCGCAGTAGTGGCAGCGGCGGGTGCAGATGTCGCCCAGGATCATAAAGGTGGCCGTGCCGCGCCCCCAGCACTCGCCTATATTGGGGCAGTGGGCCTCCTCGCAAACGGTATGCAGCTCCTGACTCCGCATCAGTTCCTTGAGCTGCATATAGCGCGGGCTGCCGGGCATCTGCACCTTCAGCCATTGGGGAAGCCGGGGCCGCAGTTCGACGGTCTTGTTCGATTGGGTCATCGAGTTCCCCCGAAAGCCGGTTGAATGGGGATCCGGCTGAATAATACCTTGGGTATTATAACAACTGCACCAGCCGGGGCGTTACGCGGCACTTTTCCGCGGCGATGATGGCGTCTATGTCGGCGGCGGCCTGTTGCAGCCCAATGCCGCCGTTTTCGTTGACCACGCGGTAATCGTATTCGTGAATCCGCGACAGCTCCTCCCGCGCCGTCCGCAGACGCAACTCCAGTTCCGGCGCGGATTCGGTCATACGCTCCCGGAGCCGCTGCCGCAGGTCGGCCACCGACGGCGGAATCAGGAATATGAGGAGAGCCTCCGGGGCCATTCGGCGAACGGTGGCCGCGCCTTGCACGTCTATTTTCAGGATAACGTCCTTCCCGGAGCGCAGGGCGTCGCGGGCTTGGCTGCGCGGCACTCCGTACCAGCGGCCATAGACCTCGGCGCACTCCAGAAACTCGTCGCGCTCCCGCATCCTGGCGAAGGTGTCAGCGTCCAGGAAAACGTAATCCACGCCGTCGCGCTCGCCGGGGCGCATCGGCCGGGTGGTGGCGGTCACCGCGAAGTGCCAGGGGCGCTCCAGTTTCCGCAGTTCGGCCAGCACCGCATCCTTGCCCGCGCCCGAAGGCCCGGACAGCACTACCAGCAACGGCGGCGAAAGACTGGATTCAGGTATGCGCGAGTTTATGAGAACTCCCCCGATCTATCCATTGCCAGCAGAGGCCGGAAGGGTATGGGACGAATCCGGCGCGATGCCCGCCAGCGCGTTCAGGTCGTCCCAGAAGCCGGGGTAGGATACCGATGCGTCGGCGGCGCCGTTGACCTGCGTTTCGCCATCGGCAAGCAGTCCGCAGACGGCCAGGGACATCGCCAGCCGGTGGTCGCCGTGGGACTGGCAGGCTGCGCCGCGCAGCCTGCCAGTCCCGCGTATCACCATGCCGTCCTCGCGGGCTTCGATGCCGGCGCCCAAGCGCGACAGTTCCGAGACGGTGGCGGCGATGCGGTCGGATTCCTTGACCCGCAGCTCGGCGGCGTCCCGGATGACGGTTTCCCCTTGGGCGAAACAGGCGGCCACGGCCAGCGCCGGGATTTCGTCCAGTATGCGGGGAATCATATCGCCGCCGATTTCCGTGCCTTGCAATTGGCCGGGTGTGACCAGCACGTCGGCCACCGGCTCGCCGCCCTCGTTGCGCTCATTCACCAATTGCAGGCTGCCGCCTGCTCCCATGGCCCGCAGCGCGTCTATGATTCCGGTCCGGCTGGGGTTCAGCCCCACGCCGCGCACCAGAACCCGAGCGTCGGAGTGGCACAGCCCGGCCACAATCCAGAAAGCCGCCGAGCTGATGTCGCCCGGCACCGAGATGTCCACCGCCCGCAGCGGCCCTGGCCGGAGGGCCAAGTCCAGCCCGTCGGCCTCCACCGTTGCCCCCATCGCGGCGACCATACGCTCGGTATGGTCGCGGGACAGCGCCGGCTGGTGAATCACGGTGTCGCCGTTCGCCGACAGCCCAGCCAGCAGGATACATGACTTGACTTGAGCGCTGGCTACCGGCAAGTCGTATTCGATGCCCCGCAGGGAGCCGCCGCGGATGACCAGGGGGGCCAGGGAACCGTCCTGACGGCCCATAACCTGCGCCCCCATCCGTTGCAGGGGGTCAACGATGCGCCCCATGGGGCGGGAGCGCAGCGAGGCGTCGCCGGTCAGCACCGACAGGAAAGGCTGCGCCGCCAGCAGCCCGGAAAGCAGCCGCATTGAGGTGCCGCTGTTGCCTGCATCGAGAATGTCCGGCGGCTCTTGCAGCATCGGCCCTTGTCCGGCAACGGTGTATTCGCCGGGGCCGCCGCCCTCGATGATTTCGACCCCCATACCGCGCAGGCAGGCCATGGTGGACATAACGTCCTCGCCGTTGGAAAGCCCGGTGACGCGGGCCGTGCCGCGGGCCATGGCGTTAAGGATGAGGGAACGGTGTGAGATGGATTTGTCGCCCGGCACCGAGATCTCGCCCCTGAGCTCGGCGGGCTTGGTGATGGTGCGAACCGCTGTGTGTCCCGTCATTATCTACTTCCGTTCGCGCCCGCTTTGCTGGTTGTCCTTGTCTCCGCCGCCGCGAAAGAAGCGGCGTTGGGCGTCCATTATCTTGCGGCCCATTAGCATCTCGCCCATTGCCTCGCCGAATCCGGGGATTTCAGGCGCGTTGCGTTCCGCCCGGCCTCCCGGCGTAATGGCGCCGGCGAGCCAGCGCGAACGCTCCACGGAGGCGCGCTCAAACAACCGTTCCACCGCTTCCGGGTCTGGGCCGGACGGCTCGTTGAGGAGGTTTCGTATCTCGTACAGTTCGCGGATGTAGGAGTCAATCCAGCTTACGATGGGTTCGCGGTTGGTGATGGAAATGTCGCGGTGCATAATGGCGTCGCCGGAAGCCAGCCGCGACAGGTCACGAAAGCCCGATGAGGCCAGTTGGGCGATGTCGTCCCAGTTGGCGCTCTTGGAAACGGTCTGCATCAGCGCCACCGACATCATAAAGGGAAGATGGCTGGCGGCGGCGACAAAGCTGTCGTGTTCGCCGGCGCTAATGAAGAACGGTTTTGCGCCAACGGCTTCGGCCATTGTGGCCACGGCGGAAACGGCCTGCTCCTTGGCGCCGGGGTTGGGGACGACGCAATAGGCTTTGCCGGTGAAAAGGTCTGCGGAGGCATGTTCCGGGCCGGCGGTTTCCCGTCCGGCCATGGGATGCCCGCCGACGTACTGCGCCGTCTTGGGCAGAAGCTCGGCGGCCCACCCGGCGACCACCTGTTTGGAACTGCCCACGTCGGTCACCACCACGTCCTCCTGCAACATTGGGCCTATGGCTTCCATCAGGTCGCGCATCGCCATGACCGGGGTAGCCAAAACCACCACGTCGGCCCCCTCGACCACCGGCTGAATGCGCCCCTCGACCTTATGGAAAGCGCCCCGCTTCTGCGCCCCGCTGCGGGCGCTGCTTTCGTAATCCGTTCCCGCCAGTTCCAGGTTGCGCAGGTCAGACTGGCGGAGGGCCAGAGCCAAAGAAGTTCCAATCAGGCCGGTGCCGATAATCCCTATCTTGGCCATAACGGCCTCCTCCTGAACTCGTCTCTGTCCCGTGCCGGGGGCCGCCCTTGCTTATGGGCCGGGCCATCCATCGTTAACTGGGCCATCCATCGTTAAAGGGACATTCTACAACATACCGGCGCCTGCAACACCCCGGCGAGCGCCAAGATATTCCCGAGGTGTGCTGGCAATGCCAACACACGCCTAGAATACCGGCGCCGGACGGATTGGGTTGGTCTAAATCGAGGCGATGGCGGCCTCGGCCATGCCGGTGCGAACGACTTTATCGTAGGGCTGCCGCTCGCGGCACATACCGGCTGCCAGCAGTATGTCGTGCAGGTTGTCATACTCCGGCTGTCCCAGAAGAGGATTTGCCGGCCATTGTTCTTGGCCCTGATACCTGGCGATGGCAGCAGACAGCACTTCTTGCGAAGTATCCGGGAAGAAGCCCGAGACAGCACTGGCGACCTCCCCCGGCTCTGCCGAAGACAACCAGCGGAGGGCGCGCGCAAAGCCCAGGGTGAACCGGGCCGCGATGTCCTCCCGCTCCGCTAGGAAGCGGTGAGTGGCGGCGAAGGAGCTGTATGCCAAGGGGCCGTTTTCCGGCCCCAGGGCGGCCAGCAAATGGCCGGCGCCGTCGGCAATCAACTGCTGCACCACCGGCTCGGCCACGTGAACATACTCGGCGCGTCCCTCCCGGAAGGCAGCCACCGCGCCGTCCAGCGGCAGGCCGGTCAGCAGTTCCAGTTCCGAGGGTTCGATGCCGCGGCGGCGCAGCGCGTATTGAAAGGAAGCCCAAGGCATGGGCGAGAAGCCCACCGGAATCACCCGGCTGCCGCGCAGGGACTCCCAGTCAAAGGTGTCCTGGGGCCGGCGGCCCAAGATGAAGAAGCCGTCCCGCGAGTTTATCTTGGCGAAATGCAACGGCACCGTTTCCGCGCCCCAGTCGGAGGCGATGATGGAGCGCATTATCCCGCTCTGCACAATGTCGGCGGCGCCGTGATGCAGGGCGCTCAGGGGATGCGGGAACTGCGGCGGGCAGGTGCTGAACGCCACGTCCAGCCCTTCCCGCTCCAGAAACCCGCCGGCCACAGAGACGTAGATGGGCGTGTAGAAAATGGAGCGCCAAGTTTCCATCAAGCGCAGGGGGTAGCGTCCGCCGGTAGTCATGGCGTCAAGTCTCCCGCATTTTTCCAAAACTTCAATGAGCCGACGGCCAACCGGGCAGCATTTGCCGACGGCTCGGCCTGGCCGGCCAGGGGCTGTAGCGTTCCATCGTGATTTGTACTGATAGCCCGGTTCCTGGTCGAACCCTTCAATCTGATCCGCCGGATCTACTCTTCCAGGAAAGGCAGCAGGGCGCCCAGGAAACCCTCCGGGTCTTCCACCTGCGGGATGTGGCCGATGCCGGGCAGGATTACTTTGCGGGCGTTGACGATGTTGTTGTGCAGCAGTTCCTCGCCGTCGCGCAGGCGGTCTATCTCGCCGTACAGCACCATGGTGGCCGACGCTTTAATCAGAGGCAGCCGTGACATGATGTCATACCAAGCCAGCGACTCCATCAGGTTGCGAACCCAAAGGCCCGCCTTGGCCCGGCTGGCGTTATTCTTGTCCAGCCATTCCTCCGTCGGCTGGGCGAAGGTGGTGGCGTCCTGAAGTTCCTGGAGGGTGCGCGGCTTGGGCATACCGTCGGCGTCGTATTGGGCCAGCGTGTCGGCCAGCCGCTCCTTGGCGGTGAAGGCATTCCAGACCGGGGCGCCTACCAGTGTCAGCTTGTCCACCCGGTCGGGGAAGCTGGCCGCTGTTTCCGTAGCCAGCACCGCCCCCACCGAGTTGCCCACCACGTGCGCCCGGTGGATGTTAAGCACCTGGCAGGCTTCGTCCAGCGCCTTGGCGTAGTCGGGCAGATTGAAGTGGCGCCGGGGCTTGTCGGAATCGCCATGCCCCAGCATATCGAAGGCGTAGACGGTATAGTTTTGGCTGATGGCGTCAATCACGTACTCCCAGGTCCAGACCGAGGTTCCCAGCGGGTGCAGCAACACCACCGGATACCCGGCCCCCTTCTTCACGAAGTGCATATTCCCCTCGGGAGTAGGAACGCTGTCGGTGAGGTCGCGCCGAACAAACAGAGCCATAAACCCTCCTCATACCAGCAAGAATTTCATTGTCCTCGAACCATGCGCCGGAAAACAGGCCCGCCTACGCTCCCCGCCCCCGGCCTCCGCCCCATAGTATCACGCCCCAAACCTCCCCGCAGCCCACCCCCCGCCCCCATCCCGTCATTCCCGCGAAGGCGGGGGCGGGAATCCAGGAGCGTCGGCGCAGCTCAACCTGCGGCAACCCGGACCTCTCAATCGTCCTGAACGTAAGAGGCAACGGCAAAACCCCTCCCCCGAGGGGGAGGGGTAAAAGTCTGCCTCTAAAGTCGCCCGTCCGGTGATGCCCGCCCCTTTGCCTACGGGCAGTACGTCAAACCCCCCAGCTCCGCATCCGTCAACTGCCACTCCAGGCCAGACGGCACACACCCGCTTAGGCGGTTGCCGTGAAGGTACAGCGTCGTTAGCCCTGTCAGGTCGCCCAGCTCCGGAGGTATCTCACCGCTCAACTTGTTATGTTGGAGCTGTAGCCCCGTGACCACCCCGTCGCCGTCGGTGGCGACACCGCTCCATTCCCCTACAGGTGCGTCGCTCAGCCAGTTGGTGTTCTCGCGCCAGTTATCCCCGTCCGCGGCGTTATACAGCGCAGTCAGCGCTGCCCGTGCCACTGGTATCGAATTTAGCGCCCTTTCCCTGGCGGCCTTTTCCGAACAAGTCGGCAGGTGGAAATCTGACAGGGTAAGATATGCCGCCCACACGTCTGGGATGCACTCTCCGCTCCACCTCAACGGGTTCCCGCGGAGTCCCAGATGTGTCAGGTTGGTGAGATTGCCCAGTTCCGGGGGTATTTCCCCGGTCAACTCATTCTCGGAGAGGTTCAGCGTTGTCAGGTTGGTGAGATTGCCCAGTTCCGGGGGTATCTCTCCGGTCAAGTCATTCCCGCCGAGGGACATCTTTGTTAGGTTGGTGAGATTGCCCAGTTCCGGGGGTATCTCCCCACTCACCCCTCTGAGGGACAGCTCTGTTAGGTTGGTGAGATTGCCCAGTTCCGGGGGTATCTCCCCACTCACCCCGCTGAGGGACAGATATGTCAGGTTGGTGAGATTGCCCAGTTCCGGGGGTATCTCTCCGGTCAAGTCATTCCCGCCGAGGGACAGCTTTGTTAGGTTGGTGAGATTGCCCAGTTCCGGGGGTATTTCCCCGGTCAACTCATTCTCGGAGAGGTTCAGCGTTGTCAGGTTGGTGAGATTGCCCAGTTCCGGGGGTATCTCCCCACTCACCCCTCTGAGGGACAGCTCTGTTAGGTTGGTGAGATTGCCCAGTTCCGGGGGTATCTCCCCACTCACCCTGCTGAGGGACAGATATGTCAGGTTGGTGAGATTGCCCAGTTCCGGGGATATCTCTCCGCCCCCCACGAAGAGTTCCAGCTTTGTCAGGTTGGTGAGGTTGCCCAGTTCCGGGGGTATCTCTCTCAGGTCAATGTCGTAGAGGACCAACCTTACGACGCGGCCTTCCAGGTCAATGGAAACACCTTCCCAGTCGCCAATTGACAATGGACTCAGCCAGGATTGCAATCCTGGCTCGCCCCAAGCGTGGTATAGGTCAGCAAGCGTTTCCGTGTCGCCTGGATGGTCGTCAGTCGGGCATAGCGGGAACGGCCGATTTTGCGCTTCTCGCAAATGATCTGAGACACAACCGCTCAACTGGTGCCCGCTGAGGTACAGCCGTGTCAGGTTGGTGAGATTGTCCAGTTCCGGGGGTATCTCTCCGGTCAAGTCATTCCCGCGGAGTTCCAAATGTGTTAGATTGGTGAGATTGCCCAGTTCCGGGGGTATTTCCCCGGTCAACTCATTCTCGGAGAGGTTCAGCGTTGTCAGGTTGGTGAGATTGCCCAGTTCCGGGGGTATCTCTCCGGTCAAGTTATTCCCGCCGAGGGACAGCTTTGTTAGGTTGGTGAGATTGCCCAGTTCCGGGGGTATCTCCCCACTCACCCTCCCGCCGAGGGACAGCTTTGTTAGGTTGGTGAGATTGCCCAGTTCCGGGGGTATCTCCCCACTCACCCTGCTGAGGGACAGATATGTCAGGTTGGTGAGATGGCCCAGTTCCGGGGGTATCTCCCCTCTCACCCCTCTGAGGTACAGCGTTGTCAGGTTGGTGAGATGGCCCAGTTCCGGGGGTATCTCCCCGCTCACCACGAAGAGTTCCAGCTTTGTTAGGTTGGTGAGGTTGCCCAGTTCCGGGGGTATCTCTCTCAGGTCAATGTCGTAGAGGACCAACCTTACGACGCGGCCTTCCAGGTCAATGGAAACACCTTCCCAGTCGCCAATTGACAATGGACTCAGCCAGTCTGCCAATTCTGGCTCGCCCCAAGCGTGGTATAGGTCAGCAAGCGTTTCCCGGTCTGTTTTGGGAGAGGTTGGCGGCGGCGTTGGCCTGGGCGTAGCCGTTGGTTTGCCCGGCTCTTGGCTGGCCGCGGCAGGGGTGGCCCCGCCTGTCGGCGGCGCGGGCGTGGCGCGCCCGGCCACCGTTTGCCCGGGCACCGGGGTCGTACCCGGTTGCGGCGCAGGCTGGCGGGAGCCGCTTCCGGCAGTCCCGCTTGCGGAAGGGGCAGGGGTGTCCGTAGCTCTGTCCGTGGAAGAAGTGGCTGCGGCTGTGGTGGCTCTACCCGTAGCCGCACCCGGGGGAACGGTGGCATCCGGCCCTTCCGTGGCGCTTTCGGAGCCGCCGCAGGCCGCCAGCCCAATAAGCAAAATTAGCGACAGTGCTAATATCCAGGCTAAAAGTTGGGTGGGGGGGCTAAAGAATTTCGAGGCCGGTCGTTTGACCATATTCTCAATTCTCCTCGCCTTGATTTGAACCCACCCAGCATCATACCCCGGAGGCCGGATTCGTCAACCCACCACATCTCTCAAACCAGGCGGCCCGGTTTGACCTTTCCCCGTCCGTGTGCCAGAATTCGGATGAGGCAGGAGCGACGGCGGGAGACCGCCCGGGTCGTAGAGGGAGGAAGGTGCGAGAACCCATCTGGACCAGAGACCGGCTGCGCCGTCTGGTCAACCGGGAGATAGGCGACTACCGGATAATTGTCGTTTCCAACCGTCAGCCCTACTCCCACGAGCTGGTTGACGGGGAATTGCGCGTCAACACCCCGGCCGGCGGCGTCACCACTGCCATTGACCCGCTGATGCAGGAATGCGCCGGCACTTGGATTGCCCACGGCGGCGGCGCAGGCGACTATCTGGCAGTGGATGACAAGAACCGGGTTATGGTTCCCCCCGATGACCCGTCCTATACCCTCCGGCTGCTCTGGCTGACCGATGAAGAACAGCGGGGCTATTACTACGGCGTTTCCAACGAGGGGCTTTGGCCCCTTTGCCACAACGCCTTCATTGAACCCGCCTTCGAGCAGTCCGACTGGGAAACCTACACCGCAGTCAACCGCGCCTTCGCCAAGCAGGTCATCGAGGAAATCGCCGGAGGCCCGGCGGCCGTGTTCATTCAGGACTATCACTTGGCCCTGCTGCCCCGCTTCCTGCGGGATGACGACCCCGACGTGATTACCGGCCAATTCTGGCACATTCCTTGGCCCAACTACGAAGTTTTCCGCATCTGCCCTTGGCAGGACGAACTGCTGGACGGATTGCTGGGCAACGATATGCTGGGCTTCCACATAGGCGACCATTGCAATAACTTTATGGAAGCGGCCTCGCGCATTCTGGGGGCCCGGGTTCACGAGGAATACAGCTTGGTTTACCACCGCGACGATTCTACGCTGGTTCGCCCGGTTCCCATCAGCGTGGATTTCGACCAACTGGAAACCGAGGCCCAAAGCCCCGAGGTGGCCGTTGAGATGGAGCGCCTCACCGCCGAGTGGGGGCTGCAAGAACAGATAGTCGGCTTGGGCATTGACCGCATTGACTACACCAAGGGCATCCCCCATCGCATTCGGGCCATCGGCCGCTTCCTGGAGCGGAACCCTGAATACGTCGGCAAGGTGGTTTTCATTCAGGCCGGCGTGATGAGCCGCACCAACATCATCGCCTACCAGCAGTTAGCGGACCAGATTGACCGGCTGCTGGACGACGTGAACAGCCGCTTTGCCACCGATGACTGGCAACCCATCCTGTATATGCCCACCGACCTGCCCAACCTGACTCTGATGGCCCTGCGGAGGCTGGCCCGCTTCTGCGTGGTAAGCTCGCTGCACGATGGCATGAACCTGGTGGCGAAGGAATACGTCGCCAGCCGCTACGATCATGACGGCGTGCTGATCCTTAGCCCCTTCACCGGCGCGGCCCTGGAGCTTACTGACGCGCTTATCGTCAACCCCTACGACGTGGAGCGGTTCGGCGACGCCATCCGTCAAGCCGTCGAAATGCCCCGGCAGGAACGCCAGGTGCGAATGGCGAATATGCGGGGCGTGGTGCAGGAAAACAATATCTACAAGTGGGCCGCCCGCTCGCTGGTGGATATGATGCAGGTAGGCCGTCGCGCCCGCTGGCCCGTCCGCAGCGTCTAGCCCCTGATGGCCCACCTGCTGAACGTCTGGCCGTCGGTCCGCGCCCGTCTGTTCCGCGCTGGCCGGATGCTGCTTCTTTTTGACTATGACGGCACGCTGACGCCCATTGCCGCCCGCCCCGAGAACGCCCTGCTGCCGGAGGAGGCGCGGGAGAGGCTGACGGCGCTGGCGGCCCACCGCCGTTGCATTGCAGGCATCGTCAGCGGACGCAGCGTGGCCGACCTTTCGGTAGTGGCCGACATACCGGGCCTCATCCACGCCGGCAACCACGGCATGGAGATACGCGGGCAGGGTCTGGATTTCACTCATCCTCAAGCCGTCGCCGCCCGGGAGGTTCTGGATCAAATTCAGGGATCTCTGACCGATGCTCTGGCCGATGTTCCGGGCGTGCTTGTGGAACACAAGGGGCTTACCCTGAGCGTCCACTACCGGGGCACCCCCGAACCGCTTGTCGGCGGGGTTAACGACGTGGTGACAGGAATAGCCGAGCCTTACGCGGCGAGCGGGCAGCTACGGCTGACCAGGGGCAAGATGGTGGCGGAGGTGCGCCCGGCCATTCCGTGGGACAAGGGCAAGGCCATCGAGAAAATCCGTGGGGGCTTTGCCGACCACCCCTTGCCAGTCTATTTCGGGGATGACCAGACGGACGAGGACGGCTTCCGGGCGGTGCAGGGTATGGGCGGGCTGGCGGTTTTTGTGGGAGAGCCGCGTCAAGGGACGCTGGCGCTGCACCAGTTGGATTCGCCTGATGAAGTGTCGGAAACGATGCGCCTGATACTGGAGGAACTGTAAGGGCGGGTCTTTGCCCCCGGCACCCTTCGTTAACTCCCCTGGATGCTCTTTTCGTCTCAACCGGCCCTCATTCTGGCTGCCTCGATTTCGCTCACCTTGCCTATCCGGCGCTGGAAGCGGGCATCGGGCATAAATTTCGCGCCGATGAAGGCTGCGATTACCTCTTTGGCGACCTCGATGCCGATGACTCGCCCGCCCAGACAGAGGACGTTCATATCGTTATGCTCCACGCCCTGCCGCGCGGTGTAGGTGTCGTGGCACAGGCAGGCGCGGATTCCCCCGACCTTGTTGGCTGCGATGCTGGCTCCGACGCCGCTGCCGCAGATCATAACGCCTCTTTCCGCCTGACCGGAGGTTACCGAACGGGCCACGGCGGCGGCGAAGTCGGGAAAATCGTCGGCGGGATCAAGAGCGTGCGCCCCAAGGTCCACCAATTGATGCCCGGTGGACTCCAGCCAGGGAACTATCTGTGCCTTGAGGTCGAATCCGGCGTGGTCTGCGCCGATGGCGAGCTTCATGGCGGCTGCTGTCCTGTGGTTTCCGGCTCCGGAGGCTGTCGCCGGTGCGTCAAGAATACTCATATGCCGTCCCCCTGCCAATGCCTAGTGACGCTAGGCATTAGTCGCATCGGAAAGCCCGCCGTGTTAGACTGGCATATCCGCCGAACTTCTTTAGGGCGCGCGCGGTTGGAGATTTCACCCCCGCCCCTCGCTTTGGCGGGAGCAAGCTCCAACCTTCCCGGTGCGGGAGAGGGGATATCATCGCCAGCCGTATAAGTCCTGGATCTATATCACTCAGGCCGGCCGGACTATGGGATGATAGGTAATTCTCAATATGCGTTGGTATTGCCCAAACCTTTGTCATTCCCGCCTCTGCGGGGATCCGTAACGGCTGGCCGGATACCACCTTTTCAGCGGCGGGAACAAGCGGATTCCCGCCTCGCGGGAATGACGGTGGATCGCCGGAATAGCGCATTGCCAACACAAGTAGAGAACACCGGATGATAAAGGTCATTACCTTCGACTTCTACAATACTCTGGTCAGGTTCTGGCCGCCGCTGGAGGAAATTCAGCAGGCCGCTTGCCGGAAGATGGGCTTAAGTGTTTCACGAGAGGCCATCCGGCGAGGTTACGCCAAGGCCGACATCCTGTTCAACCGCGCCAACGAAGATGAACCCCTGTCCCTGCGTTCACCGGAGCGCAGGCTGGAGTTTTTTGCCGAATATGAGCAGGTCATCCTGGAGACTGCCGGCGTCCCGGTGACCGTTGGGCTGGCGCGGCAGATCTGGGCGCTGGCTATCGCAGTTCCCAAGGAGTTCACCCCCTTTGAGGACACTATGCCCGCGCTGGAAGCTCTGCGTGAGCGCGGCTACCGGCTGGGAGTAATAACGAACCTGCGCACGGAACTGGCTCCGCTGATTCGCCGGGCCGGGCTGGAAGGCATTATTGACTTTTCCGTCACCTCGACTCAAGCAGGGATAGAGAAGCCGCATCCGCCCATATTCCGGGAAGCCCTGCGCCGCGCCGGGGCCGCCGCCCCCGGCCTCGTTCCGGGGGAAGTCCTGCATGTTGGAGATCAGATCCGATCCGACGTGGCCGGCGCCCGCGAAATGGGGATGCGGGCCGCTCTGCTGGACCGGGGCGGCTGGCACGAGCCATTGGAAGGCTGCCCCAAAATCTCGCAGCTTGGCGAAATCATCGAGTTGCTGGAGCCCGACTCTGGCGCATTGCCCTAACCCTGATTCTTTCATAGCGACAGGCATAGCGGCCGGGAATTTGCTGAAACGGGGAGCGTTGATATGACACAGGAGACTCACAACGGGCAGCACGGCCATCCCGCGGTTCGGGTGGCCGTCTGGTACGACTACATTTGACCGTGGTGCTACATCGGCCTGGAGCGGGTCGACAATCTAGCCAAGGAATTTGACATCGAGGTGGAAGGCCGGGCGTATCTGCTGCGTCCCGACACCCCCCGGGAAGGAGTGGAGCGTCCGCCGCGACCGGGAGAGAGCGCAGACGAACTGTCGGAGCCGCTGCGGGGACAGGCGAGGGAGTCGGGTCTGATCATGCGGCCGTCGTCCCGCACCCCCAATACCCTTTACTCACTGGAAGCCACCGAGTATGCCCAGCAACACGGGAAGTTCATGGAGTTCCATCACGCAGCCTACAAGGCTTTCTGGGAAGACCGCAAGGACATCGGCCAGATAGAAGTGCTGGAAGCCATCGCCAACGGCGTGGGCCTGGACGGGGCGGATATGACCAAAGCGCTGGAGCAGGGCGCCCACTCGCAGACGGTCATCGCCCAATACCGTGAGGCCCTGCAATACGGCATCAACGGCATCCCCACCTTCCTGGTGGGTAACCTGCTGTTCACGGGCGCTCATCCCTACCCGGTCTTCAAGCAGGCGATGGAGCGTTACCTCAGCCGGTAGCCGGGTATTCCAGTCCTGCCCTGGGCATATGGCTGTTGTTGGCCCGGGCGCGTTTATTATCGCCTTGAGCAAAGCGGGGGTTGCGGCGGTGTGTCCGCGCTCTTCTTTTCGCTCAGGATGACCGGGGCAGAATGACCGGGGGAGGAAGGACAAATGGGAAATTGCAGGCATTGCGGAGAGAAGGCGGGGTTTCTCCGAAGCGCGCACCGCGAATGCCAGGATCTGAAGGATCGCGGCTGGGAAGAGATGGTTGCCGTCGCCGCCCAAGCCGCCGGTTCACCGAGCTTCAGCCAGACGCAACTGCGGCTTGACCTGCTGGAAATCGCCCAGCGTTCTCACTTTGACGGCGAGGGCGTTAACGCCGCAATCGCCGAGGGCTGGCATCGCGCCATCAAGGACAGCCTGGCCGATGGCATTCTGACCCAGGACGAGGAGAACCGGCTGCGGGACTTCAGGGACAGATTCACCGTCGAAGACCGGGGGAATGACGGAGCAGCCGCCCTTGACCGCGCCGCCCGCGATCGGGTGATGCTGGACGCGCGTCTGGCCGCGCTGGCTGCCAGAAATCCCCAAGACCACCTCGATGAGCTTTCCGGCGCCCTCCGTGCTCTGGGGATGCCGCCTGCCGAAGAGAGACTCCTGCTGGTCCGGGCGTGGGAGGCGGCGGTGGAAGGTTCGCTGGAGGACGGCGTTCTGTCGCTGGACGAGGAGGCGGCCCTAATCCGCTACCTGAACCACTTCAACCTGACGGTGTCCGACGTTGACGGCAACGGCGCGCATCTCAATATGGTCAAGTCCGCGGTTATACGGGAACTGGCTGAGGGAATCATCCCCGACCGGCAGAAGCATTCCGGCCATCCCTTCAACCTGATGAAGTCGGAGAAGCTGATCTGGCTGTTCGACAGAGTGAGCTATATCGAGACCAAGGTCAGGCGGGAGCGCCGCGGGACTTCCCACGGCATCAGCATACGGGTCGCCCGCGGGCTGTACTACCGCCCCAGCACCTTCCGCAGCCAAGCGCATGAATGGGAAGAAACCGTCCACGCCGACACCGGGCTGCTGGGCGTCACCACCAAGCATCTCTACTTCCACGGCCCGAAGAAGCGCTTCCGCGTCCGGCTGGACAAAATAGTGTCCTTCGAGCCTTACAACGACGGCATCGGAATCATGCGCGACACTCAGTCGGCCAAGCCGGAAATCTTCTGCGTCGGCGACGGGTGGTTCATCTACAACCTAGTGACCAACATCTGAAGTTATAAAGTTGCGCAGTTGGGAATTCCACCCCGCCCTCTCCCTGATGGGGGGATTTCATAGCCAACTGCGTATGCCCGGCCAGTATGGGATGGCCGGGGATTAAGCAAAGGTCTCTGAAACAGCCTTACGCCAAGGCCGGGGCGCCGGTCAGCGGCACTTCCCGATCATGCCCGGCGCGCACCAGCAGCACCGGACAGCCAGACTGGCGAACTACGCGCTCGGCAACGCTGCCCAGCACCAAGCGCCCCACGCCGGAGCGGCCATGGGTGGTCATAGCCACTAGGTTGTTGTCGGAAGCGGCGGCCAAGTCGGCGATGCAGTCCGCTGCTTGGCCGTGGAGCAACTGCGTTTCCACCGAAGCCGCGCCCTGTTGTGTCAGCCGCGCCGCCAGTTCGGACAAGTAGCCTTCGGCCTCGCCGTCCACAATCGCGGCATATTCATCGTAGGAAGGCACCGAGCGCATCACTTCGGACGGGCCGATGGACATGGAGCGGTAGTATTCAACGGACGACGGGTTGACCCGCACCAGGTCAATGGTAAGCCCCAAGGCTGCCGACAGATAGACTGCGTGAGGCAAAATTTCCTCGGCCAGTTCCGAACCGTCCACCGGAACGGTTATCCGCTCAAAGCCGCCTTCCGGGGCAGTCTGCTGCCGGGAACCCGCGCGGATGATGAGCAGCGGGTTGTGGGTCAGGTGCAGCACCTTGTCGGCCACGCTGCCCATCCACCAGCGGGCCAGCCCGGAACGCCCGTGGCTGGACATGGCTATCAGCGTGCCGGGGTCTTTGGCCGCCTCTTCCACAATGGCCGCGGCAGGATCTCCCGCGGGCGTTGCCGTTGTTGCCCGCAGTCCCCCGTTCCGCAGTCCGGCTGCTACCGATTCGGCATATTCCCCGGCGTGCTGGGCGCGATGCGCCATCATTCCCGGGTAGTGAAGCGCCGGGTTCAGGGATTGCCCGATGGTGTAATGCTCCGGTTCGACCGCCAAGAGCAGGGCCACGGGCAGGGACAGACCGGCGGCCAGTGACCGCGCATAGGGAAGCGCCTGCTCCGACAGGCGGGAGCCATCCAATGGCGCAAGAATTCGAGTGTACATTGAAATTGCCCCTTTTTGTATAGGAGTTACGCAGTTGGAGATTTTACCCCCTCCTGCTTTCGCGGGGCAGGCCCTAACCCTCCCCTCGGGGGAAGGGGGATTTCATAACCGATTGCGTAAGCCCGGATATGATCTTGCCCGGCTGGGCGGATGCCGCCGCGGTCAGTCGCCGGCCGGCGCGGGGGACAGCCCGCGGCTGGGCTGGGCCTCGAGGCTGCCGCTTTCCAGGGCGTCGAGGACGGCGGCGGTTTCGGATTCGGCCAGCAGACCGTAGTTCACCGCATACAGCCGCTCATAGACGCCGCCCAAGGCCAGCAGTTCCTCGTGGGATCCCGTCTCCGCCAGCTCGCCCCGGTCGAGGACGATGATCTTGTCGGCGTTGCGCACCGTGGAAAGCCGGTGGGCGATTACGATGGACGTGCGCCCCTCCAGCACCCGTTGCAGGGCTTGCTGGATCATCAGCTCGGTCTGGGTATCTATGTTGGCCGTGGCCTCGTCCAGCACGATGATTCTCGGGTCGCCGACGACGGCGCGGGCGAAGCTGATTAGCTGCCGCTGCCCCACGCTCAGGTTTACCCCCCGCTCGGCCAGCACCGTGTCATAGCCTTTGTCCAAGTTCATTATAAACTCGTGCGCGCCGACGGTCTTGGCCGCTTCGATGACTTCCTCTTCCGTGGCGTCTTCTTGGTTATAGCGGATGTTGTCGGCCACGGTGCCGGAAAACAGATACGGCTCCTGCAACACCATGCTCATCTGCCCGGCCAGCGATTGACGGGTGACGCGGCGTATGTCGTAGCCGTCCACCAGAATGCGCCCTTGGGTTACGTCGGCGAAGCGGTGGATGAGGGTTACCAGCGTGCTTTTGCCCGCCCCGGTGGAGCCGACGATGGCCGCGTTTTCGCCGGGCCGGATGTGCAGATTGATGTCTTTCAGCACGTCCACCCCCGGCACGTAGTGGAAGTAAACGTTCTCGAACCGTATGTCGCCCTGAATCTGAGGCAGTTCCCCGGCGTCCGGCTCGTCCTTCACTTCGGGTTCGAGGTCCAGCACCTCGAAGATGCGGACTCCGGCGGCCATGGCCCGCTGGAGCTGGCTGTACTGCATTGTAAGGTGGCGGACGGGTTCAAAGAACCGTTGGATATAGAAGGCAAAGGCCACCAGTACGCCAATCTCCGCGCTGGTGTTGCCCACCAGCAGCCCCCCGGCCAGCACCACCCCGAAGCCCATGGCGAGCCCGATTAGTATTTCCACCACCGGCTGTAGCCCGCCGGAGAAACGGCTGGCCTCCAGATTGGCGTTCAGGTGCTCGGTGTTCAACTGGTCGAAGTGGGCCATGTTGGCGTCTTGACGGTTGAGGCTCTGCACCACCCGAATCCCGGTGATGTTCTGGTTGTATTCTCCGTTGACCATGGCGATGGCCCGGCGGATGCGCATGAACGAATGCCGGGCGAACTTCTGCCAGTAGCCCAGGATGAAAAACAGAGGCGGGACGATGCACAGGCAGATAAGAGCCAGTTGCCAGTCTATTATCAGCATCATGGTGATAATGCCGACCAGACTCAGGATGTCGGAAAAGCTCTGGACGATGAGCTCAAAGGTCTCCTGCAACTGAAGCACGTCGCTCTGGCTGCGGGACATAATGCGCCCCACCGGGGTTCGGTGGTAGAAGGAGGGCGACATTTCCTGTAAATGGTTGAACATCTTGGTGCGCAGGGAGTACAGGATGCCCTGCCCCACCCGCGGCATAAAGACGAACTGGAAGTAATTGGCGCCGAAGTGGACTACCGCCACCAGCAGGAAGGCCGCGCCGATCCAGTGCAGCAGGGAGAGGTTGCCCGCCTTGATGGCGTCGTCAATGCCCACCTTGACCAGCAAGGGGATGCAGACGTTGGCCCCGGTGTAGAGCGTGACCGCGATTATGGCCAGGAGGGCGTCTCGCTTGTATGGGGCGATGTAGGTCATCAGCCGCATCACGACCCGGTGGTCATAGGCCGCGCCGACAATGGACTCGTCGCTAAGGTTGTCGGCCGTGGGGGCGCGGTCTCCGGCGGCGTTCAGGCCGCGCATACCGCCCATCATTCCGCCAAAGCCGCCTCCCGGCCCTGCCATTCGCATATTTAAGCCTCCTGAGCTTGTGGAAGGACGGCATTGGTTTCGGGGGCGGTTATCGCTGCGTCCAGCATCAGCTCTTCCTGCGGGCGCAATTGGAGTTCCAGAATTTCGCGGTAGACGCCATTGGCGTTGTACAGTTGTTCGTGGGTTCCCTGCTCCACAATCCGCCCCCGGTCAAGCACGATGATGTGGTCGGCGTCGCGCACGGTGCTGAGGCGATGGGCGATGACGAAGGTGGTTCGTCCTTTCATCACCGCCACCATGGCCCGGTGGATCAGCCGCTCCGTTTCCACGTCCACGCTGGAGGTGGAGTCGTCGAGAATCAGCACCGGGGGGTCAATCAGCACGCTGCGGGCGATGGACAGCCGCTGCCGCTGGCCGCCGGAGAGGGTCGTGCCGCGCTCGCCTACCCAAGTGTCGTAGCCGTGGGGCAGCGTCATTATGTGGTCGTGGAGCTGGGCCACCTGGGCGGCGCGAATTACGTCGTCCAGCGAGGCGTCTGAAACGCCATAGGCGATGTTGTCGCGGATGGTGGCGCTGAACAGGAACACGTCCTGTTGCACGATGCCCACGTTGCGGCGCAGCGAGGCCAGGGTCAGGCTGCGGATGTCCTGGCCGTCAATGGTGATGCGGCCTTCGTCCACCTCATAGAAGCGGGGCAGCAGGTTGACGATGGTGCTTTTGCCGCTGCCCGGGGCGCCGAGGATGGCGATAACCTGATTTCTCTGCGCCGTGATGTTGACATTGCGCAGGGCCGGAGTTCGGGGGTCATAGCCGAAGGAAACGTTCTCGAAGCGCACCGTGCCTTCGGCCCGCCCCAGCTCCGCGGCGTCCTCGCGCTCCGCCACCGGCGACCGGGCGTCCAGCACGTCGAAGAGCCGCCGCCCGGAGGATATGGCCCGCGAGAAGCTGTTGATGATGAATCCGGCCATGCGGACGGGGAAGGTGAGCTGGTTCAGGAAGAGCATGAACGTAGCCATTTCGCCAACGGTGAGGTCTCCCCGCAGCACCTCCCAGCCCCCGTACCACAGAATCAGCCCGAGGGCAATGGTGAAGTAGAAGGACATCCAAGCGCTGTTGGTGCCTTGCGTCCGCTCCGAAAGGAAGTATTCACCCCGCAACTGCTTCGCCTTGCGCTCGTACTTGCGTTTCTCGAACTCTTCGGAGGCGAAAGCCTTGACCACGTGCATCCCCACCAGGTTTTCCTGGAGGACGGTCACCGTCTCGCCCATGGTTATCTGCACCTGGGTCCACATGGCCCGCAGGCGGCTCATCACCGTAACGGAGCGCACGACGATGAAGGGGATGAAGGCCAAGCTGATCAGCGCAAGCTCCCAGTTGATAAAGACCAGTATCGCCGGCAGGACGATGGCCCGCAGTCCGGCCTCGATGGAGCGTATCATCCCCATGTTCACGTAGCGGCGGATGGCCTCCACGTCGGCGGTGGCCTTGGACATCAGGTCGCCGGTGTGTTCCCGGTCGTGGTAGGCGAAACTCATGTGCTGCAATTTGTCGTAGAAGCGGTTGCGCAGCACATAGGAAACTTTCTGCGAGAGCGAGTCGGTGGTGTAGGTTCGGGCGAAGTCGAATACGCCCCGGCCCAGGCTGGCGCCCAGCAGGCCCAAGGCCAGCCAGACCAGCGTTCCCGTCGCCGGGTCTTTCCAGTGGAAGGTTTCGGCAATCTGGTCGTGCCAGACCATCGTATCAATGGCCCGGCCGAACAGGTATGGGATGAGCAGCGAGAATCCGACGGAGACGCCGACAGTGACATAGGCTAAGACAAGGCGAGTGTGAAACTGCCAGGCGATGCTGTTTATGCGTATCAGTATGTCCATCTAGTCGGCTTGTTAGCGGCGTCCTTTCCGGGCGTTGCGTTAGTCCCGGGGCTGCATTTGTTCCGGGGCTACATTTATTCCGGGGCTACATTCGTTCCGGGGCGTTCATGCCCATCAGCTCCAGAGAGCGGCGGAATACTATCTGAGCCGATTCCACCAGCTTGAGCCGCGCCAGGGTTAGGTCGGCGTCCTCCGGGTTAGCGGATATGACCCGGCAGTTTTCATAGAAACCATGGAATGCCTGCGCCAGTTCCATAGTGAAATGGGCCAAGTGATGCGGCTCCAGGGTCCGGGCCATCTGCTGCACCAGTTCAGGCAGCCGGAGCATGGCCCGCACTAGGGCCAGCTCGCTGGGGTCGTTGAGCCGGGAGACGTCACCCTTGCTCCAGTCTATGTTCCGTTCCCGGGCCAGGTTCAGGATGCCGGCGTTGCGGGCGTGGGCGTATTGCACATAATACACCGGATTTTCTGAAGACTCCCTTTTAGCCAGCTCCAGATCGAACTCCATTTGCGTCGAGGGAGTCCGGGCCAGGAAGAAGTAGCGGCAGGCGTCGCTGCCTACCTCGTCGGCCAGTTCCCGCAGCGTGACGAAATCGCCGGTGCGCTTGGAGGCTCGCACCATTTCGCTGCCCCGCTTAAGCGTGACCATCTGGGCGATGAGGATGGTCAGCCGCTCCGGGTTGATGCCCAAGCCGGCCACAGCGGCTTTCATGCGCGGCACGTGGCCCTGGTGGTCGGCGCCCCAGATGTTAACCACAGCGTCATAGTTGCGGGCGACGAACTTGTTGTAGTGATAGGCGATATCGGAGGCGAAATACGTAGGCTCGCCCGAGGAGCGCACCACCACGTTGTCCTTTTCGTCGCCCAGCATGGTCGAGTTGAACCACAGGGCGTCTTCCCGCTGGGAAAGGTAGCCCTTTTCCCGCAGCCGCCCCAGCGCCGTGTCGTACTCGCCATCGGCATAGAGGCTCCGCTCGCTGAACCAGTTGTCGAATTCGACGCCAATCTGGCTCAGGTCCTCGCGGATCAGGCCGACCATCTTTTCGCGGCCCAGATCGCCGATTTCGCGGATGGCCTGCTCATACTCATAAGTGCCGGGGGACTGACTGAGGAACCGCTCGCCCTCAGCGTTGGCGATTTCCTGAGACAGTTCGGAGATGTACTCGCCCATATAGCCATTGGGAGGCATGGGGGCGTCTTTTCCGTAGGACTGGCGGTAGCGGGCCAGAACCGAACGGTAAAAGGCTTCCATCTGACTGCCGGCGTCGTTGACGTAATACTCGCGGGTGACCTCGTACCCGGCGGCCTCCAGCACGTTGGCTAGGGCGCTGCCCAACACTGCGCCGCGGGTGTGGCCCACGTGAACCGGCCCGGTGGGGTTCACGCTGACGAACTCAATCATCACCCGGCGACTGCCGCCGTATTGGATGTTTCCGAAGGCTGCGCCGGCCTGGCGCACAACTTCGACCTGCTGCTGAAGCCAACTGTCCTTGAGGCGGAAGTTGATGAATCCCGGAGGGGCCGCTTCCACCGAGGCGACGGGTCGGCTTTCCGGGACGCGGGTCACCAGGGCTTGGGCCAGCTCCAGAGGGTTGATGCGCGTGGCCCGGGCCAGCCGCAACGGGAGATTGGTGGCAAAGTCACCGTGGTCGGGATTTCCCGGATGCTCCACCTGGATATCGGGGGTGGTCTCCAAGGGGAGAACGCCATCGGAGCGGGCGGCTTCCACCGCTTCGGATACCAGACGCCGGATGTCGTCAATTAGCGGGGCTGCGGACATGGCCGGATATTCCTCGCGCGTTTCATACTGGCCGTAAACGCTCCCCCTCCCGGGCTTGCCGGGTCAGGAGCAGCGGAACGGAAAACTAGATTCTATCACATTGGCCCGCCGCTATCTCCATAGCAGCTACGCAGTTGGGGATTTCGCCCCCACTCTAACCCTCACCCCGAGGGGGAGACGGAGGATATGTTCCGCATGGCCGGTATTGGCGAGGAGCGGATCACCGGGCCGGTGTCCGAATCCGTCCGCAGCCGGTTTCCCTGGCTGGCGCTAAACTTGGTCACGGTGTTTCTGGCAGCCGCGGTCATCGGCCTTTTCGAGTCCACCATCGCCCAGGTGGTGGCGCTGGCGGCATTTCTGCCGGTGGTCGCCGGGCAGGGCGGCATCGGCGGCACCCAGACGGTGACGCTGGTGGTTCGCAGCCTGGCTACGGGCGAACTCCCGCGCGGTTTGAGCCTGCGGATACTGCGCCGAGAGGTGATTCTGGGGTTGATTCACGGCCTGGCCTTGGGAGCAATCATAGGCGGTATAGGCTGGGCCTGGGAAGGGAATGCCGTCTTGGGCGCGGTATTGGCGCTGGCTATGACCGGCAACATGGCGGCGGCGGCGGTTGCCGGGGCCGGGGCCGGGGTGCCGCTGCTGCTGCGCCGCCTGCGTATGGACCCGGCGGTATCGGCGGCGGTGTTCGTTACAACCTTCACCGACGTGATAGGATTTGCCCTGTTCCTGGGGCTTTCTGCCATCTTTATCGAGTATCTGTTGTAGGCGCGTTCCTTAAAGCTATGGAATGCTATTCTGAAATCAGTAGCGAGGTTTGTTATGTCAGGCACAATAGCGCTGGTTGGCGGCGATGAGTTTCGCGTCGGCTGCGAGGAAATGGACCGGGAGATTATGAGGGCGTCGGGCAAAGACCCGGCCAGCGTCATTATCATACCTGCCGCCGCGGTTACGGGCCCGGCCAAGGCGGCCAATGACGGCGTGACCCACTTTGCCGGACTGGGCGGCGCGGCCAGCCAACTGATGGTACTGGAGTCCGGCCACGCCAATGACGCCGCCTTCATCGCGCCGGTCAGCCAGGCCGACGTGGTCTACTTCACCGGGGGCAGCCCCGATCACCTGCTGGCAACGCTCAGGGGGTCGGCGCTGCTGCGGCTGCTGACCGAGGGAATGGAGCGAGGGCTGGTGCTGGGAGGCTCGTCGGCCGGGGCGATGGTTATGGGGGCCGTGATGCGCCGTCCCAGTCCCGGTGGCTGGGTAGAAGGGCTGGGCATTGCGCCCAACATCGGGATATTGCCCCACCACGAGCGGCGTGACCCGGCGGAAACGCTGGCCGAACTGCGGCAGTCCGCCCCCGCCGGGGTGATCTATCTGGGAATCGACGCCCGCACCGGGGTTATCGGCCGGCCCGGCGGCTGGCGCGTCGCCGGGTTCGGACGGGTGACCATCTATCGAGACAACGAATTCGCGGCGTTCGGGGCCGGGGAGCGTCTTCCCGCCGGGTTCTAGGGGATGCCCCGCCCCCGCTTTCGGGAAGGCAGCCTCCAACCCCCAGAATGGCCGAGCTTTTTAGCGGCGCCTGTCGCGCAGTTCCTGCCAGACCTGTTCCGGCTTGACGCCCGACGCCGCCATCAGCACCAAGGTGTGGTACATCAGGTCGGCGATCTCGGCGGGCAGATGGTCATCGTCGCCTTGGGCGGCGGCGAGGGCGGTTTCGCCCGCTTCCTCAATGACCTTCTGGGCGATGCGCCCTACGCCTTCCTGGAGCAGCTTGGTGGTGTAGCTGCCCTCCGGCATTTCCCGTTGCCGGTCCTGCACCGTGGCGTACAGCTCGCCCAGGATCCCGGGGCCTCGGTCGGTGTCTTCGTAGCCCTCGGGCAAGCCCTCCAGAGGATTGAAGAAGCAGGAAGGATTGCCTGTGTGGCAGGTCGGCCCGTCCGGGTCCACCTTGAGCAGGATGGTGTCGCCGTCGCAGTCCAGCCAGGCTTCTTTCAGGTTCAGGTAATTACCTGAAACCTCGCCCTTATGCCACAGGTCTTCCTGGCTGCGGCTGTAGAACCATACCTGGATGCCCTCAACCGTGCGCTTTATGGATCCCGGGTTCATATAGCCCAGCATCAGCACGCTGCCGGTATTGACGTCTTGGGCGATGGCCGGAACTAGGCCCTGCTCGTTCAGCTTGACTTTCATATTGGCGCTTCCCTGCCTGTTAAAAGTTGGGGCTGAGTCAGGTTTTGTTGGCATTCCGTTGTGATTCACCCCCAATCATCCCTCCCCGGAGAGGGATGGCTTGGGGCGGGGGCTGTCCTTCCCTTTGTTTGAGAAAATCAGCCGCCGGACGGCCAGCCTTCGATGAGCGCAGGCAGCTCCAGCAGGCTGGTGACTCGATGCGCGGGCGGCGGCAGGTCGTCGCGCAGGCCGCGGCCGCCCCGGTCAATCCAGACGGCGTTCATCCCAACGCCGGAGGCGCCGTAGGCATCCTCATAGTGCCGGTCGCCCACGTAGAGGGTCTGTTCCGGGCGCAGGGACAAGCGCCGGAGCATTTCCCGGAAGAGTTCGGGCTGGGGTTTGTAACAGCGGGCCATTTCCGATGAAAGCACCGTCTCGAACTCGAAATCCAGCAGCTTCAGGTTGGGCAGCAGAAACCCGTCGTCGGCGTTGGAGAGGACGGCGGTGCGGTAGCGGGCCTGCAACTCCCGCAGCGCGTGCGGCGTTTCCGGGAACGGCTCACGGCGGGAAAGGTCGGCAAAGAAGCGGCCGGTGGCGGCGTCGGCGTCGCCTGGCACGCCCAGCCGCTGGAAGGCCAGCCTGAATCCCCCGGCCCAAGCGTCGAAGTAAGTCTGGAAGGGCAGCGACGGGTCGGTGCGGCGCAGGCGAAACTGCTCCTCGGACTCCCGCCAGCCCTGCCATAGCTCTTCCGCCGTAATGCCCAGCCCCTGCTCCTCGATAATCGCCTTGAAGCTCTGGCGCCACTGCGTGCCGGGGTCTTGCACCAGCGTTTGGTACATATCGAAGATGACAGCCTTGATTTCAGCCACGGGACAGCATCACCGCCCGGTCTAGGAATGCGGAAAATCAGGCGCGGGGACGCACCGGCACGCCGCGCCTGCTGAGATAGTCTTTGGCCTCGCCAATGGAATACTCCCCAAAGTGAAAGATGCTGGCGGCCAGCACGGCGTCGGCCCGGCCGGCGTCCAGGGCATCGTAGAGGTGCTCCAGATTGCCCGCCCCGCCGCTGGCGATTACCGGCACGGGCGTGGCCTGGGACACGGCTCGGGTAAGCTCCAGGTCGTAGCCCCGCTTCTGGCCGTCCTCGTCCATGCTGGTCAGGAGAATCTCGCCGGAGCCCAGCTCCACGGCACGAACCGCCCACTTAACGGCGTCAATGCCGGTGGGCGTCCGGCCCCCCCGGGTATACACCTCCCAGCGGGAACCGGCGTCCAGCGCCAGGCTGGCATCGGCTGGCAGGGGGCGTTCCTTCCCGATGTCATCGCCCTCCGCCCGCTTGGCGTCAATGGCGACGACGATACACTGGTTGCCGAACTGCACCGCTCCTTCACCTATCAGGGCCGGGTTGCTGACTGCGGCGGTGTTCAGCGAGACCTTGTCGGCCCCGGCCTTGAGCATCCGCCGGATGTCCTCCACGGTGCGAATGCCGCCGCCGACCGTCAGGGGAATGAAGACTTCCTCGGACACCCGGTGCACCACGTCAACCATGGTGTCGCGGGAGTCCGAGCTGGCGGTGATGTCCAAGAATACCAGCTCGTCGCCGCCCTCCCGGTCGTAAACCGCGGCGAGTTCCGCCGGGTCGCCGGCGTCGCGCAGCTCCACGAAACTGACGCCCTTGACGACCCGCCCGCCGTCCACGTCCAAGCAGGGAATGATGCGTTTGGTCAACACGCCTGAGCAACCGCCCGATCGAGGCTGGGAGAACTCCGGTAGCAGTATATCATCGCTTTCGGTCTGATTCAGGATTTTCAGGATTCACCGGGTTGGGAAATCCTGAAAATCCCCGAATCCGGCCAATCCTGATTCAGGTGAACGGGGGAAAGCGCCGCCCTCTTGCCGCCGAGGTTGGCGGGTTCGGGCCGGTAGGCTAGAATAGCCCCGGCAACCGCAATCTAAAAGCGAATCCGGGAGGTCTGTTATGGCGCTGACATTGGCCGAGGCGAACAGCATCGTGGAGGGCGCGATAGCCGCCGCTAACGAAATGGGCATCAAAATCAACGTTGCCGTCTGCGACGCCGGCGGGCGGCTGATTGCCTTCAACCGCATGGACGGCGCAATTTGGGCCGGGGTCTACGGCTCGCAGGGCAAGGCCGTCGCCAGCGTGGCCTTCGGGCGCACCAGCGGCGAGTTGCAGGAGCGGGCCAGCTCCCCCATAGTCTCTGGCATCCTAGCCGCCGAGGGCGGACACGGCATCCCCAGCCAAGGCGGCGTCCCCATCGTCCGCGACGGCGTGGTGGAGGGAGCCGTAGGCGTGGGCGGCGGCACCAGCCAAGAGGACGAGGACTGCGCCAAGGCGGGGATTGCGAAGCTGTAAGCGGGCTGTGTTCTCTCTCCCATTGGGGGGTAGAGTAAGGACGCACGGGGCGGGCTTGAAACCCGCCCTTTGGCAAAAGGAGGACATTGGCAGCCATTCCGCGAAAGAAAGGCGAGCGGACGCAAATTCGGCGCCTTTCCGGTGGCGTTCAAGGCAGAAATGCGGTGACTGCCGCCGGGCTGCCGCTGCCGCCGGACAGCCGCAGCAGTCCGATGACCAGAACCGCGCCCGTTGGCGGCAGTTGGTGCAGGTTGGCGAGGTTTTCCAGCACGATGCGGGGCTGGGCCAGCACCAGCCTGCTTACGGTGAAGTTGCTGTCCACGCCCGTCTCGACGCCTGCCGTGTCGGTTCCCAGCCCGGCTACTTTACGCTCGTTGATCAGCCGGGCCGCCGCGTCCGGGCCGAAGCCGGGGAAGTGCAGGCCGCTGTCGGCATCCGCGCCTAGGTATTCTTCCTCGCTGCCCCAACGTTCGGCCCAGCCGGTGAGCAGCAGGGCGATGCTGTCGGCGGGAACCGGACGGTGTCGGGATTCCCAAGCCGTCAGGTCGTCCACGGTTAGAGCGTAATCGCAGTTGGCCCGGCACTGCTCGCGTGCATCTATGACCACGGCGGCCCTGACCAATTCCTCGGCTCGGTATTCGTCTACTGTTCTGCCGTGGGGATGGAAGCTGGCCGGGGCGGTGAGGTGGGTTCCGCCATGCTCGCTCATCGAGAACCGCCTCAGATAGTAGCCGTCACGCCGGATGTCGGCCCAGTCCTCGAATTGCGGCGGCGGGTCGCCGGGCCAGCGCGGGATGCTGGGGGATATGGGGTGACTCAAGTTCACTATTCTTGAACGGGAAATGGCCTCGATGTTTTCGAGGCCATTTCCCAGTCTGTATCCTTCGATTTTTTCATCTCCGCCAACTGAAGCCCGGTGATGACAGGACATCGCGCCCGGTATCGCTATGCCGACACCGTCCGCGGGCTGAACCAGCCGGCGTCTTCCACCCGTTGCCGGATAACGTCTCGGTCGATCCAGCGCATGGCCGACTTGGGGTTGTCCTCGAAGGCCAGCGTCCTCCGCTGGGGGCGCGTCCCCTCCACCGTGCAACCCGGCTTCCGGAAGTTGTTCCAATTGATGACATAGCCGCGGTAGTAGATTTTCATGGGCCACCTCGAAAATTAGAAATACTGCAATCCCGGAGTTGACCGGCGGGCCAGCGCACACCGGAGAAAACCATGACGCATATATGTTCTAATATAGAGGCTGTTCTGGTCAATGGGGCAGTGTCAGCAAATTTCCGCCCCAATCCGCTTGTAGGACTGCCTTTCTGCTAGGGTTCGTTCCCTGCATAATGCTATTTCTTGATAATGATAATTATAATCTCTCAGCAGAAGGATGACAACAGATTAAGAGGGCGGGTATCGCTTGACTTGCGAAATTCGGAAAACATATAATCTGCGCGTAATCTGCGCGGCAGGTTGTTGAGAAATGGTCAAACGAACGTATCAACCCAAAAAGCGCCGCCGCGCGCGCGTCCACGGCTTTCGCGCCCGCTCGGCTACATCCGACGGGAGGGCGGTGTTGCGCCGGAGGCGGTTCAAGGGCCGCCACAAGCTGAGCGTGTAATTGACGTCCCGCGGCGATGCAACGCCGGCGCCGAATTTCCGGGCAGAAACGCCACTCCCAAATCCACCGCGAAGGTTCCAGCGCCGCGAACCGGCTGCTGGTGATCCGATACTTGGAAAACGGGCTGGATCACAGCCGGTTCGCCTTTGTGGTCAGCAGGCGCATAGGCAATGCCGTAGTCCGAAACCGGGTCAAGCGCAGGCTCAGGGAGACGGTGAGGGAGCGCCCGCTGAGGGGGGGATGGGACGCGGTTTTCATTGCCCGCCGCGGCATTGAGCGAGCCAGTTTCCAAGAGGTGGCTCGCGCTGCCTGGAGCCTGTTGCGGCGCAGCCGGATTGCGGGCGAGGGGCCTCAACCGGCGCAGGCCCGGCGGCAAGCGGACAACGATCCCGATTTGACGGCAAACCCAGATAATGGCGGGGAAGCATCCGAATAATGAAGTTGGCCCTACTCTGGCTTATCCGAGCCTATCAAGCCGTCCTGTCCCCGCTGTTGCCAACTTCCTGTAGGTATCTGCCCAGTTGCTCCCATTATTCCCACGACGCAGTGGACCGGTACGGCGTGTTTAAGGGCGCTTGGCTAGGCGCAAAACGCTTGGCCCGTTGTCATCCCTTGGGAGGCAAGGGATATGACCCGGTGCCATAAGTATTCGGACTCTCCGTTTGAGCTGAACTTGCTCCACCGTTTCATTCTTCCCGCAAATATACCCGGAGCCGGAATTTTTCGTGGCGATTCGCCGCCTCTTCCGCCGGAAAGCCGTCAGCCGCGTCCGGCCCGGTGGGCTTTTCGGGCGGCGCTGACTGCATTGCTGATATTGATGCTGACCGCCTGCGTCGGAGGCGATATCGGCGGGGTGAGTTCCGGCTGGAACGCGCTGACCGCCAGCGACGGCGTGGTCTACGTGGGCACCAAGGGCGGGCAGGTGCAGGCTCTGCGCGACGGAGACTCCGATGTGCCAGCGACCCTCTGGCGTTTTCCCCGCTCGGATTCGGGTTCCTCGGAGGACCTGCGGGGTGTCTTCGGTACGCCATTGGTGGCGGAGAACCTGCTGTTTGTCGCCGCTGAGAGCGGTTTTCTCTATGCCCTGGACCCGGAAAACGGCAGTTCCGACGACCGGGGATGGCGGCGGCCCCGAGGCCAGCCCCAGGACCTCGCGCCTCTGGTGGCCGGGCCGGCTTATGACCCGATAAATGGCCTGGTGCTTGCCCCCTCCGAGGACGGAAAACTTTACGCCTATATCGCCGACTCCGGCGAAGAAGCCGAAACTTGGGGCGGCGCTTTCCAGGCTGGCGACAAGATATGGTCATCCCCGGTCGTAAGCACGTTGGACGGAATCGCAATGGCTTGGTTCGGCTCCCATGACCACCATATTCATGCAATCAACGTTTCCACAGGCGAGGAAATCTGGAGCTACCGCACCGGCGGCGTTGTCGCCGGCAGGCCGCTGCTGTTTGACGGTATGGTGATTGCCGGTTCCTTTGACAAGAAGCTCCATGCCCTGGATGCCCGCGACGGCTCCCTGCTCTGGGACTTCGAGGCGGGCAACTGGTTCTGGGCGGGAGCAGTCACCAACGGGGACAGCATTTTTGCGCCCAACATGGACGGCAGTATCTATGCCCTGAGCCGCGATGGTATCCTGCAATGGGAGTACGATAGCGGCGCGCCCATCGTTTCGCGCCCGGCGCTGGTGCCCGCCGGGCTGGCCGTTGCCAATAGAAACGGCGAACTCATCCTGCTGGACTTGGCGCGCGGCGCCTCGCAGAGGGAACTGCGCAAGCTGACGCTGGGCAGCGCAGAAATAACCGCGCCGCTCTACGCCGCGGGCGATTCCATCTTCGTGGGATCTCAGGACGGCAGTGTCCGCCGGGTGGACGCCACCACCCGCCGCCCGCTGGAAGAGTGGTGGTGCTGGCATCCTGAAAATGATAACCACCGATGCAACTGACCGGTGCAACTGAAAGAGAAACAGCCGAAAGTCCGCGGGCTGAAAGGTTCGCCGGGCGACGGCCCCGGGTAGTGAGGCAGGCCCTTTGGAGCTGATAGGCGATCTCTGGCGAGAAATCATCATACGGCCCATGTTGAACCTGTTGGTGGTGCTCTACACCATCTGCTTCAACAACATGGGAATCGCCATCATTGTGTTCACCGTCATAGTCCGGCTGGTGACGCTGCCTCTGACCATCAAGCAGTTGCGGCAGATGCGCGCAATGATGGACCTCCAGCCGCGCATGAGGGAAATCCAAGAGCGCTACGGACGCGACCGGGCCAGAGTTTCCCAGGAAACAATGCGTATGTACCGGGAGGCCGGGGTCAGCCCGGTGGGATGCCTCGGCCCGCTGGTCATCCAGATGCCCATTCTCTTCGGCCTCTTCCGGGTATTGATTCAGACGCTGTACTCGCGTCCTGACCATTTGGTGGCGCTGGCGGAGAAATTCTACGCTTGGATTCCGGTGTTTCCGATCTACACCGCGGCGCCTCTGAGCGCCAGCTTCCTCTGGATGGACCTTTCCGAACCCGACCCTTCCAACGTGGTCATGCCAGTGCTGGTTTTCGTTTCCACCTGGCTTCAGCAAAAAATGACCATGACCCCGTCTACGGATCCCCGTCAGTCCACCAACCAGATGATGATGTTGTGGCTGATGCCGTTGATGATAGCCTTCTTTTCTTTCACGCTGCCCAGTGGACTGTCGCTGTACTGGATCGCCTCCAACGTTATCGGCATAGGAATTCAGTATTTCATCACCGGATGGCAGCCCATTTTCCCGCTGTTCCCCAGAGCGGAGCCGGTCCCGGCCCAGGGCCCGTCTTCATCTTCCCATTACGATGATCCAGAGGAGGTTGACAGCGATGCAAGAACCTCTCGAAATGAGCGCGCGAACCGTCGAAGAGGCAATCGAACTGGCTCTGAAAGAGCTAGACGTCGACCGCGACGAGGCCGAGGTCGAAATACTAAGTAGGGGCAAAGCCGGATTCCTAGGCATCGGGGCGGAGTTGGCGCGGGTGCGTGTCACCCCTCTGGGCGGCGGCGGGGCAACCGCAGTCGCCGCCGGAGAGGAGTCTGCCGCCGCATTGGCCACTGCCGCAGTTGGCCGAATCCTGGAAGCGGCCGGCGTCAACGTCACCCGCACCCTGCGCTCGGCCCACGACCCGGAGGCCGGCGGCCCGGTCATTGACCTGGCCGGCGAGGATTCCGGCCTGCTCATCGGACGCAGAGGCCAGACGCTGCAAGCCCTGCAATTCCTGGTGACGCTCATCGTTCGCAGGAAGCTGGGGGAAGATGTGCGGGTGGTGCTGGACGTGGAGAACTACCGCCAGCGCCGGGAGAACTCCCTGCGCGATATGGCCGCCAAAGTCGCCAGCCGAGTGGCCCAGACCAATCGCAGCATTACCCTGGAGCCGATGCCCCCGGCCGACCGCCGCATCATCCATACGTCCCTTGCCCAGCACCCTGAAGTGAGAACGGAAAGCGCCGGCGAGGGGGAAAACAGAAAGGTGACCATCATGCCCCGGAGGGGTTGAGCGGTCTGTATTATCTGACCGGGATCGGTTCGATCTACCCGATTCCGGGTCGCCGCTGATGGCATCTTGCCCTACCCGTTGCGCCGCCGGGTTTGATAACATTAGGGCAATCGCCCCGTCAGGCAGGGCACAAGAAGATCGAAGATTGAAGAGCCGGAGGAGGGCCTTACTTTGATTGCCATTGAACCCACCCGAGACGTTGTGTCCGAGGTATACGGCAGGCTCGACAAGAACCTGAGCACAGTCCGTTCTGTCCAGAACCGCCCGTTGACTCTGGCTGACAAGATCCTGCTCAGTCACCTGGACGACCCCACTGCAACCGGCATGGTTCGCGGCCAGACTTACGTTCAGTTGCGCCCCGACCGGGTGATTTTGCAGGACGTACTGGGCCAGACTGCCATGCTCCAGTTCATGCAGACCCGCCGCGCCGCTACCGCCGTGCCGACGTCGGTGCACTGCGACCACCTGATTCAGGCCCGGGTCGAGAGTTCCCGCGACCTTACCGAGTCGCTGGCCGAGAACGATGAAGTCTACAACTTCCTGCGAACCGCCTCTGCCAAGTATGGCGTCGGATTCTGGGCGCCGGGCGCCGGCATCATCCACCAAGTGGCTTTCGAGAACTATGCCTACCCCGGTGAGCTGATGATTGGCACCGACTCCCATACCCCTATGGGCGGCGGCCTCGGCTCCATCTCCGTGGGCGTGGGCGGAGCCGACGCAGTAGAGGTTATGGCCGGGCTGCCATGGGAAGTCCTCTACCCCCGGTTCATCGGAGTGCGTCTGACTGGCGAAATGAGCGGCTGGACCGCTGCCAAGGACGTAATTCTGTACTTGGCCGGGCAATTGACCGTTTCCGGCGGCACCAACGCCATCATAGAATACTTCGGGCCGGGAACCGCTTCCATCAGCGCCACCGGCAAGGCCACCATCACCAACATGGGCGCGGAACTGGGCGCCACCACCTCGGTCTTCCCATACGACGAGCGCATGGCCCGATACCTGCGGGCCACCCGCCGCGGCGACATTGCGGAGCTGGCCGACCAGTATCGGCGTCTGCTGACCGCCGACCCGGAGTGCGAGGCCAGCCCGGAGGCGTACTACGACCGCATCGTGGAAATCAACCTGTCGGAGCTGGAGCCGCATCTGGTTGGCCCGCACTCGCCTGACCGCGCCCGTCCTATCTCACAGATGGCGGCGGAGTTGAAGGAAGACGACGGGCTGATAGACGAAATTTCGGCTGCTCTGATCGGGAGCTGCACCAACTCTTCCTATGAGGATATGAGCCGCTCTGCGGACGTGGCCGAGCAGGCCAAGGCCAAGGGACTACAGGCCGCCGTGCCGTTTATGGTCACCCCCGGTTCCGAGCAGGTGCGGGCGACCATCGAGCGCGACGGACAGATGCAGTCGCTCCAGGATATAAGCGCCACCGTGCTTGCCAATGCCTGCGGCCCCTGCATCGGCCAGTGGCGGCGCGCCGGTGAATCGGTTGGAAACCCCAACACCATCGTAACCTCCTACAACCGCAACTTCCCGGCCCGTAATGACGGTCAGCCTTCCACCATGAATCTGATCGGCAGCCCGGAGATTGTGACCGCCCTAGCCATCGGGGGAAGGCTGTCCTTCAATCCGCTGACCGACACCCTGACCGCGTCCGACGGTTCGGAGTTTCGGCTCGATCCGCCAAAGGATGCTCCCGAGGTTCCCGCATCCGACTTCGACGAGGGACGCTCCTTCTACCAGGCTCCCCCCGAGGACGGCAGCAGCATTGACCTGACGGTATCCCCTGACAGCGAGCGCATCCAGCTATTGGAGCCGTGGCCGGCCTGGGACGGCAACGATTTCCTGGAGATGCCGGCGCTGCTGAAAGCGCAGGGCAAGACCACCACCGACAGCATTTCGCCGGCCGGCGTATGGCTGCGCTTCCGGGGCCACCTGGACCGCTTCAGCGACAATATGTTTATGGGCGCCATCAACGCCTACACCGGCGAGGCAGGCAAGGGCTTGAACGTCCTCACCGGGGAGAGGGAACAGGGTTTCTCTCGCATCGCCCGCGACTACAAGGCGCAAGGCGTCAAGTGGGTGGTCATCGGCGACTCCAACTATGGCGAGGGCAGCAGCCGGGAACACGCTGCGCTCTCGCCCCGGCTGCTGGGTGGCGCGGCGGTCATAGCCCGAAGTTTCGCCCGTATCCACGAGAGCAACCTCAAGAAGCAGGGTCTCTTGGCCCTCACCTTCTCCGATTCGGGCGACTATGAGCGGATCCGCGAGGATGATCGCATCAGCCTCACCGGGCTAAGCGACATCAAGCCGGGCCAGCCGGTGCAATGCACCGTCAACCACAGCGACGGCACGTCCGAGGCGCTGGAGTTGCAGCATTCCTACAGCGAATCCCAACTGGAATGGTTCCGGCTTGGCTCGGCGCTCAACCTTTTCCACCAGTAGACGGAGCAGCCGAAGGCAGATCCTGCCTTCGGCGTCCTGGTCTGAATCAGGGTTTTCAGGATGAGGGGATTTTCGGGCAGGGATGTTTTCCCCCGGCCATCCTTGTATAATTCTGGGTGCAACCCTGATTCAGACGATAAACGGACGGCCTTCCCATAGCCCCAGTTACTGCGGCACTACCCCGGTGGCGTCAAATGTTCCCGGCCGGGCGGCCCGGGCAATGTCCGGGAATCGCCCTGAACAGGTCAGCCCTGCGGTTGACCGCCGGGGAGGGGGTGGATAGAATACCGCCGTGAACAGTGAGCCGTGCCCCCACAAGGACTATGGCCCGTTCGACAGTCCCCGCGAAGAATGTGGGGTAATCGCTGTATATGCCCCGGAAGAGACCGCCAGCCGCCTCGCCTTCTTCGGCCTCTTCGCTCTTCAGCACCGGGGGCAGGAAAGCGCGGGCATCGCCGCGGCCTCCGGCGGGAGCGTCTCCGTCTATTCCGGTATGGGACTGGTCTCCCAAGTTTTCCGCGAACCCGACTTCCTTCCGCTCACCGGCGAATCGGCCATCGGGCATACCCGCTACTCCACCACCGGAAGAAGCGAACTGTGCAATGCCCAACCGTTGATGGCAGAGGGACAAAACGGCAGCCTGGCCCTGGCTAACAACGGCAACATCATCAACGCTCCCCTGCTGAAAGAACAGCTCCGGCAGGAATGGGGCTGCTCCTTCGTTTCCACCACCGACACCGAAATCATTGCCCAGATGCTGGTCAACGCCCCGGGAGCCTGCTGGGAAGAGCGGGTTTTCCAGTGTATGCGCCGGCTGGTGGGGGCCTACTCCGTCGTCGGGCTGACCCCGGACTCCCTTATCGCCGTCCGGGACCCGTTGGGCATCCGCCCCCTGTGCCTGGGACGGCGAGGGGACGGCTGGGTTATTGCTTCCGAGTCCTGCGCCTTGGACAACCTGGGCGCGGATTTCCTCCGCGAGATCGACCCCGGCGAAGTGGTGGTTATAGACGGCGAAGGGCTGCGCTCCGCCGTCTGGCCGGGAGCCGGAGAGACCCGGCCCCGTGCGCTCTGCGTTTTCGAGCTGATTTATTTCTCCCGCCCGGACAGCAGAATGGACGGGCGACTGGTTCATTCCAAAAGGCAGGAGATGGGGGCGCAACTGGCGCGCGAGCATCCGGTGGAAGCAGACCTGGTTATCGGCATACCGGACTCGTCCACTGCGGCGGCGGTGGGCTATGCCCTGGAGTCCGGCATACCTTTCAGTGAAGGGCTGATCAAGAACCGCTACGTGGGCCGAACCTTTATCGAGCCGGAGCAGAAGCTGCGGGACTTGGGCGTCCGCCAGAAGTTCAACAGTCTGGGGGATGTCATCCGGGGCAAGCGCATCGTGGTAGTGGACGACAGCATAGTTCGCGGCACCACCACCCCCCACGTGGTCAGCCTGCTGCGCCGGGCCGGGGCCGCCGAAGTCCACATGAGGGTGTGCGCCCCGCCCATCCGCCATCCCTGCTTCATGGGGGTGGATATGGCCTCCCGCGGGGAACTGCTGGCCGCCAATAACACCATCCCCGAAATCCGGGAGTTCATCGGCGCAGACACGCTGGGCTACCTGAGCGTTGAAGGGCTGATGGCTGTCGTGGGCGGCCAGGGGGGCGGGTTCTGCGATGCCTGCTTCACTGGCAATTACCCCGTTCCGGTGCAGTTGGAACTGGAGAAGATGGCCCTGGAGAATCCCGGCGGAGGACGCGGAATTGAGCGTTAACCCGCCCGTCGGCGCCTACCGGCAGTCCGGCGTTGACGTGGGCCGTATGGATGAGCTGAAGGAGCGTATCCGGGGGCTGGCGGCCAGTACCCATGGGCCGGAGGTCATTGAAGGCGGCGGCAGTTTCGCCGGACTCTTCCAACTGGGCGGCGACGGCGGGCCGGTGCTGGTAGCCAGCGCCGACGGGGTTGGCACCAAGCTCAAGATAGCGGCGCAGTTGGGGCATTTCGAGTCCGTTGGCCGCGACCTAGTGGCCTTGAACGTCAACGACATCCTCACCAAGGGCGCCCGCCCCCTCTTCTTCCTCGACTACGTGGCTTTCAGCAGCGTGGACGACCAGGCCCTGGACTCCCTGATGCGGGGCATCGCTTGGGGCTGCCGCGAGACGCAGTGCGCCCTCATCGGCGGCGAAACGGCGCAGATGCCGCAGGTCTACGCCGACGGCGAGATGGACCTGGCCGGCTTCGTGGTTGGGGTGGTTGAGCGGGAGCGGCTGCTTGAACCCGGCAAGGTGAAAGAGGGCGACCGGCTGCTGGGGATCCCGTCCAGCGGGTTGCACACCAACGGGTTCTCGCTGGTTCGCCAAGTGTTCAACACCGACGAAGACCCCGCCGCCCTTTTCCGCCGCTTCGACGGACTGAAACACCAACTGGGCGAAGAACTGCTGTTGTATCATCGCTCATACTACCCTAGGCTCGCCCCGGCGCTGGGTCTGCTCAGCGGCTTGGCCCATATCACGGGCGGCGGGTTGCCCGGCAAACTGCCCCCTGTACTGCCCAGCGGCTTGGCCGCCAGCATAGACACAGGCGCGTGGACGCCCCCGGCCATATTCCAAGTGCTACGGCGGGAGGGCGGCATATCCGGCGCCGAGATGTTCCAGGTGTTCAACATGGGCCTTGGCATGGTGGCCGTCATCCCCGAGGCCAACGTATCCGCCTTTTGCGACAAAATCCCGGAAGCCATCCCGGTGGGGCAGGTAGTCCGCCGCGAAACCGGCGAGCAGGTCATCCTTACCGGGCTATCCTGACGGAGAGAAAGTTTGAGAGCGCTCATCAGTGTTTACGATAAAACCGGCGTGGTGGAGTTCGGACGCCGCATCGCCGCCGCCGGGTACGAGCTGGTCAGCACCGGCGGCACCCACCGCACGCTGGCCGGGGAGGGCGGCCTGAGCGTCCGGCAAGTGGCCGACGTTACCGGCTCGCCGGAAATCCTGGACGGCCGGGTCAAGACGCTGCACCCGGTAATCCACGGGGGGCTGCTGGCCCGCCGCGACTCCGCCGAGCAGATGGCCGAACTGTCCGCTCACGGCATAGGAACCATTGACTTGGTGGCGGTGAATCTGTATCCCTTCGTCGCCACCGTCAGCCGCCCCGGCGTGACGCTGGCAGACGCGCTGGAGAACATAGACATCGGCGGCCCTACGATGCTGCGGGCCGCCGCCAAAAACTTCCCTTCGGTGGCCGTCATCGTGGATCCGGCGGATTACGATTGGGTTGCCGACAAGCTGGCCGGAGACGGCTTGACCGAAGATGACCGGCGCAGGCTGGCCGCCAAGGCGTTCCGCCACGTCGCCGAGTACGACGACGCAGTTGCCGGATACCTGGGCGCCGCCCCTGAGCCGCCCCTTGGCGCCGAATCAGCCGAACCGGAGGATGCCCTGCCCGCTCGCCTGAACCTATCGCTGGACAAGGTGGCCGGGCTTCGCTACGGCGAGAACCCCCACCAGTCCGGCGCGCTGTATGCCCCGGCCGGCGCCGCGCCCAGCGGCATTGCCGGAGCGACGCAGCTTCATGGACGGGAGTTGTCATACAACAACTTGATGGACGCCGACGCCGCTTGGCGCACCGTATCCGACTTCGCCGAACCCACCGTGGCGGTAGTGAAGCATAACAACCCCTGCGGACTTGCCAGCCGCGACGCCATTGCCGAGGCGTACCGGCAGGCTTATGAAGGCGATACCGTCAGCGCTTTCGGCGGCATAGTGGCCTTCAACCGCACCGTGGACGCCGCATCGGCGGAGGCTATGGGCCCAGTCTTTTACGAGGTCGTGGTCGCTCCCGGATACGACGGCGATGCTCTGACCATATTGCGGCGAAAGCGTAACCTTCGCATCCTGACCATCGGCGCGGCCCCGCCGGGCGCGGCGCTGGACCTTCGCCCCATCGCGGGAGGGATGCTGGTGCAGGGGGCCGACGACATCACGGAAGACCCGGCCCAATGGAGCACGGTCACCGAGAGGGAACCCAGCGCCGCCGAGGGGCAGGATCTGGCCTTCGCCTGGAAGGCCGCCAAGCATATCAAGTCCAACGCCATCGTCTTCGCCAAAGACCGGACGCTGGTCGGGATGGGCGCCGGGCAGCCCAACCGGGTGGTCAGCGTACACCTGTCGCAGCGCATCGCCGGGGGCAAGGCCAAGGGGGCGGTTCTGGCCTCCGACGCCTTTTTCCCCTTCCCGGACAACATCGAACTGGCCGCCGAGGCAGGCGTTGCCGCCATCGTCCAGCCCGGCGGTTCCGTGCGCGATGAGGAAGTTATCGCCGCCGCCGACCGGGCCGGGCTGGCGATGGTGTTTACGGGGGTGCGCCATTTCCGCCACTAGCCGCCCCGGCCCTCCGTCGCTGTCCCTGAGCCGGTCGAAGGGGCGGATATGACTGCCAGCGTGGATGTCGTTATCCCGGTCTATAACGAAGAGGATGCGCTGCCGGTCAGTATTCCGGCGTTGTGCGCCTTCCTGCGGGATAACCTGCCCAACCCCTGGCGCGTGACCATCGCCGACAACGCTTCCGTAGACGGCACCCGCGCCGCGGCCGAGGCGCTGTGCCGCGAGCTGGACGGCGTTGACTACCTGTACCTGCCGGAGAAGGGCCGGGGGCGGGCGCTGAAGGCGGCGTGGCTGGGCAGCCGGTGCGACATCGTAAGCTATATGGACGTAGACCTCTCCACCGCCCTGGCCCATTTCCCGCAGTTGGTTGGAGAGCTGGAGTCCGGCTGCCACGTCGCCATCGGCAGCCGCCTCAGCCGCGGCTCCTTGGTGACCCAGCGCAGCTTCAAGCGGGAATTCACCTCCCGCGGCTACAATCTCCTCATCTGGTCAATGTTTCTGGTCGGCTTCCCCGACGCCCAATGCGGCTTCAAGGCGATGACTCGGCAGGCGGCCCAAACCATCATCCCCCACGTGAAGAACGATAACTGGTTCTTCGACACCGAGATGCTGATCATCGCCGAGAAGCGCGGCTACCGCATCGGCGTGGTTCCGGTAGCCTGGCAGGACGACCCCGGCAGCACCGTCAACGTGGTCAAAACCGCTACTGAAGACGTCAAGGGACTGCTCCGCCTTCGCTTCGGCGGCGTCCCCAAAGTGCCGCCGCCCAGGGCATAATCATCGCGCATTGCGTTAAAGCAAAACTAAGGAATGCGGATGGAACTCGGACTTGCGGGCAAGACGGTCATCATTACCGGCGGCGGCTCCAACATTGGCCGCGCCATCGTTCACGCCTTCGCCGAAGAGGGCAGCAACGTCGTCATTGCCGAGCTGGACGCGGCACAGGGGCAGCGGGTGGCCGACGAAGCGGCGGCCCTGAACCCAGGAAGCAAGGCCAGAGTGGTCGCCACCGATGTCACCGATGCTGAATCGGTCAAAGCCATGGCGGCCGCGGCCGGCGCGGAATTCGGCGGCGTGGACGTGCTGGTCAACAACGCCGGCTGGACCATAGACCGCCTGTTCCTGGAGAAGCCCCGCGAGGAATGGGAACGGGAGGTGCAGGTCAACCTGTGGGGCGCCATCAACTGCATCCACGCCGTGCTGCCCGGCATGGTGGAGCGCCGCAGCGGCAGCATCGTCTGCCTCAGCTCCGACGCCGGGCGCATGGGCGAGTACCGCGAGGCCGTCTATTCCGCCTGCAAGGCCGGGGTCATCGCCCTGAGCAAGTCCATCGCCCGCGAGACCGGCCGCCACGGCCTGCGCCTCAACTGCGTCTGCCCCGGCTTGGTGGTGCCGCCCGAGGACGAAGCCATCAGCGAGACCAGTATGTGGCATCAAATGCGCGGCGTATTCACGCCGGAGGCGCGGGAGCGCGCCGTCCGCGCCTACCCGCTGCGGCGGATGGCCCAAGCCCGCGAAATCGCCAACGCGGTGGTGTTCCTGGCCTCGGACGCGGCCGGGTTCATCACCGGCCAGACGCTGAGCGTCAGCGGCGGGTATACGATGGCCTAGGCGACGGGCTGGGGACGCCTGCCCCCGCCCAACGGCCAAGCGTCGCCGGGCACTAGGGATTTTCTATTGGGATCGACAAGCAGCTTGAAGATTTCCAGTGTGGTCGCGCCAAGAAGGGCCTCATCGCTAGGCCCAAATACGACCGGGCAGATTCGCGTCTCTCCGTTGATTTCCAGCACTGCCTGACCGTAAGGCAACTCTATGCTGCTCCCATCCGCAAGTATGTACGTATAGGTTCGCAAGGGTTGCAGGCGCAGTTCCGCCAACAGTGATGCGGGAAACATAGAGTCGAGGGCGCCGGTATCCACCAAGGCTTCAATCTCCACGAAATCGCCGCCCGCCGGGTTGCCCACCTTTACCGTCTGCCGGAAAAGGCCCATCTCCTAACCTCTTGCCATCTCCCAATGTGCCTACTGCGACTATACGCCCCTTTGCCAAGCCCCGCCACCGCCGCCCGTCAGTCGTTCTCGACACGCGCTGATTAGGCGTGATTCCGCCGTCACCCGTCCTTGAGCGTCAGCGGCGGGTATACGATGGCCTAGGGGACGGGCTGCGGACGCCTGCCCCAGCCCAGCGGCCAAGCGTCACCGGGCCGCAGGGACTGGATGTTGGGATCGACAAGCAGCTTGAAGATCTCCAGTGTGGTTGCGCCAAGAAGGGCCTCATCGCTCGGCCCGAAGACGACCGGGCAAGGCCAAGTATCGTCGTTGATGCTGATTAGGGCAATGCCATAAGGCAACTCGATTTTGCGCCCGTCGGCAACCGTGTACTCGAAATGCCGACGAGGTTGCAGGCGCAGTTCCGCCAACAGTGATGCGGGAAACACAGAGTCGAGGGCTCCGGTATCCACCAAGGCGTCAATCTCCACGGAATCGCCGCCCGCCGGGTTGCTCACCTTTACCGTCTGCCAGAAAAGGCCCATTTCCTAACCCCTTGCCATCTCCCAAAATGCCTACTGCGGCTATACGCCCCTTTGCCAAGCCCCGCCACTGCTGCCCGTCCGGCGTTCTCGACACGCGCTGATTGTGCGTGACTCTGCTATCACCCGTTGCCGCCCCCGTCGGTGACCGACGGCTCCCGCGCCAGCTCCCGCCGGATGGTCGCCACCCACTCGGCGTCCAGCCCCAGCGCTTGGCATACGGCGTCGTCAATCCGGCGGCGCGCCGGGTCGGCGGGCAGTTGCGGGAAGGGTTGCAGCCTTTCGTCTTGCAGCCGGTCGAACGCTGCGTTCAGCAATTCCAGCTCGGCGCTGCCCAGCGCGGCGAAGTCGGGAACCGGCAGCGAGCGCAGCGTGTCCAGCGAGAAGGACGGGTAGGACGGCTTGCGATTGTCCCGCTCGCCCAGCAGCGACAGCAGGCCGGGCGTGGAGTTCAGGTACAGGCACAGGGCCTTGCCGATGCCGGGGTTGTGCGGGCGGCAGGGCGTCCAGATGGAGCCGACGGCCCGTTCCGGCAGTATCACCGCGGCGACCCTTGCTAATGGCAGCCAGAGCCGGTGGGGCAAGAGCAGTCGGCTGCGCTGCTCCCAATAGCTGTCGGCCAACTGCCGCTTTGCTTCTTTCGGCTCAAGGTATACGTCGGTCCGGGCCGCCATTGACTGCGTGACGCTGGTCTTGTGATGCCACAGCGCCCGGCGGCCTGACTCAGTGGGCATTGGCGAATGGGTGTAAGAATCGCGTATCCGTTGCCCCGCCGGGCCAATGGCGGCCAGTTGGCCCAAGGGCGCGGCGGGAACGGCGGACGGGCTTTCCTCCCTGAGCGTCCGGCAGGCATCCGTCAGAAAGGGGGACAGGAAGTTGACGGCCCGCCAGTCGCCGCGGTCAATGCGTTCGGCGTCCACCTGCTGGACGGTGAAATCGCGGGGCGGCGCGCCGCTCTCGCCGGCCCGCTGGATCCGGGCCGCCGTGTCCAGCGCGTCCACCGGGGTATCCGGGTTGCGGGCCAGATTGACCACGCGAGTCGGCGGCTTCGGCCCATCGCCGCGCCACCGGCGGCAAATCAGCAGCGCCTCGCCGATGCTGGTGTTCTCGGAAAAGAAAATGCGGTTCGGGTCATGGGAGCTTACGATGGTGTCTATGTGAAACCGCTGGGCTAGGTAGCGGCGCAATTCCTGATTGCCCGGGGCCGTAGGAACCACCGATGGCAAGACCAACGCCAGCGTTCCGGTTGTTGGCTTGAGCATCTGCTCCGCCAACACCGTGAACGCGCCGCCGGATGAATGCAACCGGGCGGCGGCGCGATGGCGCTGCCCCTCCAGCACCTCCTTTTCCCGGCGTTTGATGGCCTGCTCGTCGGCCGGGCTGAACTGGTCGTGGCGCAGGCTGTCGCGGGTGAAGGGCGGGTTCATAATGACCAGGTCCATGGGCGGGGGCGGCTCAACCGCTTCCTCGCCGGTTGCCGCCTCCGGCGCCGCGGAGGGCCAAGCGGCCAGCCGGGGCTGGCCGGACAAGAAGTCCAGCGAACCTAGATAGGTTTGGCCGTCGAACACGCCCAGCAAGGCCCGGTGGATGTTCATGCGGCTGAACTGAGTGGCGGGCGACAGCATTCCCAGGGTGCTGGCCGCCATGTGGGTGGCGGTCAGGTTGACGTCATAGCCCCACAGCATATCCTCCACCAGCCGCAGGCCGAGGGCCTGATCGTCGCCGGGGCCGGAACGTCCGGCGTCGCTGTGCAGGCTGCGGATGCGCTCGGCGGCGGCCATCAGCAGGGTGCCGGTGCCGCAGGCCGGGTCGCAGATGCGGAGGGATGCGACGGCGTTGGCGTCGCTCCAGTCGGCGTCATCCGGGCGGATAGCCAGGGCGGTCAGCAGCACGGCGGCGGCGGTGGAAGTGTAAAAGGAGCCGTCATAACGGGCGGTGTCCAGCACCTTGTGAAAGATGCGGCCCAGCAGGTCATGGCGCAGGCCAGCCACATCCTCGGCTATTTCCGCCACCACGTCGGCCAGCTTGCGCACCGACCGTCCGGTGTCCAAGTCCAGGCTCAAAGCCTTCAACGCCTCGCGCGCGGTCTCAAACACCGGGCGGTAGTCCACAGCCAGAATTCCGCGCCAAGCCTCCCGGAAAGCGCTTATGACGGCTTGGCTTTCGGCGCATTCCGCGGGACCAAGGGGCGGCCAAGCCCCGTCGTACTCGGCGTTGGCGGGCCGCAGGGCAGGCAGGTGTAGCTGCACCCGGTGATGGAACAGCATCGCCGTAGCCACCACCAACATACCCCGCTTGGCGGCCACAAAGTAGCCGTCGGTTCGCTGGCGGCCATCGGGTTTGGTGACTGGCAGATCCAAGACGCGGGCCAGTTCCCGGCGGACGGGGGTTTTGAGATCCTGAGTCACTTCGTCGAGACAATCGGAGAGCTTTCGGGCCGCCAGGTCGGCGCCGCTCAGGGAGCGGGGGGCCTGCTGCACCGCTTGGGCCAACTGGGCCACGCTGCCGGTGGCCCATTCCCCGGACGGCTCCCCGGCCTTGAGGCGGAGCGTCCAAGTGAGGGTTGCGCCGGCCAGATTATCCTCGGTAACGCCGTCGGGATAGCAGACAGCGAACACGACGGTTGCCAGCCGCTGACGCAGCCGGGCGTCGGCGTCCTTAATGGCCTGAGCCTTGCGGTGGAACCCGGTTTCCGCCTCCAGCACTACGCGCAGGCCGTCCACTTCAGCAACGACGTCCATCTTCTTGCGGCCGCTGCGCCGCTCGAAATCCGCCGGGATTCCTTTCTCTTTCAAGAGCAGGGCCAGCGCCCGGTTCTGAAAGTCTTCCTGCTTTCTTACCATGCCGACGATGCTAACGCATTGACGGACGGCATTCAACGGGCAAATGACAGCGGGGCGGAAAAGCCGAACGGCCCTGATTTGCGTCAGGGCCGTCCGTTGCGTTCACTGCGGCGCAGCGTTACAGGGCAGCGCAGCGTTACAGGGCGGCGACCTTCTCCCGCAGGGCGTCCAGCTCGGCGATGAGCTGGGACTTGGGGTCGTCGTCCTGGGGCCGGTTGTTCATTTCCACCAGCTCCCAGGAGCGGCGCTCGATTTCCGGCAGCCGGGACTGGAGCAGTTCCTCGTCCACGTCGTTGGCGATGGTGGGGTATCCGGCGCGGGCAATCATGCTCTTGATCTTGCCCTGCTTGAACTGGTCCAGGGTCCAGGCCAAGGTTTCGCCGGAGGTGGTGACGTCCCAGTAAATGCGGATGTCCTGGTTGCGCGGGCCGTAGTGGTAATGGGGGCCGTTCTGGAAGCAGTCGAAAGCCAGCAGCTCGACTTCCTGCCCGGCGATGTCGGACAGGACATGGATAGCCATGCCCTCGTCGTTAATCTGCGGCAGGTGGCGGTATTCCAAGCCGAACTTGAGGTTGCCGACGGTAATCTTGTCGCCGTCCAGCATTTCCGGCATCAGGTGATGCACGGTGCGGCGCTGGCCGTTAGCCATCTCGCGGGCGGTGGCTTCGGCCTCGTCCAGCTTGGCGGCGTCCACCGGGTTGGCCTCCAGACTGTCGGCCAGTTCGTCGTAACCGGAGCGGCGCACCATGGCCGGGAGGTTGTGGCGCAGGTTGCCGATGGTCCAGCCGAGGGGGTTGCCGGCGGTGGTCTTGTCTAGGTGCAGGCGGATGTTGTGGTTCTCGGGGCCGTAGTGGTAGTGGGGGGCTTGGTCGAAGCAGTCGAAGCGCAGGATTTCCGTATCCTTGCCGTCAATCTCCGAGTAGACCTGCAAGCACAGGCCCTGGTCGTCCATGATTTCCGCGCGGTAGCTCATGGCGATGTCTATGGGGCCGGCGTTGATGACGGTGTTTCCCTTGTCCACTTTGTGCCTCCTCCATTCCTATGATTGGGGTCATGCGGCGTATTGAGACGGGGCCGTTGCCCGTGATGCCTATGAATTATATCACGCCGGAGTATGCTGGCAAGCGGAAAACGCCAAAAGCGGCAGAGTGACATAACGGATACGTCAAGGAGCGGTATGGGTATCTTTCCAGGGCTTTTGCCTGGTTTGCCGGGAATCGGGCAGTTTCCCGGATACCGATACCCTTCCTGCTGCAAGGGATACTGATCCTGTATGAGAGCGCGAACCACAGGCAAGCCGTGCTATGGCACGGGGATGCTAACCCCGAATCGGGCAAAGGGCAAGGGCGGAGTTGCTTGGCGGCGGCTAGGTGTTTTGCAGGCGTCGCAGTTCGGCTTCCAGTTGGCGGACGCGGGCGGCCTCGGCGTCGGCGCGGGCCTCGGCGGCGCGGCGTGCGGTGGCCTCGGCGCGGCGTGCGGCGGCCTCGGCGTCCCGGTCGGTTTCGGCGGCGCGGCGTGCGTCGCGTTCCTCCAGGTCGGTGGTCAGGTAGCGCCGTCCTGCGGGATCCCAGAAGCGCAGCAGACCCTCTTCCCAGCACAAGTCCAGCCCCAGCGCTTCGCTGCGGCCCCAGTAAAACCCGTCCTCCGTCCGGTGGACGGGGATGGGCAGATACTGCTCCCGCGCCAAGCGGTCGCCGGCCAGGCGGGTTCGGCGGGGCCGGCCGCCGTCGGGGTCGAAGCGCCAGTATTCGGGGACGCCCATCCGGGCGTAATCGGAGCGTTTGACTATCAGGTCGCGCCGGTAGGTGCTGTCCGAGGCCACTTCCAGCACGAAGTCCGGAGGCTTGCCCTGCTCCGGTATCAGGTAGCCGAGGCGGGCCCGGTTGGCCGCCGGGTTGGCGTTGAAGGCGATGAGCAGGCCGGGATAGCGCACGCCCTGCCAGTCTGGGGTAAGGAGCAGGGCAACGGCCACTCCGCTGGTGATGACGGTGGTCTCCAGTCTGCCGAAGTGGTCGGCCAGGGCGCCGGGGTATCCCGGCCAGCTGACGCAATAGTAGGCCGTTAGCTCTTCCGGCGGCGGCTCCGGGAATTGGACGATTTCCCCTGCGTCGGCATCTTGTTGCAGGTAAGCGGGCGTGGTGGTCATAAGGGCCTCGCGGAGCAACGGCGGTATGGCGACATTATACTCCGGGGACTGGGCATATCAAAGCGCCGGGTTTGCGCTATAGGTTTCCGGATCTTTGGCTGTCCGGGAAAGACAGAACCGGCCCCGGCTTGCGGCGGTTAGGTGTTTTGCAGGCGGCGCAGTTCGGCTTCCAGTTGGCGGGCGCGGGCCTCGGCGGCGCGGCGTGCGGTGGCCTCGTCGCGGCGTGCAGCGGCCTCGGCGTCGGCGCGGGCCTCGGCGTCGCGGCGTGCGGCGGCCTCGTCGCGGCGTGCAGCGGCCTCGGCGTCGGCGCGGGCCTCGGCGTCGCGGCGTGCGGCGGCCTCGTCGCGGCGTGCGTCGCGTTCCTCCAGGTAGGTGGTCAGGTAGCGCCTTGCCGCCGGATCCCAGAAGCGCAGCAGCCCCTCTTCCCAGCACAAGTCCAGCCCCAGCGCATCGCTGCGGCCCCAGTAAATCCCCTCCTCCGTCCGGTGGATCGGGATGGGCAGATACTGCCCCCGCGCCAAGCGGTCGCCGGCCAAGCGGGTTCGGCGGGGCTGGGCGCCGTTGGGGTCGAAGCGCCAGTATTCGGGGACGCCCATCCGGGCGTAATCGGAGCGTTTGTCGGTCAGGTCGCGCCGGTAAGTGCTGTCCGAGGCCACTTCCAGCACGAAGTCCGGCGGCTTGCCCTGCTCCGGTATCAGGTAGCCGAGGCGGGCCCGGTTGGCCGCCGGGTTGGCGTTGAAGGAGATGAGCAGGTCGGGGTAGCGCACGCCCTGCCAATCCGGGGTAAGGAGCAGGGCGGCGGCCACTTCGCTGGTGATGATGGTGGTCCCCGGGTGGCCGAAGTGGTCGGCCAGAGCGCCGGGATAGCCCGGCCAGTTGACGCTATAGTAGGCGGTCATCTCTTCCGGCGGCGGCTCCGGGAATTGGACGATTTCCCCTGCGTCGGCATCTTGTTGCAGGTAAGCGGGCGTGGTGGTCATAAGGGCCTCGCGGGGCAACGCGGTATGACGGCATTATACTCCGGGGATTGGGCATATCAAAGCGCCGGGTTATGGGGTAGTATTCAGGTTGAAAACACCCGTCCGGCAAGGAGCGGCAGTATGCAGATCGGAGTTTCAATGCCCCGCATTCCCGACGGGCCGGGGCTGCGGGAATTCGCGCAGACGGCGGAGGCCCTGGGTTTCGAGTCGCTGCTTATCGGCGACCACATCGTGTTGCCTACGGGCGGAACGACGCAGTATCCCTATACCGCATCCGGGGGATTCTCGCGCCCGGCGGACGAGCCGTTTCTGGAGACTATGACGCTGCTGGGCTACCTGGCTGCCTGTACTGAGCGCATCAAGCTGGGCAGCACGGTGCTGATTCTGCCGTACCGCAACCCGGTGGTTCAGGCCAAGATGTTCGCGTCACTGGACTCGCTTACTGGCGGGCGCATGATCTGCGGCATTGGCGTGGGCTGGCTGGAGCAGGAGTTCGACACCCTGGGAGTCAGCTATGCCGAACGCGGCCCGTTGACCGACGAGTTTCTGGAGATTTTCCGCACGCTGTGGTATGACGACCACCCGGAGCATCACGGAAAGCTCTATCAGTTCGACGGGATCCAGTTCTACCCCAAGCCGGTGCAGAACCCGCTGCCTATCTGGGTAGGCGGCCATACCCGCGCCGCCCTGCGCCGCACCGCCAAGTACGGAGACTGCTGGCACACCACGCGTCAAACGCCGGAGTTCGTGGCGTCGTGCATCCCGTATCTGCGGCGGCAAATCGAGCAGCAGGGGCGCAAGACGGAGGACGTAACCGTCTCGCTGAAGCGCAGCCTGCACTTCACCGACATCGGCCTGCCGGAAATGGGCAGCGAGCGCAGTGGGGGCGCCCTGGTGTGCAGCACCCGAGAGGTTATAGACGACCTGCACGCCTGCCACGAAATCGGCATCGGACAGTTGACCTACGATTTCCGGGTGAGTGAACTATCCGACTGCATCCGGGTTATGGAGCGCTTGGCCGACGCCGTACTGCCGGTGGCAGGGCGGTTGGGATAGATGCAGGCATCCTTAGATATGGGTGTATGACAAGCAGTTGTCTTATCCACCGCGATTTCCGGCAAGGGGGGGATCATGACCAGCATGGAAAGGGCCTTTGAGGAAATAGACCGGTACGTCGAGCGCCGCATGAGCGAGGTCAATATCCCGGGGATGGCCTTGGCGGTCACCGACCGGGAGAAGCTGCTAAGGACGGCATACTTCGGATATGCCGACTTGGCGTCAGGAAAGCCAATCCAGCCCGGCACGATGTTCGAGATCGGGTCCATCGGCAAGTCCTTCACCAACGTCGCCCTGATGCAGCTTCGTGATGAAGGCCGGCTGGACTTGCAGGCGCCGGTGTCGCGGTATCTCCCGTGGTTCGAGGTCCAGTCTAGCTACGGGCCGATAGCCACCCACCACCTGATGACTCACACGTCGGGCCTGGCTACCGGCACAGATATAGGCCCCCACGGCCTCTACGAATCGTGGGCTTTGCGGGACAGCCGGATCCGGACGCCTCCCGGGGAGTACTTTCGTTACTCGAATGTGGGCTACAAGACTTTGGGTTTTCTGCTGGAAGAATTGGACGGAAGACCATACCCTGACGCCATTCAGGCCAGAGTGCTGGCCCCTCTGGGTATGCGGGACTCGCACCCGGTCATTGGGCACGAAACACGAAAGCGGGCCGCGGTCGGTTATCGCAGATTTTATGACGATCGGCCTGAGCACCGGGACCACGGCCTGGTCCCGGCCCTGTGGAGTGAATACGGGGTTGGCGACGGCTGCCAAGCCTCTACCGCTGAGGATATGTGCATCTATTTGAGGATGCTGATGAACCGGGGTTCCGGGCCGACCGGGCGGGTGATGTCCGAGGAAAGTTTTGGCCTGATGTCCCAACGGGCGATTGCAACCCAGCAATGGGGAGGGGCCTGGTACGGGTATGGGCTGACATCAGCCGATGTTGAAGGCCACGCCTATTTGGGCCACGGCGGCGGGACTACCGGTTTCGCTTCGGCGATGATTGCCGACTTGGACGATGGCATCGGGGCGGCGCTCTTGATTAACGGCATTGCCGAGTCCTACGCCGCCGCCGGGATGACGATGCGCCTGTTGAGCCTGCTGCGGGCAGGGTTGCAGCACGAGCAAATGCCCCCATCTCCGCCCGTCGCTGACCTGTCATCGGTAAGCAGGGCCGCTGATTACGCCGGCACCTACCGCTCAGGTGAAGACCGGATGGTTATAGCCGCACGGGGCGACCGGCTGACGCTGCACTGGCGGGGTCAAGACGCCGCCCTTGAGCAGCGCGGCGATGACAGCTTCCACTGCGCTCATCCCGAACTGGAGCTCTTCCTCCTAGAGTTTGGGCGCGACGGAAACCGTATCGTTGAGGTCTTTCACGGCCCTGACTGGTATGTTGGGGAAGGATACTCCGGGCCTCTCGGCTTCCATTACCCGGAAGAGTGGGAAAGCTTCCAGGGACACTACCGCGCTTACAATTTCGGGCTGACTAATTTCCGTGTCGTCCTGCGGAAGGGCGCTCTGCTGCTGATTTACCCTGCGGGCGGGCATGAGGTTTTGACCCCGTTGGGCGACGCTTTGTTTCGCATCGGCGAGGATCCGCGCTCGCCAGAGACGCTCCGATTCGACGCGATAGCGTCGGGCCGGGCGTTGCGCGCCACCTATTCCGGTTGTCCCTACTATCGCACCTATACCCCGTAAACCGGAACCGCTTTGCCTAGGGCCGTTGTCTAGGGGAATTTCGCCCGCAGCAATTAGCCCCGGCCCAAGCAGCCGGGGCCATTCATCCAGCGAGAGAGGCCCCCGTCGCCGGAGACCACCCGCTAAAGCCCGCTGTCCTTGAACCACTTGGCGCGCTTCACCAGTTCTTCGCTGGTGTGGCGCATGGCGGACAGTTGCTTTTCCGTTACCGGGCGCTTCACCTGGGCGGGTGCGCCGGTCACAAAGGAATTGGGCGGAATCTGCGCCCCGGCCAGCACCGCCGAGTTGGCGGCGATTAGGCAATTCTCTCCCAGCGTTACCTTGTTCAGCACCGTGCAGTTGTTGCCCAACAGGGAACCGCGGCCCACTAGGTCGCAATGCACCACTACGCTGTGGCCCACCGACACGCGGTCTTCCAGCGTCAGCCCGTTGCCGTGTATTACCGACCCTTCCTGTATATTGACGTAATCTCCGATTACGATAGGGTCGTCGCCGTCGCCGCGGATGGTCACCCCGGGCCAGATGCTGGCATACTCGCCGATTTCCACGTTGCCCACCACATAGGCAAACTCGCTCACCCAGGCGGTCTCGGCAACTTTGGGGGTAACGCCGTTGAGGGTGCGAATCAACTTAATGCTCCTTCGATTTAACGTTTGGTAACATGTTCTTACCCTAAGATCCTCTCCCTCCGGGGGAGGGATCTGTTTTAGTCCCGAACCGCGCCGACGGCCCGCCTGGCTTCGCGGTCCATATCGCGGTTGATAATCGCTTGGCGCTTGTCGTAGCGGCGCTTGCCCCGGGCCAGTCCCAACTCCACCTTGGCAACGTGGCCCTTGATGTAGATGCGGAGGGCCACCAGGGTCAGGCCCTTCTCGGCCACTTCGCTCTCCAGCTTTCGGATTTCGTCGCGGTGCAGCAACAGCTTGCGGAGCCGGCGCGGGTCGTGGTTGAACTGGCTTGCTGGGTCGTAGGGCGCAATATAAGTGTTATGCAGCCACATCTCCCCGTCGCGGACGCGGGCGTAGCCGTCGCTCAGGTCAACCTTGCCGGCGCGGACGGACTTGATTTCGGTGCCTGTCAGAACGATCCCGGCCTCATGCCGCTCCAGAATCTCATAGTCGAAGAAAGCGCGGCGGTTGGTGGCGGCCGTGCGAATGCCGCCCGTTCCGTTATTACCGCTGCTGGCTTTTACTGTCTTGGCGGATTTTTTCTTGGCCATGGTAACGCCCTCACCCTGACCCTCTCCCCGGGAGAGGGTCAGGCTATTGCTCTATCAGTTCCTTGAGTATCTCGATAGCCAGATCCAGTTGCGCGTCTTCCGAACCGTCTTCCGAGGCTTCCCGGATGATGTCGGGAGTGACGCCTTCGCCTTCAATCAGCTCCCCTGAAGGCGTGTACCAGCGGGCGATGGTGAAGTTGACCGCCGAGCCGTCGGTCAGGGGCCAGAGGTTGTTGACGCTGCCCTTGCCGTAGGTGGTGACACCGATGGTAGGAGCCCGCCCGTGGTGCATTATGGCCCCGGCGAAGACCTCGCTGGCGGAGGCGCTGCCGTTGTTCATCAGCACCACCATAGGCACGTCCAAGGCCAGGCCGCCGGCCTCGGCGTTCCAGTCGCGGCGGTTGCCTTGACCGTCCAGTTGGTACAACACCAAGCCCTCGTCCACGAACTGGCTGGTGACCTCCACCACCGACGACACCAAGCCGCCGGGGTTGTTGCGGATGTCCACCACCAGCCCCCGCCCTTGGGAGCGCTCGAACCGCCCCAGGGCCTGTTGCAGTTCTTCATTGCTGGTGCCGCTGAAGGAGGTGACCCGCAGGTGTCCGATGTGGCCCACCAGCATCCTGAGCCGCACGCTTTCCAGCGGGATGACGCCGCGCACGATTTCCAGCTCCTCGGCCTCGCCGGTCCTGGCCCGCCGCACCAGCAGGCGGACGGCGGTGCCTTGCTGCCCGCGGATGAGGTTTATAACCTCAAAGAGTTCCATCCCCTGGGTGCTTACGCCGTCAACCTCCAGGATAACGTCGAGGGAGCGCAGCCCCGCCTCATCGGCCGGCGTGTCCGGTATGGGGGCGATGATGGTAATCAGCCCGTTGCGGACGCCTACCTCGGCCCCGATGCCCTCGAAATAGCCCTGTATGTCCTGCCGCGTCATGGAATACTGGCTGGAGTTCAGGTAGGAAGCGTGTGGGTCGTCAGTGGACTCCAGCATCCCGCGGATGGCCCCCTCGGCGGCGGCCTCCGGGTCCAGGGTTCCGGCGTCAATATGCTCCCGCTCCAACAGCGCCCAGACCTCGGCCAGCTTGGCGAATTCCGGCGGCAGCCCCTCAACGGTCTCTGCTTCCGTATCTTCATCGCCAAAGGCGGCGCAGCCAACAGCCAGCGACGCCCCGGCCGCCAAGGCCAGCAACAACACCAAGAGCAAGGGCCGCAAGGCTAAACGGGGCAACAGGAATCTCCCGCAAAGAATAGACCCGGATTTTATCACAGCCAGCCGGGGCTTCGCGGGATTGGCTCCATGGTTTTGCCAATAGACAAGGCTATGCGCCCATATTCGGGGGCGCGTTTAGGGGACGCGCCATCACCATCACCCTTTCCCAGAGGGGGAGGGAACTCTTTCGAGAACGGCAAGGCCCCGGCGGCCCGTCAAACTCCCCCGATACGGCGCAGATATGTTAAGATGGCGCAGTGAATTAATGCTTGCGGCAAATTCTGACCACAAAGGGTATCTGCGCTCTTTTTGGTCTCCGTGGCGAGACAAGGCGCTGAAGCGAAGCTCAACCCTTAAGGAGGAACAGTATGTCCACCCTTGCTGTGGAGGTTGTGTACCGGGGCATCTTCCAAAAGACCCTGGCCCGCAACATTGTCCGCTCCATAGTGTTCGCCGCCCGCAAGGACGGCAAGATTGGCACCGCCTTCGGGCGCTACGGCGACTCTCCGGAGCGCAACGGCATCCCGGCCAAGCAATTCGCCATCGTGGCCGACGACCCGGAGGAACTGGAGGAAAGCTTGGCGGTCTACTCGGCCACCAGCGTGGACGTCACCATCAACGTTGATGATACGATGTGCAAAGGCATCGAGTCTTGGGCTTGGTATGGCCTCCAGCCCATCAACGAACTGACCAAGCCCGGCGGCACCCTCATTGTCACCTCCCGACAGCAGGCCGACGCCCTGCTGGAGGACATCCACCCCAAGGAATCCCCTTACAACCTGTCCATCGTCACCGGCATCCCCAGCTTCTCCGGCCTCTGGGTCTACAAGGACGACCATACCGACGTGCGGGTGTTGGGCGCCCTCTGCAAGGTCTGCCCGGATCTGGTAAGCTTGGAGGCCATGCTGGAAACCATCGAAGAGCAGATGGGCGGCGGAACCAAGCTGGCCTCGGCCCAGCGCTCCTATGACCGCACCGCCATGCGCCCGGTGGAGCCGGGAGAGGGCGGCAACCGGCGGGAGATGAAGTTCACCATGCCCGGCTGGAAGTCCATGGAGGAAGGGCTGGTCATCCGCGCCATACCGGAGGGCGGCGAGTTCGCCGAGGGCGAGGGCGGATACGTGCCGGGCCGCAGCGACGTTTTCAAGAAGTTCAGCACCCGCTCCATGCGCCCGGTGGTCAATTTCGAGACCTGCATCAAGTGCACCCTGTGCTGGCTGCAATGCCCCGATACCTGCTTCGACGTCACCCCCGACGGGCTGTATGACGCCAACATGGAATCCTGCTGCGGCTGCGGCGTCTGCGAAGCCGTCTGCCCGGTTCCCAACTGTGTCACCATGGTCAACGAAGCCGAATTCAACGATAACGACAGCCAGTGGCAATGGTGGCAGAAGGACAAGGACGGCTACAATAAGTGGATGACCAAGCTGGTGGAGCAGCAGCAGAGCGAAACCCGCACCCACGGCTTCCACCACGTCGGCGGTTACGCCCAAGAGATTCAGGCGGCGGAGGCAGACTAATGACCACCACCGTTCAGACCGATATGTTCACGCAGTCCACAGAGGAGCTGATCAGCGGCTCCGAAGCCATCGCCATCGCCTGCGCCCTGGCCGACGTGGACGTGATTACCGCCTACCCCATCCGCCCCTACGACACGGTGATGCAGTACGTGTCCAAGCTGAAGGCCGACGGGGCCTTCGACTGCGACTTCATCGTGGCCGAGAGCGAGCATTCCCAGTTCGAGATAGTGAAGCACGCCTCTGCGGTGGGGGCGCGCACGTTCTGCGGCTCCAGCGGCGTAGGCTGGTTCTATGCCTTTGAGGCCATCACCGTAACCGCCGGCCTGCGTATGCCGGTGGTGGCCATGGTCGGCAACCGGGCCCTGGATGACCCCGGCGCTTTCGGCGTGGAGCATAACGACGCCATGGCCGTCCGCGATCTGGGGTGGCACCTGTACTGGGTCGCCACGGCCCAGGAGGCGCTGGACACGGCGCTGCTGGCTTATAAGGTAGCCGAAGATCGCCGGGTGCTGTTGCCTTTCGCCATCAGTTGCGACGGTTCCTTCCTGACACACTCGCAGGCCATCGTGCAGGTGCCGACGCGGGAGCAGGTTAACCGATACCTGCCCGGCTACAACCGCCACGAACTGCAACTGCACCCCGATAACCCCATCACCGTGGCCCCGCAGGTCAACGAGGATTGGCTGATGGAAATCCGCCGCCAGACCGACGAGGCCATGCGCCGAGCCTCAGGCGTGATTTACGAGGCTTACGACGAATTCAAGGAAGTCTTCGGACGGGGCGACCCCAGCCCCTTTATCGAAGAGTACATGACGGAGGATGCCGAGATCATCCTAGTCGGCATGGGAACGCTCGCCATGCCCACCCGCGTGGCGGTTCGCCGTATGCGGGAGCAGGGCAAGAAGGTGGGGTTCGTAAGGGTCAAGTTCTTCCGCCCCTTTGCGGTGGAGGAAATCCAGAACGCGCTCCGGGGAGCAAAGGGAATCGCCGTCGTTGACCGCGATTATTCCTACGGCTCGCCCTCCTTTGGCGGCGTGCTGTTCCACGAACTGCGCTCGGCCCTGTACCCGTTGCCGGAGCGTCCGCTGATGCTCAACTTCATCGCGGGGCTGGGCGGCCGGGAAGTTATGGTCAGGGACGTAAACGAGATGGTCGAGACTACCGAAAAGGCGGTTGCGACTGGTAAAATCGAACAGGAAACTACTTGGATCGCGGTAAGGGAGTAAGAGCCATGACCACCATGATGACCGAGACGGACCTGCCGCAGGTTCGTGGGGTTAAGAACATCCCGGTGGAGGAGTTCTACTCTTCCGGGCATCGCACCTGCCAAGGCTGCGAGTCGGCGCTGACGATGCGGCTGATGATCAAGGCCGCCGGCCCGCGCTCCATAGTCCTGGGCAGCACCGGCTGTATGTACGTTGCCAACACCACCTACTACAGCACGCCGTGGGTGGTGCCGTGGATGCACACGCAGCTCGGCTCCTCCGGCAGCGCCGCCACCGGCACCGCGGCCGGCCTGGCCGCAATGATGCGCAAAGGCAAGATGCACCAAGAACCGATCAACGTCATCGCCTTCTGCGGCGACGGCGGCGGGGTGGACATGGGCCTGTCGGCCATCTCCGCCGCGTTGCAGCACGATGAGTACAACCTGCTCATCCTTTGTTACGACAACGAGTCCTACGCCAACACCGACATCCAGGTGTCGGGCAGTTCCCCTTGGGGCGCCAACAGCACCTTCAGCCCGCCGGGCAAGGTGCACCGCATAATGAACAGCCGGTGGAAGAAAAACACCGCGCCGATGCTGGCGTCCGGGCATCCCGACGTCCGCTACATCGCCACCTCATGCGCCTCCTACGGGCTGGATCTGAACAACAAGATTCGCCGCGCCCTGACCATTGGCGGGCCGACGTTCATCCACAACATAGATCCCTGCCCCAAGGGCTGGGACTACGACCCCAAATACTCCCACGAACTGGGGATGCTGGCCGTCGAGACCGGTCTGTGGGTGCAGTACGAAATCATAGACGGCGAGCTGATACTCAACGGCCCCAGCCGCAGCATCGCCAAGGGCATCCGCAGGCGCAAGCCCATCGAGGAATACCTCTCGCGCCAAGGCCGCTTCGCCCACTTCACCGCCGAAGACATCGCCCACTTCCAGCAGCGGGTGGACGACAGTTGGGAGAAATGGTGGATTCCGGGCGTGATACCTTTCACCATGGGGGAGGATTAGCGGCCCCGGTTCCTCATCCGGCGGCTGGAATTGCCGAGGGCAGGTTTCAAGCCTGCCCTCGGTGTTTTATACTAAAATATGAGGAGATATGCCGGGGCGGGCGTCAAGCCTGTCCCGGTTGCATTTTGTCCAATTTCCTGCGGCCTGATTTCCCCTCAAAATGCCGTCCATACTAGGATAATCGGCAATGGGAATCCCGTATATCAACGAAAGAGCGATTCGATATGCCTGAATGCGAACGAAATTTACCAGAAGTACAGCCGGATTCCTTACATAACGTGAACGCATTCGGCAAAATTATGCTATCATAGCTCAATTATTTCACGCCTGCCCGGCGAAGCGGTCGCCCTGCCCGTTGCGGCGGAGCGTGGGAAAGAAAATCCGATTCAGGGAGGGTATAAATGCGAACCACGGTAATCATGTCCTTTGCCATCGTGTTGATGGTAGCTCTATTGGTGGCCTGCGGAGAATCGGCTACCCCCGTGCCGCCCACCAGCACCCCGGCCCCCACCGCCACCCCTGTACCCACCGAAGCTCCCACCGCCATGATGGAAGAAGCCACGGAAGAGCCGACGGCCATGATGGAGGAAGACGGCGACGCGATGATGTGGGAAGTCAGCGATGAGCTGATAGCCTACGCCGCCGAGCACGCCGGCGGCCCCGGCGCCATCTACATCGGCGACGGCAACTTCTCGGCCCTAGTAGGCCCGTCTGTCTATCCCGAGTTTATGGACACCTACGGCGAGGACCTAGGCGACGACAACGGCCAGGTTCCCTTGGACGCTCTCGAAGACGTCAGGTGGGTTTTCGAGTCGGATTACTACCGTCAACTGATCGAGACGGCCAACCTGACCAATCCCACGTCGCTGACTTCATCGGGCGAAAACATCGAGTTGCAGCACACCTGCATCAACGGGCAACTGCTCTGGTGCAAGCATCAGAGGACGTACTTCGTTCCCAACGTCCAGAATCGGACTGAAGGACAAGTAACGATCAACATCACCTCCTTCCCGGAACTCGGTCTGGCCGGAACGGATACCGCCAGCCTGCTGGCCGACGGCACCCTGAGCATGACCGAGATTTACGGCGGCTACGTCGGCGGCGAGTTCCCCACCCTAGCCGTGCAGTACATCTGGGGATTGTGGCCCGACCATGAGACCCATTACAAGGTGCTGACCAACATCGCGCCCGACCTGGACAAGGTATATGAGCAAGAGCTGGGCGCCCAGGTGCTGATGCGCAACTGGATCGCCGGCGACGACCAGTTCTTCTTCAGCAACAAGCGGCTGGAAAACCCGGAGGACTTTGTCGGCCTCAAGACCCGCAGCCACTCGGCTGAGCTGTCCGACTGGATTAACCACATGGGCGCGGCGGCCCAGTTTATGGCCTTCGCCGAGGTGTACACCGCCCTGGAGCGCGGCATCCTGGATGCTGGCGTAACCGGCGCTAACCCGGGCCTCAGCCAGCGCTGGTACGAAGTGACCACCTACATGAACGGGCGGCTCTTCAGCTTCAATTCCACCACCAACGTGGTCAATGGCGACGTTTGGGCTGAGATTCCGGCAGACATCCAGCAGATCCTGCTGGAGGAAGGCGCCAAGCAGGAACTGGAAGCCCTGCGCCTGACCGCCATCCATAACGTGACCGGCATCACCCGCAACATTGATGCCGGCTTGGAACTGGTGGAGTTCGGCCCCGAGGCCCAGGCCCTCAGTAAGCGGGCCGGCGCCGAGAGCGTGCTGCCCAACTGGTTGCAGCGCCTAGGCTACCCTGGCGAGGGCCAAGAAGTGGTAGACGTGTTCAACAACAAGATTGGCCCCTTCGTCGGCCTGGAAGTTCAGTTGGATCCCGGTTCGGAACGGGGATTCAAGGTGGTGGACGTTCCCATCACTCAAGGCCCCCACGCCCAGTAGCGCCCTGCCTCGCTGCGGCGCGCCTACTGCCAAATCAAACAGAGGGGCGGCCAGACGGCCGCCCCTTTTCTCGTTGGCTAAACCTGTCATCGCCGCGAAATTGAATCGGCTAGAAAAACACGCTCAAATTCTTGGCGAGAATCACGTTGGAGTCCAGCACGATAGTGCGGCGCGCTATCTTCCAATCGCCGTCCACCGGGCGCACCAGGTCGTCGCGGTAGCCGGCGAAAACGTTCTCCTCGGTCTCATGGTGGGAGCGGTAGAGGATGAAAGCCGTTTTCGCCTTGACCTCGCCGCCGGGCTGTGGCTCCACCACCAGATTGCCCACCAAGTGCCGGGTGCGCGACGGCGGGTCTTCTCCCCACGCCATGCCCGTCTCCAGCCGCTCCACCCGCATGGTCAGGTAGGTTTTGTCGTCCTCGAAGATCGCCAGGTCGCCCACGGGCGACAGCTCCCGTTCCGTTTCGGTGCGATGAACATTCAACCGCCGCGGCATAAAATAAAACACGTCGTCGGTGAACAGATCCAGCCACTCCCGGAAGCGGCGCTCGTCCAGCAGCCAGGCTTCCCGGATGTAGAACTGCATCAGTTCGTGCCAGAGTTCCAGCCGCAAGGCCGTAACGGTCGGTGCTTCGGTCGCCATAACTGATACTCCAATCACCGCCACGGGAGGGAGCGGCGTCCCGGTTTAGCCGCGCAGCGTGGCCGTTCCGTCGTAATCCATCACCTTCGGCTCCAAGGGGATGCCGTCCCAGCCGCCGGCGTTCATAAATTGCTCCCAGCGGCGGTAGAAGAGCCGCTGGTTGCTCTCGGAGGTATAGCGTTCCGACACGATGCCCGGATACTCGGGATGCCGCCGGTCGTGGCCCACGCCCATGGAAAGATCCTGGGCATACTTGCGGCCCATGGGGGTCAGGGCCGAGTTGGTGACGCCCCGCCAGTTGTCCATATCGTCCTGCTCGAAAATGCCGTTGACGCCGTTGTAGTTGGCGCTGCCCCGGCGCAGGGCGGTTTTCAGTTCCTCGGGCATATCCTTTTCCAGCACCGCGAAGTGCCAGAACTCGGTTTGCAGCGGGCCGCGGGGATGGGCCAGCCGCAGCCCCAGCACGCCGTTGGGGAACAGGCTGTGGTTGCCCAATTGCAGCCGCCGCGCCCGCAGGCTGCCCAGCCGCCGCTCCGCCTCGGGCAGCGTCCGGCGGTAGTATTCCTCGAACGCCTCGCGGTTCCCGGCGGTCACTCCGTGGGTCTGCCGCGCTTGGTCGGGCCGCTCCAGAAACCGCATGGTCAGGGAGTGGCCGTTGACGAACAGATGCTTGTTTTCCGACTGGAACTGCTGTTCGTGAGTCAGCCGGGGAATGCCCCGGTGCCGCCCCTGCACGATGATGGTGGATAGGTGAGTAGTGGGGACGTGATAGTTGTCGGAGCAGTTATCCACCGCCGTTTTCCAGTTCACCGGCTCCAGCCACTTGATGGGGCCCAGCGCCTCGGTGCCGTTGTCCAAGCGGTTGAAGCTGACGTCCAGCAGCCAGCGGGCATCGCCCAAGTATTCGTCCAAGCTGGGCGCGTCCTTGTCCCAGGTGGCGAAGACGATGCCGGCGTAGGTGTCCACCCGGGCCTCCACCAGCCGCAAGCAGTCGCGGTCGAGCGCGCCGTAATACGCTTCTTCCTCGCCGGGCAGGTATTCCAGTTCGCCCTGATTGGAGAAAGTCCAGCCATGGTAGGCGCAGGCGAAGTTGCGGGCGTTTCCGGCGTCGGTGCGCACGATACGGTTGCCCCGGTGGCGGCACATATTCAGGTAGGCCCGCAGATTGCCCTTCCCGTCGCGGCAGAGAATCACCGGCTCCTCCCCCATATAGGTATGGAAGAAATCGTTGGGCTTGGGCGCCAATGACTCGTGGCCGATCATCAGCCAAGCCCGCCCGAACACCTTTTCCTGCTCCTCGGCGTACATCTCCGGGTCAACGAAGATGCGGCGGTCAAGCTGTCCGGTCTCCGTATCTATAATCTGGTGTTTCCGCCCAGCGGCAACCATTGCGCCACCCCCGCGTGAGATGGGATAAGGACTTCATCCAACAGTATCAATCATCCGGTGCATTCTGTCTATCAGTGTAGTAGAGTAGGGCCAATTAAAACTCCGATGGCGGGGGAATCCCTATGAAGTTCGGAATTTTCACCATCGTTCCTTACCATGAGGATTTTACCCAGCAGCAGGCGTTGAACGACGCGCTGGAGCAGATAGTATACGCCGAGCAGCTGGGCATCGAAGAAGTCTGGCTGGGGGAGCATCGCTTCTCCCGCCACGGGCTGCTGTCGGGCATCTGGTCGTTCTTGGGCGCGGTGGCCGGACGCACCAGTAACATACGCATCGGCACCGCAGTCATCGTCCTGCCCCTCCACAACCCGGTGCTGGTGGCCGAAGAAGTGGCGATGCTGGACGTGATAAGCAACGGCCGCATCAACTTCGGCATCGGGGCCGGCTACCAGCAGCAGGAGTTCGACGGCGTGGGCGTGGACATAGACACCAGCCGCGAGCGCTTCCAGGAGGCAGTGGACGTCATCATCAAGGCTTGGACTGAAGAGCGGCTGACCCATCACGGAAAGTACACCAACGTCAATGACCTGTGGGTGCTGCCCAAGCCGGTGCAGAAGCCCTATCCGCCCCTGTTCCAAGCGGTCAGCACCAGCCCGGCCAGCATAGACTTTGCCGCTTCCCGGCAGATCCAGGTAATTGCCGGAGGCCCCACCGACGTACTCGGCCAGGCCCCGCAGGTCATCAAGCTGTGGCGCGAGAAGATGGACGAATACGGCCACCCTCACGCCCATCTCGACCCGCCGATGTCCAAGTCCATCTACGTGGCCCCGACTATGGAGGAAGCCGAGCGCGACCCCGTCGGGCTAGAGGACTTCTCGTCCCGCGTGCTGCGCTCCATCGGCAGCAACGGCGCGCCCATCGGTATGCCCATGGACAAGAACGGCAACATCGCCAAGGGCTACGAGCATTGGGCCAACCGCCAGCGGGACCGCGACCGCCGCGATGACGTGGGCCACGCCGGGCTGCCGCCCTTGCGAGGGACGCCGGAGGTGGTTATCGAGCGGCTGAAGCAGACCCAGGAAGCGGGCATCAATCACGTGTTCGGCAACTTCGGCTTCGCCGGCCTGCCCCACTGGAAGGTGATGCGCTCCATAGAGCTGTTCGCCGCCGAGGTTATGCCCCACTTCAAGGAACCCGCCGTAGTTTAACGGGAAACTCCGGCCTCAACGCTAAACCGGAATACGGGGGCGACCCTCGCGGTTGCCCCGGAGGGAAAGCCCGATGACCGCCCCATTCACCGAAAGCTCCACCAGCAGAACCATCGCAGTTGGCGATATGCCCGTGCACTACCACGACGTGGGCGACGGCGAGCCAGTGGTCATGCTGCATTCCTATGGCCCCGGCACCACCGGGTGGATCACCTTCCACAAGGCGCTGCCCGCCTTCGCCGAGCATTACCGTTGCATTGTCATGGACTTGCCCAACTTCGGGCGCACCGGGCCGGTGGTCTATAACGAGCCGCTCCATAACCTCCAGGCCCGCACCGCACTGGGCCTGATGGACGCGCTGGGTATTGAAAAGGCCCATCTGGTGGGCAACTCGCAGGGCGGGCAGTCGGCGATGGTGCTGGCGATGAAAGAGCCGCAACGGGTGAACAGGCTGGTGTTCGGCGCCTGCCACATCCGCACCGGCGGCGACCTGTACCTGATGGGCAACCGCCCCTCCGAGGGCAGCCTGATAACCCGCGAGGTGCGCGACAACCCCACCCGCGACAACGTGCGCCGCTATCTGCGCACCCACATAGACGACAACGCGCTGGTCACCGACGAACTGGTGGACTACATCCACGGCAACTACACGGGCAACCCGGCCCACATCGAAGCCGACGCTAACTCGGTCAGCGTACCCTACGACCACGGCGTAGACCTGCCCAACATCACCGCTCCCAGCCTGATAATCTGGGGCCGCTATGACCGGATGTGCGTCTTTGAAATCGGCATAGCCGCCCTGAACAACATCGCCGACTCCCGCTTGGTCGTCCTCAACAACTGCGGCCACTGGGTTCCCTTCGAGAAGCCGGAGGAATACGCCTCGCAGGTGCTGAACTTCCTGTGGGGCGGATAAACTCACATTTCCGCAAGGCTATGAAAGCTATCCCCCTGAGCCATTGGCGGCGGATGATTCGATGAACTGGATAAACTCTTCCAGTTCATCGAAGTGGCGCGGCATATCGTCGAACTCGACTATGCCCTCATAATAGCCATCAATGTGAAAAGTTTGCCGCATATCAATGAATGCTCGGCGCAACTCGCGGTTCATATAACGGCCGGTGAAGTATTTTCTGCCCCGGTCATTGTCAGGCAATTCCCTTTCCCGGACACCCTGCATCAGGAAGTATGCGTTAGCCGCCGCCAAAGCGGCCAGCCAGCCCTTGCCGCAGGCGTTGCGCAGGCCAATCACCGCCGCGCCGCCCTTGGCCTCCTCGGATCGGGCGAACTCTTCCCTAGCCGTCTGCAACAACTCCCGGGCCAGATTCAGCCGGCCGTCAATCAAATCCGCCACTTTCTCATCCCTGCTGATTACTCCCGCAAATACCGTTCCTGCCACCCCAGGAACTCATCCGTTCGGTTGACCTGCCGCAGCAGCTCCGGGGCGGCGAGGCGCCCGGCCAGCTCCTCCGGCGCGCCGCCGTCCTTCAGGTGTTTCAGACTGTCGTAGATGGCCTGCACCGCCACGGCGTAGACGGGGTTGCCCAGCATCAGGATGCGGACGCCGTTGGCGGCCAGGAAGGCGGCGTCGTTGCGAGCGTCGGCCGGCGGGTTCAGGACGCAGAGGGGCAGGGATGTTACGCCATGCACTGCCTCGATTTGCTCGCGGCTTTGGGAGCCGGTCAGCATCAGCGCTTCGGCTCCGGTCTGGGAATAGGCGCGGATGCGCTCCAGGGCCTCGTCCAAGGGACACAGCCCCAGCGCGGCGGAGCGGGCCACGATTACGGTGGACGGATCGGTGCGGGCCGCCACCGCTGCCTCCAGCTTGCCTGCCTGCTCCGAGGCGGATACTAGGCCGGGGTCGGCCACATTGAACCGCCGCGGCACGAAATTGTCCTCGATTTCGATGCCGGCCACGCCGGCGGCTTCCATCTCCCGCACCGTGCGGGCGACATTCACCGCGTTGCCGAAGCCGTCCTCGGCGTCCGCCATCAGGCATACGTCGTCCATTCGGGTGATACGGCGGCAGTGGTCCGCCACGTCGGACATATTGGACAGCACTAGGTCCGGCACGCCCAGGTTGGCCGCCTTGCCCACCGAGCCGGAAAGCACGCACACCTCGTAGCCCAGCATACAGGCGATGCGGGCCGACAGCGGGTCGAAGATGTTGGCGGCCAGCGTGCAACTAGGACGGGAAAGAACCTCTCGGAACAGCTCACGGGCGCGGGACATATATCCTCCCTAGGGTATCTTGTCTATGGGCGCAGAATCACCTTCCCCCGCGTTCCCCGGCCCGCCAGGTGCCGGTGCGCGGCGGCCACCTCGGACATCGGCAGCACCTGGTCAACGACCAGCCGCGCCCTGCCGTCGGCCAGCAAGGGGAAGATTTCGGCCATGGCGGCTTGGTGGTCCAGAGGGCCTTGGGGCGAGCGGCCGATGCTGAAGCCGATGACCGTCCGGTTGGCGGCGAAGATGTCGCCGGCCGGCAGGCTGGCCGGAGTGCCGGAAGCGTTGCCGTAGGTTATCATCCGCCCGTATGAGGCCACGCAGCGCAGGCTCTTTTCCAGCACAGGCCCGCCCACGCATTCCAGTATCAGCTCCACCCCGGCGCCGCCGGTCTGCTGGTTGACTGCTTCCTCGAAATCCTGCTCGGTATAGTTGATGGTTGCGTCCGCCCCCAGCGAGCGGCAGAGGGCCAGCTTTTCCTCGGTGGACGCAGTGGCGATGACCCGGCCGCCCCAGGCCTTGGCCAATTGTATCGCCACCGTTCCCACTCCCGACGCCCCGGCCTGCACTAGCACCGTATGCCCCGGCTCCAGTTGCCCGCGGGTCTTCAGCAAATGGTAGGCCGTCAGGAATACGATGGGCATACCGCCAGCCTGCACCGGATCAACGGTCTCCGGGTAGGGGAAGACGAAATTGCCGTTGACCGCCACCATTTCCGCCTGTCCGCCCGGCCCCATGGCCATCACCCGCTGACCTGCGGAAAGGCCCGAAACCTCGGAGCCGACCTCCGCCACGGTTCCCGCCGCTTCCAAGCCCAGCGAGGAGGGCAGGTCAGGCCCCGGATAGTTCCCGCCCCGGCGCATCAGGTCGGCGTAGTTCACCCCGGCGGCGTCCACCTTGATCAGCACCTGGTGGGGCCGCGGCTCCGGGTCGGGGGCGTCCTCCCAGTTAAGCACCTCAAGGCCGCCAAATTCGTGGATGCGTACCGCTTTCATTGCGTTCTCCTGATGTTGTCGGGGTTCCGTTCAGTTTGTGATAGTGGAATTTAGGGTCCCATTCGCCTTTGTCTGTGGGCGATAGACATATCAAGGTCTCTTTGGAGTGCTGCCCATCCTTGCCTCTCTCGCTCACGCTCTATTTCTCGCTGTCGTTCTCGTTCTTGCTGAACTTTCTCTTGCTCTTGCCAGGCTTCATCCCGCTCCCACATATCCTTCGCCAGCTTACCTTGATGACATCGGTAACAAAATTCGTAAATGCCCCGATCATTAAAAACTCGCCCGCAACCCCAGCAGTGGCGATGATCGGGTTTATCGCGAACGTTGCATTTCACTCCGAATTTCCTTTCATTGTAGCAGCAGAAACAACGGACGTACCGGTCTCTGGTTCCATTACAAGCTACTCCGCAATCTCTGCAATGCCAGTGAAAGATACTGAAATCGGAGGGCGCGTCAACGCACTTTTGACATTTCTCACAAAAATAATGTCCGTCGTTGGGGCCATAGCTAGAGTCGTATATTTTGTTGCAGTGCAAGCAGTGGTGATGCTTGTCAGAGTCGCAGACACGCTCCCCACAATTTCCGCAGGTTCGACAGGGGCAACCGGGCATACGAGCGGTTTGTGGAGTAAGAGCGCCTTCACTGAACTGGTGTAGGTCATCTCCGGCGTTGACGTGGAACTCCAGCAGCGGGAGATTGTTGTCTTTTGCGTATCGGATAACGCTTTTTTCCGGTGCATGAGTGTGTACGATTTCTAGTAGGGCCGTAGGGATACCGTCGATGCCGGTCAAAAGGATGTCCGGGCGAATGTCGGCATCAGAAATGGTCAGCTCCATTGCTGCGTTGACCGCCCGTTTTAGCAGGTTGCCGTCATGTCGGCACTCATCCGGGCATATTAGGCATTGCCAGAATAGCGGAATGTCGCGCTGTTCTTGTAAGGCGTCCTGTATGCGTTGGAACAGCAGCAGCCTTGCGGTCGCATGAAGCGCGCTCTCGCCGTCGCAAGCTGTATCTGCGTCGTGGGCGAAATGGTGTACCCGGATATTCCCCTTCCGGGCCACAAGCGGGCCTTCGCAAGCCGGGCATATACAGCGGCAAGCCCGCCCTCGATCTACGGCGTCCACGTGGACGACGCGCCCTTCTTTTAGCGCGAAAGATATCAGCAGCTCAGCCATAGATTATTAATACCCCCGGAACTGCGGCGCTCCCAGCACTTCCTCGTTAATCATCCGCACCGGCTCGCCGCTGGCGAAGGCGCGGATGTTCTCGATGACCCCGGCGTACATTGCGGCGTAGGAATCATCGGTGACGTAGCCTAGGTGGGGGCAGATGAGAGTGTTGTCCAGTTGCAGCAGCGGGTGGCCTTCCGGCAGCGGTTCTACGTCGAAAGTGTCCAGCGCGGCGCCGGCGATGGCCTTGCGTTGCAGGGCGTCCACCAGCGCGGCTTCGTCCACGATGGGGCCGCGCGATATGTTCACCAGATAGGCCGCCGGTTTCATCAAGGCCAGTTCCCGGGCGCCTACCAGCCCGCGGGTGCGCTGGCTCAGCACCACGTGAACCGATACTATGTCGGAGTCGCGGAATAAGGTGTCCTTGTCCACCAGCGCCGCGCCGCACTCCCGGGCGCGCTGGGCGGTAAGGTTCTGACTCCAGGCAATGACGTTCATATCGAAAGCGTTGGCTACCCGCGCCACCAGCGAGCCGATATGTCCCAGTCCCAGCAGTCCGATGGTCTTGCCTTTTAGTCCGACGCCCACGGTGGTTCCCCACCGGCCTTCCCGCGACCGCCGGTCTTCCAAGGGAATCTGCCGCAGCAGCGCAATAATCAGTCCCCAAGTCAGTTCGGTGGGGCCTTCGCCCGCCCCGTCGGTGCCGCAGACCGCCACGCCCAAGTCGGTGGCCGCTTCGATGTCGAAAGAAGCGTTGCGCCGTCCGGTGGTGACCAGCAGGCGCAGGTTGGGCAGCCGCTCCAGCAGAGAGCGGGGGAAGGGCGTGCGCTCCCGCATCCCCATCACCACGTCGAAACCGGCCAGCCGCTCCGCCAGCGCGTCCTCGCTGGTCAGGTGGCCGCTGAAAAACGTCACCTCGGTTCCCGGCGGCAACTGCGACCAGTCGGCCATGCTTTCGGCTACGCTTTGATAGTCGTCCAGAACGGCTACTTTCACTTGACAGCCCCCATTATCGCGTTGTAGGGGCGCACGGTTGTGCGCCCCTACGGATTCCCTTACTTGAAAGACGGCATAACCTGTTGCGTGATGATGCGCAGGCTGCGGGTGACGGCTTCCTCGGGGATTAGTCCCCCGGCGTTCAGTTCGGCAACCACGCCGTCGAGCCCCAGTTCTTCCTTCAGTTGGGCGAAGCGCCCCGTCAAGCTCTCGGCGGAGCCGAAAGCCACTTTGGTTTTCAGCATTTCCTCGTAGGACAGGGAGGCCAAGCGGTCGGCGCGCCCCTGCCGTCCGGCGTCGGTTCCGGCGCGGCCGGCCGAGTCGCGCAGCAGGGAACCCATGCGGTTGAAGTAGGCGTTGATGCTGTCTTGAGGCTCTCCGAGGGCTGCGTCTTCCGTATCGGCCGCATAGACCGGGATGCGGAGCGACACGTCGCCGTCGCCGTCGTGCCCCGCTTCACGCCACGCCTTGCGGTATTCCTTGAGACATCCGCGAAGCTCCGGGATGTCCATTCCCCGCAGGCCGACGAAGATCGGGTGTCCCTCCCGGCCCAAGCGGGGAAAGGTCTCGGCAGTGGTAGCCGCGATGCGCAACGGCGGATGGGGCTGCTGGTATGGCCGCGGCGAAACTACGGCCCCCTCGAAGCTGTAAAAGTCGCCGTCGTGAGAGAACGGCTCGCCCTTCCACGCTTCTAGGATGATGTCTAGGGCCTCGCGGAAGCGCTCGCGGCTCTCTACGTAAGGAATGCCGTAGAGGTCATAGGAGCGGGCGAAACCGCTGCGTCCCACCCCGAACTCGAAGCGGCCCTCGCTGATCTGGTCCACCGTCGCCACTTCCTCGGCGATGCGCAAGGGGTTGTTCAAGGGCAGGACGTGAACCGCCATGCCGATGCGCAGCCGCCGGGTGCGCGTGGCGATGGAACTGGCGACCACAATGGGCGATGACAGCACCGAGCGAACCGGGTTGAAGTGCAGTTCGGCCAGCCATACGCCGTCCAGTCCCCAATCCTCGGCGGCGTCCACCAGCCGGAACCCCTCCTGAAAAGACTCCGCCTCCGCCAATCCGGGGCGGCTGCCAAACTCCATGAAGATGCCAAAGTGCATAGCCCCTCCCTGAGCGCGGCCCGAGCGCATGAATTGACCGGCGCAACGCCGAAATCCGCCGCACGATAGAGTATAGCACGGCGTAGCGCTGTCCGTTCCTTGACCCGTGACCCATAGCCGACTAACCTTAGCCGCAGCGTCGGCCGGCTTTGTCCATTCGCCGCCGACGGCAGAGGGAGCGCGCTTATGGAAAGGCAAAAATACGACGTCGCCATCGTCGGCGGGGGCATCATCGGACTCTCTACCGCCATGCACCTTGTCCAGCGGTTCCCCAGACTGCGGGTTGCCGCGCTCGAAAAAGAAGCGGAGTTGGCAACGCATCAGAGCGGCCACAACAGCGGCGTAATCCACTCCGGCATTTACTATCGCCCCGGCTCCCACAAGGCCAACTTCTGCGTCGCCGGTGTCCAAAAGCTCTTGCGTTTCTGCGACGAGAACGAAATCGAATACGAACGCTGCGGCAAGGTTATCGTAGCTACCGATGAGTCGGAATTGGGACGCCTGGATAACCTCTACGAGCGGGGAGTAGCCAACGGAGTGGAGGGGCTGGAAATCATCGGCCCGGAGCGCCTGCGGGAAATCGAGCCTCACGCCGCTGGCATCCGGGCCCTGTGGGCCCCCGGCACCGGCATCGCCGACTACCCAAAGGTAGCTCAAGTCTATGCCACCAAGTTCGTCCACTCCGGCGGCGACATTTTCACCGAAGCGCCGGTGCAGAGCATCACGCGGGACGGCCCCGTCCTAGCCCTGGAAACGCCCAAAGGCACGGTACAGGCCGGGCATATCATCAATTGCGCCGGGCTATACGCCGACCGGGTGGCCGCCATGATTGAAGACCGGGTGGACGTTCGGATCATTCCCTTCCGGGGCGAGTATTACACGCTGCGCCCGGAGAGCCATCATCTGGTATCGGGGCTGATCTACCCGGTGCCTGACCCCCGGTTTCCCTTTCTGGGCGTGCATTACACCCGCAACATTCATGGCAGCGTGGAGGCCGGCCCCAACGCAGTGCTGGCCCTGAGCCGGGAGGGATACCGCAAGCAGGACCTGAATCTGGGAGAAACCTTGGAAACCCTTTCGTACCCGGGGTTCTGGAAGATGACCGCCAAACACTGGCGAACCGGCCTGAGCGAGATGCGGCGCTCTTACAGCAAGAGCATATTTCTGCGCGACCTGCAACGCCTGCTCCCGGAAATCAGGGAGGAGGACCTGGCCCCCGGCGGCGCCGGAGTCCGCGCCCAGGCCGTGGCCGCCAACGGCGCCCTGCTGGACGACTTCAGCATCATCCGCGGGCGGGAAGCGGTGCACGTTCTGAACGCCCCGTCCCCCGGCGCAACCTCCTCCCTGGCTATCGGCGAGCATATCGTGGAGCTGGCCGCCGAAGCCTTCGGCTTCCCGGAGCCGCCTGACCGCATAACATAATCCGCCATAGCCCGTTTTACATATTGTTGCCCGCCGCCGCCGCCCGTATGTATACTTTAGCCTGCTATCGGGTATTAGTGGAATCCAGCTAGGGTCGCAGGGGCAGGCAGGGAAACCTGCGAGGGGGGCGATACCGATGATGACCGAATCCGGCGGAGATCCGGCGCCATCGTTGGATACAGGCCGGACGCTGGAGCTGGGCCGGGTCAGTACGGGAGCAAAGCCGGTGGAGGATTACCTTCAGGCGGTTGGCGACGAACTGCCCATTTACGGCCAGACCGGACTTGCGCCCCCTTTATACGGGACTGTTGCGGCCCTCGGTTTGTTGTTGAAATTCCTGAATCTCCCTCCGGGGGCCATTCACAGCCTCCAAGAGGTTGACGCGCTGGCCCCTGTCGCCATGGGTCAGGGACTGGAAGCCGTTGCCAGCGTGGAGCGTCCTCGCCAGCGCGCCGGCCTGCGGTTCATCACGGCCTCCTGCGCCTTGGCGATTTCCCCGGACGCGCCCGCCATTGCCGGGAAAAGCACCGTCATGGTTGCCGGCGCGGGCGATGTTCCCGGTGAGAAAGAGGCCCGGCAGCGACCGCCGGATAGTGCCCGAGTCTCCAGCGAATTGCCCGTGGTTTCGCGCGCCATCACCCAAGAGCGGCTGGCGGCCTATGCTGCGGCTTCCGGGGACGACAACCCGCTGCACCTCGACGCCGGGTTCGCCGCCGGAACGCGGTTCGGCGGCATAATCGCCCACGGTATGCTCACCCTGGCCTTCATTTCGGAAATGATGACCGCATCCCTCGGTGAACCGTGGCTCACTGGCGGTTCGCTGAGAGCGCGGTTCAAGGGAGCGGCATATATAGGCGACCAAGTGGAAACTTGGGGCCGGGCCGCCAAATCAGACGACAAAACGTTCGCCTTCAATGTCGGTGTGAGAAACTTCGTTACAGGCGAAGACCTGATCACCGGCACTGCCTCGGTAAAGAAGAATTAGCTGCGGCCCCACCCAGCGGGGTCTCTGTTCAAGAGGTGCGCGATGCAACGCAATGGAACGGGAGCGAGCCGCCCGGTGCGGGTTGCCGTTGATGTCATGGGCGGCGACTTCGCCCCGGTTGAAACGGTCAAGGGCGCAGTTCAGGCCCTGCGCTCGGTCAACGCCGAGCTCCTTCTGGTAGGCGACCCAAGCTTGGTTCAGGGTGAACTATCCAAGTATGAGACCGCCGGGTTGCCCATAACCGCCGTCCCCTCGGAAGGCAAGATCTTCGACGACGAGCATCCGCTCCAGGCCCTGCGCCAGAAACCCAGATCCTCAGTGATGGTGACAACTCAGTTGGTCAAGCAGGGGCGGGCCGACGTAATGGTTTCCATGGGATCCACCGGCGCATCCATGGCCAGCGCGGTGTTGTCCCTCGGCCTGATGGAGGGCCTGGAGCGCCCTTGCTTGGGCGGCCCGTTCCTGGGATTGGCTCCCGACACCGTGCTGGTGGATATCGGGAGCAATCTCGATTGCCGCCCCGGGTTGCTGCTGAACTTTGCCGTGCTTGGCGCCGCCTTCGCCCACACTTACATGGGCATCGAGAACCCGCGCATCGGCCTGCTCAGCGTCGGCGCGGAGTCGGCCAAGGGAAACCGGCAGGTCCAAGAAAGCTACCAATTGTTCCAGGAAAGCCACCTAAACTTTGTCGGCAACGTTGAAGGCATGGACTTCTTCACCGGCAAGGCCGACGTCATTATATGCGACGGCTTTGTTGGCAACATACTGGTGAAGTTCACGGAGGGAATGGGCGGCGCGCTGGCCGGCTTCGTTCGGGAACGGCTGACCGGCAAGGTGGACGCATCGGTACTGGAAGGTCTGGCCGGCGACCTGTGGGAAACCACCAACCGGCCTAGAACCGTGGGCGGCGGCCCGCTGTTCGGGGTTAACGCGCCGGTGATTCTGGGCCACGGTTCCTGCCGCGCTAACGGAGTCGAAGGGGCGGTTCGCACCGCGGTTCGCTACGTAAACGTGGGACTCCTGGACATAATGCGTCAGGAGCTGGCCGTTACGAACAACTCCGGCGCCCGTTATTCGGCAAGCTCGGGAGTAGGGAAGGCCGCCGATGCAGCAAATTAGCCCGGGGATAAGTCTCGAAGGGCAGGTGGCCCTGGTCACCGGTTCGTCGCGCGGCATAGGGGCTGTTATAGCCCGCCGGTTCGCCCTAGCCGGAGCCAGGGTGGCCCTCAACTACAATGCCAGCGTCGCCGCCGCCACCGATGTGATGGAGTCCATCACCACCGGCGGAGGCGATGCCATGCTGATTGCCGGAGACGTTTCCGATGATGTCAGCGCCCAGGAAACGATCAAAGCCGTAATCAAACGTTTCGGGCGCATAGACATCCTGATTAACAACGCCGGGATTCACCGCGACCGCCTGTTGCTGCGTATGACGCCCGCCGATTTCGATGAAGTGCTTCAGGTGAATCTCCGCGGCGCCTTTCTCTGCACCAAGTACGTGATGCCCCATTTCATCCGGCAGCACTACGGCCGCGTCATCAATATGTCCTCGGTGGTCGGATTGACCGGCAACCCCGGCCAGTCCAACTACGCCGCCGCCAAGGCCGGGCTGATAGGATTCACCAAGGCGGTGGCCCGCGAAGTGGCCTCCCGCAATGTGACCGTCAACGCCGTCGCCCCCGGCTACATCGCTACGGGGATGGTGGAAGACCTTACCGAAGAGCAGCGCAGCCAGATATTGGAGCGCATCCCCATGGCCAGGTTCGGGACATCCGATGACGTGGCGGAAACCATCCTGTTCCTGAGCAGCAAAGGAGCCGGCTACCTGACCGGCCAGGTGTTGACCATAGACGGCGGTTTGATTGCATAGCCGGCTCCCCCGCGCTGCCCCTCTCTGGGGCGAGGGGTTCGGCAGGCTCGCTGCAAACGGTTTTTACGGAGGACGAAATGCGCGCCACCACCAAATTCCGGAGGCTTTTGGAGCAGCCGGGCATCATTATGGCGCCCGGGGCCTACGACTGCCTCACCGCCAAGCTGATCGAGACCGCCGGATTCCCTGCGGTTTACATGACCGGCGCGGGTACGTCGGTGGCCCGGCTGGGCTATCCCGACTTGGCCCTCGCCACTATGACCGAGATGCTGGACAACGCATCGCAAATCGCGTCCATCGTCGAGATTCCCGTTATCGCTGACGCCGACACCGGATACGGCGGCGTGCTGAACGTGCGCCGCACCGTCCGGCAGTACGAGCGCAGCGGGGTCGCGGCCCTGCACCTGGAAGACCAGGACTTTCCCAAGCGCTGCGGACACTTGGACGACAAGCGGGTCATCCCGGTTGAGGACATGGTGCAGAAAATCAACGCGGCGGTGGACGCCCGCACCGATGACGACTTCACCATCATCGTCCGCACCGACGCCCTGGCGGTGACGGGCTGGGACGACTCGATGCGCCGGTGCGAAGAGTACGTCAAAGCCGGGGCCGACGTGCTGTTCGTAGAAGCTCTCAGGACGCCCGAGGAGGTGGAGCGCGCCGGAAGGGAACTGAGCGTTCCCCTGCTGTACAACTACGTCGAAACCGGCAAGTCGCCCCTGCTGTCGGCCCAGCAGCTTGAACGCTTTGGCTTCAAGATTGTCATATTCCCGGCCAGCGCCTTGCTGACCGCCATGCAGGCCGTCCGGCAGACCTTGGCCGCCTTGAAGCAGCAAGGCACGACAGCTCACTTGGTGGAGAATATGAGCAGTCTTGCGGACTGCTTCGAGGCCGTCGGCCTGTCTGAGATGCTGGCTGATGACGCCCGTTTCGCCGCCCTTGAGCCATCTCCCGCGGATTAGTCCCGGATGATGAACCCCTTTGGAGATTCCGGCGAAGCCCCCGACCGGCAGTTCCTGCCGCGGCTGCGGCGGGAGATAGCGGCGTGGCAGGCGGACGGCACCATTACCCCCGAGCAGGGGCAGGCGATTCTGGCCCGCTACCCGGCGGTGGACGCCACCGCCCGCAGGCGGCAGGTCCTTGTCGTGGGGTTGTCCGTCTTGGGCGCCGTGCTGGTTGGGCTGGGCGTCATCACCTTCTTCGCCGCCAACTGGAACGAAATCCCGCGCAGCGTCAAGTTGGGAGCGTTGGCGGCCGGGGTTCTGCTGTCCTACGGCGCGGGCTTCTTTCTATGGCAGCGCCTTGGCTACATCGCCATCGGCATCGCTCTGGTTCTGCTGGGCTGCATTGTGTACGGCGCCGGGGTGCATCTCATCGCGCAGATCTACCACGTGCCGGTTGACCACCCTCACCTGACGGGCTTCTGGTTCCTGGGCGTGCTGCCTCTAGCCTACGTCACCCGCTCGCGCCCGGTGATGTTCTTGACCATCCTGCTGTTTCTTGGGGCCGCCGGGTTCAGCATGGCCGACTGGCTCGAAGACGCATCCGGCGATAGCTTCGTAGTGCTGGCGGCCGCGGTCTACCTGGCCCTTGGGCTGCTGCTCTACGCCATCGGGAGGGTCAAGGGCTTGTCGGAAGAATGGGAACCGCTGGGCGGACAGTTCCGTTTCGTCGGCCTGCTGGTGGCTTTCGGGGCCACTTACCTGCTGACCTTTCACGGCATTCACGGATACCGCAGCGACTTGGGCCGCATAGACCACCGCTACTGGATCCTCATTTCCGCCGCGGCCGCCCTGGCCGTCGCGCTGCTGGCCGGGACTACTTGGCTGCGAATACGGCGGGGCGGGCAGCCGCTGTCGGATTACATCGAAGGCGCGGCCTTCGTGGTTCTGCTGGCGGCGGCCATCATTGTCGCCGGCGTTCCCGTTGACGGCGAAGCCGTTTACGCCATCGTGTTCAATGTGCTGTTCTCACTGGCGGTTTTGGGGCTGATGACTTCCGGCTACCTGCAAGAGCGCGAAACGCGGGTCAACCTGTCGCTGATTTTGATTGCCGTCTTTGTAATCTCCCGTTACTTTGAGTACTCGACCAGCCTGTTTGACCGCTCCCTGGTGTTTGTGGGCGCCGGTGTCATCCTGCTGGTTGGCGGCTTTCTGCTGGAGCGGGGCCGGCGCAAGATGCTGGCGTCTATGCGCACTGGGGAGTACGGGCGCACTGGGGACGCCGGGCGCTCCGGGGAGGCCGGGTGATGAAGCCATGGGCCAAAATCGCCTTTTGGCTGGTAGTCGCCGGGCAGTTGGTTTTCTTGGTCGGCTTTATCGCCGTCAAGGAAACTTCCCTGCGGTCTGGCGTCGAAGTGGTTTTGCAGGCCGTTCCGGTTGACCCCCGCTCTCTGTTTCAGGGCGACTACGCCATTCTGGACTACGAAATCGCGGAGTTGCCCGAACACATGGAAGCCCGGCCCGGCGAAACCGTCTACGTCGTGCTGCATGAAGGCCCGGAGGTGTGGGAATGGCGGCGCTATTCCTACGCCCGCCCGCCGTCTTCCGAGACGTTCATCCGGGGGCGCATCAAACCCAACGGCCGCTTGGATTTCGGCATCGGAACCTACTTCGTTCCCGAAGGAACCGGGCGCATCGTCGAAACTGCCGAGGACGTCAAGGTAGTGGTCAAGCTCGACACCGACGGCGACGCCATAATCAGCGAAGTTCTGGTAAACGGGGAAACATTCAACCCGCGCCCGGAGCCGTAGCGCTCCCGGCGCAAGGAGGATGCGATGAGCAACGTCGTTCTGGTAGTGGATATGCTCAAGGGGTTTCTGGAGCCGGGCCACAACCTTTACCACGCCGATTCACGGCGGATAATTCCCAACGCCCGGCGGCTTATCGAGCAGGAGAAAGCCGCCGGGTCGGAGATCCTGTTTCTGGCCGACAATCACGACCCCGACGACCTGGAATTCCAGGTGTTCCCGGTTCACTGCGTCATCGGCACCGAGGAAACCGAGGTCATCCCAGAGCTTGCCGGGTTTGTCACCGGCGGCAACCTCATTCCCAAGAAGCGGTACAGCGGCTTCTTCAACACTGGCTTGGCCGGCCGGCTGGCGCAGCTTGCCCCGGAGAAGCTGCTGGTCTGCGGCGTCGCCACCAACGTCTGCGTGATGCACACCGTCTCCGATGCCCGCAACCGCGACTACGCCGTGGAAGTATATTCCGACTGCGTGTCCGGCCCCGACCCGGAAGCCCACCGCTGGGCCTTGTCCCACTGCCAGCGGGTGCTGGGCGCGAAGGTGGTCTAACGTCCCCTGTCCCGCGTTCTCTGTCCCCCGTTCCTTGCCCCGGAGGTAGTGGGCTATGGCGAGGGACTTCCCTGCGGTTGCCACATCCGCCAATGGCGCGTATCATCCCATTGCCCGGCCTCGGCTCTTATTCTAGGACGGGCTGTGATGGCTGCCTGCGCCGCTTGAGCGCATAATTGGGAGACGTGATGCTTTTCCGCACTTACCGCTACTCCCGGTGGGACGGCACTCAGAATATCTTTGACCTGGACGCCGACCAGTTGATGGATCTGCTGTCGGACAGCGTCCTCAACGACGGCGACATCATGCAGGCCCTCCGCGACCTGCTCCGGCAGGGGATGCAGAACCGCGACGGCCAGCAGACGCCCGGCCTGCGCCAGCTTATGGAGCAGCTTAAAGACCGCCGCCGCCAGCAGATGCAGCAGCACAATATGGACTCAGTGCTGGACGACCTCAAGGAACGGCTGGAAGACATCATCAACACCGAGCGGCAGGGCATCCAGAGCCGTCTTGACGACGCCCAAGCGCAGGCGGATGCCGCCCCCGAATCCGAGCGCGCCCAGCAGCAAGCCTTGCTCAACCTGCTGGAGCAGCGGGCCAACCGCAACCTGGAAAAACTGGACAATCTTCCCGATGGCGTCGGCAGCCAGCTAAAAGAGTTGATGGAGTATGACTTCATTGACCCGGAGGCGCAGCGGAAATTCCAAGAACTGCTGGATATGCTCAAGAGTCAGATGGCCCAGAACATCTCCCAGCAGATGCAGCAGCAGATTCAGAATATGTCCCCGGAGGACCTGGCCGCCACCCGCGAAATGATGCGCGACCTGAATCAAATGATGCGCGACAAGCTGGAGGGCCGCCAGCCGGACTTCGACGGCTTTATGGATAAGTGGGGGCCGATGTTCGGCCCCAACCCTCCGCAGAGCTTCGACGAGCTAATGGAAATGCTGCAACAGCAGTTGGCGCAAATGCAGTCAATGCTGGAAAGTATGTCGCCGGAAGCCCGCCGCGAGATGGAGGATGCCCTAGCCCAAGCCCTCGACCCCGAAACCCGGCGGGAAATGGCCCAGTTCGCCAGCCTGATGGAACAGCTAATGCCTATGGAAGACCTGCGCCGCCAGTATCCCTTCTTGGGCGACGACAGCCTTACCATGGAACAGGCAATGCAGATGATGCGCGACCTCCAGCAGCTCGACCAGTTGGAAGCCGCACTCCAGGATGCCATCCGCACCGGCGACCTCAGCGGCGTTGACCCCGACAAGCTGGCCGAACTGCTGGGCGAGGACGCCCGCCGCGTCTGGGACGAACTGGACAACCTCCGCAAGCTACTGGAGGAAGCCGGGTATATCACCGGCGACGGGAAGGCCGAGCTGACCGCCCGCGGCATCCGGCGCATCGGGCAGAAGGCCCTGAAAGAAGTATTCGCCCACTTGAAGAAAGACCGCATCGGCGGGCACCGGATGGACACGCGAGGGGCCAACGGCGACCTGCTGGGCGAAACCAAGACCTATGAATTTGGCGACCCTTTCCAGGTAGACCTGCAAACCACGGTCAAAAACGCAGTGCTGCGCGGCGGCCCCCAAGTTCCGGTGCGCCTCGGCCCCCAGGACTTTGAGGTTCACCGCACCGAGCACATGACCAAAGCCGCCACCATAGTTCTGCTGGATCAGAGCAGGTCAATGGGGTTGTTCAACAACTGGCAGGCGGCCAAGAAAGTGACCCTTGCCCTGATGGCGTTGATTCGCTCTCAATTCCCCCGCGACACCCTTCACATCGTCGGCTTCTCTGATTACGCCCGCGAGATCAAGGAAGAAGACTTGGCGTCATGCAGTTGGAATGCCTGGGTTTCCGGCACCAACCTGCACCATGCCCTGATGCTCTCGCGCAAGCTGCTGTCTAGGGAAAAGGGCGGCACCAGGCAGATCTTGGTCATCACAGACGGCGAGCCTACGGCTCACCTTGAGGGCGACCGCTCGTACTTCAGCTACCCGCCCAGCTACCGCACCGAGATGGAAACCCTGCGGGAAGTGCGCCGCTGCACCCAGGAGGACATCCTGATAAACACATTCATGCTGGAAAACAACTACCAGTTGGTCAACTTCGTGGATCGCATGACCCGCATCAACCGAGGCCGCGCCTTCTACACCAGCGCCGCCAACCTCAGCGAGTTCGTGCTGGTGGACTACCTCAACAACCGCCGCAAGCACGTAGCGGCGTAAACCACCCCAAATCCCCTCTCTCTCTGGGAGAGGGGATTTGGGGGCGTCCCAGCGCCGGAAGCCGTTGGTTGATGCCAATGATTCCCCCTCACTCCAGCCCTCCCCCAGAGGGAGAGCGAAAAGATGCCCAAACTGTCCGTCCCGCCCCTTCCCGAACCGCCGCCAATCTGTTAGCATAGGGGAAACATCCACATACTCCGATGGTCGCTCCGCGGCCGGACGGTCAGACTTTTAAGGCAGTCCCGTGAGGCTGGCAAAGTAGGGCGTCCCGGATGCTTCCTCTGCGTTTCATCCTGAGCTTGTCGAAGGATGCGTGCGGCGGGCCGGACCCTGCACCCTTGCCTCACCGCGGCAGGGGTTTTTTTGTTACCCAACCGGGGCGTCTGCGATAATCTTCAAGGAGAAAGGTCATGCCCGAGGGCATTCCCGGAATGTCGGAACGGCAGATTATGACCGACGACGGCATGAGCCGTGCCCTATCCCGCATCGCCCATGAAATTCTGGAACGCAATCGGGGGGCGGGCGATCTCCTGCTGGTCGGTATCCACCGGCGTGGTGTGCCTCTGGCGAACCGGCTGTCGGAACGGCTGGCCGATTTCGAGGGCGTGACGGTGCCGGTGGGGTCTCTGGACATCAACCTCTACCGCGACGACCTGCGGGAACGCAAGAGTCCGAAGGTCAGAGTGCGCCGTACCAACCTGCCGGTCAGCATCAAGGGACAAAGCGTTATATTGGTGGACGACGTGCTGTACACCGGCCGCACCATCCGCGCCGCTCTTGACGCGCTCACCGACTTTGGCCGCCCCACTCAGGTGCAGTTGGCGGTGATGATCGACCGGGGCCATCGGGAACTGCCCATCAGGGCAGACTACGTGGGCCGCAACATCCCCACGGCCCGCGGCGAGATTGTCGCGGTGCGCCTGACGGAAAACGACGGAACGGATGAAGTGGCGCTGCTAAGGCCGGAGGAAACTCCCGGAGACGAGCCGGAAGCCGGGAATGGCCAAGGGGACAGTCCAGAGCTTGTGGCGGCCCCGGCAGGGGACGGACTCGGTCATGGGGAGGCGGCTATGACAGAAGGCCAGTACAGGAAATTGTTCAAGGATATGGGGATAGACGTCAGGGGTCTTCGTCTCGTACTGCGCTACGCGGGCCAGTCCAGGCGGGTCTACTTCAACCGCAATAGCAATGTGGGCATTTACTTCTCGGCCCATGCGGATGATGAGACGTGGTATCCCGGCAACCTGTGGGTAAAGATAGACTCCCATCGAGTCCAAAAAGCGGACCACGGGCGGCTGAATGTTGTTCCCAGGTCCGGAATGGAAACCAGGGCGTTCAGGAACCTCGTATCGAATTGGCAAAACCGCAGAGTCTATTAACCCCTTATCTGCCCTTTATAGGTGCGTTAAGAGGAGCATAGCCGAAATTATATGCCGGAACTAATTCCATGCAGGGTGTGCAAACAGGAAATGGCGTCGTCTGCCAAACAGGGCCCGCATTGTGGTGACCCTAATCCTGAGGGGCCGCCGGACCATTGGGGTTGTATTGGGGCTAGTATAGTAGTCGCGGCATCTATCCTCATTCTATTATACATCTGGTGAGCCTGATTGCCGCCCTGCGGGAAGAGGGCCGGCTGCCCCTGAGGACTATCCAGTGGCATCTGCGAACCTTTCATCTATTGATTTCCCCTCAACTCTGAACAGTTACCGGCCAAGGGCCTGTCCTGAGCGCAGCCGAAGGAACTGCATAGATGACTCTGTCCCACGCCACATACAACTTGGCGGCTAACGCCTTGGCGGCTAACACCGAGACATTGCCGCCCAGAAAACACGTCCTGGACTTGGATGACTATTCCGGTGAAGAATTGGCCGCGACGCTGGAGTCGGCCCACGGCATGGCGGAAGTGCTGGGCCGGGACATCAAGAAAACGCCGGCGCTGCGTGGCCGGGTCATCGTAACGCTGTTCTACGAAGCAAGCACCCGCACGCGAGTTTCCTTCGAGGAAGCCGGCAAGATCCTCAGTGCCGACGTCATCAATATGAGCGCTTCCGGCAGCAGCGCCGACAAGGGCGAGTCGCTGCTCAACACCGGCCTGACGCTGCAAGCCATGGGCGTGGACACGCTGGTGGTGCGGCATCCCCATTCCGGCGCGCCCAACTTTCTGGCCCGGAACCTGGAGCGGGTCAGCGTGGTTAACGCCGGCGACGGTCTGCACGCCCACCCTACCCAAGCCTTGCTGGACTTGTATACCGTTCAGTCACGCCTGGGCCGTATTGCCGGGCTGAAAGTGGTCATCGTTGGCGATGTACTGCACAGCCGTGTGGCCCGCTCCAATATCTGGGGATTTGCCCGCCTGGGCGCCCGGGTGGTGCTTTCCGGCCCTCAGACCCTGATGCCGCCGGATTTTCTGGCCCGTAATGAGGAGTCCGATGACGGAACGCTGGCGTCTCTGGTCGAAGTGGATACGAACCTTGACCGCGCCGTGGAAGATGCCGACGTTGTGATGGCGCTACGGCTGCAATCGGAGCGGCAGCGCGGGGGCTTTCTGCCCAGCGTCCGCGAATACATACGCCGCTGGCAGGTCAATGACGCCCGCCTGTCTAGGGCTCATCCCAGCGTGCTGGTCATGCACCCTGGCCCCATGAACGAGGGCATCGAAATCAGCACCGCCCTAGCCCACGGCAGCCGCTCGGCCATTGAGGAGCAGGTGACCGCCGGCGTGGCCGTCCGCATGGCCGTGCTGTATCAGCTCAACGCCGGAGAGCGGCAGTAATGGCTCCGCCGCAGAACCGTCCGCTCCTGATACGCCGGGCGCGGCTGATAGACCCCTCCGCCGGCGCGGATTTCGTGGGCGACATCCTCGCCGCCAATGGCGAAATCGTCGCCCTTCAGCCGGTTATCGAGGGCCTTCCCGACAATTGCGCCGTCATTGACGCCGCCGGGCTGGTGGCCTGCCCCGGCCTTATAGACCTTCACGCCCACCTGCGGGAGCCCGGCTACGAGTACAAGGAAACCGTCGCCAGCGGGGCGCAGGCGGGGGCCAGAGGCGGATTTACCACCATATGCTGTATGCCCAACACCGACCCGCCCATAGACTCGGAGTCCATGGTTGAGTTCATCCTGAACCGCGCCCGCGGCGCCGGGCCTGTGCGTATACTCCCCATCGGCTGTGTGTCGCGCGGGCGTCAAGGCCGCGAGCTGGCCGACTTGGAAGAGCTGGCGTCGGCCGGGGCGGTGGCCTTCAGCGACGACGGCGACCCGGTGCAGGACGCGAACCTGATGAGAATGGCGCTGGCCTACAGCGCCGACCTGGGACGGCCCGTCAGCAACCATTGTCAGGACATTCACCTCAGCGGGGATGGCGTGATGGCCGAGGGCGCGGTGGCGACGCGCTTGGGACTGCCCGGGATACCTCCGGCGGCCGAAGACGCCATGATTGCCCGGGACATTGCCATAGCCGAGGCCGTCGGCGGAACCCTGCACGTCGCCCACCTCAGCACCTGCGGCAGCGTGCCGCTGTTGCGCCGCGCCAAGGAGCGGGGGCTGAGTGTATCCGCCGAGGTCTGCCCGCACCATCTCACCATCACCGATAGCTGGGCGCTGGGTTCGCAGGGAAGGGAAGGCCGCAGCGAACTGGCCTATGACACCTCCACCAAAGTTTATCCGCCCCTCCGCAGCCGGGCCGACGTGGACGCCCTGGTGGAGGCGCTGGCCGACGGAACCATTGACTGCATTGCCACCGATCACGCCCCGCATGACGCAGCCAGCAAGCAGGTCACCTATCAGGACGCCGCCTTTGGCATAAGCGCGCTGGAAACTGCTCTCGGATCCGCGCTGGAGCTGTTCCATCAGGGACGCATCGCCCTGCCGACGCTCGTTGAGCGGCTAACCGCCGGCCCGGCTCGCGTCTTGGGGCCGGATTATGCGCCTCTGGCGTCACTAGCTCCGGGAACGCCTGCGGACATTGTTCTGCTTGACCCGCAATTCGAGTGGACAGTGGATGCCAGCAAGTTCGCATCCAAAGGCAAGAACACGCCCTTGGACGGCGCAAAGCTGCGGGGCCGCGCCCTTGCCACCATCGCCCAAGGGCAAATCGTTTATCTGTGTGAGGAACCGGGAGCGCTAAATGCCGCCGATCTATGAATACAATGAAGCATATCTGGTTCTCGAAGACGGCTCAGCGCATCGCGGCTACGGCTTCGGGGCCGCGGCCAACGCCGTGGGTGAAGTGGTGTTCAACACCACCATGACCGGCTACCAGGAAGTCCTTACCGACCCTTCCTATGCCGGACAACTGGTGACCCTCACCTACCCGCTGGTGGGCAACTACGGCATCAACGGCATTGACTTTGAGTCCCGGCGTATCCAGGTCAGCGGCCTGATTGTGCGCGAGCATTGTGAAACGCCCAGCCATGGCGCCAGCGACCGCACCATCCACCAGTTCCTTGAAAGCCAGGGAATCCCCGGCATCAGCGGCGTTGACACCCGGGCGATCACGCGCCGGTTGCGCTCCCAAGGGGTGATGATGGGCGCTATCTCCCCCGACCCGGACAGCGCCCTAGCGCGCCTGAAGGCGTCTCCCAGCTACGGGGAACTCGACCATGTGCGCACCGTCACCACCGCCGAGGGTTATGCCTGGGGCGATGCCGGAGTGCTGCCCGAACCGCAAAACGGCTCGGAAAGACCCTTCCGGGTGCTGGTAACTGACTGCGGGCTTAAATACAATATCCTGCGTGAGCTCCACCGCCGCGGTTGCGAGGTCCAGGTGGTTCCCGCCGGTACTCCGGCGGAAGACCTGCTCTCCCTTCGGCCCTCCGGGGTACTCCTTTCTCCCGGGCCGGGAGACCCGCAGTTGCTGGACTACGTGGTCGGCAACACCCGGAAGATTCTCGGCAGGACGCCCGTTATGGGCATTTGCCTCGGCCACCAGATTGTGGCAAGGGCCTTGGGAGCGGAGACTTTCAAGCTCAAGTTCGGCCATCGCGGCGGGAATCACCCCGTGCGAGACCTCGCCACCGGCCGGGTGCACATCACGGCGCAGAACCACGGGTACTCCGTCCGGGCGGATTCCCTGCCCGCTGGCTTGGAAGTTTCCCACATAAATCTGAACGACGATACTGTCGAGGGACTGATTCACCGTGAACTGCCCGTTTTCACGATTCAGTACCACTCTGAAGCCTCTCCGGGACCCAGAGACAACGAATATCTGTTCGACCGATTTCTGCAAATGATGGAGGATTTCAGAGGATAAGGGCCGTCAAGAGGAGGTGAAAGCAGGAATAGCCCCGTTGTCCGAGCCTGCCAAAGGCCAAACGACGGTGCAAGACACTCCCCAAAGCAGTGGGATTGCGAAAACCTTCCGGAGGAATTATTTTCATGTCTTCTTTTTCCATGGTGTTGCTGGAAGGCGGGGTGGATGTGGAAGTGGCGGTAGATTTTGCGGAGATGACCTCAATCCTGGATGCTGAGGTTCCGCGCTACAGTTGCGGAGATTTCGGTTACAATGTAAGACCGGGCCGGGGAACCATCGGGCGGCACTGGTCCTTTGAGGTCAGCGTCTTTCCCCTCGGCCAGCCGAAGCGGGAGCTGATACCTTTGGGCCGTATGGAAGTCGAAGCCGAGGACAAAGGCTATATTTCCATAAACATTCCGCCCAGAGTGGAGCAGACGATTCCTGGCAAGGACGCCAGAGACTGGGACGGCAAGCTGTTTGGCGCCTTCGTCTGTCAATTGCTCAATTCGCTCCACGAGCGGCATCTCATCGACCTGCCCGGAGTTCTTCCCAAGGTATAACTGCCGCACCGGCAGACGGAACCGCGACCAAACAGGAGTGGAAATCGCGCGTATAAACCCGTTCTTGGTGATGAAACCTCGCCACGAACGGGTTTTGCCTGCCGTTGGAAAACCTTGCTCTCCGGCATTTCGCAAAGGCAAAGTATAGAAAACAGGCTTTCAGGGAGGCCCAAAATCGCAGAGCAACCTCAAAAGGTCTTGGTGATAGGCTCCGGCCCCATAGTCATAGGCCAAGCAGCCGAATTCGACTACGCCGGCACTCAGGCATGCAAAGCCCTCCGCGAAGAAGGGGTAGAAACCGTATTGGTCAATTCCAATCCGGCCACCATAATGACCGACCAGGGCATCGCCGACCACGTGTACATCGAGCCGCTGACCGTGGAGGTTCTGGAAAGAATCATCCAGCGCGAGCAGCCCGACGGTCTTCTTCCCACCCTGGGCGGCCAGACCGGGCTGAACTTGGCCGTGGCCTTGGCCGACGCCGGGGTGCTGGAACGCCACAACGTCCGGCTGCTAGGCACGCCCCTGGAGACCATCAGGCGCTCTGAAGACCGGGATTTCTTTCGTAGTTTTCTTCACGAAATCGGCGAACCTGAGCCGGATAACGTCAGCGTAAACTCAATGGAAGAAGCCCGGGAGGCTGCCGCGCGTTTGGGCCTGCCTCTGGTCATACGCCCGGCATACACTCTCGGAGGCACTGGCGGCGGCATCGCTGCCACCGATGAAGAGTTTGAGATCATCGCCGAGTCGGGACTCTCCGCCAGCCCCATATCTCAGATTTTGCTGGAAAGATCCTTGGTGGGCTGGAAGGAAATCGAGTATGAGGTGGTGCGGGACGGGGCCGACAACTGCATCACCGTCTGCAACATGGAGAACCTGGACCCCATGGGGGTCCACACCGGCGACAGCATAGTGGTCGCTCCCAGCCAGACGCTCACTGATAAAGAGTACCAGATGCTGCGGACGGCCAGCCTGAAGATAATACGCGGGCTGGGAATAGAGGGCGGCTGCAACGTACAGTTCGCTCTCCAGCCGCACCCCAAGGTCGCTGAGGTCATAGGCTGGGAGTGGCAGCCGGATTCCCCTTACTACGTTATCGAAGTGAACCCTCGGGTCAGCCGCAGTTCCGCGCTGGCCAGCAAGGCCACCGGATACCCCATTGCCCGCGTCGCGGCCAAGATAGCCGTCGGGAGGCGTCTCGACGAAATAGACAACGCCGTGACCGGACGCACCAAGGCCGCCTTCGAGCCTGCCTTGGACTACTGCGTGGTTAAAATTCCCCGGTGGCCCTTCGACAAGTTTCCCCACGGAGATCGCCGCACCACCACGCAAATGAAGGCCACCGGCGAGGTGATGGTCATAGACCGCTCCTTTGAGGCGGCAATGCAGAAAGGCGCCCGCTCCCTGGAACTGGGCGGCCGAACCCTGCTGTGGGAAGACCCGGCTTGGCGCTCCGTCCCCTCCAATGACGGGGAATCCTCTCCCTCTTCCCAGGATGGGGAGGAACTGCCCCTTGGCCCCAACGATATGCGGCTGTGGGGCATTATGGCCGCCCTGCGCCGGGGTTTGAGCGTTGACCGGCTCATTGAGCGCACCCTCTTTGAGCCGTGGTTCATCATAGCCCTGGAGCGCATCGTCAACATGGAGCGAAGGCTGCTCGCCGAAGAACTCACTCCCGGACTCCTCTATCAGTGCAAGCGTCTCGGCTTCTCCGATGTCCAGATAGGCACCCTGGCCGATATGCTGCCGGAGCAGGTCCGCAACCTGCGCCGCCAATGGGGACTGCGCCCGGTATACAAGACTGTGGACACCTGCGCCGCCGAGTTCGACGCGGTCACGCCTTACTACTACAGCACCTATGACGAGGAAAATGAGGCCCCGCCGCTGGATGGTGAAAAGGCGCTGGTCATCGGCAGCGGCCCGATCCGCATCGGTCAGGGGATCGAGTTCGACTATTGCAGCGTTCATGCCGCCATCGCCTTGTCTGAGGCCGGAGTCCGCAGCATTATGGTCAACTCCAACCCGGAAACGGTGTCCACCGACTTCGACTCCAGCGACCGGCTCTATTTCGAGCCGCTGGACGAGGAGTCGGTGCGCGACATCATCGAGAACGAGACCGGCGACGGGGAGAACGGAGACGCCCGCCCCCCGGCCTCGCTGGTGCAGTTCGGCGGGCAGACGGCCATCGACCTGTCGCAGGCTCTATCGCAGGCCGGAATGCCCATCCTTGGCTCCAGCGCGGAGGCCATAGACATCGCATCCGACCGCCACAAGTTCGAGGATTTCCTGGGAAACCTGGGCATCCCCCAGCCGCCGGGCGCAGCGGTAGCGTCGGTCAGCGAGGCATTGCGGGTGGCCCAGACCATCGGCTACCCGGCGGTGGTGCGCCCCAGTTACGTGCTGGGGGGAAGGGCCATGGAAATCGTCCAGAACGCCACCGAGCTGATTCGCTACCTCACCGCCGCCACTGAAATGTCGCCAGACAAGCCGGTGCTGATTGACCGTTACATGGAGGGCAAGGAGTGCGAGGTTGACGCAATCTGCGACGGCGTGGGCGTGCTGATTCCGGGAGTGATGGAGCACGTGGAGCGCGCCGGCGTCCACAGCGGCGATTCCATGGCGATCTACCCCGGCCTGAACCTGACCGAATCGGAAGTTGACACCATTGTTGACTACACCACCCGCATCGGGCTGGCGCTGGGCGTGCGCGGCCTGATGAACGTGCAGTTCGTGATTCACGGCGGGGCCGCCTACCGCAGCCCCCAAACTCCCCACGCAGAGACCGGAGCCACCTCCGTATACGTGCTGGAGGTCAACCCGAGGGGCAGCCGCACCATACCTTTCATTTCCAAGGTCACCGGCGTCCCGGTGGCAAGACTGGCTACGCGGGTCATGCTGGGACGCACTCTGGCCGAGGAAGGCTACCCCACCGGCCTGTGGCCCAGACAAGGACTGGTGGGAGTGAAGGCCCCGGTTTTTTCCATGGCCAAGCTCGTTGGAGTTGACTGGCACTTGGGGCCGGAAATGAAGTCCACCGGCGAAGTGATGGGGATTGACCGGGATTTCCCGGCCGCGCTAACCAAGGCCCTGCTGGCGGCCCGGCTCAATCTGCGTCAAGGGATTGGGGTGTTGCTGAGCATCGCAGACCAGCACAAGGCGGAGGCCGTTTCGCTGATTCAGGGCCTGAACCGGGCCGGTTGCCGCCTCTATGCCACCGAGGGCACCGCCGCCATGGTCGAGGCAATGGGCCTGCCCGTGACTATGACCACCAAGAAACTCAGCGAAGGCCACCCCAACGTGGTTGACGTAATCAACGACGGCAGCGTCGGGGCCGTCATCAACACCATCTCCAGCGTCAGCGAGGTGCTGCGCGACGGATTCCACATCCGCCGCTCAGCCGTGGAGCGCCAAATACCCTGCTTCACCTCCCTGGACACCGCCCGGGCTGCGGTGGAGAGCCTGCTCACCGGCCACGCCGCCTACGCCATCGGCACCACCCGCGACTATCTGCGCCGAGACTAGACCCAAGCAAGGGCCGGGGCTGTCCTGAACCGGAAATACGGGGCTGCGAGGGATGCGATGAAATTCAAGGTAGTTCTGTACGAGACCGAAGAGGGGTTCGCCGTGTTCTGTCCCGGCTTGCGCGGATGTGCATCCCAGGGGAACACCAGAGAAGAGGCTCTGGAGAACATCCAGTCCGGCATCCGGGAGTACATGGAAGCTGTTTGGATAATCACCAAACAGGAGATTGCGAGGGATATCGAGGAAAACGACGACCTTACAGTGTCTTACGGAGATGTGGAAGTAGACATCACTGGTGTCGAAGAGGCCGAAGCAGAAGAAATTCAGGCCACTGCCCTGTAATGCCTCGCATACCTGGGGTCAACCACCTGCGTGCTGTCCGGGCCTTGGAAAAGGCCGACTTCCGAATTACGCATCAGGGTAGGCATATCAAAATGAGCAATGGCGACTACACCGTCATTGTTCCCCGCCATAACCCGATCAACCAATTCACCATGGGCAATATAGTGCGGTCAGCCGGCCTGACCGTCGAGCAGTTCCGCGAACTGCTGTAACTCGCCTCCCCTCCGGTTGTCGGGGTGAAGCCGGGCGGCCTGCCTGCTACCAGTCCATCTCCGTCCCCAGCCCCTGCTTGCGGGCGTTGTCGTAGGCCAGCTTGGCGGCGGCCACATCGGCGACGCCGGTTCCCATCAGCTTGGCGTAGACTATTTGCTCCTCGTTGTCGCGTCCCTGAAGCGCTCCGCACACTGCGTAGCGAAGTTCGGTTAGCTGGCTCCAGTTCAGAAGCCCTTTGTCCACGGCGGCCGCGATGTCGCCGGCTTCGATGGGGGCTTGGTCCAGAGAGTCCACAAACAGCTTGTCCGCGCGGGTGAGGGTCTTTTCGTCAACTTCGCTGACGCGCCAAGTAGTAGGGCCTGCGCCTATTACCGTTGCGCCCTGATTCAGCCAGTCGCCGCTGATTACCGGCTCCGTCGTCGCGGCGATGCCGATAACCAAGTCGCAGCCCTCAACGGCTTCGGCGTTGGTCTCCGTCGCCTCTACTTCAACCCCCAGGGATTCGGACATCCGGGCGGCGAAAGCGGCTCTGCGCTCTGAGTTGCGGCTGTATGCCTTGACTCCGGCCAATTCGCGGACGCTGGCGACGGCCTGCAACTGCGTTGGCGCCTGCCCTCCGGTTCCGATGAGGCCCACGGTCAAGGGCTTGCTGTTTGCCAAGTGCTTCACGGCCACGCCGGTGGTCGCCCCGGTGCGGAGTTGCCCCAAGCGGTTGGCTTGGGTATAACACAGCAGCTTGCCTGTGGCGGCATCGTACAAGCTGACCTGAAAGGAGTAGGAGCCGCGCACTACGGTGTAGGTCTTTACGCCCAGCACCCCCTCATAAAACAGGCCGCCGCCCATAACCGACAGCATTCCAGTTTCGGCGATTATCTTCCGGCGCCCCAGGTTAAAGGCTTCGCCTTGCCCGTAATGCGCCTGCATATTCTCGATGGCCGCCAGCATCTCGTTCATGTCCACGCATTGGGCCACCTGTTCATCTCGCAGGAATAAAGCCATGTCTGGCGCACCTCCAGGGCGAAAGCGGATAGCGGACACGCAGGCTTGCCCGCGCCTGACGCCCGGTCAAGGTCGCCTAGGGCGCAGGCAATCAAGCCTAGCGGGGATTCCGGCGCAGGAAGAAACGGCAACGGCTACCGCTTCTTGTAGAAATCTCGGTTTTTAGCGATAAAGTGGCGCCACTGGCTGGGAACGGTAAACTCGTCGAAGATGGCGTTGACCGGGCACACCGACTCGCAATAGGAACAGTCAATACAGGTTACGGGGTCTATGAAGTACTGTTCCTCAGCGTCATCGGTGTTGATGCAGTCAACGGGACACACCTCGATGCAAGTCGCGTCCTTTACGCCGATGCAGGGTTCAGTTATCACAAAAGGCATACTTTTAACCCGAAGGTTCCCTGGCCGGGGCCAGTCTGGCATACGTTTGTCGAAGGAACCGCGCGGACGTTCCGCTTTTGGACGGAAGGTCAGCCTCATTCTTGATTTAGGCCAGTTATTTTGTCAAGGGATAATTTATGATATATTATATTTATTGACGCGTGGGCATTTCCGGGGGGCGGGTTTATGGAATTGCGAGAGCTGGTCAGCTTTTATCACGTGGCGCGCCTGCGCAGCGTCTCCAAGGCAGCGCGAACCCTGGAGTTGGGCCAGCCCACGGTGACGACTCACCTCCGCAAGCTGGAGGATGAGTTCGGCGTTACCCTCTTCGACCGGATAAAGCGCCCCATCCAGCTAACTTCGGAAGGCTCCACGCTGCTGGAGCTGGTGACCCCGGTGGTGACCTCCATCGAGACCCTGAAGTCGGAGATGGACTACGCGGAACGCCGGGGATCGTTCCAGGTGGGCGCGTACCCGGACCTCATCAAGAGCCATATGCCCTTGGGCGTGCGGGAGTTCAGCGAAGCGTATCCTGAAATTCGCATTCGGATGCTGGCCCGCGCCTACAATCCGCTGATGCAGTTGATCAGCTCCGGCGAAATTGACCTCGCCTTCTGTTCACCGCCGCCGCCGGAAGAGTCATCCCTCGAATTCGAGAAACTGTTCGATTATCAGCACCTGTTGCTCATGCCCAAAGGCCATCCCCTGACGACCCGCGCCCAGATCTTTTTAGAAGACATTGTGGAGTGGCCGCTGATACTCACAGGCCCGGAGAGTTTGCTCCGAGGCAAGATTGACCAGAAGCTGAAGAGCCAGGGGCTGACGGCGGACGTGATCCTCTCTCTTGACGATACCGAGTCCATGAAGCGCTACGTGGAAATAGGAATCGGGCTGGCGGTAGCCAACGATTTCGCCATGCACCCCGGAGACCCGGAACGTATGGACATAGCGCCCATCAGCCACATCCTGCCCGGCTCTTCCATCGGCATCTGCACCCTGAAAGGCAAGTTCGCCGGGCAGGGAGTCCGCAACTTTATAGAGTTGATGGCAAAGCACATGAGCGGGTATCACGCAGACATATTGGACTCCGTGATGCCCCAGCAGCTTTCCTCCAGGCCCCTAATACCCATAATTGACGATGCCTAACCGTCTTGGCGGGGGATGACCTGCCGAATGCGCCGCTCCAGCAGTGAACGGGGCATAAGCACGTAACGGCCGCACTTCCGGCACACTAGGCCGATGTCGGCCCCGAGCCGGGCGACCGTCCAGATATATTCGCCGCACGGGTGCGCCTTCTTCAAACGCACCGCGTCGCCCGTCTTCAACTCTAAGGCCAACCCCGTCCTTCTTCCGCCAGCGCCGCGTTAATGGAATCGCGCAAGGTTTGGGCCGCCCTTCCCGCCGCCTCGGCGAAATCACTTCCGCGGGAGGCATAGATGACACCGCGGGAGGAGTTGATGAGGGCCAGCCGCCCCTTGGCGTCAACCCCGGCGCGCACTGCCGCCTCCAGGTCGCCGCCCTGCGCCCCGACTCCCGGGATCAGCAGCGGCATTTCAGGGCACAACTCGCGCACCGACGCTAACTGCGTTGGCGCCGTAGCCCCCACCACTAGACCGATGTTGCCCCGAGTATTCCACTGGGAGCAGGCCAGAGCCATGCGCTGGTATAGTGGGAGGGTCTTGCCCGTGGGGCCGGTCTGGATATCCTGAAAGTCCGCCGAACCGGGATTGGAGCCACGGCACCACACGAACACCCCTCTCGTCTCATCTTCCAGGAAAGGCTCAACCGAGTCCGCCCCGCCCCAGGCGTTGACTGTTATAGCGTCGAAGCCCCAAACGTCGAACATGGCCTTGGCGTAGGCCCTAGCCGACTGGCCGATGTCCCCCCGTTTGGCGTCGCCGATGATGATGGCGTTTCCGGCGGCCTTGCGTATGTGGGCGATGGTGTCCTCCAGCGCTTTCATGCCCACCGTTCCGAGGGCTTCGTAAAAGGCTAGGTTGGGCTTGTAGGCCGAGGCTGCTCCGGCCGTCGCGTCAACAATCCCCTGGTTGAACTCGAACACGTTTGGCGTCGGCATCATAGCCGGGTCAGGATCCAGGCCGACGCACAGCAGGCTGCGGCTACTGAGACAAGCCTGCCTGATTTTATCCGCAAATACGCTCATAACCCCGCCGTTCCCGTTTGCCAGTCAACTCAATCCATTGTTACCATTACCGGCGTTGAGCGCAAGTGTGCGGCAATGGAGCGTATTCTGGACGTGTGTTGGCATTGCCCGCTCCGTCATTTCCTAAGAAGGCGGGAATGACCGGGGGGAGGGACGGCGCGGCCAGTCAGCATTGCCAATACATATCGAGAATACCGCAATGGAGTGACGGTGTATCTGGGCGATGATCCGGCCAAGGCGAGATTCCTGCGGCGGGTGAACCGCTTCCTTGCCCTGGTGGAGCTGAACGGGCGCGAGGAGGGGGTTCACGTTGCCAACTCCGGGCGGCTGCGCGAACTGTTTTTGCCCGGCGCCCCGGTGTGGCTGATGCCGGCGCACCGGCCCGGACGCAAGACCGCGTATGACCTCGCCTTGGTGGAAGCCGCCGGGACCCTGGTCTCCGCAGACGCCAGGCTGCCCAACGCGCTGGTGGCGGAAGCCCTTGCGGCCGGGCGGCTGGAGGGCTTCGAGACACCGGCCGCAATTGTTCGGGAATCCTCCTTTGGAGAAAGCCGTTTTGACCTGATGCTGCAATACGAGGATGGCAGGCACTACGTCGAGGTGAAGTCGGTGACGCTGGTCGAGAACGGCGTGGGGCTGTTTCCTGATTCCCCTACCCGGCGCGGGGCCAAGCACCTGAACACCCTCGCCGCGGCGGTGCGAGGGGGACACCGCGCCTCCGTGGTGTTCGTGATACAGCGGGCCGACGCCGCTGCCTTCGCCGCCAACGTGCCGGCAGACCCGGCCCTTGCCGACGCATTGCGCCGCGCCACTGCCTGCGGGGTAGACGCCTATGCCTACAACTGCTTCGTGTCCCGCCGGGAAGTGCGATTGGCCCGGAGGCTGCCCATCATTCCCTTTGAGTCTATACCATGCGAACCGGAGCGCCGACTGTGACCGTCTACTCCAACATCCCGCTGGATGCGCTTCTGCCGGAAGTTTACCGTCGGCTTTACGACGCTTACGGGCCGCAGGGCTGGTGGCCGGCTGACAGCCCCTTTGAGGTCATCGTGGGGGCCATCCTCACCCAGTCCACATCCTGGAGCAACGTCGAGAAGGCTCTGGCTGCAATGAAGGCTGCCGGATGCTGGTCTTTTGAGGCTATCGCCGCCCGGCCGGAGCCGGAACTAGCGATGATCATTCGCTCTTCCGGGTACTTCAATGCCAAGGCCCGCAAGCTGCTGGCTTTCGCCGGTTATGCGCTGGCTCGGGGCGGCTTGGAAAGGCTTTTTGCCCAAGACATTCCAGCACTGCGGAAGGAACTGCTTTCCATCCACGGCATCGGAGAGGAAACCGCCGACGACATCATCGTCTACGCCGCCGGGAAACCGTCTTTCGTTATGGACAGCTACACCCGTCGCATAGTTGACCGTATGGGATTCCCCCCGCCGGGCCGCAGCCCCGGATACGGCAGCTATCAATCCCTGTTCCAAGACAACCTGCCCCCGGACGCCGGGCTGTTCAACGAGTTCCACGCCCTGCTGGACCACCATGCCAAGGTCGCTTGTCTCAAGCGAGAGCCGGTTTGCGCCGGGTGCTGTCTGACCGAGCTGTGCGCCACCGGAAATGCAGCTAGGCGAAATTGACGCTGGCCGGACATCGCCGTATCATCCTGAGCGTGCCGGAAGGTCGGCGGATTGGGCGACGGCGCTAGGCATATCTTCGACCCTAGCGACGCGCAACCCCGGCGGCGCGCTGCTGTCCGGCGACCTGGCCGGACGCGGCCACGCCGCCGCCGTCTAGGGCGGCACGCCCTGCGTTTCCGTAGCCATCCCCATCACGGACTAACGGGTTGCTTAAAAGAGTTCAGGAACTACTGCCGGGAGGCGCGCCATGCCCTACGCACGCATAGACTATTCGCTGGATATGTACTACGAGGATGACGACTTCACCGACCCGTGGCGAAACTCCGAAACGGTGGTTCTGCATCACGGCAACGCCAAGAACGCGCGGCTGTGGTACGCCTGGGTTCCGCTGCTGGCCCGGCAGTACCGCGTGGTGCGCTTGGATGCGCGCGGTTTCGGGCGCTCCACCGTGCCGCCCGATGGCTACCGCTGGTCGCTCAGCCGGTTCGCCGCCGACGTGCGGGGGCTGCTGGACTGCCTGGAACTGGAGCGCGTACACCTCATCGGGGAGACTGTGGGAGGCACCATTGCCCTGCAATTCGCCTCTGAATACCCGGAGCGCCTTCTGTCGGTTGCCGCCTGCACCTCACCCTACAAGTTCGTGGGCGTGCCGTCTTACCTGGAGTCCTACAACAAGGTTCGGGATGAGGGGGTGGAGGCGTGGGTGCGGGGCACTGCCGAACGAAGGCTGGAAACGGGGGATTCCGACGCGGCGCACCAAAATTGGTACATCAATCAGATGGCGCAGACCCCGGCGCGGGTGGTAATGGAAACGCTGGACTACCTGTCCAGGCAGGACCTTACCGACACGCTGCGCCGGATACGGACGCCCGCGTTGGTGCTGGCGTCGGAGCAGAACGCCCGGGATAACCCCGACCGGACCACCGGAATGGCCGGCCTGCTGCCCAACGGCCGCCTGCGCGTCATCTCCGGCACTACCGGATACGTGCAGCATTCCGCCCCGGAACGCTGCGTACAGGCATGGCGGGAGTTCGTCGGCTCCTTATGAAGCCGCGAGCCGGCGCGGCTCCGACAAATTCGCCGCCGGGGCGCACAACCATGCGCCCCGGCAAATATCCGGGCCGAAACGACACCCGCCCCGCTAGAACAGCGAGCGCGATTGGCCCCCGTCAACGTTCAGGCACGTGCCCGTAATCAGGTCGGCGCGTTCCGAGGCCAGAAACGCCACCGTCTCGCCGATGGGTTCGGGCCAGCCGAACTTGCCTGCGGGCAGGTTGCGGGCGATGAACTCGTTCACCACTTCCGGCGTGTTGTTCTGCTGGAAGCGATCCCAGGTGCTGCCCGGGAAGTCAATGGATCCGGGCGCAACGCAGTTGACCAGTACGTTCTCGGGCGCGAGGTTCAGAGCCAGGTGCTTGGAGAAGGCGATGAGGCCGGCCTTTCCGGTCATGTAGTCCACCGAGCCGCCGTATTCGCGCCCGTAGATGGACGAGATGCTGATGATGCGGCCCCACCTCTGTTCTCTCATGTGGGGCAGCACCAGATACGCCAATTCCACTGCGCTGAACAGGTTGACCTCCAGGCCCTCCCGGAACCGCTCCATGCCCGTTGCCAAGAAGTCAACCTCCCCCCGTCGCCCGCCGACGTTGTTCACCAAAATGTCAACCTCGCCAAGGGCCGACACAGTCTCGTGGTGGAAACGCTCCAGGTCGTCGCGCTTGGTGACGTCGGCCTGCACCGCGATGACCTGCATCCCGGCCTCGGCCAACTCAGCGCGGGTCTCCTCCAGTTGCTCTGTTCCCCGGGCGCAGATGGCAATCTTGCACCCCTCGCGCCCCAAAGCCGCCGCCGCCTGCTTGCCCAAGCCGTGGCTGCCCCCGGTAATCATTGCTACCCTGCCTTGCAGCCCCAAGTCCATAACGCTCTCCTTTGCTGACGGAATTGTCTGCGGGGATTATAGTGCGGCGTTGGCGGTCTTGCTACGGAACCCCCGGCGTTCCCTTTCTTTGCCTGAATCGGGATTAAGGGATTCGCCGGATGAAGAAAAACCTTAGAAACCTGATTCAGGCAAATAAGCGGTTATAATAAGCCGCCCCATCCCAACGCCGGAGGGTTCCCAATGCTGGCCTTGGAAGGAATCAAGGTACTGGACTTCTGCCGCAATGCCCCCGGGATGTTCGCCACCATGATATTGGCCGACCTAGGGGCCGACGTGCTGATGGTGGAACGGCCCATGGACGAGGCGAGGGCCGCCTACGAGCGCATCGTCGCCGGCATCGAGACGCCGGAGGACGAGCGCCGCCACGCCTCCTTCAACGCCCTTCAGCGCAACAAGCGCAGCATCGCGCTCAACCTCAAGGAGCCAGAGGCGCTGGAGATTTTCCGGCAGTTGGCCGCCGACGCCGACGTGGTGGTGGAGGGGTTCCGTCCCGGCGTGGTCAACCGCCTTGGCGTCGGCTACGAACAGGTGAAGGAAATCAACCCCCGCGCCGTCTACTGCTCAGTATCCGGCTACGGCCAGACCGGGCCTTACTCAGGGATGGCGGGGCATGACATAAATTATATTTCCTTTGCCGGAGCCTTGGGGTTGATTGGCGAGTCCCCGGAAGGGAAGCCGGTCATCCCGCTTAATCTGATAGCCGACTACGCCGGCGGAGGACTCTGCGGGGCGGCCGGCATACTGGCCGCGCTGATGGCCCGGGAAAAGACAGGCCGGGGCCAGTACGTGGACATCGCCATGACCGAAGGCGTGCTGTATATGCTCTGCGGCATAATCGCCGACGCCTTTTCGCAGGGTTACAAGCCTGCTCGCGGCGGGAACAGGCTCAACGGCGGTTCGCCTTTCTACAACGTTTATAAGACTGCGGACGGCAAGTATTTCTCCATCGCGGCCATCGAACCGTGGTTCTGGGAAAACCTGTGCCGCGCCATCGGACGGGAAGACCTGATACCCCACCAGCAGGCCGGTGAAGACAAGCGCGCGGAAATCGTCCAGACCCTTGAAGCGACGTTCCTCAGCAAGACCCGCGAAGAATGGTTCGAGACCCTGCGGGACGCCAACATCTCGGTGGGCCAGGTTTACGAACTGGAAGAAGCCCTTGACGACCCGCAGGTTCTGGATCGCGGCATGGTGGTAGAGTTGGAAGCCCCCGGAGTGCCGGGCGGCAAGGTGCGGCAGCCGGGGATACCGTTACGCCTGTCAGAAACTCCCGGACAAGTCCGGTTCCCCGGCAGCGTTACCGGCCAGCACACCGCCGAGGTGCTGGCTGACCTTGGCTACGACACCGCCCGCATCGCAGAGCTGAAGGCCAAGGGCGCCGCGGTGTAAGGCAGCGGCGCCGGGCGTGCTATACTTTTCGGGCGGTTTCCGTATCCGTTGAATCCCAAACTATCAGAGACAGGCAGATGATCAAGCGTTTCTCAGTTTTATATGTGGGTCAGATTGACCTTGACGACGTGGGCGCCGACGGGCGAAACCCCGACGGGCGGCGCTACCCCAACGAAAAATTGGTGCAGTCCTTCGACCACGCCATGGCCCTTGCCAAGCAGATGGATGAATCCGGATTCTATTGCTTGTGGGCGGCGGAACACCACTTCCAGCGGGAAGGGTACGAGTGCATACCCAACCTCACTCTGCTGGGAGTCCATCTCGCGGCCCACACCAAGAACCTGAAGTTCGGCGCGGCCTTCAACATTGTTCCTATGTGGCACCCGCTCCGGCTGGCCGAGGACTTCGCCATGGGCGACGTGCTGACCGGCGGGAGGCTGGTCTTCGGCATCGGGCGCGGCTACCAGACCCGCGAGGTGGAGACTTTCGGCGCTCCCCTGCTGGACCAGGACGCCAACCGGGAGCTCTTCGAGGAGCAGGTGGAAATAATCCTCAAGGCGTTCAATCAGGAGTCCTTCAGCCACCGCGGCAAGCATTACCGGATTCCGCCGGACGTTCCCTATCGCGGCTACCGGCTGGAGGACATCACCCTTGTGCCCCGTCCTCTGAATCTTCCGGTGGAAGTCTGGCAGCCGGTGACCAGTGGCCGCACCATAGACTTCATCGCCAAAAGGGGAATCAAGGGTATGACCGCCCTGAGCGGCGAAAAGATCGTGGAGCAGTTCTTCGGCCAGTATCAGAAGTCGGCTGCCGAGGCGGGCCGCGACCTGAAGCTGGGGCAGGACCTGGCCTTGGGCTTCGGCTTCTACCTTGCCGATTCAGTGGAAGAAGCCGTGGAGCGAGTCCGTCCCTTCCACGATGAACGCTACAAATGGTTCGCCCCCTTCGGCCTGGTTCGCTATGTGGACGAACAGGGGCGAATGTGGGGTTCGCCCGGCGCGCCGGCCCGCACTCCCACAGTGGAGGACGGGGTGCAGCAGAAGGCTTGGATTTGCGGGCCGCCGGAGGTCTTCATCCAGACTTTCCGGGAGCTGGAGGAGAAATATCCCGGCCTGGAGGACATCGTTCTTCAATGGCCCGAGGGGATGCCTTGGCGCGAACTCAGCAGCCAGTTGGAAATCTTCTCCCGCGAAGTGCTGCCCGCTTTTGCCGGACGCAAGTGAGCCGCAATTTCCTTCGCAACCGGGGTACACCGTGATACATAGGGTGGGGATACATAGGGTGGGGATACATAGGGTGCATCGGGATACATAGAGCATAGCAGGACGGGCGGAGGCAGAGGCCCAACGGCCCGAACTTTTGGGGGTTCAGGGCCAAGCAGTCCAGAACCATCAGCCTAGAGGTGTATCATTTGGCCGACCCAGACCACATGGGTTTAGCGCGATCCGGGCCCAACGCCATCGCCCGGTGGCGCGAACTGACTTTTCGCAGCCTCAATACCCGTCTGCCCCGTTTCGACTTGGGGTACAGACTGGAAGACCGCGCCGCCAGCGAGACATTTACGCCTGAGTTCGTATACGGGCGTCCGACTCTCAATCTGTCAGGGGCCTTCCTCAGCGGCATAAAGCTGCCCGGCGCAGACCTTCGGCATGACGACCTGAGCGACGCGGACTTCACCGGATGCAACTTCCGCATGGCCGACCTTTCCGGGGCGAATCTTACCAACGCCCATCTCTTTCGCGCCAGCCTGCCCCACGCCAACCTGACGGGTTCGCAACTGGCCGGCTGTTCTTTGACCCGCGCCAACCTGTCCAACTGCAACCTGCGGCATGCGGTGCTGAAGGGCGCTGACCTTTCCTATGCCGCATTGCCCTACGCCAATCTTCAGGGGGCTGATCTCAGTGGCGCCAACCTGACCTCCGCCAACCTGTCTTGGGCGAATATGTCGCGCGCGAACCTGCGCGGGGCTGTCCTCACCACAACCGCGCTCCTGATGGCCGACCTTTCAGGAGCGGACCTGCGCGGCGCGAGGATTGTGCGGGCAAGCCTCGACAGCGCCATACTTCACCAAGCCACGGCGGGCGGGACGCTGTTCGCCAATTGCGACCTGCGAATGGCGATCGGCTTGGAAACAATCAACCACACGGCCCCCAGCGCCGTTACCCTGGACACGCTGTCCAGTTCCGGCGGGCGAATACCGGAACAGTTTCTGCTGGGCGCGGGAGTGGCGGAACCGCTGGTTGCCGCTCAAGAAGTTATGAAGTCCGAGAGGCGAACTTTCCCGACGACACTTCTGGTAGGCGCGATGGCGGACAGCGAACTGGCGAAGCGGCTGCGCCGTACCCTGCAATCCGCCCGGATCCCGTCGTGGATACTGTATGCCGACGATGAAGACGCGCTGAACACCGGCGAAGCCTCGCTGGATCATACCGTCTACTTCGACCAGCTGGCCTTGGTTTGCACTGACGGAGCGCTGGAAAACCCGCTGGCCGGCCGTTACTTCGCCGAGCTGGTCCGCGCCGGGAAACAGCCCAATTCAGCGCCGCTCATTGCCCTCGGCTTTGGGGACTTGTTCTATGGGCGGAAAGACCGGCTTTGCAACCAACTGCGGAACGGCGACTGCCTGGATTTCCGAACCGGCGAGGCCCTGGCCACGGAGGCGCTGGTAAGGAAATTATCCGCCCCGGTGTTCTAGCCGGGCTTATGGGTCTATTCAGCAGGCGTGTCTTTCCCCAGCATCAGGCAGGCTTCGCCCCACTGAGCCGCATCGTTCAAGGCCCAATGGCTTGGCGCGTCCGCCGGGCGCAAACGCACCCCCTCGCTGCCCCCGTAGATCAGCAGCACCACTCCGTCGCCGGAATCCTCCGACAGAGCGGCCATTGCCGGGCATGGCCCTTCGGCGTCCCAGCCCGTAACTTCGCACCAGACATCCTCGCCCAGCGGATTTGGGGCCAACACCCGTGACACCGGGCGAGGGTCTTCCAACAAGTCGAACATACGGTGCAGGGCCAGCGGGCTGTTTTCTCCGGCGGTCACTTCGACTTCGATGAGCATAGCTGCGGCCTCCGAGGGGGATTGGGCGAATGACGGGTTTTGTTGACACCCCGGCAGCCCCTCCGTATCATACCCGGCAACCGCAGGCCCAGCATATAGGGGGTGTACCGTGGCCCTTGGAATCAGAACTTACCGTCCCTTGGTGTCCGGCGCGCAGCACGTCGTTTCCAGCGGCCACTATCTGGCTACCGCTGCCGGTTTCCGCATTCTGGAGCAGGGCGGAAACGCCACCGACGCCGGTGTCGCCGCAGGAATCGCTATCAACGTTACTTTGCCCCAGTGGACCGGCTTTGGCGGGGTGGCGCCCATCATCATCCACGATGCGGCCAGTGGGGAAACGGTGTCCATCAGCGGCTTGGGCCGGTGGCCCAAGGCCGCCAGCATAGACTACTTCAACCGCCAGCACGGGGGCGACCTGCCCGTCGGCGTGCTTCGCACCGTCACACCCGCTGCCGCCGACGCTTGGATTACGGCGTTGCAGCTCTACGGCACGATGACCTTCGAGCAGGTAGTGACACCTGCCCTGGAACTGGCGGAGCAGGGCTTTCCCATCCCGGCCACACTGCAATCGGCGCTGGCCCGCACGGGAGACTCGCTCATCGGCGACTCCGACGGCGATGGCCGGTGGCCCTCCACCGCGGCCATATTTTTCCCCGGCGGGCGCCGTCCCGACGTGGGCGACATACTGGTGCAGAAAGACTTGGCCCGCACCTTCCGCCGGCTCATCGAAGTGGAACGCGCCCACTCCGGGCAGGGACGGGAAGCTGCCCTCCAGTCTGCCCGCGATTTCTTTTACAAGGGAGAGATTGCGGAAGAGATAGTCCGCTTCGTTCAGGATGAGGGCGGTTTTCTTTCCAGGGAAGACCTGGCCGGGTTCAGCGTGGGCGTTGATACCCCGCCGTCCATAGACTACAAAGGAATTCAGGTATACGCCTGCGGCCCGTGGTGCCAAGGGCCGGTCAACCTCCAGACCTTGCAGATACTTGAGGGGTTCGACCTGAAGGGCATGGGCCATAACACCGCTGCCTATGCCCACACGGTGCTGGAAGCCCTGAAGTTGGCTTTCAGCGACCGCGACACATACATCGGCGATCCCGACTTCGTGAACGTGCCGATGGGCGGCCTGTTGTCCAAATCCTACGCTGCGGAGCGGCGCGAGGCCATAGACCCGGAACGGGCGGCAGCCGAGATGCCCATCCCCGGCGATCCGTGGCCGCACATGGGTATGCCTGCCAGCAACGGGCATCGCCGCCGGCCCGATGCGGTGGCAGGCGGGCTGCCCGCCGATACCAGCTACGCCTGCGTGGTTGACCGCTGGGGCAATGCCTTCTCAGCTACCCCCAGCGACAGTTTCGGCACCTCTCCCATCGTACCGGGGTTGGGCTTCATTGCGTCCTCTCGCGGTTCGCAGACCTGGCTGGATCCGGAGCATCCCAGCGCCCTCGAGCCCGGAAAGCGGCCCCGGCTCACCCCCAACCCGGCGTTGGCGATGCGCGACGGCAAGCCGCTGATGCCCTTTGGCACCCCGGGCGGCGATGTGCAGCCGCAGTCCATGGTGCAGCTCTTCCTGAATGTGGTGGAGTTCGGCATGGACGTTCAGCAGGCGGTGGAAGCGCCCCGGTTCTCGACCTGGAGCTTCCCCAACTCCTTCTGGCCTCACGCCTATCACCCCGGACTGGTCGGCGTCGAAGGACGTATGCCGTCACAGGTAACAGGCGAGCTTTCCCGCATGGGCCACCGGGTGGAAGTGTGGGACGACTTCACTCCACGGATGGGCTGCCTCTGCGCCGTGCAGGTGGACCAGAAACGGGGCGGACTGAGCGGTGGCGCTGACCCGCGCCGCGACGGGTATGCCATGGGCCGGTAGAAACCGGGGCGCGGGCACAGCCCGCCCGAATGATGCCGTGATTGCTGGGCAGGGGCGCATACCCTGCGCCCCTGCCCGCGCCGCTCTACCGTTGCCGCAGGCCGTCCGGCCAGAGCATTGTAGTATGCGCCCCTGCCCGCGCCGCTCTACTCCGCTGTTCGCCCCCCGTCAATCACCAGCTCGGAGCCGGTCATAAAAGACGCCTCGTCCGATGCAAGGAACAGCACTCCGTAGGCCACGTCTTCCGCGGTGCCCAACCGGCCCAAGGGCGTGCGGTTGAGGCGGTCCTGGCGGTAGGCTTCTTCGGACAGCATCGAAGCCGTCATTGGAGTCTCGATGGTGCCAGGATGCACGGAGTTGCAGCGGATGCCGTCGCGGGCGCACTGAATGGCGGTGGACTTGGTGAACAGCCGCACCGCGCCCTTGGACGCGGTATAGGCGGATGACATAAAGTTGCCGACCAGCCCGGCCACCGACGAAATGTTGACGATGGAGCCTCCGCCGCTGTCCCGCATAGCGGGGATGGCGGCCTTGGTGCCGAGAAACACGCCCTTGGCGTTGATGTCCATTACCTGATCCCACTCCTCCGATGAGGTGTCCGCCACGTTGTGGGTGCGGTAGATGCCGGCGTTGTTGACCAGTATATCCAGCTTGCCGAATCGCTGTACTGCCTCGCCCACCGCCGCCTGCCATGACGCCTCGCTGGTAACGTCCAGCCGGACAAAGACGCACTCCCCGCCCGATTCGTTTATCTCGGCCTCGGTGCGCCGTCCTTCGTCTTCCAGCACGTCGCCGATGACCACTTTCGCGCCCTCTTGAGCGAACAGCCGCGCCTCCACGGCCCCCATGCCGCGAGCGCCGCCGCTGATGAGCGCAACCTTGTTTTCCAGTCGCATAGCAACACCTCCAACAGATAACGGGGAATCCAATACTTTTCCGATTTTAGTTGCTGAGGCCGTACAGTCAAGGCGGCCCGGCAAATTGGCGTTGAAAGGCCCTTGCATCGCATATAGAATGCGATGGCCTTGAAAATCCCAACTGAGCCTTGGCCTGCTGTCGGCCGCGATGCTTCACTTTCCAGCCGTATTTCTGCACTTCTCCCTGTTCGCTCTGCTCCTGATCCTTGCGGCTGCCTGTGGCGGGGAGAAGGCGCAGGACTTCGAGGTGGAACTGTTCGACGGCGGAAAGTTCCGGCTGTCGGAACAATATAAGGACAAAGTGGTGGTGATTAACTTCTGGTATCCGAGCTGCCCGCCCTGCCGCGAGGAGATGCCGGAGTTTCAGCAATCCTGGAAGAATCTGGATGGCGAGCCGGTTCGCTTCCTGGGCTTGTTCGTGCCCCGGGGGTTCGATACCGAGCAGACGGCGCGGGAGTTTGTGGCGGAGCTTGGTCTGACCTTCGATTTCGCCACCGATCACAAAGAGGCCATTGCCTCGGCTTACGGCATCGAGTATTACCCGACGACCTGGTTCATTGACCGGGGCGGTCAACTCGCGGATACCTACGTCAGCGCTCTCGACGCCGAACGCATCACCGGAGTCGTCCGGGGACTGACCGGGGGATAAACCATCGGCGGGCCATGGTCAGAGAGGGAGGCACGCAGCGGTTGGGAATAGGCGTTTTAGACTGGATTCTGGTAATCATCAGGTGGGGACACGCCCTAGCCGCCGTAGCGTGGGTTGGCGGCGGCGGGTTCTACCTGCTGGTGCTTCGCCCGGCCATCCGCCGCTCGCAGGGATTGCCGCCGGACACCGGCGCGGCGATCAGGGACGAGTTCCGCGGGCTGGTCACCACCGCTATCGCCGTATTGCTGCTCACCGGCGTAATCCTGTCGGTGGCGCGGCTTACCGGGGGTGCCGCAAGCGTTCCATACGCGGCGGTGCTGGGCGTGAAAATCGCGCTGGCGTTGTATATGTTCTACGTCGTGCGCTTCCTTCGCCGGGGCGATTACGCGGAACGTCAGGGCCAAGGAGGCGGGCTGCTGCGTCGCGTCGCCAGGCGCCTCAGCAGCCCAATGGCGTTGCTGGTAATCGGCATCATCGTAATCGGCCTGTCCGACGTGCTTGACGCACTCATCGAAGACGCGCTGTCGGCGTAGTTTCAAACCGGCGAAACGAGAGGGAAAACTTGAAGAAAGACCTGATGGAGATACTGGCCTGCCCGGTGTGCAAGGGTGAGCTGGAACTGAAAGTGGCTGAAGAAGACGGCGGCGAAGTGGTCACAGGCGCCTTGCTCTGCGCCGCCTGCGATGAATCCTATCCCATAGAGGACACCATCCCCAACCTGCTGCCTCCGGAGTTGCGCCGCGAGCTGACCTAGCCGGGGCGTATCAAACGCAGAGGACGCAGAGATAATACTGACAATCCCGCTCTTTGCGTCCTTCCCGTCTTTGCGTTGAAAATCCGCCTAACCCTCGCCGGTCAGCACCTGAACCACCAGCGGGGCCAATCCCTCGGCGCGCGCGCGCAGGGCTTCGCGGCTGAGGTTCTCGATGGGGTGTTCGGTGTAGATGGTGGGGTAGTCGGGCGCTCCCCACATCCGCGCCATGCCGGTAGCCGTCGGCACGAAGCGGTCGGTGCAGATGGTGGCCGAGGGTATGCCGGCGTTCTCCACGTGAATTCCGTCGTGCACACTGCACGCGCTGCATGAGCCTCAATCGCCGATGGCGATGATGACGGAATCGCACTCCTCCGCCAGCTCCGCGATGGCCGACGGTTCGGCCGGCCGCGACGCGCTGGGCTTGCGATGCCACTTGATGCTGGCTATCTCGTACCGGGTGCGCAGCACTTCCGCCAACTCTTCCAGCAGGACGTCGGCGTTGCGCTTGCTGTCGTCAATCAGCCCCAGCCGGGTGCCGGCCAGGCTGGCCAGGCGCGGCGCACCGTTGAACGGGGCAATCACCGGCTGCGTAACCGGGTTAACCAGAATGTGCTCGTTGGCCGTGGTCATAAGAACTCCTTTGCGCCATTGCGACTTGGCGTCATTGCGTTAGGAAATGGCTCGCGTGACCGCAGTGCAGGCCACCTTCGGCCCCCAACTGGGGATTACCGACGACATATTGGATTCCTCGCCCCCGGCGAAAATCAGCAGTATATCCGACGGGTCGGGGATGAGCTGAACCGCCGCCGATTCGTCGCCCGGCGCCAAATCGCCCGCCAGCACCTGCGCCTGTTTCAGTTCCGCCGTAGTGCGTTGGGCGCGGCGGAAGATAAAATCGCGGACTTGCTCCTTGCCCCAGTCCTGCCACAGGCCGGAGTTGCCGGCGATGGTGACCACGATTTGCCCCTGTCGCACCCCGGTTCCGGTCTCGCCCACCGAACCCGATGTTGACATACTGGTGCCCAGGGTTGAAGTCACGTCCGAGATGGCGAGGAGTATCGCCTCGGGCCGGCCCACGGAACGAACCTGCCGGGGCGACTCGCCGGCGAAGACTGTAACTGCGCTCTGCCCGGGTTGCAGTCCGCGCTCGACGTGCAACGGCGTCCAGTGGGTTTCGGTTTCGGCTTCGGCGATGCAGTAGGTGTATTTGCCGGGATGCCCGATGACGCTGCGGTCGAACACGCCCGGAATGGCGGCGCAGGCGTTCATCAGAATCAGCCGGATGGCCCGCCCGATGGTGGCGTTGGCCCGGTTGCCCGGCCCAAACAGGTTGTTGCGGGCATTGACGTTCAGCTCCCGCGCTATGGGGCCGTTAACGATGGTCAGGATGGCCGAACCGCCCATGCTGGACGAGGGGCCGACTAGGTTGAACACCGGGTCAAGCATGGCCTCGGTGGCCGTCAGCACCACCGGCATATACTCCGGCAGGCACCCGGCCATCACCGCGTTGGCCGCCACCTTGCCGACGGTGATTTCGCGCCGCCGCTCCGGCAGCTCGCCCACGACCTCGCCCGCCGGACGCCCGGTGCGCTCGATGAACTCCGCGACTCGCGCCTCCGTAGGCGGCACAACGGGCAACCCGTCGGTCCAGCCCAATTCGTAGCACCGCTCGATGGCCTCCAGGGCGCTGTCCCACTGGACAGTTGTAGTTTCGCCGATTTCAGTCAATGGTTAGTTGCTCCTGTTCAGAAAATTCTTTAGGTGTGGCGTAAGAACGCCCCTAAACTTGTACAGCATATGGATCTGCCAATCTTGGAATTCGCTCCAGGAATCCGTCTCCTCAAGGACGTTTCCCTGACGATAGATCGCTACTCGGCTGCCCCTCCTGTTTTCTCCGGGCTCCCAGACTAGGTATGCATCATGTTCGGATTCCATAAGGGCGGAATCAATTTCAGTCTTTCGCTGATTCAGATGCTTGAAGGCTTTCTGGTTCCATATTCGCCCTTCAGCGCCGCCCTTTCCGATAATGGCTTCAACACCCGGTCTGCCCCCGTGCCAAATAGCGGCATACCTCACGTACTTGACCGGGTACTCAAATATAAGGTAGGAAGAGTTCCCTCCTATTCTGCCGCGATAGTTAATGCCAAGAGCGTCGCAAGCCTCCCTCAAACTCTGACGAAACTTGCCATTGGCGTCCAACACTGTGCCTTTCAGTGTAGCTGGCCTGCTTTTCGCATATTCGTTTGGCGAAACCACCAGGGTGAAATGCGGCGCGAGGGGAGAATTGCCTATTTGCCACAACTCAACAACGACGCCGAAAAACTGCGTATCTTCTCCGGTGCGCCGGTTCAGCCAGTCCAAGGCTTGCCGGTGTTCGTCGCGGAACTCACGAGTCAGCCAGACGATCACGTTGGCGTCGTACCCGGCTGCGTAGGTGAGCAGTTTACCCAGATGGTCGTGATTGGTGGCTTCAAGTTGATTCTCTATGATTACCGGGCGGTTCTGATTCAGGTCAGTCGCCAGTACGTCTAGGGAATAGCCGCCTACTGCCGCTTCCGTTTCCTGCAACTCCAGGTCCATACCCAACGCTTCGCCCAACTCGGTGATGTTCTCGGCCAACCACGGCGTGAAGTCCCGCGCCTCGTTGGGCCAGGCTTCGCGCAGGTCAACCAGCTCGATTTTGGCGAGGTTTGGCGTGGTCACTGTTTTTCTCCTTAGTCTGCTGCCTGCTGAGCGGGCGGGCGGAGCGCTACTGTGCCGTCGGGGTCGTGGCGGTGAAAGTATATCGCTTCCAGTATCCGCTGGGTATCCGCCCGCCGCGCCTCGGATTCCGTGCGAATTGCCGTAAGCAACTCTTCCCGCAGCGCTCGGTTGTCTTCGCGGCGTTCCAGCTTGTCGGACTCCCTTTCCTCGCGGCGTTCCAGCTTGTCGGACTCCCTTTCCTCGCGGCGTTCCAGCTTGTCGGACTCCCTTTCCTCGCGGCGTTCCAGCTTGTCGGACTCCCTTTCCTCGCGGCGTTCCAGCTTGTCGGACTCCCTTTCCTCGCGGCGTTCCTGTCTTTCCGCGCGAAATTCTTCTCGCATTTCTTTCCGCAAAGACCGGATGTCCGTCATTATCCAGAAGAATGCCCCTGCCACTATCACCGCTAACGACGAAAAGGCTGCAACGAAAACTTCTATTGTTATCACAAATTCACCTCGCTGCCGGTCAATACATTGCTCCGTAGGGGCGCAGATCCCGCGCCCCTACGCTGGGTACAGCAGCGCATCATCCCGTCCGGGTTACACCCGCCGGTACTTGGACAGGGAGCGGAGTTCGCGGGGCGGGTTCATGTGCTGGCCGCGGATGGTGTAGGACACCTCGGCCACGTAGACATCGCCGTGGGAGTCCACTGCTATGCCGTGAGGGGCGATGAACTGGCCCGAGCCCTCGCCCTCTTCCCTGGAGCCGAACATGCAGACGCGGTTGCCTTCCAGGTCATAGATGCTGACCCGGTGGCCCAGGCCGGGGGCGTCGTCCACGCCGCCCATGCCGTTCAGTTCGCCCACGTAGATATGCTCGCCCCACAGCACCATGGCGTCGGGACGGTGGATGTTGTTCCACATGGTGATGAAATTCCCTTCGGAATCGAAAATCTGGATGCGGTGGCACTCGCGGTCAACCACATACACCCGGTCGTTGCTGTCGAAGGCGATGTTGTGGGGGCGAATGAACTGGCCGGCGTCTATGCCCGGCTCGCCCCAGGAAAACTTGTACTCGAGCTGGCTGCTGTACACGTGAACGCGGGAGTTGCCGTAGCCGTCGGAAACGTAGATGTCGCCATTGCTGGGCCTGGTGGCGGCGGAAGTGGGGCGGTTGAACGGCTCGCCGCTCCACCGGGCCGCCGGGTTGTTGCGCTCGCCCAGCTCCCATACCTTTTCGCCGTTGGAACTGAACTTCTGGATGGTGTGAATCCCGTCGTCGGCGGCCAGCAGCGAGTCGTCGTGGCCGATGTATAGGCCGTGGGTTCGGTTGTCGCTGAACAGCCCCTGGCCGAAGGAGCGCATATGGTTGCCGCCCCGGTCGAACACCATAATGGGTTCCTTGCCGCGGGTCAGGACAAAGACGTTGTCGTTGGAGTCGCAGGCAACGCCAGGGCATTCCTGAAAGTTCGAGTCATCGGGCAGTTTGGCCCAGTCCTCGACGAATTCATATCGAAAGTCGCCTTCGCCGTAAATTTCTGGCATTTTCATCATCCTTCGTTGCGAATTTTGGCAGGGCGCATTTGCCGGGCCGCCCGGCAAATTCTCCGGGCGGCAATGCGGTTATCCTAAGCCTGCCCTGTGGGGGTGTCAACGGGCGGGCGGCCAGGGCAAGGGCGGTCAGTAAGCTGCGCTCTCGTCGGACTGGAACAGCCCGATGGGGTTGCCTTCGGTGTCTTGGCAGATGGCGACGTAGCCTATGCCGGGAATGGGTATCTTGGGCTGTAGGATGCGCCCCCCGCCGGCTTGGACTTTGGGCAGATATTCGTCTATTGCCTCCACGTGGACGTAATTCACGCCAGCTATGCCCTCGTGGGGGCGCTTGGTGATGCCGCCGTCTATGCCCGGGCCTTCCCCGCTGCTCACCAAGCGGTAGTCCATTTGCGGCGGCCCGTCCCACTTGTTTATCTCCCAGCCGAACAGGCCGGCGTAGAACTTGCTCGCCCGGTCAACGTCGTCGGCGTAAATCTCGAAATGCACGATTCTTGGCATCGTTCTCCTCCTCACTGGAGAGGCAGGACTTAGCGAATGGAGTCCCGTCCCTCGCCCTTCAGGTAGTCGGCGGTGCGCAGGGCCAGAGCCTGGATGGTGGACGTGGGGTTGATGCAGGCGCTGGTGGTGAAGATGCTGCCATCAATGATGAACAGGTTGGGCACGTCGTGGCAGCGGCCCCAGCGGTCTACCACCGAGTTGCTGGGGTTTTCGCCCATCCGCGCCGTCCCCAGCAGATGCCACCCGGCGTTGCGGCGCAGGCGGGAGGCGAGAATCTGCTTGGCTCCGGCGGCCTCCATGACTTCCTTGGCCCGCTCTACGCCATGGTCCAGCATACGGTTGGTGTTCTCGCTGACGGTGTACTCGACCTTGGCGGCGGGGATGCCGTGGCTGTCAGTTTCGTCGGGGTCGAGGGTAATCAGGTTATGCTCCTCCGGCAGGTCTTCGGTCATTATGGTGATGCCGACGGTGTGGCCGAAGCGCTCATCGAAGGCTTGGTGGTGTCCCTCGCCCCACGGTATGCGCTCGCCCAGAAGACCGCCGAGGGCCGTGGGCAGGGGCGAGCCGCCGAGAGCGAGTATCTGCAAGTCATAGCCGCGCACGAAGCCGCGGCTGGCGTCGGTCTCGTAGAATTCCTGACTGAGCATGGTGCTGCCGCGGGGGAAACCGTCCTCAGTGCCAAGCCACTGGTCGAACACCCCGACCACCACGCCGGCCGGGTGGTGCATCAGGCACTTGCCCACCAGCCCGCTGCTGTTGGCCAGCCCGTCGGGGAAGAGCGGCGAGGCGGAGTTGAGCAGCAGCCGGGGGGTGCCAATGCCGTTGCAGGCCATTACTACCGCCTTGGCCTTCTGCTCGATGAGGTTGCCGTCAGCGTCGTAATACAGCGCGCCGGCGGCCCTGCCGGAGCTGTCAACGAGAATCTCGCGCACGCGGGCATTGGTGCGCAACTGCGCGCCGAGTTCCAGCGCCCTCGGCCAGTAGGTGAGGTCGGTGCTTGCCAGCGAGCGAAGATAGCCGCCGGAGTCCGGCTCGCGCCCGTCGTAGGTCACAGATGATATGGCCGTATCCGAGGCCCACCAGTGCCAGCCCAGCTTGTCGAAGCCCTTGGCCAGAATCTCGCCGCCGGGCCGGATGGACAGCGGCGGGCAGGGGCGTTCAGGCTTGGGGGGGTAGGCCGGGTCGCCGCGCAGACCCGACACGCCCATCATCCGGTCGTTCAGGTCGAAGTACGGCTCCAGCTCGTCGTAGGTCAGCGGCCAGTCGTCAGCCACGCCGTCCAGCGTGCGCACCCGGAAGTCGGAGGGATGGAAACGGGGGTAATGGGAGCCGTAATGCACCGTGCTGCCGCCCACTGCGTTGTACATATAGGGTGCGATGGGCGAGGCGGCGCTGTTCACCGGGTAGTCCTCGGGCAGCCGCCGCACGCTGGGGTCGGGGTGGAAATCGGTCTGCCAGTGCAACTGGCTGTCGGCGCCGGTCGCCGGGAAAGCGTCGCGGGGCACCCAGCCGCCCTGTTCGAGGCACAGGACGTTGATCCCAGCCTCGGCCAGGCTCCAGACGAAGGCGGCCCCGGAAGCTCCGGCCCCGATTACCAGCACGTCGGGGATGTCCTGGTTGCTTGCCATCTCGTTTCTCCTGTCTGAATCAGGGTTTGCCGGATATAAAATGGGCAGGATGTTGCTCGTCCTGCCCGTCCGTCTAAATCAGGGTTGAGAGGATTTTCAGTACGGGCACCAGTCCTGCCCATATTTTATCCCGGGAATCCTGATTCAGACGTCAGATTTAGCCCCGCTCGAATACGGCGGCGACGCCCTGGCCGCCGCCGACGCACATGGTTTCGAGGCCGAACTGCGCGTTGCGCCGCTCCATCTCGTGCAGCAGGGTAGTCAGGATGCGGGCCCCGGTGGCCGCGATGGGGTGGCCCAAGGAGATACCCGACCCGTTGACGTTCAGGTTGTCTTCGTGGGGCAGTTTCCACTCGCGCAGAACCGCCAGCACCTGAGCGGCAAAGGCTTCGTTAAGCTCGATGAGGTCCATATCCTCCAGCGACAAGCCGACTTTGCTCATAACCTTGTTCACCGCAGGCACCGGGCCGATGCCCATGGTGGCCGGGTGGCAGCCGGTTACGGCCCAGCCTCGCAGGAAGGCCATGGGCGTCAAGCCCAGCTCTTCCAGCTTGTCCTCGCCCACCACCAAGCATACCGAGGCGGCGTCGTTCTGGCTGCTGGCGTTGCCCGCCGAGACCGAGCCGTCGCGCATCACCGGACGCAGACGGGCCAGGGCTTCCATGGTGGTGTCGGCGCGGGGGCCTTCGTCGCGGTCGAAAGGCACCGGGTCGCCCCGGCGCTGCGGCACCGGAACAGGCACGATTTCCTGCTCGAACCGGGCTTCCGTCTGGGCGGCGACGGCGCGCCGGTGGCTGCGGAGGGCGTATTCGTCCTGCTCCTGACGGGAGATTTCGTACTCTTTAGCCAAGTTCTCCGCCGTTTCCACCATGCCGCCGGGGATGGGGCCGAAACGCTCATCGGGCGAAATGGTAACCCGGGCGCGGGCCAGCCGGTCATGGAACGTAACCGAGCCGAAGCGGGCGCCCCATCGGGACTCGTTGCTGTAGAACTCGGCGTTGCTCATGCTCTCGACGCCGCCGGCGATGACCACGTCGGCGTTCTCGGTCTGCACCAACATACCGGCGTTCAGAATTGCCTGTAGACCGGAGGAGCAACGGCGGTCGAGCTGGTAGCCCGGCACTTCGATGGGCAGCCCGGCCTTGAGCGCGGCCAGCCGCCCGATCGCCGGATTCTCGCCGCTGGGGTAGCCATGGCCTAGGATAACATCATCGACCACGGCCGGATCTACCTTCGAGCGGTCCAGGGTCTCTTTGATGACGGCGCTGGCCAACTCGGCGGCGGACACATCCCGCAGAGCGCCGCCGAAATTTCCGACGGCGGTTCGGACAGGTGAAACAATGGCAACGCGACGCATGACTCGCTCCTATTTCAGGGTTGATGATAGCCGGAAAACCTACCCTGGATTTTCCGGCTATGATACCCGTATAGGGCGTTGCTGTCGAATGTCGCCCCTCGAAAAGCCGCCCGATGACCGGGGCGGTTGCCGCATTCCCCAAATAGAGAGCAGGGCTGGCCGGGCCTCCCTCGAACAGAACGGCAGATCGCCTATATTGGATATACTGCTCAACCAGCCCTGCAAGCTGCTTGGTACGACCCGCTCAACTGGTTCCCGGTGAGCCGCAGAAATCTCAGGTTGGCTAGGTTGCCCAACTCCGGCGGTATCTCCCCGCTCAACCCGTTCCCGCCGAGGGCCGGCTCTGTGACTCGCCCGTTGGAGTCGTTTCTCCGATTTCAGCTTCTTGCCCCGCCTTGCGCCCGCCAAAGCGTCACCCGCCCTCGCCCTCAATCAGTTGCAGGTACTTATAGCCGGAGCCGGTGTTGAACAGAACGGTGGTCTCATCGCGGCGCAGGAAGCCGTCGGCGATGAGGCGCTTGTAGGCTACCAGAGTGGCGGCACCCTCGGGGCAGGCGAAGATGCCCTCGGCAGTGGCAAGCTCGTACATCGCCGCCACCATTTCGGCGTCGGAAACCGCCAGCGCCGTGCCGCCGGTGTCACGGATGGCGCGGAGCATCAGGTAGTCGGCGAAGGGGCCGGGGACGCGCAGTCCGTCGGCGACGGTGGCGGCGTTGGGCCACGGCTCGGCGGTGTCCTTGCCTTCGTGAAACGCCTTGACGATGGGTTGGCAGCCCTCGGCCTGAACCGCGATGAACTTGGGCAGGTCGCCCTCAATCCAGCCCAGCTCCAGCAGCTCCAGGAACCCTTTGTGCATCCCGATGATGCCCGTGCCCCCGCCTGCCGGGTAGATAATGGCTTCCGGCATCCGCCAGCCGAATTGCATCGCCAGTTCCAAGCCCATGGACTTCTTGCCCTCGGCGCGGTACGGCTCTTTGAGCGTTGACAAGTCGAACAGGCCCTGCTCTTGGGCCACAGCCACCGCTTGGCGGCCGGCATCGCCAATCAGCCCGTCCACCAGATTAAGCTCGGAACCTGCCACCAAGCACTCCTTCTTGTTGGAGTCCGGCGCGTCTTGGGGCATAAACACTTTGGCCGAGAGTCCGGCGCGGGCGCAGTAGGCGGCGGCGGCGCCGGCGGCATTGCCCGCCGATGGCATGGTGAATCCGGCGGCGCCAAGCTCCAGCCCTTTGGAAACAGCGGCGGCGATGCCCCGGGCCTTGAACGTCCCCGTGGGGTTCAACCCTTCTTCCTTAACGTGAAGGTTAGACACGTCCAGTTTCCTCTCCAGGTTGGTCACATGGATAAGGGGCGTTCCGCCCTCGCCCAAGGTCACGATGTTGTCCGGGTTTTCGACCGGCAGCAGTTCGGCGAACCGCCACATATTGGCCGTCCGCTCGGCCAGCCGGTCGCGGTCAACCTCGGCGCGGATGCGGGCCAGGTTGTAGCGGGCATACAGAACCTTGCCGCAGCAGGGGCTGACGCCGGAAAGCCGGCCCGCCGGATACATCGCGCCGCAGATGGTGCATTCGAGGTGGGAAAGATAACTGGTCATGGCGGGCTGCCTCCCCCATTTCAGACTGGGTGAATTTAACCACAGAGTTTCAGAGTGCTGTAGGGGCAAATCGCTTAATTGTTGCGGCCCCGCAAGCAAGGCGAATACAATGCGCTAGAGGCTTTATGCTGTATCATATAAGGGCGTCATAAATGCGCGTTCAGGGATGGCCTGCTGGCTTATGAACCAGGAAGGCGGCCCGGCGGCGCTCTTGGAGCGTCTGAACCGGGGCGAACTGCTAATTTCCGACGGAGCGACCGGCACCTTCCTGCAACAGCAGGGGCTGGAGCCGGGCGGATGTCCCGAGGAATTCAACGCCAGCCGTCCCGAGGTGGTGCGGGAGATGGCCCGCCGGTACTTCGAGGCCGGCTCCGATATGACGTTGACCAACTCCTTCGGCGGCAGCGTCTTTATGCAGAAGAAGTACGGCTACGGCGACCGGGTCACGGAATTCAACCGCCTAGCCGCCGAACACGCCCGCAGCCAAGCCCCGCCGGGCCGCTTTGTCGTCGGCTCCGTCGGCCCCACCGGGGAGTTCCTGGAGCCTTTGGGCCCGGTATCGGAGAGCGCAATGTACGACGCTTTCACGGAGCAGGTGAAGGCGCTGGAAGCCGGGGGCGCCGATGGTATCGTCGTGGAGACTATGACCGCCGTGGAGGAGGCGGGGCTGGCGGTGAGGGCGGCTCGCGAAAACACGTCGCTGGTGGTCATGGCAACCATGGTCTTCGACAAGGGGCCGCGCGGCTTCTTCACTATGATGGGCGTTACCCCGGAGCGCGCGGCTCGTGCCATGCAGGACGCCGGGGCCCACGTGGTCGGCTCCAACTGCGGCAACGGCATAGACAATATGGTGGACATCGCCCGGCGAATGCGGGCCGAAACCGATGCCTTCCTGCTGATTCACTCCAACGCCGGCATACCGGCTATGCGCGGCGGTGAAATCGTTTATCCTGAATCGCCGGAGTATATGGCGGAGCGGTTCAGGGAACTGGCCGAATTGGGAGTCAACATCGTCGGAGGCTGCTGCGGCACCGGCCCGGAGCATATCCGGGTCTTGGCGGCAGCGGTAGGGCGCTAGGAGGGGGAAATGCCCACTGCTGAAGGCGGGCTTCGTCCGGCGGAGGTCATTGAGCGCTACGGGCGGTGCCTGGAGCTGGCGCCGCTGGACCGGCGTTTTCACGACATCAGCGTCGGCCTCTACGTGAAGGACGGCATCTGCACCATCTGGACCTACAGCCGACGGGAAGGGGTCGAGGGCCGCATCCGCGAGATCCGGGACCAGATGATAGCTCTGGGGGGCATGGAAGCGGTGGACGGCGCGAACAATCAAGTTCGGTTCCCGTGCGGGGAGCTGCACCAGCGCACCCTGCGGTTCGTGATGTCCCAGGCCGTCGGGAAGGCCCCTGGCTATGCCCCGCCGCAGGGCGAATTAGCCATTCAGGACTCTAAATCCGCACTGACCATCCACGCCGACCTTTCCGGTGATAGCGGAGAAAAACGCTACGGACGCGCCGTCTACAACATATCCTTGGAGGGCGAGTCCCGCAGCGCCGCCATGCGCCTGCGGATGGTGCTGGCCGGATTCACCCGCTACGGAGAGATGGAGCAGGTGGGCCAGTCGGGCGTGGCCTTCGCCTGCGGAATGCCCCACGAGGCCCTGATGCGCGTGCTGCTGCCCTATTCCCGCAACATCTCCAGCGTCGAGACCATGATGGCCGCCGAGGCCCTCCGCAGCCAGATGACCACCGGAACGCTGGGCTTTTCGCAGACGTAGGGGGAATTATGGACAAGCAGTCCGCCATAGCAATGGTCAACGGACATTTGGGCTGTCGGCTGCTGGAGAGAGGAAACACGAGTTTTGCACATATAAACTCGGCAAAAGAGGTCTGGTGGCTTAACATAAACCCTCGAAAACTCAAAAGAGACTTGCATATCCTATTAGTTAAGGAGAGAGACAGTGGACTGATTTGGCTGCGGGTTAAGGGCAACTCCTTTCCAACTCCGGCAAAGATGTTCAGAGTACGGCCGGATAATGAGTTTATTGATCTGGAAATTTCTAGCTGTCCTCCCCGTTATATGACAGACGTCAAGAGTGGAGGTACAGGATACGATTTTGCCGAGCACATCGAATACGAATGGGAATTGACTGAGGAAAAGGAAGCAACCGAGGGAATTATCATCATAGAGATAGAGGAGGAAACGGACGGCCGCTGGATTGCCGAGGCACCCGAAATATCGGGTGTGCTAGTATACGGCTCAAGCACCGAAGAGGCTTTCGCCAAAGCGCAGGCGCTCGCTCTGCGGGTACTCGCGGATCGTATCGAACACGGAGAAAGCACCCAGGGAATCGTTGGTTCATGGTTTCAGGCTGCATGAACAGGTGGCCTGCCACCCGAGCGCGGCGAGTTTTAAGAGCGTTGCTGCGGACAGGCTGGGTGGTGAAAAGACAATCGGGTTCGCATAGGACTTTGTCGAAAGAAGGATGGCCTGATTATATTTTTGCTTTCACGACAGAGAGGAAATTGGGCCGAGGGCGTTAGCCCGTATTGCTAAGGCCACTGGGCTGTGGCCTGATGATTTGTAGCTGTAGATAAGAAAAGTCTACCCGCCCGACCCGTTGCATAAGGAGGCGCGGCCATGCCTTTCGCCGAAACGATGACTTCCAGGGAGCGCACGATGGCGGCGCTGAACCGGCTGCCGGTGGATCGCGCTCCGGTGGCAAACCCGACCAACGTGGCTACCGTGGAGCTGATGGACCTGGTGGACGCGCCCTTTCCGCAAGCCTGCCAGGATCCGGAGCTGGCGGCGCGGCTGGCGGCCACGGGATACACCGAATTGGGTTTCGACTCCATCATGCCCTATTTCAGCATCATTCAGGAATCGTCGGCGCTGGGCTGCGAAATGCAGTGGGAGGACAAGGACAACTGGCCCACGGTCCGAATGTACCGCCCCATCTGGAGATCCGCCGCCGACGTGCACATTCCGCCCGGCATCCTGGAACACCGGGATATGCTGGCGATAACCGGCGCTATCCGCCAGCTCAAGGCCGAGTTTGGCGATGAGGCCGCCATCATCGGCAAGACCATGGGGCCTTGGACGCTGGGCTATCACGTATTCGGCGTCGAGCCTTTCCTGCTGGGAACGGTGGACAACCCCGGCGAGACCAAGCGCGCTCTGCACAAGCTGAAGGAACTCTCGGTGCTGTTCGGCCAAGCCCAGATAGACGCCGGGGCCGATGCGCTGACCTTCCCCGACCATGCCACGGGGGATTTGGTCAGCGGCGAGTACTACCAACGTTTCCTCCAGGACATCCACGCAGAGATGGCGGAACGGCTGCCCGTGCCGCTGATTCTGCACATCTGCGGCAAGACCATTGACCGGATGCCCTACATCGCTCAGACCGGCATGGCCTCTTTCCATTTCGATTCCAAGAATGACCCCCGCGAAGCCATGGCCGCGGTTGACGGCGGCATCGGACTGGTGGGCAACATCAACAACCCGGAAACCCTCTACGCCCGCGGGCCGGAGGAAGTGCAACGCGAGGTCTACCGCTGCCTCGACGCCGGGGTGCAGATGATCGCTCCCGAGTGCGCCGTGCCGCTGGCAACCAAAATCGAGAACCTGATGGCTATTCCGCAAGCGGTCAAGGACTGGACCGCTGAGCATGGCGGCTGAGGGCTGCCCTGCTCCGCCAGCGAACAAGCACTTAATCCGGCAACAGGCAGAGGTATGTCAAATGCCCGTCGTTAACGAGGGACTGGAAGCGGAACTGGCCTACATCGAAAACCCGGACGAGCAGCGGCATATCCGCGCTCTGTGGAACGAGGCCGCCCCCCTCTTGCAGGAGATTTCCTATCAGCTCATCACCGGCCGGAATCAGGACGTTGACCGCCTGACCCGCCAGGCCCTGGACGACGGCTTTTCCGCCAACACCATAATGGACGATGGCCTCATCGCAGGTATGGCGGTGGTGGGAATCAAGTTCCGGGACAACATAATCTTCGTCCCGGAGGTGCTGGTGGCGGCTCGGGCGATGAAGGCAGGCATGGCCCACATCGAGCCGATCCTGTCGGCGTCAGGCATCGAACCCATCGGCACTGTGGTGATGGGCACGGTCAAGGGCGACCTCCATGACATCGGCAAGAACCTCTGCATAATGATGCTGCGCGGGGCCGGGTTCGTGGTTCACGACTTGGGGGTGGATACCCAGCCGGACGAGTTCATCGAGGAAGTGGTGGACAAGGAGGCCAACATACTGGGGATGTCGGCGCTGCTCACCACCACCATGCCGAATATGGGCCGCACTATCGAGGCTTTCGAGGAAGCCGGGCTGCGCGGCGAGGTTCGCATCATGGTCGGCGGCGCCCCCTTGTCCCAAGAGTTCGCCGACGATATGGGCGCCGACGGCTACGGCAGGGACGCCATCGCCTGCGTGGATTTGGCCAAGGAGTTCGTTGGACCGGCAGGCATCGAAACAGCCGTGGCGGCCGGGTAAGCGATGGCGGAAGGGTTTCAGAAAGCCGACCCGGAACGGTACAGGCGCAGCCTGGAGCGTCTCACCGGCATTTTCCGCGATATTTCCGATACCGTGAACACCGTCTCCGGCTACCGATGCCCTTACAAAAACGCCCAAGACCATTGTACTGCTAAAATTGCCTGCCGCAATCAAGACCGCTCCGTCTCCCCCGGCGAACTGTACCCCTGCACCGGCAGCGACCACCTGGATTACCGATCCGCTTGGGAATCCTGAACCATACTCATTCATCCTCCGGCAAGCCCAGGATAGCAATGGAACAGGCGGGTATTCTCGATGTGTGTTGGCATTGCCAACACGCGCTTGGAATGCAAGTGAGCGCAAGCGCCAGGCAATAGCGGCCATAGTTTGCTAAAATACTGCCATGGCACCAGTAAAACTCAACGGACGAGAAGTTCAGGCCCACTCCGGGAAATCCCTTTTTGACTATGCCGATTTCATGCGCGTGCGCGTTCCCTCATCCTGCGGGAGGGGAGGCCAGTGCCATGAGTGCATCGTGGAAGTTAAAGAGGGGATGGTAGGACTGACGCCAAATTCCCGCGACGAGTATTTCCTCTCCGGCGGCTACAGGCTTGCTTGCCAGGCCATCATCACCGACCCGTCGCATACCATTGAGTTCGCCGTACTGCGCCGCCAGCCCCGCATTCTGACCGAAGGCATCCGCCGCCGCATAGATCCTGACCCGCAAGCGTGCCGCGATGGTGATGAGGTAACGATAGGGGGCCAGCCGGTGGATTCCTACCGGGGAAGGATTCTGGGCTTGGCCGTAGACATCGGCACCACCACCGTGGCAATGAACCTGGCAGACTTGGAATCCGGAGAGATAGTCGCCACGTCCTCCCTGGAAAACCCCCAGAGATTCGGGGGGAGCGACGTCATGAACCGCATTTCCTTTGACCGCGGCCGAAACCGGGGAGAATTACGCCACGCCCTTATGTCGGCAATTAACTTCGAGATTGGCGAATTGACGCGGCAGGCGGATGCCCATCGCAGGCAAATATATCAAGCGGCGCTGGTGGGCAACACGACCATGCGGGACATCGCCTTTGGCATTGACGTGCAGTCAGTCGGCGTGAAGCCATACAAGTCCCGGGTGGAGCTGGAATACGAGGAAGGCCAACGAACAGGAACGGCGTTGGAGTCCAACGCGCAGGCGATGGGGCTGAGGGTATTCCCCAAGGCCCACGTCTACGGCGGGCCGCTCATCGGCTGCCACGTGGGCGCCGATGTTGCCGCAGCGTTATTGGCTATTGGCATGGACGAGCAGGATGAGCCGGTGATGCTGGTGGATATTGGCACCAACACCGAGGTGGTAATCGGCAACCGTCACCGGATGGTGGCGGCCTCTTGCCCGGCGGGGCCGGCTTTCGAGGGCGGCGAGGTCACCCACGGTATGCCGGGCTACGACGGCGCGGTGGAGTCGGTGCGCATCCGCGAGGGGCGGGCCGAAGTGTCCACCATCGGCGGCGGGCCGGCGCTGGGCATCTGCGGTTCCGGGCTGGTCGACTTGCTGGCCGAACTGCGCGCTCACGGGTTGATGAACGAACTGGGCGCTTTGTCCGGCGGCGCACGCGAATTTCCCTTCGCCCCTCCGATAACCTCTCCCACAGAGGGGGACATCAGGGAGGCAATGGCCCTGTCTAGGGCCGACATCAGCGCGTTGTCTCAGGCCAAGGCCGCCAACTACTGCGGGCAGTTCATCACCCTGCGCCGCTACGGTATGCCCCCGGAGTCCATTTCGCGGCTTTACCTTGCCGGCGGCTTCGCCAATTACCTCAACGTCGGCAATGCCATAGACATCGGCTTCATCGCCAACTTCGCACCGGAGCGGGTCGCCAAGGTCGGCAACGCCGCCCTGGAAGGCGCAACCATTATGCTGCTTTCTAGTGAACAGCGCCGCCGGGCTGAATCGCTGGCCCGGCGCATCGAACACATCGAACTGGAAACCGCCCCCGACTTTTTCGACGTATTCGTGGAGGGGTGTATGTTCAAGTCTATGCCTGCCGAGATAGTTGCGTGACCATTGCCATCCTTCATTGAACGCAGAATCTCCCTTGAAGCAGGAGCCGGCGATGACCTGGAAAGTTCTTATTACGGACTACGTATGGCCCTCCACTGACCCGGAACGGGAGGTATTGGAAGCGGGGGGCGCATCGGTGACAGTCGCTCCTGACGGGGAAGAGGCGACACTGGTGGAGCTTGCCAGAGATGCCGATGCGATTATGACCTGTTTTGCCCGCGTAACCGAAAACGTAGTGCGGGCGGCCGGGCAGTGTATCGTCATAGGCCGGTTCGGCGTGGGAGTGGACAACATTTCGGTGAGTACGGCAACCGAGTTGGGGATAGCCGTCACTTACGTTCCCGACTATTGCGTTGACGAAGTATCCGACCACGTGATGGCCTTGCTCCACGCTTGGAACCGCAAGATTGCCCTCTTCGACCGGTCGGTCAAGGAACGGGGCTGGGGAAGCCAGCCGCTGACTATGCGGATGATGAGACTTCGAGGCAAGACCATGGGTATTGTGGGATTCGGACGCATCGGGCAGGCGGTGGCAGCCAAGGCTCGGGCTTTCGGCCTCCGGGTTCTGGCTGCGGATCCGGTAGTTCCGGCCGGGTCGGTTGAAGCCTTGGGCGGCAGGATGGTTGACTTGCCCACGCTGTTGGCCGAGTCTGACTTTGTCAGTCTGCACGCGCCGCTAAACGATGCTACCCGCAACTTGATTGGCCGCGAGGAACTGGCGATGATGAAACAGGATGCCTTCCTCATTAACGCCGCTCGCGGCCCCTTGATCGACGAAACGGCCTTGTATGAGGCGCTAAGTATGGGAGCAATTGCCGGGGCGGGACTGGATGTCATGGTTGATAATTCCCCGGCCCGGGAACATCCGCTCCTTTCTCTTGACAACATTATCGTTACTCCCCACGTTGCCTTCTTTTCGCAAGAGTCAACATTGGAGCTGGAGCAGCGGGCAGCCGCCGAAGTGGTGAGCGTGATGCAGGGGAGGATGCCCGACAACCTGGTTAATCCGGCAGTCCTGGCTCACCCCAATCCACGCCACAACTTGACATAACAACGAAATTCCGCTGACGATTGTACGAACTATTGCAATTGAGGACGGTTGTATGTAGTATATTCCCTGCCGCCAATTGGCAGGGTCTCGAAGCACTGGGCAGCGGCAGGATTATGCTGACGCGGCAGATGCGAAGAATTTGCTTCAGTGGCTTCTTCGATGGACCTTTGATATTCAGCCGTTCGATGGACCTTTGATATTCAGCCGAAGGAAGGCAGCAGCATGATAAGGCAAAATTACCGGGACGCAATCATTCACGCGGTGTCCGACATCGGCAGAAACTCATCACTGAATGAACTGAACGAATCTGCCATTAAACAGGCGATTGTGCTTCGGGTTCTGGACGCCGCCGGATGGAGCGCATTTGACCTTTCGGAAGTGGAGCCGGATTTCCAGGTTGACTCAGCCAAGGTGGACTATGCTCTAAAGGCGGCGCCCTCTGCCCGCCAGCGTGCGTCGGTAACCCCCAAAGTTCTGGTGGAAGTAAAGTCGCTAAGCGAAAACCTCGATAGCCACAGACACCAGCGCCGGCTTTTGAGAAATTGCGCCCGGGCCAATGCCGAGCTTGGCGTATTAACGAATGGACTGCGATGGCTGCTCTTCCTGGGGGATCCGGAAGGCGGGCAACAAGGAGATCCCTTTTGCGAAATCGACATCCTGGAAGACCCTGAAATAGCGGCTACAGAGTTGAATAATTACCTTGCCAAAGACAAGGTAACGAATGGGCAGGCTGTCAGGTCGGCCGAAAGGTCTCTCCGCGAACGGAACCAGGACGAAATAGCCCGGAATTCCATTGTGGAAGGCTGGCGGCAAGTCGTAATGGGACTGGACCAGGGACTCGTGGAGTTAATAGCGGTTGCAGCCGAGCAGAAGACTGGCATCCGGCCGGAAAGCCGACTGATCAGAACAGTTCTGTTAGATAACCGGGCCGACCTGCTGGCTTCCGCAGTTGAAAGCGCCCCCCCGGCCGACATCGGGCGAGGCCGCTCCAGACCGGCCTCTTTTACTTTCCTGTCGGAAAAGCATGAAGTCCGCTCATGGCCCGAGTTGCTGGCCGGTGTATGCTCGGCTATCCAGGAACGCCATCCCGATGATTTTGAGAAGATTCTGCAAATTCAGGGACGGAAAAACCCTTATTTCTCGAGGAATGCAGACGAAATCGTTCAACCCCGACAGATAGGAGAGACAGGGATCTACGCATCATGCCAAGGGGCCGGGGTACTGATCAAGGGTCGCGCAGAGCGGGTGCTGGAGCTGTTCGGCTACCCGAAAGACTCCCTTACCGTCCAGATGAGATAGATGACGATTGCCCGGAGCGTCTTATGACGCTCCGAAGAAATGACGGCGCGGCGGGTTGGTCTTACATATCCCTGCGTGCATTATTTCTTTAACCGGCGGGGTAGCTGCCTGCGAATTCCGGTTCCTTGTCACCCTTCCTTGCCCCAGGCAGTCCCCTGGTTCTAAAATGGAAGGCAAACCTGTCCCCAGGGCGGAGACCTGTGTGGGGGTGTAGCTCAGTGGGAGAGCACCTGCTTTGCAAGCAGGGGGTCAGGGGTTCGACCCCCCTCACCTCCACCACTCATAACCCTCCCAGCCAAGCCGGCCGCGCTCTTGGGCCGGGCGCCCCGCCCGGCAAGACGTCGGCGCCCTCACCGGGCAACTGGCGGCCCGCGTCGGCTTCGGCATAACTTGGGGCCGCACGGTTAGGAGCGCTCACCGCCATCTTGGACGAATCGGCGATTCCGGGATAGAAATCGGAAGCAGGGCAGCAAACGGGAAACCTGAGCGTTTGCTTTGTATCCGGGGAGGTTTACTTATGCAGTCTGGCGCTCTCAACCTTACTGCAACTGTGACAGGACACCAACGGTTCCTGTTCATCAAACTCCCGGCAGGCGACGCGGATGCCGGTCTTGCCGAGGCTATGGCGCGCCTCGGTGATGGTATGGAGAATATGCACCACGTGGACGGGTCTCCATCAGCAGAGGCTTTCCGGCGAGGCCGCTTCCAGATTCTGAGGGCGGAGCCGTCCCTGAGCCGGAACCGGGACTTGTCCCACCCGGCGGTGATGGATGCCGATGGCTTAATCCGGCTGGAGGCGGAGGCTTCGGAGCCGCTTCTGAAGTACGAGGAGGGCCTGCGAGCGTTGCTGAAACCCGTTGGCGGTAGTGTGGAGACTATGTCCGGCGTACAAAAGCCTCGCAGCTACACCAGCTACGCCATGACCCAATATGCCTATGCCAGCGCCCAGCAGCCCGGCCCTGGAAGCGTTCATCACTATGGGGTGGTGACGCCGATGAACAAGAATGCCCAATGGTGGGGCCTGGACTGGATGCACCGGGAAAGTTTCTTTCTGCCGAGGTACGACGCGAAGGAAAACATGGTGGCGAAAGGCCACGCTCTGGCGGCAGACGCGGGCATCGCCTGCATAACCCGGCGATTGGTTCATGGCCCCGAAGGGTACGGCGAGGAAGGAACCTATGACTTTGTGGGTTACTTCGAGTTTGCTGAAGCCGATGCGCCTACGTTCAGCGCGGTCATGGCAGCCTTGCGGGATACGGAGCAGAACCCGGAGTGGGCTTACATAAGCGAAGGGCCGGAGTGGTGGGGCAGGAGGGTCGGAGAACCCCCGGAACTTTGGGATGGGCGAAAGTAGAGGCGGAATCGCGTCCCCTCCTGCGGGCACCGGAGCCGGGGCATCAGGCCGGAGATTCCTGAAGCACCAGCGCGGCCAGCCATTTCAGGACCACCGCCGAGGCTTCGGCAGTGCGGTTCACCAAGGAATGCTCCCCTTCGTCCACCATTATTGCGCTGGCTTTGGGGCTGTTCACGGCGGCCCGGACCAGGTCTTGAGCCATCCCCTTCAGCCGGGTGTGGGTCTCCCGGGAGCCGCTGAGCGCGAGGATGGGCGCCCGTATCCGGTGGGCCAGGTTAATCAGGTTGTACTTCTCGAGCGGGCCGTGCTTGTCAAGGTAGGACGCTGCGCTGAAGAATTGGGGTATCGGGAAGTCAACCCGAAAGACGCCGTCCGGCTCTCCCTCATCCATCAGGCGTTGCGCCAGATCCAGGTTGGCCCGGAACTCTTCGGCGTCCGCGGATTCCAGGTAGTGCGAGCAGGATAGCCGCACGGGAGAGACGGGCACGATGGCGGCTACTCTCGGGTCGTTCTGCGTAGCGGCGTAGTATGTTACGCGCACCGCTCCCATGCTGTGCCCCAGCAGGCCAACGGCGCGATAGCCGCGCTGTTCCAGGTAGTCTATACCGGCCCGCAGGTCGCTCATGGTGTTCTCCAGCATCTCGAAGGCGTTGCCCTTGTAGTCTTGGCCCGCCGGGTTGTACCAGATGGTATCGTGGGCATTGGTGTTCAGGGTCAGGCAGGCTATGCCCCGGGCGCTCAGGTCTTCGGCCATGGACTTGGTGGCCGGGTCGCAGAAGTTGCCCCGCGACCCGTGAATCAGAAGCATCGAATCCACTAGGCCAGGCTCCGGGGCATCGGCGGCGGATGCGTAAAACGCGCCATCCAGCGCCAAGCCTTCCCGGTTCACCAAGCTAATGAGATCAACCAGCATTTTGCGCTCCCCTACCGACGCTCGCGGGCCATCGGAATGTTCCAATTCTAGGCGTCGGCTTCCCATACCGCAAGGACAAAAGGGGGCGAGGTCTCTGCGCCTCGGATTCGTGTAGCAAAATTCGGGGCGCGTGATTGGGGCCGCCAGTCTCCTGGGCGCCACCCGCGAACAGGGCCACCCGCGAACAGGGATAGATTCTCGAATGCTTGTTGACAGTTTTGGAGAAGGAATCTAGGCTAACATCAGCATCGAATCAACGTTGGTTGAGACGGGTGAATTTATGGAAATCAAAGACCTGATCATCGACGACAGGCGAAGAGGAATCTTCAGGGTTCATCGGTCGTCCATGACCTCCGCAGATTTGTTCCAGCGGGAACGGGAACAAATCTTCAACCGATGCTGGATCTACCTGGGACACGAGTCGGAAGTGGAGAACCCCGGAGATTACCGGCGGCGCACGGTAGCCGGCCGGCCGCTTTTCTTTGCCCGCGGTAAAGATGGCGATGTGCGGGTGTTCCTCAATTCCTGTCCCCACCGGGGCGCGTTGATCTGCCGCCGCGACACAGGTAATTCCCAAGTTCTGCAATGTTTCTACCACGCTTGGACTTTCAACATTGATGGAGAGTTGATTGGCGTTCCCGGCGAAGATGCCTACGGCCCGTATTTCGACCGGAGCGAGTTGGGATTAAAGCAACCTCCCAGAGTCGAAAGCTACCGGGGCTTCTGCTTCGTCAGTTTCAACCCCTATATCGAAGACCTGGTCAGTTATCTGGCGGGCGCTAGGGATTATCTCGACCTGATCGTAGACCAGGCCGAGGAGGGGATGCGGGTGGTTCCCGGTTCCAATAAGTACACCATGAAAGCCAATTGGAAGCTCTTGGTTGAAAACAGCCTCGACGGGTATCACCTGGTCCCGACGCATCAGACCTATCTGGATTACATCACCAGCCTGGGGACGGATGAAAGCGGGGAAACGATGGCCTCCCGCCTCCCCGGCGCCGCGAAAGCCTTGGGCAACGGTCACTGCGTAATCGAGACCGCAGCCCGAAATGGCCGCCCCATCGCCCATTGGCACCCGCTATACGGCGAGGACGCCAGGGAGCCGATGGCGCTGGTCCGTCGGCGGCTGGCGGAGAAATACGGGGAGGAACGCGCCTACCGCATGGCCGATACTTCCCGAAACCTGATCATCTACCCCAACCTCGTCATCAACGACATCATGGCTATCACCATCAGGTACTTCGAGCCTCTGGCCCCTGACAACATGGAGGTAACCGCTTGGCATCTTGTGCCAAGGGAGGAATCGGATGCCATGTTGTCCACCCGGCTGGACAGCTTCCTGACCTTCCTGGGGCCGGGCGGCTTTGCCACCCCCGATGACGTGGAAGCCTTGGAATCGTGTCAGGCCGGCTTCCGCGCCGCCGAAACCCAGTGGTCCGATATATCCCGGGGTATGCTCAGGCCCGCCCCCCAATCCACTGATGAGCTCCAGATGCGGGGGTTCTGGCGGCAATGGCACGCGAATATGCAAGGCCGGAGCAAGACCGATGTACAGGACGGGCCGGCAATGGAAACGGAAGCCCTGGTGGCTTCCGGGACAGACGACTAACGCCCACAGCCGGGCTAGGTGAGCGATGACGGCAGTTAACAAGCCCACGCTGCGAGAGCTGGTTGAGGATTTCCTGTTTAAGGAAGCGGAGCTTCTGGATGAATGGCGCTTGGACGACTGGGTTGATTTGTTTACGGAAGATGCCCGGTATGTAGTCCCCACCACTGATTTGCCGGAAGGCGACCCCCAGCGCGACCTGGTGTTCATTGACGACGACATCACCCGCTTGCGCGCCCGGGCGGTGCGGTTGAACAGCCGTCATGCTCACCGGGAGTATCCGTGGTCGCGGACTCGCCGCTTCGTTTCCAACGTGCGGGTTGAAGAAACTAACGGCAGCGACCTCTCGGTCACCTCAAACGTCTTGGTCTACCGCTTTCGCAGCGGCGAAGGAGCGCCCTACGTCGGCAGCATCAAATACATCCTCCGGCGGGACGGCGGGGAATTGAAAATAGCGTACCGTCGCGCGGTACTTGACCTGGAGGCCCTGTCCTGGCATGGCGCGGTCAGCATCATATTCTGAACGCCCGGGCCTTTCGATTTGTCCCAACGCCCGAGTGGACGAGGCAAACAATTGAAACTCAAAGGCAAAACGGCGCTGGTGACCGGCACCAGCCCCAACATAATGGGCGGTATCGCCGAGGAGTTGGCCCGCGAGGGCGCTAACTTGGTCTGCGCCGACATCCGCGAGGACTACGCCCGCAAATGCGCCTCGGCCATAGTCGCCGAGGGGAATGACGCCATTGGCGTGGGCTGCGACGTAACCGACGAGGCCCAGGTGCTCGCCGCCATCTCCAGGGCCACGGAACGGTTTGGCGGCGTGGACATTCTGGTCAACGGCGCGGCCCAGTTCAACTTCAAGGGCGTGTTGAATATGCCGCTGGACGAGTGGCGCCGCCAGACCGACATCATTCTCACCGGGGCCTTCCTGTTCACAAAACACGTGGCTCATTTGATGATCCAGCAGAATCGAAAAGGCAACGTCATCAACATAATTTCCACTGCCGGGCATCAGGGCGAGCCCGGCAACGTGGGCTACGGAACCGCCAAGGCCGGGCTGCTCAACTTCACCCGGTCGGTGGCCATGGAATTGGCCCAGTACGGCATCCGGGTCAACAGCCTGACACCGACCGCCACCGAACAGTCCGAAGCGCAGGAGCGGGCCGCCAGATGGGGCGTGGACTGGCCGGGCCCCCGCTTGGGACAGCGCGCCGCCGGACTTCTGCCCGACGCCAGCAGAGGCGCGCCCTTGCTCAAGCTCCCCAGCCCGGCGCATTACGGCAAGGCCGCGGTTTTCCTGGCATCCGACGACGCTGAAATGATTACCGGGTTCGACCTGCGCGTGGATGCCGGCGCGGTTTCCAGGTACTGGATCTGGTCTCCGGGAGACGCTTAACCCTTTCAGGAACGGGAGGTCAAGATGGCTGAGATCTTAGGCGCGGGCGTGACCCACTATCCGCCGATGCTGGTGGCGGATGAAGAGAAGGCATTCCCCATCAACATAACTCTGGCGCGGGACGAAAGGGTGCCGGAACACATGAAGAATCCGGCCAACTGGCCCGAACCCATGCGCGTAGAGTATGGGGAAGACGAGGGCGCCGCATCCGCTGCCCTTCACCGGGAGCGGCTGGTGAAGAGTTTCCGGGTAGTCAACAGCGAAATTCAGGCATTCGCTCCTGACTTCGTCCTGATATTTGGCGACGACCAGTATGAGAATTTCAGAGAGACCATCATTCCGCCCTTCTGCATCCTGGCCTATGAAGACTCGGAGTCCACTCCATTCAGCAAGGGTTTTGCCGCTGGTAAGCGCAACGCTTGGGACGAACCCGCAGACAAGGCATTCAAGTACCGGGGCCATCCCCAAGCGGCCCGCTGGCTTGCGAGCCAATTGATCGAGCAGGGCGTTGATATGGCCTATGCGTACAAGCCGCTGCACGATCCGGGCTTGCCCCACTCGATCCTGAACACCCTGCTGTTTCTGGACTACGACCGCCAGGGGTTCGAGATTCCGGTGGTGCCCCTTGCGGTCAACTGCTACGGGAGCAAGGTCATCAGCAACCGGGGCGGCATCCTGCCGCACAAAGAGAACGGCAAATTCTTGGAGCCGGACCCGCCTGGCCCCTCCCTGAAACGCTGTATGCAGGTGGGGGCGGCAACCGCCCGGGCCCTTCGGGAGAGCCCTTGGCGCGTGGCATTGGTGGCGTCGTCAAGCTGGTCGCATGCCTTCCTGACCGAGAAGAACCATTTCCTCTGGCCCGATATTGAATCCGACCGGGCTATGTTCGAGTCCCTTCAGGCCGGCGATTACGAGGCTTGGGGCCGGGTCTCCACGCCGCAGGTAGAAGCTGCGGGGCAGCAGGAGCTTCTGAACTGGGCCTGTTTGCTGGGCGCCATGTCCGAGTTGGATCGAAAGCCGGAAGTCCTCGACTACGTTGAGACCTACGTGTTCAACTCCAACAAGTGTATGGCCGTGTTCCGGCCCTAGGGGATGCCTAGTCAGGTCTTTCGGCGCAACGCGAGGGATTTCGCTATGCGCCCGGGCTTCACCCCGAAATAGCCTGAAGGGTGGCGCTCAACGACCTCTCATGTTCAGGTCATGGAAACGGAGCCGCCGCGGTTGAGGGGGCAAGGCGTGGGATATAATGGCCGCTGCCGATGAGAGATAAGAATGGATTATTCCGTCCCGCGGGAGCCGGAAATGAGCGACATCTACTTGGACTACAACGCCACCACCCCCATTGATCCGCAGGTGGCCGAAGCAATGCTGCCCTACGTTCGCGGAATCTTCGGCAACCCTTCCAGCGGACACTCCTTTGGCTTGGCGGCGCGGCAGGGCATTGACCATGCCCGTCGGCAGGTTGCCGGTCTGCTGGGCTGCGGCGAAGACGACCTGATATTCACCAGCGGCGGCACCGAGGCCAATAATCACGCCATCAAGGGCGTGGCCCTATCCTGCCGGGGCCGGGGAAACCACATCATCACCTCAGCGGTGGAGCACCCGGCGGTGACTGAGGTCTGCCGCTACCTGGAAGGGCAGGGATACCGGGTGACCTATCTCCCCGTGGACCAATATGGCTTGGTGGACCCTCAGCAGGTCGAGAACGCCATCACCTCCGATACCTTGCTGGTAACCATAATGCACGCCAACAATGAGGTTGGCTCCATTCAGCCCTTGGCTGAGATTGCCGACATAGCCCGCCGACATGGGGCGCTGATGCACAGTGATTGCGCTCAGTCCGTCGGCAAGATCCCGGTTCGGGCGGACGACCTGGGGGTTGACCTGCTCTCCATAGCCGGACATAAGCTGTACGCCCCCAAGGGCATCGGAGCCTTGTACATACGCCCCGGCGTCCGCTTGGAAAAGCTGATGCATGGGGCAAACCATGAGAATGACCGCCGCGCCGGTACGGAGAACGTCATCGAAATAGCGGGCTTGGGCCGGGCTTGCGAGTTGATTGATCAGAACCTTGCCGAATACGCCCGGCACATGGCGGATATGCGCGATCGCCTGGAGCGGGGCCTGCTGAACTCAGGCATGGATGCCCGAGTGAACGGCCACCTGGAAAAGCGGCTGCCCAACACCGCTAGCATCAGCTTTCGGGGGCTGGAAGCCGACCGCATCCTGGCATGCCTGCCCACGGTGGCCGCCTCCGCCGGGGCCGCCTGCCACAGCGGCCACGTCGAGGTGTCCCATGTGCTGGCAGCCATGAACGTTCCCGGAGAGTATGCCATGGGAACGCTCCGCCTCACCGTGGGCCGCTTCACCACCACAGAGGAGATTGACCGGGCGATTGCAGAAATCATAGAGGTCGCAGGCGGCCTTGCGCTTGGTTATTCAGCGGCAGACTGAACTGTCGGTCTGCTGGACAATGGCTCAAAGATTACGCCAAGGACAATGACTATGACCACAGAGACCAACCCCGGCGCCTTGGATTCCGCAACCGTCGCCGGTTTCCAGGAAACGTTTGAGTCACAGCCCGCCCATCAACTGATGCAGAACGTGGTCACCCAGCATGACGTGAACGACGTGGCCCTCAACCGGAATATCGTCTCAGAGGCGGTTCACTCCTTTTCCACCGCGCTTGACGACTGGAGCGTAACCAACCAGGCCCGCTCCGGGCGGTGCTGGATGTTCGCCGGCCTGAACTTGTTCCGGGCGGAGACCAGGGACTTGCTCAACGTCAAGCAGTTCGAGTTCAGCCAGAACTACTTGATGTTCTGGGACAAAATGGAGCGGGCCAATTACATCCTGGAAGCCGTCATCGAGACCGCCGGCCTCCCAGCGGATGACCGGGTGGTGGCCTGGCTGCTTCACCATCCCCTCGGCGACGGCGGGCAGTGGGATATGTTCGTCAGCCTAGTCAGGAAACACGGCGTAGTCCCCAAGACCGTAATGCCCGAGACGGAAAGCTCTGGAAACTCAATGCGAATGAACGCCGGGCTCAACTATCAGGTCCGCCAGGGGGCGCGGAACATCCGTCGCATCTACGCCGAAGAGGGCGGCCTAGACGAGATGCGCCGCGCCAAGGAGGAGGCCCTCCGCTCCGTCTACCAGATTCTCTGCATTCACTTGGGCAACCCGCCGGCCAGCTTCGACTGGCAATGGAAAGACAAGGATGGCGAATTCCACCGCGACGGCGCCATGACCCCATTGGAGTTCGCCGGGAAATATATCCCGACCCCTATGGAGGAATACGTTTGCTTAGTGCACGATCCCCGCAAGTCCAACCCGCCGGGCCGTACCTACACCGTTCAATACCTCGGCAACGTGGTGGACGGCGCCCGCATCAAGTATCTGAACGTGGACATCGAACTGATGAAGGACATTGCCGTGCGGATGCTCCAGGACGGCAAGCCCGTCTGGATGGGCTGCGACACCGGCAAACAGATGCACCGGGACAAAGGGCTTTGGGACGCCGATCTGTTCGACTACGCCAGCGTCTACAATGCCGAATTCTCCATGAGCAAAGAGGAACGGCTGGAGTACCACCAGACGGCCATGACCCACGCCATGCTGTTCACCGGCGTGGACGTGGTGGAGGGCCGGCCGCGCCGCTGGCGAGTGGAGAACAGTTGGGACGACAAGGTGGGGGACAAGGGCTTCTTTCTGATGAACGATTCCTGGTTCGCTGAGTATATGTTCGAGATTGCCGCCCCCAAGAGCTACCTCCCCGAAGACCTGCAACAGGCCCTGCAATTGGAGCCTGTGGTGCTGCCCCCGTGGGACCCCATGGGGTCACTGGCGGAATAGGGAGCCGAATTCAACGTCTGATACAAGTTGATAACAGCCAATGATGTTTGCATCATTGGCAGCGAGGGCAGCCGACAGTAGTCATCCGTTGCCCTCATCCGGTCAGTAAACCCGCCAAGCCGCCGCGCTCACCCCCTGCGCCCGCCATGTGCGCTGCCGTTCCGCGTTACCGCGACGGAAACCGGGCGGCCAGAATATCCTGCATCAGCCGGGCCGCCACCTGCACCGTCAGCTCCGAGTGGTCGTAGGGCGGGGCAACTTCCACGATGTCAAAGGCCACCAAGCCGGATTTCGCCAGCAGCGCCAGCAGGCACTCCCGCGTTTCTTGGTAGAACAGCCCGCCGGTCTCCGGGGTGCCGGTGCCTGGGGCCAGGCTGGGGTCGAGAACATCCACGTCAAAGGTGACGTACAGGTTTTCGGCTGCGGGTATCATATCCGCCACGGCCTTCGGCCCCAGTTCCCGGAAACGGCTGCCGCTGATGATCAGGCTGCCGTCTCGCACCGCCTCTTCGTAGGGGACGCGCCGCGCCGACCGGATGCCCACCGACGTTATATGCCCCACGAAATCCAGCTCGCGGCAGCGCCGGATTGGGCTGGCGTGGGTGTAGAGGGCGTCCTGCACGTCGTGGGTGTAATCTAGATGCGCGTCGAAATGGACGATGTTCAGCGGCGCGAACTTGGACAGCCCGCGCACTACCGGAAAGGTTATGGCGTGATCGCCGCCGACCACCGCCGGAAGGGCGCCCCGCTTCACGGCCTGCTCCACCGCCCGCGTGATGCGGTCAAAGTTGCCCGCCACCTCCGAGGGAACGATGGGGACGTTGCCGCAGTCGGCCATGATAACGCCCCGCAGCAGCTCGTCTTCCGCGTCGATGTCGAAAAATCCCTCCGCCGCTGACTGGCGGCCATACGGGTCGGAGTAGGAATAGGCGCGGGGGGCGTCGCGCAGAGCATCGGGGCCAAAACGCGCTCCCGGCCGTCCCAGCGTGCCTTGGTCGAAAGGCACGCCGATAAAGGCGACGTCGGCTTCCAGGCTTTCGATGTCTTCGCACAGGGGCGCGTTGAAGAACGTTCTTGGTCGCGCCCGCAGCGCGGGCCACGGCTCTTGCGGCTGACCTGACGGCTCTGAGGCAGCGGTCATAGGTATCCTCCGCTAGGGTATCGGTAACATAGGCATCCGTATCCTGCGGCCGTCCCGCGGCTACTGCGCGGTGGTGCCGCCATCTATTACCAGTTCGGCCCCGGTGACGAAGGACGATTCGTCGGAAGCCAGGTAGACGATGCCGTGGGCGATGTCGTCGGCGTTGCCCAGCCTCCCCAGCGGGATGCGTTCCAATGACCAGTCGCGCCGTCCCTCCTCGTGGGAGTAGCCGGGGTCGGTCAGCGGCGTCCAGCAGTATCCGGGATGCACCGAGTTGACCCGTATGTTTTCCCCGGCGTACTGCACGGCGGCGGATTTGGTGAACAAGCGGCTGGCGCCTTTCGCGGCGTGGTAGGCGGTGGAGGTGGGGCTGCCCACCAGCCCGTAGATGGATGATACGTTGATTATAGAGCCGCCGCCGGCCTTCCTCATTTCCGGGATGGCGTGCTTGGTTCCGAGGAAAACCCCCTTGGCGTGGACGTCCATCTGCCCCTGCCAGTCGGCGACGGATGTTTCCTCGACGGTATAGCGGGCGCCGGTGCCGGCGTTGTTTACCAGCACGTTCAGCTTACCGTACCGGGCCACCGTTTCCGCGATGACTTCCAGCCAGCGCTGCTCGTTGGTAACGTCGTGGTCCATAAAAATCGCGTCGCCGCCGTTCTCCCGGATCTGCGCGGCGGTGGCCTCGCCCATTTCGGCCTTGATATCGGTCAGCACCACCTTTGCGCCCTCGCGGGCGAACATCCGGGCCGCGGAGCCGCCGAAGCCCATCAACTGACCCTCGACTCCGGCTGCCGCGCCGGTGATGATGGCAACCTTGTTCTCCAAACGCATAATTCAACTCCCGGTATGAATTGGAATTTTTGCCGGAATTCAGCCCCCATAGCTCTGTCCGAACCGTTCGCTGTGGGCGATTTCCGGCAGCGTCTTGCGCACCTTGGTTCCTGAAGCCGCCTCGCCGGTGGGGTAGCCGAAGGCCATGACCGTCACCAGTTCCTTGTCTTCGGGGATGCCCAGCAGTTCCTTTACCCGGCCATTCTCATCGCCCCGAACGCCTGCCACACAGCCCCCGACGCCCTCGGCCCAAGCGGCCAGCTCCATATGCTGGAGCGATCGTCCGGCGTCGAATTCCGGCCGCCCGCCGCGGTCCATGACCACAGCCACGGCCAAGGGCGCGCCGCCGATAAAGCCGCCGGAGGACGCGATTTTGCCGATCTGTTCCAGGGTGTCCGGGTTGCGAATTACGATGAAGTGCCACGGCTGGCGGTTTCGGGCGCTGGGCGACCAGCGGGCCGCCTGCAACATCCGCCGCACCACCCCCTCCGGTACGGGGTCGGGCCGGAAACTCCTCACCGTGAGCCGTGACCTGATGCACTGGTAAACGTCCATCGCCTGCCTCCTGTTCCGGCGGGATAATGGCTGTGGAGATTATAGGCACATTAAAGCATACCCCGGCAAGAACGGGCAGCATCCGGTATACTGCGGCGAAACCCTCTCCCAGAGGGGGAGGGTTCGGTTGAGGGCGAATATCCCATTGAGGAGACGATATGGCACAGAAGAAAGGCGCGGCCCTGCTGATGGTCTACACCGATGTGGACATCGAGCACGACGCCGAGTTCAACCGCTGGTACAACGAGGAACACCTGCCGGAGCGTCTGAGCGCTCCCGGTTTTCTGGACGGCGCGCGCTACGAGGCCCTGAAAGGCGGCCCGCGCTACCTGGCAGTCTACGAGCTGGAATCGGCGGAGGCGTTGCAGTCCGGCGAATACCTGCGCCAGAGCCGCAACCCCACGCCGTGGACGCAGCGGATGTCTCCCAACGCCGTCGGGCGCAATATGGTGCGCAACGTCTACACCCAGATCTACCCCGAGGGCGGCGACGACCCCGATACGCTCGGACGCGGCATGGCCCCGGCGTTGCAGATTGGGCGGATGGATGTCCCCCCGGAATTGGAGGCCAAGTACAACGACTATTACGACAATGTTCGCACCCCCGCTAACCTGCGGATTCCGGGCTGCCTCCACGTCCGCCGTTATCATGCGTCGGAGGGCTAGCCCAAGTACCTGACCATGTACGAGTTCGAGCATGAAAAAGTGCCTGAAACATTGGCGTGGGAAGGGCAGCGCAGCCAAGACACCATGAACCAGTACATCGGCGGCAGCTACGGCCACGCTCCCGGCTCCCCCGGCGTCTACCGCCGGGTGTTCCCGGCTCGGGCCTTCTGAGAACCCTCAGCCCAACGGCCAACTAAGGAGGCAGCAGATGTTCCTGATGCGATTTACCGAGCGCGCCTATGTGGACTACACGGAGCAGGACGTGCGCAACAGCCCCAACAACGCCGTGCGCCTCACCTTCTCCAACCGCAACTTCGACCCCCAGCGCGGTTCCGAACTCTACAATATGTACTTGGACGAGTACGAATACTCGGAAGAGGTGGGCTTCGACGGCCTGATGCTCAACGAACACCACAACACCCCCACCTGCCTCGGCGCGACCATGAACCTGGAGGCGGCCATCCTGGCCCGCATCACCAAGAAGCCGAAGATCGTGCTTCTGGGCAACCCGCTGCCCATTTTCGACAATCCAATTCGCTTGGCCGAGGAACTGGCCGAGATAGATATGATTTCCGGCGGGCGGCTGGTTTCCGGTTTCGTCCGCGGGACCGGCGTGGAGAGCCTTGCCACCAACACCAACCCGCTCTTCAACCGCGAGCGTTTCGAGGAAGCCCATGACCTTGTTATCAAGACCTGGACCACTCCCGGCCCTTTCCGGTGGGAGGAAAAACACTACCAGTTCCGCGTGGTCAACCCCTTCCAGGTGCCGTTGCAGAGGCCCCATCCCCCGGTGTGGATTCCCGGAACCGGCAGCCCGGAAACGCTGGTCTGGTGCGCCGAGCATCACTACCCCTACATCTTCCTGGAAACCGACGTGCAGTCCACCCAGGATATGAAGGAAATCTACGCCGAGAACGCCCGTCAGGTCGGCTACGAGCCGGGCCCGGAGCATCTTGGCTACCTGGTGCGGATCCACGTGCAGGACACCGACGAAAAGGCGCAGGAGATTGGCAAGGGCTACATGGTGGGCAACATCGGCGTGGGGCGCATCCCGTTGCCCCGCGATTATCAATCGCCGGTGGGCTACGCCAGCGCCAGCCAGGACCCCCGCTATCTCCGCATCCGGGAGCAAATCCGCTCCGACCCCTTCCGCGTCGGCGGGCTGGACACGGCAGCCTACGACCAGATTCTCGATTCCAAGCGCTGGATTATCGGCAGCCCGGAGACAGTCATCCGCCAACTGCGCGAAGTGCTGTCCGTGATGCGGCCCGGAATCCTGGCCGTCTGGACCAACGACGGCACCATCAGCCACGAAGATACCATGCGCTGTCTGGAGCTGATGGGCCAGGAAGTCCTGCCTGCCCTGCGCGAAATCGGCGAGGAGCTGGAGTTGACCGACCCCTTCCAGCGGGCGCCGTAGCCGCCGGATTTGGGCGAAGGAAAACGGGAGAGAGGGACGGAAAACGGGAACGGGGGACGGATTCAGTATCCGTCCCCCGCTCAATTGGCTAACCCTGCCGGTTCAGGCTGCCGAGCCTTTACCCGGTTCCCGGTATGTTTTAGCGGCTCAGGTTCCAGGTCTTGATTACCAGCCGGGCGACCGGATTGCGCCAGTCGTGGGTGGCTGGGTTCAGACCGGAACCTTCGCCGCCGTGGATGCCGGCATGGACGTGGACGAAGCCTTCCGCTTCAGCGTCGTCCTCAACGTGATTGCCGCAGGGCGGGCCGGGGACGTATTCACAGTTTTCGCTGTTGGCCTCGCTGCCGGAGTCATAAGCCGTTAGGTAGATGGTGCCGGACTTGGAAACGTCAAGGCCGCTTGCGCCAATGAAAGCGTCGTTGGTGGACACCAGCATACTGGCGAAGGAAATCAGGCTCTTGCCGTCATTAACCCTGAACTCCAGGTCAACGGTCGCGCCCGGCGGTATCGCCCCGTCATCCAGAGTCGCCACCATAGCCTCGCTGACATTTCCGTTCTCCTCCGGGTTCCATGCCGCCAGCAGGCCGGATGCGTCGGCGTCCTCCGCCATTTTCGCCAAGTCTTCGCTGGCTGCCTCTCCCAGGGCATATAGCGGGCCGGCGCCTTGGTCGTGGCGCGCCACGAATACCGGGGACATTATCTGGCCGCGCGTCAGGTTGGTGATGGACATCTCGACTATCATTTCGTCGCCGTGTCCGTCTGCGCTCAGCAACCCTCCGGCCAGCAAGGCCAGCAGCACGGCCAGACCGGCCAGCGCCCCTAGGATAGGTAGTTTCCTCTTCATCTGACACTCCTCAAAAATATATTCTGCCAGTGCCGGGCCACGGCGTGACAGTCGGCTCAAACCGGAGAGAATGCTACAATCCGAGTTGCGGCTTGTCAAATAAGCCGCCCCGAAGAGCGCTCCCCGGGTGCTGCTCCGGGCCGGAACTCCGCGCTATGCCTCGCCTCCCAGGGTTTCCAGAATCCGGCCGGGGGTCATTGGCAGGCCGGTCAAACGCGCTCCGGTGGCGCGGCTGATGGCGTTGGCCACGGCGGCCAGCGGCGGCACCAGCGGCACCTCACCCGCGCCCCGCACGCCGTAGGGATGCCCGGGGTTGGGAACTTCCACGATGACCGTGTCAATCATTGGCAGGTCCAGGCTGGTGGGCATCCGGTAATCGAGGAAGCTGGCGTTCAGCATCCGCCCGGCATCGTTGACAAAGTATTCTTCGTTCAGCGCCCAGCCGATGCCCTGCGCCACGCCGCCTTGTATCTGGCCTTCGACATAGCTGGGGTGGATGGCCTTCCCGGCGTCCTGCAAGGCGGTGTATCGAAGGACGGTCACCTTGCCGGTGTCGGGATCAACCTCCACGTCCACGATGTGCAGCCCGAAAGCGTTGCCCACGCCGCCGGGGTTGACCGCGGCCCGGCCCACGATGGGCCCGCCGGTGCCGTTGAGCCTGGGGGCCAGGGCCTGAAAGGTGATGCTCAGTTCCGGGTCCTGCCTGTGGGAGAGAACACCCTTGTTGTACTCCACGTCCTCCGGCGGCACGTCCCAGATGCGGGCGGCCCGCTCGATCATCTGCCGCTTGATGTCTTGGGCGGCGTCGTGGCAGGCGGTTCCCATCTTGAAGGTCACGCCGCTGCCGCCCGCCCCGGAGCTGTAGCCGATGGAGTCCGTGTCCACCACGGAGGGCTTGACCGTTTCCGCCGGAATGCCCAGAACCTCGGCCACCTGCATCGCCATGGCGGCGCGCGAGCCGCCGATGTCCGGCGACCCCTCGACCAAGCTGACGGTGCCGTCCGGGTTCACGCTGGCGACGGCGCTGGCCGGGCCGGAACTGTTGAACCACGCCCCCGCGGCTACGCCCCGGCCCCGGTTCGGCCCGGAAAGCGCTTCCGCCAAGTGCGGGTGTTCCTGCGCCGCTTGCAGCGTCTCGACGAAGCCTATCTTGCGGAAAACCGGGCCGGTGGGCTGTCGGCTGCCCTCCTTGGCCGCGTTTCGCAGCCGGAACTCCACCGGATCCATCCCCAACTGCTGGCAAATTTCGTCAATGACCGACTCGGCCGCGAAGGCCGCCGTGGGCGATCCTGGGGCGCGGTAGGCCGCCGCCTTCTGGGTGTTGACCACCACGTCAATGCCCTCGATGAAGCTGTTTGGCACTTCATAGGGGGCCAGCATGGTGCGGCAGCCCGAGGGAACCGGCGAACCGGGAAAGGCGCCCGCCTCGTATACCAGGGTGCAGTCGGCGGCGGTCAGTTTGCCTTCGCGCGTCGCCCCCAGCTTTACCCGGATGTGGCTGGCCGAGGTCGGGCCGGTGCCCTCAAACACCTCGCCGCGGGTCATCGCGATCTTCACCGGCTGTCCGCACTTGCGGGAGAGGGCCGCAGCCACCGGCTCCAGGTAGCAGCCGCCCTGCCCCTTGCCCCCGAACCCGCCGCCGATTTCCATCGGTATGATTTTGATGCGGGAAACGTTAACCCCCAGAATGGCGGCGGTGTGGTCGCGCAGGGCGAAATGCCCCTGGCTGCTGGCCCAGATGGTGGCCGAGCCGTCGGCGCTCCACTGCGCCGTGGCCGAGTGGGGTTCGATATAGCCCTGGTGCACCGGGCGGGTATGAAATTCCCGCTCCACGATGACATCCGCCTCGGCGAAACCGGCGGCAGGGTCGCCCAAGCGAAACTCGAAGCGGTTTGATACGTTGCTGGGCCTGCCTTCCGAGTCCCCCCATCCGCCTTGCCGCAGGTTGGGGTTAGCCAGGGTCACCAAGCGGTCGTGCAGGAGCGGAGCGCCGTCGCGCATGGCCGCGGCGGCGTTCAGCACCGGCGGCAGCACTTCGTAGTCCACCTCCAGAGCCGCCAGAGCCGCTTCCGCCGCCACCGCGGAGGTGGCGGCCACGGCGGCGACGGCGTGGCCGCAGTAGAGGGCCTTCTCCCGGGCCATCACGTTGCGGCTGTAAAAGCCGTAGTTGACGGTTGCGCCCTCTTCCTGATCTGCTATCTCCGCAGAGACCTCGGGGAAGTCGGACGAAGTCACCACAGCCTTGACGCCCGGAATGGTCAGAGCGCGGGTGGCGTCAATGCCCCGTATGATGGCGTGGGCGTGAGGGCTCCGAAGAATTTTCCCGGTGAGCCACCCGGGAGGATGTATGTCGGCAGCGTAGCGAGCGCGGCCCGTTACCTTGTCCGGCCCGTCGTGCCGAATGGGCCGGGTGCCGATAACGTCGAACTCCCCGTCGCTCAGCACGCTGTTGGCTTGTTCAGTTGTCATAAACGACTCCTCGGATTGTTTGGGGATGTTTACATAACCATAAATAAAGCTGACTGGTTCTGACAATCCAATCCCCTGGAGGGAGTGGGTTGGGGGCGGGCCTCCCTGGCAAGACGATGGGGGCAAGACAATGGGCGCGTCCGCTACTGAACGAACCGCGCCCCCACACTTCCCATCCGGGAGTAAGTAGCTTTCACGTAGTCGCCGGGCTTGACTTCCACCGGCGTCACCATGGAGCCGGATATGATCGTCTCGCCCGCCCGCAGCCAGTCGCCGAATTCCGGCAGCTTGTTAGCCAGCCAGACAATGGGGTTGACGGGGTTGCCCATTACCTCAAAGCCGGTGCCGGAGCCGTGCAATTGCCCATTGTATTCTACGGTGACGCCTTCGTACTGCAAATCCAGCGCATCCAAGGCAACCAGCCGCGAACCGGATACCAGCCCGCCGTGGAGCGCGTTGTGAATGATGACGTCGGCAGCTTGGATGCCATCGCCCTGAACCTTCAGGTCCACCAGCTCCAGCGCAGGCAATATGCCTCGGGTGGCCCGCATAACGTCAACCGGGGTGACGCCAGGGCCGCGCAGGTCTTCGCCCAGCACGAAGGCGATTTCAGCTTCGATATGCGGCGCGGCCAAGTTGCCGATGGGAACCTCGGCATCATTGGCGTAGACACAGGTGCTGAGTATGTGTCCGTAGCAGGGTTCGTGAACTCCCAAGTGGTCGCGGGCCGCCTTGGTGGTCAGAGCAACCTTGTGGCCCGCCACCGTTTCGGGCGGCTGCAACTGGCAGAGGAAATGATACTGCGCGTTATAAGCGTCTCCCTCCGTGAACCCCGGGGCTGCGAGAGGAGGGGCCGCTACCCCGGTGCGAAAGCTGCGATGCACCGATTGTAGGGCAGGCAAATCGCCGCTCCTGAAAGGCGGCGCAGTGCCATTGATTTGCAATTCGGCGGTGGTAAGTCTCATCTCAATATCATGCCTCCGGCGCGGCGGAGTACGGCCATTCGGCACTCTGTTCGCGCGTATTTTACACCCCTGAGCGGCCGGTTCGTTGTGGTTGTCCGGCTGCTCCGATACAGTATAATCCAGCCAATGCGATTGCTGGCAATCTGACGGAAGAATCAGGTAAAGAACCGCGGCATCCTGATCGAAACGGAAAACTAGGCCCAGGAGGCGGATTATGGCCGGTTCCATTGACCCCAACAGCACCATCGGCGATGTCCTGGACCGGCAGGCGGAGCGGTTTGCCGACCGGGACGCGCTGGTCAACGCAGAGACGGGCGAGCGTTACACTTACGCGGAGTTCCGCGACGAGGCGGAGCGCGTGGCTCGCGGGCTGATGGCCTTGGGCATACAGCGCGGCCATCACGTGGGCATCTGGGCCACCAACTACAGCGAGTGGGCGCTCACTCAGTTCGCCACCGCCAAAATCGGCGCAGTGATGGTCAACGTCAACCCGGCCTACCGCACTCACGAACTGGCCTACGTGCTGGAGCAGTCCGAAGCCAACGCTATGATTCTCATCGGCCGGTTCCGCAACTCCGACTATGTGGCGATGCTCAACGAAGTTGTCCCCGAACTGAAAGACGCGAATCCGGGAGAACTCCGCAGCCCTAGATTCCCCTACCTGAGAAACGTCATTTGCATTCCGCCCCATAGCGACGGCCCGGACGCCGAAACTCCCCCCGGAATGTGGGCTTGGGATGAAATGGCGTCGAAGCATTCCGAGGTTTCGCCGGCGCAACTGGCGGCGCGGCAGGCCGAATGCCGCCCCGGCGACCCGGTAAACATTCAATACACCTCCGGCACCACGGGCAACCCCAAGGGCGCGATGCTCACCCACCACAATCTGGTGTCCAACGGCCTCTACGTAGGCGACGCCATCGAGCTTACCGAAAACGACCGGCTTTGCGTTCCGGTGCCCTTTTACCACTGCTTCGGCTGCGTGATGGGAAACCTCGGCTGCATCACCCACGGAGCGGCCATCATCATCCCCTCGGAACACTTCGACCCGCTGAAAACGCTGCAAGCGCTGGAACGGGAGCGTTGCACCGCCCTCTACGGCGTGCCTACCATGTTCATCGCCCAACTGGACCACCCGGACTTCGACAACTTCGACGTCTCGTCCCTTCGCACCGGCATTATGGCCGGCTCGCCCTGCCCCATTGAGGTTATGCGGCAGGTCATAGACCGGATGGGCGCCGGCCAGATGACCATTGCCTACGGGCAGACCGAGGCTTCGCCGGTAATTACTCAGACCCTGACGACGGACTCCATTGAGCGGCGGGTTTCCACCGTTGGCAAGGCGCTGCCGGGCGTTGAGGCTCGAATCGTTGACCCGGAGACGGGCCAGGAAGTCGGCCCCGAGGTGCAGGGAGAATTGCAGACCCGCAGTTCGATGGTGATGCAAGGCTACTACAATATGCCCGAAGCCACCGCCGCCGCTATAGACGGCGAGGGCTGGCTGCACACCGGAGACCTAGCGACGGTGGACGAGCAGGGCTACTACAAAATCACCGGCCGCCTCAAGGATATGATCATCCGGGGCGGCGAGAACGTGTACCCGCGCGAAATCGAGGAGTTCCTCTACACCCACCCCAAGATTTCCGACGTCCAAGTCATTGGCGTTCCCGACGAACGCTTCGGCGAGGAGGTCATGGCCTGGGTGATGCTGAGGCCGGGAGAATCGGCCGACGCCGCGGAAATCCGTGAGTTCTGCCGGGGCAGGATCGCCCACTTCAAGATTCCCCGCTACGTTAAGGTCACAGAAGAATTCCCTATGACGGTGACCGGAAAAATCCAGAAGTTCCGTATGCGGGAGATGGCCGTTGAGGAGCTGGGCTTGGAGGCGGCCAGCAAAATCAAAACCGCCTGATTGGGCAATAATCAGACGCCGGGCGCGCTGACTATTTAGAAAGAAATCTAAAGAATCCCGGCGCGCCCGGCGTTCAACAAACCCCTAGTTAGTGCGGCCCACAATCCCTTGGGCCAGCCAGTCCACTCCTTGCAGGTATTCGTCGGAGGCGGTTTCGCCCTCGGCTATGCGCACCTCTCCGTCTTGGCCGTAGACCGGGCCGGTGAAGGGCGAGATGCTGCCTTCGCGCAAGCCCTGCACTGTGTCCAGAACGAGCTGCCTGGTCTCGTCGGGAACGCCGCTGCCGAAGGGCGCCAGCTTGGCCCAGCCCGCTTCGATACCGGCCAGCTTTACCGAACTGCGGTAGACTCCGGTGCGTATCTCGTGAATAACCTGGGCCATGATCGGCCCCCAATTCCAAGCCGCTCCGGTTACCCAATAGTTGGGGGCGGCGGCGCTGGCGTCGTAGTGGAAGCCGGTCACCCACACCCCGGCCCGTTCCGCCGCTTCGATGACTGTCTTGGTGCAGTCCTGGTGCAGGGACAGGACGTCCACCCCGGCGCTGGTCATTGTGGCGACCGCCGTTACCTGCTTGGCCGGGTCGCACCAGTCGCTGGTGAACACCACGGTCGTCTCCACGTCGGGGTTGACCGACTGAGCGCCGAGATGGAAGGCGTTGATGTTCAGCAGGCTGGAGGGGATGGGAAAGGCGGCGATGAAGCCCAGCTTGTTGCTCTTGGTGATCGTCCCGGCGGCGCGGCCGGCCGCGTATTCCAGTTGCCAGATGTTGGCGAAGAAAGACCCGTAGTTCTCAAAGATTTCCAGATCTCCCAGATGCAGGAACATCACCTCGGGGTGCTTGTCCAGAATGGACTTTATGGGGTCTGAATACCCGAAGCTGGTGGGTATGACAATAGTGGCGCCGTCCTGAATCATCTGTTCGGCCACCGCCTGCACTTCAACGGTCTCCGGGATGTTCTCCGCCCGGAGCACTTCGATGTCCGGGAGCGTTTGCTCAACGTAGTCGGCCCCGGAGGCGGAAGCCTGATTCCAGCCCAGATCCCGCTGCGAGCCGACGAAGATGATGCCTACCTTCAGCTTTTCCCCGTCGGCCAGCGGCTTGGCGGCTGCGGCAAACTCGGCGGTGGGGCGGAAAGAGCTGCCGGCCCGGCCCTCATCGAAGACGTTGATGAACATTTGCGGAGAGCCGCCTCCCAACTGCTCCATATTAGGCAGGGCGAGCTCAGGAACTGACCGGGGGGGTATGGCAGTCGCAGTGGGTTGGGTCTCGCCCCCGCAGGCCAGAAGGACGGCAACCAGAAGGGCCAGTGATGCCGCCAAGATTGCCGGGGTGGTTGGGAGCCTTAACTTGATCAACAGTCCTGACGGCAAAGCAAACTTTCCGTAAAGTAAATTAGTCCGCGGTGACTTCAGCGTACCACTCTGCTGTTTCCTGGCCGGGCTCGGGCAGCACCTGGCCGCCTTCCATCGCCCACGACGCCGGAGTCTCGCCAATCCGCCCGCTGATATCCTCCCTCGGCACCCCGGTATGGGCAACGAAGCAGTCCAGCAGGTCATTCAGCAGTTTGTCCTTCACTTCCTGCGGCCGTCCCGCCCGGTTGATGGCGTCCAAGTAGTACCGCGTGGGATAGCCCGGCTCGCCTCCCTCCGGCTGCTCGTCAAAAAAGACGTGGACGAAGTGGCGCGGGGCTAGGGTCGAGCCGCAATGGATGTCCGTAACATCAACCGCGATCTTCTCGCGCTTTTCCAGTTCGACGGAATCCTGGGGAACTTTGAACCTGTAGATAGGCATAGCTGCTCTCCTGCCCTTTGTGGTTTATGGTTTTCATTGGCGGCTAATGCGGGCTGTAACCGAAGTCCGCCGCGCCCACCACAAGCTCAGCGGTGGTCTGTCCCGTAACTTCAACCCACATATCTTGAACCTTGGTCATAAACTCGACCCGCTTCTCCTGCGAAAAGCCGGCCGGTATTACGCTCCTGACTGATGAGGAGGTGGAAATTTCCCCGCCGCGAAAGCCAAACCCGTGGGGTATGACTTCGTAGTTCACAGTAACGTCGTCCGGGATCTCGCCGAGAGTCTCAGCGCAAATCTGGATCAGCCGGGAGTTCAGCGTCCGGCGCGTCTCGTCCGGGATTACCCCTTCCTGGATGGTGCAATTGAACGTAATCACCGCTAGTCCTTTGACCATAGAGTGCGCCCTATAAATTACATTACCCCGCCAATGATTGCAACGTGTGGATTGCCAACCCGGATTCGCCCCTCAGCCGGTGCGCAGGATCCCCTTCAGCCCCTCGGGCATAGCCCGCTGGGCGGCGCCGGTCCAGACCGCCAGCACGCCCAGCGTGAGCGCGTAGGGCAGCATATCCAACAGGAAGGGCGACACCGGGGCGCCCAGGGCCTGTAGTTGCAGTTGCAGCCCAACGGCCCCGCCGAAGAGGAATGCGCCCGCCATTCCGCGCAGGGGCGACCATAGCCCGAATATGACCAGCGCCACGGCAATAAACCCCCGTCCGGCGGTCATGCCCTCGGACCAAGTGTGCGTCAGGCCAACCGACAACTGCACCCCGCCCAGTCCGGCCAGTGCGCCGCCTAGGATGACGGCGGTCAGTTGCAGCATCGCCGGGTTCCGCCCGGCGGCAAAGGCCGCCGCCGCATTCTCGCCCACTGCCCGCAGGCTCAGTCCCCAACGGGTGTATTGCAGCGCAAACCAAATAAGCGGGCCTAGTCCATAAGAAATATAGGCCAGGACGTCTTGCCGGAACAGCGCCTCTCCCAATACCGGGATGTCCGACAAGCCGGGGATGGCTATCGGATTGAGGCCGTCTATGATGCTGTCCACGTAGTCCCGGCCCGCATAGGCGGTGACTCCGCCGGCAAAGAGGGTGAGGGCCAGCCCCGTGGCTAATTGATTCGTGTCCCGGAATATGACCAGACCGGCTTGAATGGAGGCCAGCAATCCCCCGGAGGCCATGCCTGCAAGCGCTCCCAAGCCGGCCGAGCCGGTCTCTGCGGCAGTCAGGAAGCCGAAGCAGGCCCCCATCAGCAGGCAACCCTCCATACCCAGATTGATACGGCCGGCCCGCTCGGTAATCAGCTCGCCGTACACCGCATACAGAACCGATACTCCGGGGCCTACCGCCCCGGTCAGCGTGCCGCTAATCACCAGCCAAAAGGCGCTCATAACGCCTGCCGCTCCACCTTCCGCAATCCCAGCACGAAGAATAAGGCCAGCCCAATCAGCACCAGTCCGGCAGCCGAGGGCAGCCCGGCGGTGAGCTGCAACACGTCGCCGGTCACCAGAAACGCCGCAATCAGGAAGCAGGCGGCAACTATGACGAGCGGGTTGTGCCCGGCCAGCCAGCTTGCCAAGAGGCCGAGGTAGCCCAGGTTATTGGAAATTCCGGGCCGCAGGTCGTGGTGAATGCCCGACACTTCCACCATCCCGGCCAGGCCGGCCAACCCGCCCCCGGCCACCATGGCGGCTATGATGTATTTGTCTACGGAAATACCGCGTCGGCGGGCCGCCTCCGGGTTGCCTCCCACCGCCCGCATCTTGAAACCCCAGACGGTATGAGCGAGTATTGCATAACAGACTGCGAGGGCGGCCACCGGGGCCGCGAACCCCCAGTGAAACCGGGTCCCGGCGATGGCCGGAAAGATGGCCGCCGCCTCGAAGGGAATGGTGTAGGGATAGCCGAGGCCATGGGGGTTCTTCCACAGGCCGAACACAAACACGTTGACCAGCAAGATGGCGATGTAGTTGGCGAGCAGCGTCGAAATGACTTCGTTAACGCCCCGCCAATGGCGCAGCAGGGCCGCTGCCGAGGCCCACAGCCCGCCGCCGGCGCACCCGGCCAGCGCCATCGCGGGCAGCATCAGGCCAATATGTCCCGCGGGAAGGAACAGGGCGACCCCGGTGGCGGTCAAAGCGCCGATGTACAGTTGTCCCTCCCCGCCCACATTGACCAGCCCGGCGCGGGCGGGCACGGCGGTGGCCAAGGCCGTCAGCGTCAGGGGTATCATCGTCACTCCCACTTCGCTGAGGCCGAGGGAACTGCCGATTACGCCTTGCCACGCTTTCAGCAGAGCGTCTGCCGGGTGGCGCCCGGAGGCCAGCAGAAGGACGGCAAAGACAACCAGGGCCAGCGCCACGCCTATGGCTGCGCGGGAAGCGGACTGTCCGGGGAATTCATCGCCAAGCCGTTGCAGCAACTCCAAAGCTGGACGGAGTTTAAGAGGGTGGCGCAGGGGATTCATGGCTGCTGGGCATGGCCGGTCATAAGCAGACCGATTTCCTGGGCCGACGCGCCGTTAGCGGCAAACTCCCCGGCAACCCTTCCCCGGTGCATCACCAGCAACCGATCGCTGAGGGTCAGCAGCTCATCCAAGTCTTCGGACACCAGCACCGTGGCGGCGCCCGCGCTGCGTTGCCGGAGCAGCATACGGCGAGCGGATTCTGCGCTCGTCACATCCAGCCCCCGAGTCGGGTAGTATGCAAGCAACACCTGTGCGCCCTGCCCCAGCTCTCCGGCTAGGAGGACCCGCTGGATGTTTCCGCCGGACAGCCGCCGCACTCGGGCGCCTGAGTCGGCCAGCGGCAACGGAAACTCGGCTCGCACCGCTTCCGCGCTGGCGGTGACGCTCCTGCGGTTCAGCCAGAACCCCTTATGCCGGCCCCGGCTCAACCCGGCCATAAGCAGGTTTTCGTCAACACGCATCTCGGGAACCATCGAGTCGGCCAGCGGGTCTTCGGATATAACCGACACCCCTCGCCTGAGAGCGTCGGCTGCGCTATGTCCATGCAGCGGTTCCCCGAACAGCAGTATGACTCCGCTCCGAACCGGCTCCAGCCCCAGAAGGGCCTCGCCCAGCGCCCGCTGCCCATTGCCCGATGCTCCGGCCACGCCTAGGATTTCGCCCCGGCGGACGGTGAAGCTGACTTCCTCCAGCCCGCCGGTTGGGCCTTTCTTCAGAGGGGGGATAGAGGAGAGGGCGCGGCCTGTGCATACCGCCCGGAACTCCAGCGCGGTCTCGCCGGTTGCTGGCGGCAGATCTTTTTTATGAGGCGGCCCGTATGCCTCGGCGCCCACCATTGCGGATACCAGGCTTTCGGCATCGAAATCCCGGCGCGCCGCGCTTGCCGCCACCCGCCCTAGGCGCAGCACGGTCACGCTATCGGACACCGCCAGAGCCTCGTGCACCTTGTGGGTGATAAAGATGATGGAATAGCCGTTCTCTTTCAGTCCGTCGAAGACCCGGAAGAGGCCGTCAACCTCGTGGGGCGCAAGCACGCTGGTTGGCTCATCGAAAATCAGCAGTTGCGCCTCAGCCAGCAGCAGCTTGATCAGCTCAACACGCTGACGTTCCCCCAGAGACAGCTCGTCTACCCGTCGGCGAGGATCTACCGCAAGCCCGTATGCCTCGGCGAGTTGCTCAATACGGCGCTCCAGTTGCCTGCGGCGAAGCAGCCGCCCCTGACTAGGCAGAAACAGAGCCACGTTTTCAGCCACCGAAAGGGCGGGAACCAGCGAAAAATCCTGAAAGACCATGCCGACGCCCAGCCGCCGCGCGGCCGCCGGGGAGCCGGGGCGCACCGCTTGGCCGTTGATGGACACCGTTCCCGCGTCCGGGGCGTGGTATCCATAGATGACCTTCATCAGGGTGCTTTTGCCGGAGCCGTTTTCGCCGAGGACGGCGCGTACCTCGCCCCGGCGCACCACCAAGTCAATGCCGTCGTTGGCGACGATTTTTGTTCCGGGGGCAGGGCCGGGAAAAGACTTGGTTATGCCCCGCAACTCCAGCAGGGGCGGCTCTCCGGCAAGCTCAGGGGCGCCGCCCCCGTCGGCGCGGTTTCCGGGATCGGCGGGAGCTGCCAATTACCCGGCGGCTACGGCGCGAACTTCGAGGGCCTTGCCGGGCAGCGGATGGCTGCTCCAGGTTGCGCCGTCATCGGCGGAACGGAAGACTTGCCCGTCTCGGGCCGCGCAGGCGATGTTGGACGGGGCGCGGGGGTCAACGGACACCGACATCATGGTGGAGTTCACCGTTATGCCCCGGTCTACCTGCTCGAAGGTCTTGAACAGGTCCCGGCTGCGGTAGAGGGCGCCCGTCCGGCTCCGGGCGGCCGCGCCGATGGAGACGTAGAGCATATTGGGGTCATGGGGCGCGGCTTTCAAGTCGCGGGTATAAGTGACTTCCGAGAATTGGCCGAAGTCCACTGGCAGCCACTCCGAACCCCGGTCGGGGCCGATGAACGGCCCTTGCCTGGTGGTGATGAACACCGTATGGGGCAGCGCTGCGGCGCACTGCACCCCGTGCAGGTCGAGGGTATCCTCGCTGGGGGCCAAGCTGCCGGTAATCTCCTCCCAGGTATCGCCGCCGTCGGAACTGCGGATTACCCCGGCCACTTCCAGCGCGGCGTAAATCTCGTCGGGAAAGTTGGGGTCAGCGGCCAAGGCGATGACGCGGGTAGGGAAAGACATGGTCACTTCGTTTGCCCCCATGTTTGCCGCCGCCAGCCGCCGCCATGACTCCCCGCTGTCAACGCTGCGGTAAATCTCGCCCGGGGCAGTGCCAAGATACATCACGGCGGGATCGCCGGGGCGGAACATAAACGTCCATACCGGCGGGGCAATGGCCGGGTAGTCCAAGCGCTCCCAAGTATCGCCGCGATTCAGGCTGCGGTAGGGGCCGTCCTGGGTTCCGGCAAAGACCACTTCCGGGTTCTCCGGGTGGATGGCGATGCCGCAGACCGAGGGGGATTCGGGCAGCCCGTTGGTCAGCTCCTCCCACTGCTCGCTTTCCGGCGCAAGGCGGTAAAGCCCGCTGGTTTCGGCCCCGGCGTAGATGTAGGTCATAACCGTTCCTCCCGCGTGATGAGTTCCCGTAGGCGCGTTGCGGCGCCGTTGACCTGATTCAGGAAGCGGCGATTTCCTCCAGCTCAAAGCGGTAATCTTCGATTACCGGGTTGGACAGCAGTTCGCGGCACATCCGGTCAACCGAGTCACTAACTGAATCCGCCGCCTCGCCATTGACGCGGAGTTCCAGGTACTTGCCGATGCGGGCGTCCTCGGCGCAATCATGCCCCATCCGGCGCAAGGCGGCCAGCACCGTCTGCCCCGCCGGATCGCTGACCGCCGGTTTCAGGGTCACGTATATTTTCGCCAGATAATTCACCGGACTGCGGCTTTCCCTCTAATCCCCGCTCCCTCCGGGAGAAGGTTAAGGTGAAGGAGTCTTAGGTGCCGGGCATGCTCTGTTGTGCGCCGAGGCAAGAAATCGCGCCCTCGGGGCCCAGCCGCCCGACGTAATGTTCGTAGAACCGCTCGATGCGTTCCTGGTCCACCCCGTCCATAATATCCAGCACGCCCCACGCGGACAGCGCCACCTGCCCCGGAGCTATCTTGGAATAAGCGCGGGCCACCGTATAGTGATCCTTCCATCCGCCCAGATCGTTGTACACATCCTCCAGGGCGTCAATGTCCGCCTGATCGGGGAGGTTGTAGCTGATTACAATGTTGCTATGCTCCAGGTTGTGGACCACTCTTTCGTCCGGGACTTCGCTCGTATAGAAGCCGCAGCGCTGGGACGCGGAATAATGGTCGCCGGAAGTGGCCGGGACGCTGTTGTAGGCAACAATGGCGCCGTCTTGGACATGATTCTTGGTAGCCATGATTTCTTGGTCTTCTCCCACGCCTTCCACGTAGGCTGAGGCAGTTCCCAGATCCACCGCCTGGGGGCCGCCGAGGCTTTGCAAGATAGTGCCCACCGCAAAGCTGCCGATTACCAACACGGCGATGATGACTGAACCGACCAGAATCAGCTTGTTGGTGCCGCGCCGCTGGGTGGTGCGCGGAATTTCCAGGTTCCGCGGCCTGCGGTTGCGGCGGTGTCTAGATTCGGGCAATGGGTATCTCTCCCCGAAATTGATGGGTATCAGACGGGATTAAAGACTCTCTCCGGTCAGCCGCACATAGGCTTCCCGGTAGCGTTGGGTAGTGCGCTCTGCGACGTCCGCCGGCAGTTCCGGCGCAGGGGGCTCGTGGTTCCAGCCTTGGGCGTCCAGCCAGTCGCGGACGAATTGCTTGTCGAAGTTTGGCTGGGAGCGCCCGGGATTATAGCCTTCTGCGTCCCAGAAGCGGCTGGAGTCCGGGGTCAGCAGTTCGTCAATCAGTATCAACTCGCCGTCGAGGATACCGAACTCCATTTTTGTATCCGCCAAGATGATGCCCCGCTGGCGGGCGTAATCGTGGGCAAAGGAATAGACGGCCTTGCTGGTCGCTTCCAGCTTGGCGGCCATCTCGTCGCCCACCATAGCGACCACCTGCTGGTGGGACATATTTTCATCGTGGCCTTCTTCGGCCTTGGTGGTGGGGGTGAACAGCGGTTCCGGGAAAGTCTGGCCTTCCGCTAGGCCCTCGGGCATCGGCTGGCCCGACACCGTCCCTTGCCGGCGATACTCCGACCAAGCGGAGCCGGTGATGTAGCCGCGCACGATGCACTCGATGTCTATGCGCTGCGCCCGCTTGACCACCATCGCCTGCTGCGCCACCTCCGCAGGGAGCGGGCCGCCGAGGCCGGAGCCATTTCCGCCGCTGAGGTATTGTCCTGCATCAGGCGAATCGGCCAAGCAAATCAGGTGGTTGGGAACGATGTGGCCTGTCTTGTCGAACCAGAAGCCGGATATGCGGTTCAGGACTTGCCCCTTGCCCGGTATACCGCCCGGCAGTACTACGTCGAAGGCGGAAATGCGGTCCGTAGCCACCATGAGGAGGCGTCCGCCGCCGAGATCGTAGGTGTCGCGTACCTTGCCCCGGTGCATTCGGCCGGGCAACGGCGTTTCGATGATCATTCGATGTTCCTCTATCGAGACTCTTGAGTTCCCGGTTTCGCGGGATTAGTGAACCAGGGAAAGCTATACCGCGCTGCCTGACGCGGCGGGCAGCAACCCCAGCCGGCGAAAGGTGTCGCCGACGTAACGGGTGTAGTAGCTGTAATCGAAAAGGCGATCCAGTTCCGGCGCTGACAGATACGCCGATACCGTTGGATCGGATTTCAGCAGCGCCCGAAAATCGGATCCGCCCGGCAAGTCCATTTCAGCCCAGCAGCGCGAGGCGCTGGCCTGCACTATTTTGTAGGCTTCCTCCCGGGACAGGCCCCGATCCACCAGCTCCAGAAGGGCGCGCTGGCTGAACACCAGCCCGCGGCTGCTCTCAATGTTGGCATACATCCGCTCCGGGAAGACCCGCAGTCCCTCGATTATGCGGGTAAAGATGCTGAGGATGTAGTCCAAGGCTAGGCAGGAATCGGGCAGGATGATGCGCTCCGCCGAGGAATGGCTGATGTCCCGTTCGCCCCATAGGGCCACGTTCTCCAGGGCCGGAACCACGTTGCCGCGCAGGATGCGGGCCAGCCCGCAGATGCGCTCGGCCAGCTCCGGGTTGCGCTTGTGGGGCATGGAAGACGAGCCGGTCTGCCCTTGCCCGAAGGGTTCGGCCAGTTCGTGAATCTCAGTGCGCTGCAAAGAGCGAATTTCAGTGGCGAATTTTTCCAGAGAGGCGCCGATGAGGGCCAGTGTAGCGACAAAGTGGGCGTAACGGTCGCGCTGAATAACCTGATTGGATATTCCGGCCGCTTTCAGCCCCAGCCGACGGCAAACCCGTTCCTCCACCGAAGGCGGAACGGTGGCGTGGGTGCCGACGGCGCCGGAAATCTTGCCAACCCGCACGGTTTCCAACGCCGCTTCCAGCCGTTCCCGCTGGCGGGTCATTTCGTCCCACCAGAGGGCCAGCTTCAGGCCCAGGGTCATCGGCTCGGCGTGGACGCCGTGGGTGCGGCCCATCATCAACGTGTCTTTATGGTTCAGCGACTGCTCTTTGAGCGCAACAATGGCCCGGTCCAGTTCGCCAAGCAGCAACGCCCCGGCCTCGCCGAGCTGGAGGCCCAGCCCGGTATCCAGCATATCGCTGGAGGTGAGTCCCAAGTGCAGCCACCGGCCTTCCGGCCCCAGCGCCTCGGTTATGGAGGTGATGAAGGCGGTAACGTCATGCCGGGTAGTCTGAAAAATCTCGTCCATCCGCTGGGGGTCATACTTGGCCCCGTGCAGGCGGGCTAGGTCATCTTCGGGGATGACGCCCTCCTCGCACCAGGCTTCGCAGACGGCCAGTTCGACGGCCAGCCATTTCTCGTGCTTATTGTCATCGGCCCATACCCGCTTCATGGCGGGACGGGAATATCGGTCTATCACTGCCCTTGCACCGTATGTAGGGGTAATGGGTTCAGGCCGAAGCCGAGCCGTTCACGTTCAGATGCAGTTCCCGCAACGTCAGCAAAATGGACTTGAAATCCTGGAAAGGCTTGTAAGGGATGCCTTCCTCATCGCAATACCGGGCCAGCGTCCGGTGGGCGAACACCAGATCCGCCTGCCGGGAAGCCTCCAGGTCGGAGATTCCGTCACCGGCGTAGACCACGTAGTAGCCCCTCTGCTGGAAACCCTCGACCACAAGGGCCTTGGAATTGCCCTGGCTCTCCCGGCCGGGGTAGGCGTAATTGTAATGGTAGGAAATCTGCCCTTCCGAGAAGCTGGTGTTCACCGCGTAAACGGGAACATCGCCAAAGCCGTCGCGCTCCAGGAGGGCGGAGATATAGAAGTCCAATCCTTGGCTCACCACCGCCAAGGGAATACCCCGGCTCCGGCAGAACCTATACAAATCAGGAAACCAAGGCCGCAAGGTGGCGTGTTCCTTAACGTAATGCTGCATGGCCGGGCGGTCGGCCCGGATTTCGCGGAAGGTGATTTCCTGATATTCCTTTAACGACAGTTTGCCGTCGCGGAACTGTTGCCGCGCGTCGGTCCAGGACGGAGCGCCGAAACGATTAAGCAACAACTCCGCTACGTTCTGTACCGCTGCGGTGTCGTCGAAGTCCGTAAGGAAGGCGGGAGCCCGGCCTTCGGTCCGGCCCGGGAGGGGCCTATCGTTCGCGGAGCTCGCGCCGGTAGTCGTCATACGCTTGCCTGATTTCAGGATGTTGGAGTCCGAGGATCTGGGCAGCGAAGAAAGCCGCGTTTCGCGCCCCCCAAGAGCCGACGGCCATGCAGGCCACCGGGATGCCCGGGGGCATCTGCGCCGTGGACATCAGGGCGTCCACGCCCTTCAGCTCGCTGGACGCCAGCGGGATGCCGATGACCGGCAGAGTAGACCAAGCCGCGAGGGCGCCGCCCAAGGCCGCCGAGCCGCCGGCCGCGGCGATAAGCACCTGTATGCCCCGCTCCCGGGCCTGCTGCGCGTATTCCGCCACTCTCTCCGGCGTGCGGTGCGCCGACATCACGCGCACTTCGTAATCAATGCCCAATTGTTCCAGCGTGCTGACGGCGTCCTTCACTACGGGCTCGTCCGACGCGCTGCCCATTACAACCCCTACCAGCGGCACGTTTGCCCCCTTCAATTCCGAGATTACGGTTCTGAGCTTACGGTTTCCGCTGCCTCATACGCCGCGGCGGCCCCACAGAGGCGCGGCGAAAGGCGCAACCGCATCTATGATAACACGCGATTACAACTGCAACTGCTCCCGGAAGGCGTCAATCAACGCCCGTTCCAGCGCGTTACGTTCCTGGCGTATCTGCACGCCGTTGACCATCAGGGATATTCCCTCGTCCAGCATCGCCAACTCGACGACCACCTCCAGCTCTTCGCCTTCTTCCCAGGTTAGCGCGGTGGTGATGACGTCGGCCTCATCATCCTCGTAGGGCGGGGCTTCCTCGTCTTCGTCCGTTTCCCAATCTATGGTGGTTTCCAATTCGCCTTGCCCGGACAGCAGGACTTCATTCATGTCCATGAGCAAAGCGGTTATGTCCAACGATTCTTGCCGGGACAACAATTCCTCCCGCTCCGCGGCCACTTCTTGGTCATAGGCATCAAGCCGCTCTATGCGGGCGGCGCGGGCCTGGGCAAGTTCGGCCTTGAGTTGTTCAAGGGAGTCACGCCAAGCCATTCCATTGCTCCTGATTTTTCGTCTGTGCCAGCTTAGGATTCCGCTGCTTTGGCCTCGTTGACAGCCAAGCCGTTTCGTCTACTGCGATAAAGTCCGGCAGGCCGGACTGGGCGGCCAAGCGGCCCAGGGCCTCCAGCAAGTCCAGGTAGCGGATGCCGTCCGGGCCTCGGTTCATGGCGCCGGGGTAGGCTCCGGCGCGGCGCAGCATCCTCTCGGCGTTGCCGTTCCATACGCAGAACAGGGCCGGACTTCGCAGACAGAGCAGCCAGGATACCAACTCCTTGCCCGCTCCGGCCAGTTTGTAGGCCCCTCCGGGCGCAACGCACTCGTCGAAGCGCCCCTCCAGCTTGATAGTATCATACAAAAGGAAATCCAGACTGTCTCTCACTTCTTCGATGGGATTGCCGGAGAAAGCGCCGGACTCCCGCCCGCCGGAGGCGCGGTACAGCCGCAGAGCCTGTTCCGGGCTGAGGGCGGCGAGGGCATCCTGCCGCAACCAAGCGGAGAATTCCGCCGCCCGGTTCCAGCGGCGCCTGCGGTAGGAGTCCAGCGCCCCCGATTCCGACGCTTCATCGTGAAGGCGCCGCAGGGCCGTTGGGGTGAATTGGGGCGGCAAATCCGCGCGCCTCATGCGTCCAGTCCTATGTCGCTGCGCCAATGCGCTCCCTGGAAGGCGATACGCCGCAGACGGGCGTAGGCCAGCTCTCGGGCCTCGGCGAGGGATTCGCCGCCGCCGACCACGGTAAGCACGCGCCCGCCGGAGGTCACCGGGCGTCCCGAGGGCCCGGCCGCCACCCCGGCGGTGAAGACCGGCGGCTCTGCGCTAGTTTCACTCCCGTCCTCCAACCCGGCAATCTCGAAGCCGGTCTCGTACTTCTCGGGATAACCGCCGGAGGCCATGACCACGCCCACGTGGTGGCGGTCATCCCAACGCACGCTGACCCGGTGCAAGTTGCCCTCCGAGCAGGCGAGCATCAATTCCAAGGGATCGGAGGCGAGGCGAGGCATCAGCGTCTGCGTTTCCGGGTCTCCCAGCCGACAATTGAACTCCAGCACCTTGGGGCCGTCGGCGGAGAGCATCAGGCCGGCATATAGCACGCCCCGGTAGGGCGTTCCCCGCTCGGCCATAGCGTTTATCACCGGGCGCATGACGCTCCGTTCCACCTCGCGGCGCAATTCCTGCGTCCAGAACCCCGGCGGCGAATAGCTGCCCATCCCGCCGGTGTTGGGGCCGCTGTCGCCATCGCCAAGCCGCTTGTAGTCGCAGGCGGCCACTAACGGAGATATGCGCTCTCCGTCGCAGAAGGCAAACACGCTGACCTCCCGCCCTTCCAGCCGCTCTTCCAGCAGCACAGTGGCTCCGGCGTCTCCGAAAGCGCGCCCGGACATACAGGCGCGAACCGCAACCGCCGCCTGCGCCGCGTCGCCGCAAACGGTGACACCCTTGCCGGCGGCCAGTCCGTCGGCCTTGACCACGCGGGGGCCCGGGTTCCGGCGCAGGTAGTCCAGCGCCTCGGATTCTTCATTGAAGACCGCAAACTCCGGGCCGGGCGCGCCCGACTCCTGCATCACTTCCCGGGCGAAGCTCTTGCTCCACTCCAGCCGGGCGGCGCCGCGGGCGGGACCGAAAACCGGAACTCCGGCAGCGGCCAGCGCGTCCGCCAGCCCGTCGGCCAGCGGCGCTTCCGGGCCAACCACCACCAAATCGGCGGACACCTCGCGGGCGGCGGCGGTCAAAGCCTCAACGCCGCCGCCCACGTCAAGGTTGGCGGCGATACGGCCAGTGCCGAAGTTGCCGGGCGCGACCCACAGCCGGGTCAGCAAGGGACTGCGGCTGATGCGCCAAGCAAGGGCATGCTCGCGGCCCCCGCTTCCTGCCAGCAGAACTCTCACGCCTGCGCCCTTTTACCGACAGAGAAAGCACGGAGGACGCAGAGTTCTTCCCGATTGCTTGATTGGTCTCTGCCTTCTCCGGGCGCCCTGCGTTTAACTGAATTCACTCCCATTCGATGGTTCCCGGCGGCTTGCTGGTGATGTCGTACACTACCCGGTTGACCCCAGGAACTTCGTTCACGATGCGGTTGGAGATTCTTGACAGCACCTCATAGGGCAAGCGAACCCAGTCGGCGGTCATGGCGTCCTCGCTGGTGACGCAGCGCAGGGCGCAGACGTATCCATAGGTGCGGTAGTCGCCCTGCACCCCCACCGTGCGGCTGTCGCTGAGTACCGCGAAGCTCTGCCAGACGCGATGATACAGGTCGGCGCCCTTGATTTCGTCTATAACAATCCAGTCGCAGGCCCGCAGCAGATCCAGCTTCTCCTGCGTCACCTCGCCGATGACCCGAATAGCCAGACCGGGGCCGGGAAAGGGCTGGCGATGGACCATATCCGGGGGCAGCCCCAACTCCAGCCCCACGTCGCGCACCTCGTCCTTGAACAGGTAACGCAAAGGCTCCACCAATTTCAGCTTCATATTCTCGGGCAGCCCGCCCACGTTGTGGTGGGTTTTGATGCGGGCCGAGAGGCCCGAACCCGAGGAAGGCGACGCCTCGCTTTCGATGACGTCGGGGTACAGCGTGCCTTGAGCCAGGAACTCGGTTTCGCCCAGCCCGGAGGCCGCTTCCTCGAAAACGCGGATGAATTCTTCGCCGATGACCTTGCGCTTGGCTTCCGGGTCGGTGACTCCGGCCAGCCGCGCGACAAACCGCTCCGAGGCGTCCACGTAAGCCAGGTTCAGCCCCATGCCGCGCCGGAAGGTCGCCTGAACCCTTTCCGCCTCTTCCAGCCGCAGCAGCCCGTTGTTGACGAAAATGCAGGTCAGTTGGCCGCCGATGGCCCGGTGCAGCAGGGCGGCGGTCACCGCAGAATCAACGCCGCCCGACAGCGCACAGATAACGCGCCCGTCCCCCACCTGCTCGCGGATGCGGGCGATGGCGTCCGCAGCCACGTTCCCGGGCGTCCAAGAACCTTCACACTGGCAAATTCGGAAGAGAAAGTTCTCCAGTATCTCTTGGCCCAAGGGCGTATGGTTCACTTCAGGATGAAATTGCAGGCCGAACATATCCCGCCCGTTGCCGATGGCGGCCACCGGCGAGTTTTCGGTGAAGGCCAGGCCGGAAAACCCCGGCGGCAGCGACTCCACCCGGTCGCCGTGGCTCATCCACACCTGGAAGGACGGCGGCAGGTCATGGAACAGCGGCGGGCGTCCGCCAGGCAAGCCCCATCCGGCCGACGGGCTGTCTTGGTGCAACAAGGCGTGTCCAAACTCCTGCTTGCCACCGCGGGCCACGCTCCCGCCCAACTGATGCACCAGCGCCTGCATCCCGTAGCAGATGCCAAGAACCGGCAGGCGGCGCTCGAAGACCCAGCCGGGTATGCTGGGCGCCCCCGCTTCGTAGACGCTGGCCGGGCCGCCGGACAGGATGATGCCCTTGGGGTTTATCCGTTCCACCTTTTCCCACGGATCCGTGGGGTTGGCAATCTCGGAGTAGACCTTCAACTCCCGGACGCGGCGGGCGATGAGGTGGCTGTACTGCGAGCCGAAGTCTATGACGGCGATGCCTTCGTTGATCTGCCTGCCTGAGCCGGGCGATTCGGCCCCGGCGCCGCTGGCGATTTCCAGGTACGCCGATACCTCCAGGTCATCGCTGGCGGAAACCCTTCGGCCTAACGGCAGCTTGGGCGTAGTCGTGGCGGGCCTCCTTGAGCGGACGGACTGTTGCAACCGGGCAACCCCGGCCCTGCTCCGCGGCATAATATAGCCTGAACTCGAGAGCAATTATAGCCAACTTGCAGCCCAATATACTATATGTCGTGGAACGCATAAGCCGCCGCCTTTCCACCGGCCGTTCCGGTATTCTCGAGGTGTGTTGGCAATGCTGACCGGCGGCGCCGCCCCTTATCCCGGGCCGTGCCGGCACACCCTTGGAATACCGCTGTTCCCGCCTTATTGACCGCCTTTTGGCGGCGTGGTAGCTTGGGCGGAAAGACAGACGCTTAAAAGACAGACGCCTAGCGGGTTGAAATGAGCGCACAGCAGACCCTTGCGGGAACCGGAACTCCCTTGCCTTGGGAGACCACCATCGGGCGCGTGCTCGACCGCATCACCGACGCCAACCCCGGCAAGCCTTTCGTGGAGATTGGCGGGAAGTCATATTCCTACGGCGAAATCCGTGACGGCGCGCTGCGGACGGCGGCGATGTTCCGGGATATGGGCGTAGGCAAGGGCGACCGGGTGTGCCTGTTTATGCCCAACTGCGTCGAGTACCTGTATTGCTGGTTCGGGCTGTCGGAGCTGGGGGCCATCAGCGTCCCGGTCAACACCGCCTACCGCCGCGACGAGACCGCCTATATCCTGAACAATGCCGAGGCCGTCGCCATCGTCACCGACCCGTCGCTCACCGGCGTGGCCGGGGCCGCCGCCGACCTGGCGCCGTCCATCCGGCACCGGATACTGCGGGGCGGCGAACCGGCGGGCGGCGCTTGGGCGTCCTTCCGCGAAGCCTTTGACCGCGCAACACCGCTGGTTGACCGGCCCGAGGTGTCGCCCGATGACGTTTCCATGCTGGTCTATACTTCGGGCACTACCGGCAACCCCAAGGGGGTGATGGTAACCCACCTGATGTATGCGGCCGCCGGGCAAGGGTTCGCTCACTGGACGCAGGCCACGGCCAACGACCGTTTCTTCACCTGCCTGCCCTTCTACCACGCCAACATTCAGTACTATTCGACCATGGGCGCGCTGGCCGCCGGGGCTACGCTGGTCATCGTAGACCGTTTCAGCGCGTCCCGCTTCTGGGGGCAGGTGCGCGAGGCCCGCGCCACGGTGGTCAACTTCATCGGCATGATGATGCCCGTGCTCGCCAAGAATCCCGAATCCCCGGATGACGCCGACAACACCGTCCGGTTATTCTACGGCTCGCCGTCCTTTCCGCCGGAGTTCCTGGCCGAGTTCCAAGAGCGGTTCGCCACCGACATCATCGTCGGCTTCGGAATGACGGAAACCTGCTACGGCACCATCGAGGCCATCCGCGAGGAACGCCGCCCCGGTTCCTCGGGCCGCCCGCGCCAGCACCCGGACCCGCGCTTCGAGAACACGGTTCGCATCGCCGACGCCGAGACCGGGCGGCACGTTGGCCCCAACACCGTCGGCGAAATCACCATCAGGAACCCGGCGGTGATGCCCGGCTACTGGCGCAACGAGCAGCAGAACCGGGAAACGCTGCGCGATGGCTGGCTCTACACCGGCGACCTCGGCTGGCTGGACGACGACGGGTTTCTGTATTTCGTAGACCGCAAGAAAGATATAATCCGCCGTCGCGGGGAAAACATCTCCTCGCAGGAAGTGGAGAATGTCATCAAGGCCCACCCCAACGTCCTTGACTGCGCCGTCGTTGCCGTCCCGTCCGAGCTGGGCGAGGATGAGGTGAAAGCCTACGTAACCCCGCGCCCCGGCGCCACCGTCAACCCGGAGGAAGTTGTGTACTGGTGCGCCGAAAACTTGGCCTACTTCAAGGTGCCCCGTTATTGGGAAGTGCGCGATGAGCTGCCCCGCACTCCCAGCCTGCGCGTCCGCAAAGATGTGCTGCGCCAAGAACGGGAAGACCTCATCGAGGGCTGTTACGACCGCGAAGCCGCCGGAATCCGCCTACGCTAAAGCCTAAAGTCTCCTTTCCCGGAAGGAGAAGGCCAGAGTGAGGGCGTAACCCCGCATGGGAGGGTTGAAAATTGCCGGAGCCGAGATATTGGCTGTTCAAGTCGGAGCCGTCCGCCTATTCCTTCGACGACCTGCTCAGCGAGCCGGAGCAGACGGCGGAGTGGGACGGCGTCCGCAACTACCAAGCCCGCAACTTTATGCGCGATGATATGAAGGCGGGCGACCGGGTGCTGTTCTACCACAGCAGCGCCAAGCCCACCGCGGTGGTCGGCACTGCCCGCATCGTCCGGGAAGCCTACCCCGACGCCACCGCTTGGGATCCCAACGACAAGCATTACGACCCCAAGAGCAGCCCCGGCGAAACCGTCTGGATGGTGGTCGAAATCCAAGCCGAAAGCCGGCTCCCCAGCCCGGTAACGCTGGCGTCAGTCAAGGCCAACCCCAAGCTCAAGGATATGCTGCTGATTCGCAAAGGACAGCGCCTTTCCATCCAGCCGGTGACCAGAGAAGAGTTCGACGAAATCGTGGCAATGGGAGGGCTATGACCGCCCCTATCAGCAGGGAACAGCAGGCCCTATCCCGTCCGTGTCAGCCTGACAGCTAAGTTGCGGACATCGGGGTTCTTGGCGCGGGCTATGTCGACCACTCCGGCCATAACCCACGCCGCCGCGTCCGCAGTCCACTCCGGCAGCACAACGGGGATGCCCAACCCGTCCGGGCCGGGAGAGACGGGAATGAACGGGGTCTCCTTCGGCGCCTCAACGAGGGCGCCAACGGGCGCTGGCACCTGATTCCTATACTTGAAGATTTCACTCCTCCGGGAGAGGTTGGCCGCGATGTCCGCCGTTCCACTGTCGCCAAGCAATTGTTGACTACAGGTAACCAGCCCGGTTATCTCCCGGCCTCGCCGGAGATTGAACCAGTTGGAATCCGGCATCCAGGATCGCTTAGGGGGTTCCACGTAACTTGCCGTCACCTGAAGGCCGGTTAGTTCCACCTCCCCGAAGCGCCGGAGAGCATCGTCAAAGCACTGGAACAGCGGCACGAGAACGTCAATGATGTCGAACTCAGTCTCAGCGCCGACCTGCACGTAGCCGATCCTGCCGCTGGGGTCTGCCGTTAACTCCGCCTCATTCATCCCCCAGATCGGACGAGGCGTTGCTGGGGCCGACAGCAGCATCAAATTGGCGCGATTATAGAAGACGCTGTAAAGGTCCTCTTCCTCGGCGTCTATGCCTGTCAACTCTTCGTAGGGTAACAGTTGCCCGAAGGCTTCTGCGAATACTGTGGACACCACTCTTCCTCCCCGCCCCCAGCCCCTATCAGTGGGGTCCCGCATCATGCTCGGAATATATGGCCCCCAGCCGTACCTCGGCTGTGTGGGATCTATCCCTGGCGGTGTCCCATCGGCGAAGTTGGAGTTAGGGAGGGATGACCCAGCGCCAGAAAGATAACCGCCAGCAGGAATGGGCGAAACCGAGGAGACAGGTTCAAGTCTTGACATAAGGCACATCCAAAATTCAATCCTTAATGGACTGTTGAAAATAGTGTTGCAGACGGATTAGACCGCTGTCAATTTAGTTATGGCAATGCTGTGATTGTATTCCCGCGATTGTCGTTTCAAGCCGCCCGAATTCACAAATCCCGATCTGACAATGCCCAATATGCAGCAGCTTTGGAGTAGAATACGGGCAACAAAAATCGGAGTCGAAGGGCTGCAAACCCCTCGACTCCGCCGATAAAGGCAGCAAGAGCCGCCCCAGAAGGAAAGGGGATAGAGCCAGGCGCCGGCGCGTCTTCGCCATACCCGGCCCGGCTCTGTTTCGTTGATAGGTTGATAGATGGAATTCCGAGGCTGACATTATGCCCAACAGCGACATCGGCGCGGCCCGCAGCTTTCACGACGCCACCAAGCTCAGCTACATCAGCCTGGCGACCAAGCCGCCCTTATACAAGTCATATCCGGGCCTGCCGGCCGTGGCGCTGCCGGGCGCGGATGCTATGCCGTCGCCTGCTATGCCCACGCTGGACGCTGTCGGCGGCGCGGCCCCTCCGCCGGGAAAGCCGCCGGACTTGGCGGCGGTGGCCCAACTGCTGCACTACTCCGCCGGGCTGATACGCCGCAGCAACCTTCGCTCCGCCGGCGAGGTGCATTATCGCGCCGCGGCCTCCGCCGGCGCGCTGTATCCCATCGAGCTATACCTAGTCTGCGGCAATCTGGCGGGCCTTGACGCCGGGGTATACCATTACGCGCCCGCCCGTAACGAGCTGACCCGGTTGCGCTCCGGGGATTTCCGGGGCAGCCTGGCCGACGCCGCAGGGGGACACCCTGGCATCGCCAACGCGCCGGCCGCCATCGTATGCGCCTGCGTATTCTGGCGCAGCGCTTGGAAGTACCGCGAGCGGGGCTACCGCTACTGCTACTGGGACAACGGCACCATCCTCGCCAACATGACCGCCGCCGCCAACGCCTTGGGCCAGCCCGCCGAAGTGGTGGCCGGGTTCGCGGACGCCGACGTTGACGCCCTGCTGGGCCTCGAATCCAACAGCGAGGCTTCGTTCTGTCTGGTTTCCGTCGGCGGCGGCGATGCCGCTCCCCCCGCCGCAAGTCGGCTGGACGCCGTGGACTCCGGCTTTCTCGGCGTAGAACGGCGCACCGAATACCCGGAAACCCGCGCCCTGCACGTCAACTCCTGCCTGAGCGGCCCGGAGGAAGCGCGGGAATGGCGAAAACCGGCCCCGGCGCACCGTCCACTGGATTCAGCAAAGTGGCCGGATTCAGCAAGATGGCCGGAATCTGCGCCGTTGGGGGAGACCGTAGCTCACCGCGGCTCAACCCGCCGCTTCGCCCGCGAACCGATGCCCGCCGGGCGGCTGGAAGCCCTGCTGTCCGCCGCCGCCGCGCCGGTTCCCGCCGACTACGGCGGCGGGCTGATTGACACCTACCTGATTGTCAACGCTGCGGAGGGAATCTCCCCCGGAGCATACTACCATTCGCCGGAGAACGGCGGCGGACTGGAACTGCTTCAAGCCGGGGAGTTCCGCGAGGAAGCGGGGCATCTCTGCTTCGAGCAGGCCCTAGGGGCCGACGCCGGCGCAGTGGCCTTCTTCCTAGCCGACCTGGATGCCATATTGTCGCGGCTGGGCAACCGGGGCTACCGGGCGGCGCAGCTTGAGGCGGGAATCATCGGCGGGCGGATGTACCTGTGCAGCCACGCCCTAGGGCTGGGCGCTACCGGAATGACCTTTTTTGACGACGCGGTGACCGCCTTTTTCTCCCCCCACGCCTCGGGCAAGAGCCTGATGTTTCTGGTGGGATTGGGCGTAACCGACAACCCCAATCAGGTGCGCCCCTTCCGCTCCCGCATCGGAATGCTCAAAGACTCGCTGGCCCGCGGCGCAGGCGGCGGCGCGGGCCGGACCGTCCCCGGCTGGCTGTATAGCTGAAACCCTCTTGCGCTGACCCGCTCCTTGCCGACCAGCCCGTTGCGGGAAGGGAACCCAAGCCGGTTAGCCGATGGCCTTGCGCCGGATGTGTTGCAGGGCCATCTGCACGTGCCACTCCATAGCCCCCAGGCCAACTACCCGGACGCCCACATTGAAGTAGCGCCGGGCCGACTCGGCCATAGTGTCGAAGTCCGGCGAATCCAAGCCCATGTTGTACATAATCGCCGCGCCGTGGCGTTCCCCGGTCTTGACCGCTTGCTCCAACAGCCGCATCACCTTGGGGTCGTCGTACTTGAAAGGGACGCCGAGAATTTTGGTCACGTCCCCGGCGGCCAGCCAGACCAGACGGATGCCCTCAATGGCGAGAATCTCGTCCAAATCGCGCAGGCCGCCCTCGCTCTCCACAGTAGGAACCACCAGCGTGCCTTCGCGGGTCTTGGCGTTGAACTCCGGGAACTCCTCGGCGGTGTTGAAGCGGCGCAGGTGAATCAGGCGGTGCCAGTCATCGCGCAGGCCCATCAGTTCCTGCACTTCCTCTTTGGAACCCACCGAAACGGTGACCGCGGTGGCGCCCAGGGCTAGGGCGCGGGCCGCGTCGGAAACCGTCCGGCGATCGGTTCCGGTGGCCCACGGAAACGCCTGCACCCGAATCAGCGGCGAGATGCCCGTGCCGCGGGCCGCCCGAATCAGATGCGCGATGTTGTCCCAATCGTGAGCCGTGAACATCATGTCGGCCATAAAGGCATCCATGCCCGCCACCCCTGCGACTTCGACCATGTTGGGGTGACTGAAAACGTAGGCGCACAACGAAGGCAGCCCGTTGTCCAGGTTATACAGCAGCCGGTCGGTAGCCGGGGTTGGAAACAGCACGGCGCACCTCAAAATCCTGATGGCGGTTTAGTTCCAGTCCTTCGCAGGGAGTGTAGCCGAAAACACCCCCTCGCTGAAAGGGAGACGCCGCTGGTAACATATTGGCTGCTGGACGCCCCATTAGCCATAAATCATATTTTTGGGCATATTTCTTGGGGCATATTTCTTGGGGGGAGAACGCTGGTGCCGGATTTCGCCCGCTACCAATGGATTAGCTTCGACTGTTACGGGACTCTGGTGGATTGGGAAACCGGCATTTCCGAGGCAGTGGCCGCAGTCTTCGCCCGGCATGGAGTGCGGAAGACTAGGGCCAATATCCTGGCCCGGTTTGCCGATGCGGAACCGAAGGCGCAATCTGCGGGGGAATTTATGGCCTACCGCCGCGTGCTTCGAGACGTGATGGAGATTATGGCCTGGGAGGCCGGCATCCGGTTGCCCCGGGCGGAAGCCGAATTGCTGGCCGATTCGTTGCCCGGCTGGCCGGTCTTTCCCGAGGCGACGGACGCGCTCAGAGCAATGCAATCCCGCTATAAACTGGCGATTATTTCCAACGTGGACGACGAACTTTTCGCGGGAACTGCTGAGAAGCTGGGCGTGGACTTCGATGCCGTGATTACGTCTCAGCAAGTCGGAAGCTACAAGCCGGCTCTGCGTAATTTTCGCGTCGCGTCGGAACGGATGGCTGTCGCTAAGAGGGAATGGCTGCACGTTGCGGAAAGCCTGTTCCACGACATCGGCCCGGCGAATCAGCTTGGCATAGACAGCGTGTGGGTCAAGCGCCCGGATCGCGGCGGCGGAACCCGGCCCACTGGCGCCGTGCCGTCCCTGGAAGTCCCGGGTCTCGCTTACCTGACGCAGTTAATTTTCGCGGGATGCTGAATGCCGGACGGCAAGACCGGCCCGGCCCGCGTCAGCGGGAAGCGCCTGTAATATAATCGGGGCGCAAATTCAGGCGCCGTTGCTTTCCGATACCGGCAACGGCAGAGGTGAAGCATGGAAACCGTGGAAACCGTGGGATTCATTGGCTTGGGCAATATGGGCGGCGGCATGGCCGGAAACATCCAGAAGGCGGGCTACCCGATGGTGGTTTTCGACCTGCGCGAGGCGGCGGCCCGCCCCTTCCTGGAAGCCGGAGCGCGGCTGGGCAACTCGCCCGCCGACGTCGCCAGCCGTTGCGATGTGACGCTGACTTCGTTGCCCGGCCCGCGCGAGGTTGAGTCGGTGGCCGTGGGCCCGGAGGGCATTCTGGAAGGAATCAAGCCGGGCTCAATCTACATAGACCTCTCCACCAGCCGCCCTACGCTCATCCGGGAGCTGGAGGTCAAGTTCCGGGCCAAGGGGATTCACGTTCTGGATGCGCCGGTCAGCGGCGGCAAGACCGGGGCGCAGACCCGCAACCTGGCGGTGATGGTCGGCGGCGAGCGGGAAATTTTCGACCGCGTCAAGCCCCTGCTGGAGGCCTTCGGCGACAAGGTCTTCTATGCCGGCGACATTGGCGCCGGTTCCGTCGCCAAGCTGGTTCACAACATGATCGGCCACGGGGTGCGGCAGGCCATCGCTGAGGGGCTGACCTTGGGCGTGAAGGCCGGAGTAGACCCCGAACCCCTCTGGGAGTGCATCCGCCGGGGCTCGCTGGGCCGGATGAACATCCTGCACGAAGGCGTAGCCCGCACCCTGTTCCGGGGCGAGTTCGAGCCGCCCAGCTTCGCCCTGGAACTGGCCCGCAAGGATATTGGCCTCGCCACCGATTTGGGCCGCGAGTTCAATGTGCCGATGCCGGTCGCCAACCTTGCGGAACAGATTGCCATTGAAGCGCTGAACCGCGGCTGGGGCGGCCATGACAGCTCGGTCACCTTCCGCCTGCAAGAGGAAACTTCCGGCGTCGAGGTGCGTGCACCTCACGTAGACCCGGCTCGCGCCGCCCGCTTCATCACCACCCACCCGGACGCCGAGTAAACCGGGGTTCCGGGGCAGCGATTTTGTCTGAATCGGGCGGGAGTTGCGCAGTTGGACCGCTCTACTCTCCTAAGACAAAGGGAGTCCGCAGCCAACCGCGCAAGCGTCCTATCCTGATTCAGGCAAATAACCGAAGGAGCTTCTGTTGCATTTGCGGGGTAAAGGAGCCGCCTGCGGGTAAACTTTCAGTTCCAACGTTATGCTCCTCGCCCGGCATCGCCGCGGTAGATTTCATAGGGCAGTTGGCAGAAGGTGATGCCCAAGCGCGAAAGTTCCCGCTGGCCCAGATACTTCCCGGCGGCGAAGACCACCGCCTTTCGGCCCTCGGCTCGGGCCGCTGCACTGATGCGGAGGGCGCGCTCTTCGTTCAGCAGGGCGCCGTTGGAACGCAGAAAGTCGAGGCTTGGCTCGTAAATCAGATGGTAGTACGTCTTGCCGTCGTCATAAAACAGTCCGTCGCCGTTCCGTTGCTCCAACGGGCCGCCGACAGATAGGCCGGAGCCGGTGTGCAGCAGGTAGGCCGCCAGCATGGGGTAAGACGGCAGCGCGCCGCCGGTCAGCATCGCCTCCAAGTCAACCGGCTCGCCCAGCGTGCAGTAGGTGAAAGAGCCGCCCAGCCCGTCGCGCAACGCCGCGTCGCGGGCCTCTGGCACGCCGTTGATAACGCGGCGCACCCGCTCGGCGGTGACGCTGTCGGCGTAATCCTCGCACTCCACCAGAATGAACCGGCGGTTGCCGCCGTCCTCCTGGTTCAGCGCAAGGACGGCGTGGGCCGTGGTGCCGCTGCCAGCGAAGGAGTCTAGGATGATGGCGTCTTGGTCATCCAGCATAGTTAAGATTCGCTGAATAAGACCGACGTTCTTCTCTCCGTAAGGAAAATTGAAACGCGCATCATATTCCTGAATGTCCGTCCAGTTAGTATCCAACATCGTGCTGTACTGGCGTCAAGCAAATACTGTGGTGTACCAGTACGTGGATTGGGACGCAGTTTGCCGTCAGCGACAAGTTCTTCCGCCCTCTCTTGGGAATACATCCAGTGCCTTCCAGTGGGGGGAGCGGTTCCAAAGATCTCGTATTCCATCGACGGACGGATTCCGGGCGCATCGAAAGCGTGCCAACGTGCTGCCTTTTCCTGAAATGTAGTCGGCGGGATGATCAACCCATCCGAGGATTTGGAATAAAACAGAACAAAGTTATACCCTTCGTTTAATGCTCTAATGTGTTCACGCTCTCTAATGTTCTTCTTTACACGAGCAACTGCCAAGATATTGCGGAAATTGCTCTCGCCAAAAATCTCATCCATCAGCATCCGCAGATGGTGTTGTTCGTTGTCGTCAATGGACACGAAAATCACGCCGTCGTCGGCCAGCAGTTCGCGGAGCAGTTGCAGGCGGGGCCACATCATGCAGAGCCACTTGTCGTGACGCTCCAAATCCTCGCGGTCAACGGTCTGGTGCAGCCATTCGCGCATCAGGGGGCTGTTCACCTTGTCGTTGTAGGCCCAGCCCTCGTTGCCGGTGTTGTAGGGCGGGTCGATGTAGATGCACTTGACGCGGCCAGCGTAGCGGGGCAGCAGGGCTTTGAGCGCGTGGAGATTGTCGCCGTGAATGATCAGGTTATCGTCGGCGGGTAGAACAAAATTAGAACTGCGCTCAGCTCTCTCTCTCTCTCTCTCTCGACAAATGTTCTAATTTTGATTTTTCTGGGTGGGAAATCAGCGGGCGGTAGGGAACGGTCAGGTGGTGGGCGTAGACAATCTGCTTGCCCTTGAATTCCAAGCTAGGCACGATTCACCTCTCCGGGCGGGTTGAGGGGGCGCATCTTGCGCCATCCGACAAGCCCTTCCCTTGCTATAAGGCCAAAACTACCCCGCAAGATGCAACAAAACCACGAAAAGAACCCCAAGCCCTAGCGAAGGCGGCCGAGCGTTTTAGAGCGAACCGTCTATGCTGATGTCCAGCAGGCCGGGCTTGCCGCTCTCGAACATCCGGCGGGCTGCCGGGCCAATCTGCGATGGGTCGGTGATTTTCTCGCTGGCAACACCCATGCCCCGGGCAATGGCCGACAGGTCCAGCGGGTTGGCGAAATCCATGCCGGTATACTCGCTGACCCGTTCCTCGTCGTTCAGCATCCGCTTCAGGTAGATGTCCATGTTGACCTTGAGAATGCGGTAGGCCCGGTTGTTGCAGATGGCGTATACCACCGGGATGTTGAAGGTGGCGGCAGTCCAAAGGGCCTGCACCGTGTACATTGAGGCCCCATCGCCCACCACGGCCAGCACCGGGCGCTCCGGGCGGGCCAGCTTCAGCCCCAGCGCCCCAGGCATCGCCCAGCCCAGCGCGCCGCCCTGAATGCCGAAGAAGGAGCCGGCCTCGTCGAAGTTGAACTCCTGCATCATGGCCGGGCGCGATGTGACCGCCTCGTCGGCCACGATGGTTCCCGGCGGCACTGCCGCAGCCAGCTCGTGCATCATCCGCTCGACGGCCATGGGGTTGTTATCCCAGCGTTGCCGGAGCCGCTGCTGGTACTCCTCCCGGGCGCGGCGGCGGCGCTCGCCCAGCTCCGCCATCCGGGTGGCCGCGGCCTCCTTGGCCGAGGCCGACATATCCTGCTCCAGCGCTTCGGCCAGTTCCGCCAGACCGGTGGCCGGGTCGGCGAACACGCCGACCTCGGTGGGATAGCTCTTTTCAACTTCGCTGGTGGCACTGTCCATATGTACCAGCTTGGTCGTGGGGTCAAGCAGCGGCACGTCCACGTAGAGGAACGACGAAAAGACGTTGGCCCCCACCGCCAAGGCTGCGTCCGCGCCGGAGAGCAGCCGCCGGGTGACCGGGCTGCTGGTGTTGAGCATTCCGCTCCACAGCGGATGGCTGGTGGGGAAATTGACCTCGGAGAAAGACGCCGCGAACACTTTTGCCCCCAGCCGCTCAGCGACCTGCACCATCTGCTCCACGCCGCCCGACTGCGCGATGCGATCGCCGATGACAATGACCGGATTCTCCGCCTGCGCCAGCAGCCGCGACGCCCGTTCCAGCGCGTCGCGGTCGGGGCGGATGCGATGATAGCCGCGGCCGGAGCCGATGATGTCCACGTCGGCCTCCACGTCCATCGTGTCCCACGGGAAGGACAGGAAGGTGGGGCCGGTTGGCGGGGTCTTGGCCTCGTTGAAGGCCCGGCGCACCGCCGCCGGAATATCCGCCGCGTGATGGATCTCATGGCTCCACTTGGTGTACTGCCGCGTCATCTGCACTAGGTCACCCGACAGCGTAGGCTCGCTGAGCAGCATCCGGGTGTCGGAGTTGCCCGCGGTCAGCACCACCGGCGTGCCGCCCCGGTAGGCGTTATAGAGGGCGCTGATGCCGTTAGCCAGCCCGCCGGCGATGTGGATGTTGGCGAAGGCGGGGCGCCCGGTGGCGCGGGCGTATCCGTCGGCCAGGCCCACGGCGGTGCCCTCCTGAAGGGCCTGGACGTACCGCACTTCCGGGAAATCCTGCAATGCGTCCATCATCGGGGTCTCGCTGGTGCCGGGGTTGCCGAAAATGTGGTCTACCCCCTCGGCAATGAGCATCCGCACCAGCGCCTCTTTTCCAGTCATAACGGGCATCCGGCCACCTGCCTTAAAATAATTTCCCTCCATCCCCGTGGAGAGGATCAGGGGGAGAGTGTCATTGGGGAGAATGTCAGGAAGAGGGCGTTTCCCCGGCTAGAGATAGACCATCCATTCCAGCAGATTGTCGTCCGGGTCGCGGGCGTAGAGGCTCTCGGCGGGGAGGGAGCCGCGGGCGCGGGCGCCCTTGCGCGGGCCGGGGCCGTGAATCACCGCCACGCCGGCCGCCGCCAGCCACTCCTGGCATTCCGCCGCCGTGCCGTCCCAGACAAAGCAGATGTCGGCGCTGCCGGGAACCGCCGTTGGCCCCCGCAGAAACGCGGAATAGCCCTCGGGATGGACGTTGATTTTGGACTCGCCAACCTGGATGGAGAAAATGTTGGCCTTGCCGGCCCGCCATTCCTCTTCGTCGTTGATAGCGAACCCCAGACCCTTGTAGAACGCCATCAGCCGCTCGGCGTTGGCCGTGGGGATGGCGATATGGTCAATGGAGACGGTGGACATCGGGGGTTCCTCCCGGAAACGGGTTGTGGCGGCAATCATAGCCGCAAGGCGCGGGGACTGGCAAGGTTTTTCCCAGAAAATCCGCGCCTCCGCCATAGACAAGGAAACAAACATTAGTGCTATAATGTCGCCTGCGGATTTTTTGAGAGAGGCCCAGCAATGACTACCCCGGAATGGAGAAACCAGCTATATTTCGGCGACAATCTGCCAATCCTGAGAGAGCGCATCGCCGACGAAAGCGTTGACCTGATATATCTAGACCCGCCCTTTAATTCCAACGCCGACTACAACGTGCTGTTTCGGGAAAAGAGCGGCCAGCAGTCGGCGGCGCAGATAACCGCTTTCGGGGATACCTGGCACTGGACCCTGGAATCCGAGAGTGCCTATCAGGACGTCGTCACCAACGCCCCACCCATGCTATCCAACCTATTGCAAACCATGCGCGCTTTTCTGGGCGAGAACGATATGATGGCCTATCTTACTATGATGGCGCAGCGTATGGTGGAGTTGCGCCGCGTACTGAAGAATACTGGCAGCATCTACCTGCATTGCGACCCTACGGCCAGCCACTACCTGAAGCTGCTGATGGACTCGGTATTTGGCCCGGCCAACTTTCGCAGCGAAATCGTTTGGCGGAGAACTAGTGCCCATAACAATACAAGTTTGAAATACGGCCCAATTCACGACATTATCCTGTTTTATTCCAAGTCAGGCGAATTTCCCTTTCATCCCGGTACGCGGCCTTACACTAATTCCTACGTTCAAGGCCGTTTTGTGCACCAGGATGAACGGGGGCGGTATCGAACCAACCACTTGACCGGGCCGGGCCGCCGCTCCGGGCAAAGCGGGATGCCTTGGCAAGGCTTTGATCCCACGGCAGTGGGACGGCATTGGGCTATTCCTAGGTCGTTGCGGGAATATCTGCCTGACCGGGGTGCTGGGCTGGGTAGTCAGGAGCAACTGGATTTGCTGTACGCTCAAGGTCTTATCGTGCTGCCGAGACGCGCTGGCGGACAACCGATGTATAAGCAATACTTCGGCCCCGGGGTGTTTTATCAAGATATTTGGGCATACCAACCTAATACCAACGGAGTTTTGTACAATTCCGACGAGTGTATTGACCAAGACGTCAAATATCTGGAGAACGAAGAGGAATGGCTTGACTACCCGACCCAAAAGCCCATCGGCTTGCTGGAGCGTATAATTCGTACCTCATCAGATGAGGGCGACTTGGTGTTGGACCCATTCTGCGGATGTGGCACGGCAACTGCGGCGTCGGAGCGGCTCAACCGCCGCTGGATTGGCATTGACATCACCCACTTGGCTATCACGATAGTCCGCAACCGGCTTATCAGCATCTTTAAGGAAGACCTTAAAGTTTACGAAATCATAGGACAGCCGCAGGATTTGGAAAGCGCCCGGGCTTTGGCCTTAGAGAGCGAACACGATGGCCGCTACCAGTTCGAGTGGTGGGCGTTGGCGCTGGTGGACGCCCGCCCGGCCCGCGACCGCAAAAAGGGGGCGGATTCGGGAGTGGACGGCTACATCAACTTCTTTGACGACAACAGCGGCAAGGCCAAACGCATCGTGGTTCAGGTAAAGAGCGGCCAGGTCAACCGGGGCCAGATAGCCGCTCTGAAAGGCGATATGGAGCGGGAAAAGGCGGAAATCGGGCTGTTCATCACTATGGAAAACCCCACCCGGCCGATGCTGGCCGAAGCTGTGGCAGCCGGGTTTTACATCCCGGAGCACTTCCCGGAGGCCCAATATCCCCGGATTCAGATACTGACCATCGAGGAACTGCTGGCCGGGAAGCAGGCGGAATACCCGCGCCTAGCCCCGGAAGCCACCTTCCGCCAAGCGCCTCGCCGGCGGCGTTCCGCCGGACGGCAGGGGCGGATGGTGTAGCCGGAAAGCCAATCCCGCGTCTATGCGTTCAACAGGCCGTCATAGGCCGGATTGTTGGCGTCACGGATGTATGCGGCGGTCTCGCGGATGCGGCGCTCTGTTTCCTCGTTGCAGATGCCGTCGTAAAAGCAAGCGCCGTGCAGTTGGCTGATCCGGCTGTAATAGCGGCCCGCCAGAAAAAGCTCGGTTATCCGGTCGGTGATTACGACCCCGCCGCCTCCGTCCGCCCTTGCGGTGATATGGTCATATCCTAGCATACGCTGGGTTCAGCGTTCCGCCGCTCCCATAGCTTGCGGCCCAAGCTCCTCTGTCGGCTAAACCTTCCCGCTTGTGGTAACCTATGGCAACGGCAACACGGCATTGGGAGGGGGCTGTATGTTCGACCTGTTCCTGCGCAACGGCCGCATCATTGACGGCACCGGCCAGACTTGGTACCGGGGCGGCGTCGGCATCAGCGGCGACACCGTCGCCATCGTCCGCTCCGGCGGCGAGGACGTGGCGGCCGGGCGCGTCATTGACGTGGGCGAGAGCGTCATCTGCCCCGGCTTCATTGATATGCATTCCCACTCCGACTTGGCGCTGCTATCGGAGCCGCGGCACGAGGCCAAGCTGCGGCAGGGGGTGACCACCGATCTGCTGGGCATGGACGGGCTGTCCTACGCCCCGGCGTCCCCCGAGAAGCTGGAGCAACTGCTCTACTACCTGGCGGCGGTGAACGGCGCCCCGCCCCCCGGTGTCCGCTGGGGGTCGGTGCGGGAATACCTGGCTCTGTTCGACGGACGGACAGCCTGCAACGTGGCCTTTATGGCCCCCCACGCCGCCATCCGGGTGGAGGCTATGGGTTGGGACGACCGGCTGCCCACCGGGCCGGAACTGGCCCGGATGCGAGAACTGGCCCGGCAGGCGATGCAGGACGGCGCCTTTGGCTTCTCCACCGGGCTCACCTACCCGCCGGGGGCGTTCAGCGACACCAACGAGCTGGTGGCGGTGTGCGAGGCCATCAAGGACCTGGGCGGGTTCTATATGACCCATGCCCGCTACTCCTTGGGCGACAAGCTGCTGGATCCCTTCCGCGAGGCCATTGCCGTTGGGCGGCGCAGCGGCGTTCCGGTGCACATCTCCCACTACCACAACCCGGTGGACGGCATGGGCGAGCGAATGGTGGGGCTGGTGGACGAGGGCCGCAACTCCGGCGTGGACGTGACTTTCGACCAGTATCCCTATGCCGCGGCGTCCACCATCCTCCACTCGCTGCTGCCCTACTGGGTGCACGAAGGCGGCCCTGCCGCTCTGTTGAGCCGCATCCGGCAGCAGGCGGTGCGCGACGAAATCGGCGACGCGGTGGAACCGATGTGGGGCCTGACTCTGGACCATTACATATTCAGCAACGTTCCCAACAACAAGGAATGGGAGGGCCGCTCCCTGGGCGACCTGGCCCGGCATCAGGGCAAGCGGATGGTGGACGCCATCTGCGACCTGCTCATCGAGGAGAATCTGGAGGTTGCCTTCGTCGCCCGAACCGGCAACCACGACAACATCCGCGCCATCGTGCGCCATCCGGCTCAGATGGTCGGTTCCGATGGCCTGCTGACCGGCGATATGCCCAACCCGCGCACCTACGGCACCTTCCCCTACGTCCTCGGCCAGTTTGCCCGCGATGAGGGGCTGTTCCGGCTGGAGGATGCGGTGCGCAAGATGACCTCGGCCCCGGCCCAGCGCTTGGGGCTGCAAGACCGGGGCATTCTCCGTGACGGTATGAAGGCCGACGTAGTAGTCTTTGACCCGGACACAGTGAAGGCCAACGCCACCTTCGAGGAACCGAAACAGTACCCCGACGGCATCTCCCACGTGATAGTCAACGGCGCGCTGGTGGTGGATAATGGCGTCCATACCGGAGCGTTGCCCGGCCGGGCCTTGCGCTCGCAGTAGACTCGGGATTGCGCGGGAGGACTCCCAATGAAGGACACGCCGTTAAAGTCCACCGTAACCGTTGGCGTCAGCCGGAGCGAAGGCTATTACGTAGCCTCGTTTGTCGAGATAGCCGCAGTAACTCAGGCTAGTACCTTCGACGAGTTGCTCGAAAACCTGCGGGAGGTGGTACACCTCCACTTGGAGGACGAGGATCCCGCCGATTTCGGATTGGCTACTAAGAATCCATCTATCGTTCTGGTCTATGAGCTAGAGCCGGCTCATGCCTAGATTAAGGCGTATGTCCGGTTTGGAAGTGGTCTCGATACTCCACAGATTCGGGTTTCGAGTTCACAAACAAGAAGGCAGCCATATGAAGCTCAGAAGACTTTCACAGGAAGGGCTTAGAGAAACAATCTCGATTCCTAGACACCGCCGGTTGGTCACGAAAACTCTCTTCGACATTTACAAGCAAGCGTGCAAGTTCATCCCAGAAGAGGATCTGAGGCCCTACTTCTATACCGACTAGCCCGGAGGCCCCAATGGACTTTGAACCGAGCTACACCCCCGAACAGCAAGCCTTTCGCCGCGAGGTCAACGCTTGGCTGAAAAACAACGTGCCGGAGGGCATCGTCCACCCGGCCGACCCCGCCGACCTGACCTGGGAGCAGTACCAGCTCCGCCGCGACTTGGGCCGCAAGCTGGGCGCGCGGGGCTGGCTGTGGCCCACCGCGCCGGTGGAATACGGCGGCGGCGGGCTGGACGTGGATCACGCCGTGGTCATCGAGGAGGAAATAGATTCCCATGGCCTGACCCTGCCGCCCTATTACGACTCCGGCGGGCGGCTGGGCGGCAACTCCATTCTGGTCTGGGGTTCCGAGGAGCAGAAACGGGCCTTCCTGCCCCCCATATTCACCGGCCAGGTACGCACCTGGCAGTTGCTGTCGGAACCGGAGGCCGGCTCCGACCTGGCTAACGTGAAGACCACGGCCATTCGGTACGGCGATGAATACGTCCTCAACGGCCAGAAGATATTCGTCGGCAGCGACCACGGCTGCGACTATATGTGGACGATTACCGTGACCGACCCGGAGGCCAAGCGCCACGAAAACCTGGGCTGGTTCATGGTGCCGTCCCATCTGCCGGGAATAACCATCCAGCCCATGGACCTGCTGATCTCCGGCGGCGAGTCCGGGGCCGGTTCCGGGGTCAAGCAGACGGTGTACTTCGACAACGTGCGCCTGCCCGCCTTCAACCTAGTCGGCGGGGAGAATCAGGGCTGGAAGGTGGCCACTACCCACCTGGAGCTGGAGCACGGCACCGGCGGACGAATCGGGCGCAACTGGCTGGTTGACCGCCTGTTCGAGCATTGCCGCAACACCAGCCGCCGCGGCCGGCCGATGACCAGTGATCCCGATGTGCGCGACCGGCTGATTGACGTCTACGTTGAGGCGGAAATCGTGCGGCTGCTCAACCTGCGCAACTACTGGATGCGCCACAGCGGAGCCAACATAACCTACGAGGGGCCGCAGGCGTCCTATATGCGCAAGACCTCCGGGCTCCGCATGGCCCAAGCGATACTGGACATACTCGGCCCGGCTGGCCTGACTCACGACGCGGAGCTGGGCGCGGCCGACGGCCACATGGAAGCCCACTCCCGGGCCGGCATCGTCGCCATCCACCCCGGCGGCACCACCGACATCCAGAAGGTCATCATGGCCCGGCGCATCGGCATTGGCCGGGAAGTGCGCGAGAGGGCGGGCGCGCTGTCCTGAACGCGGGCGCCGGGGCGTAGGGGCGCCCAGCCATGCGCCCGGCATAGGGAATCACATTTTCCAGCAGCATAGAGGAACAAATGGACCTTTCTCTCACCCAGGAACAGGAAATGCTGAAAGCGGCGGCGCGCCGCCTAGTTTCCCAAGAGTACCCCAAGGAATCCCTGCTGCAAATCGCGTCCCCCGACGAGACCACGCCCTTGGAGCCGTGGGGGCAACTCGCCGCCACCGGCTGGCTGGGCATCCTCATCCCCCAGGGGTACGGCGGCGAAGGAGGCTCCTTCACCGACGCCGGAGTGCTGTTTGAGGAACTGGGCCGCGGCCCGGCGCCCGGCCCGCATTTCACTTCCGCCGTGTTGTCAGCCCTTGCCGTGCTGGAAGGCGGCGCCGAGACGCAGAAGCGCCGGTGGCTTCCCCGCATCGCCAGCGGCGAGATGCGGCTGGTCCCCGCCATCACCGAGCGCGACTACGGCTGGGACGAGGGCGACGTGCGGACGATAGCCAGCGTCGAGGGCGACGGCCTGCGGGTCAACGGCGTCAAGGCTTACGTGTTCGACGGCGAGTCCGCTAGTCACTTTCTCTGCGCCGTCCGCTCCGAGGAAAGCGAAGAAGCGGGCTTGGCCGTAATCCCCGCCGACGCGCCGGGCGTACAGCGGCGGCCCCTGCCCGGCTTTGCCTGGAATCTGGCCGAGGTTCGTTTCGACAACGCCGCCGTGGATGCGGGAAGTGTCTTGGGGGGCGCCGTCGCCGGGGGCTGGGCCGCTTGGTCCAGGGCGGCGGCAAAGGCCATCCCGGTGCTGTCCGCCTACCAAGTCGGCGGGTGCCAAGCGGTGTACGAACTGTCGGTGGATTACAGCCGGACGCGCATCCAGTTCGGCACTCCCATCGGCCGGTTCCAGCGGGTGCAGGACCAGATAATCAACCTAGTCAACCACTTGGATGCCGCCCGCTGGACTACCTACGAAGCCCTATGGAAGCTGGACGCAGGCCGCGACGCCGCCGGCAGCGCAAGCCTAGCCAAGGCCGTCGCCAGCGAGGGCTACTACCAAGCCTGCAACTACGCTCACGAAGTCCACGCCGGTGTTGGCAGCATGACCGAGTACGGCCTCACCCTGCACACCGCCGCCTCCCGCACCCTCTACCACTACCTGGGCGACCCCAAGCAACACCGCCGCGAGCTGGCGGCGGCGCTGGGCCTGTAAGGCCGGGGAAGCGAGGGGCTATCTAGCAATGCCGGAGCCGCAGCATTGAGCGCGGGTCCGGCTCGTAGGAACCTTGGGACGCAGGGACGGTTTCCGGGGAATCTGCGGGCAGAGTCCCGGTCTGCGCCCGTTGCCGCCGGGCCAGCCGGGCTAGGCGGATTTCGTCGTAGCCGTATTCCCCGCCCAGCTCTTCCCACACGGGGCGCAAGGGGGTGTCGCCCACAATCTCAAAGGCGTTTTCGATGGCGGCGAGGCGCTCCGGGGGCGGCAGCAAGTGCGTCAACTCTACCGCAATGCCCGACTCCGCCAGCCGCTCGATATGCCCCAATACCGTTTGCGCCGACAGGCCCCGCGCCGCCGCCGCTTCCTTCAGCGCGGCCCCGCCGGAGATGATTCGCCCGGTTTCACGGTAGGACTGGCCGACGGCGCGCGGGGCCGCTTCATCCGCTAAACCGCTATTCCCGCTTTCACCGTCATTCCCGTTTTCACGGGAATCCCCGGCATTGCCGGTTTCCGGCATCCCCCGTTCCTGAACGTAGGCGTTGATGCGCTCCAGGAACGGCCGGGCCAGGTCTCCCAGCTTGGCCCGGCCCACGCCGGATACGCGGGCGAACTCCGCCGGGGTTCTTGGCGTCTTGCGGGCCATATCCTGCAAAGTGCGGTTGCTGAAGATCATAAAGGCGGGAATGCTGCGCCCGTCGGCGATTTCCCGGCGCAGGGCCGACAGTTCGTTGAACAGGCCGGTGTCATAGTTTCCGTCGCTTACGGCGCCGTTGCGGTTTCGGCCATTGCGCGAGTCCGGCGCGGATTCCAGGGGCCGGGCAACCGGGCGGGCCAGCGTCAGCGTTTCCCGGTTTTTCAGAAACTCCCGGCCTCTGGGCGTGACATACGGCGTTGGGTACTCCCCGGAGGACATAGCCAGCAGCCCCTTGGATTTCAAGCTCTCCATCAGGTCGCGCAACCCATCGCGGGGGTGGTCGGCGGCTATGCCGTAAACTGACAGTTTATCGTGGCCTTGATTCACAATCCGCTCATCTTTGCCGCCCCGCAGCACGCGGATGACGTGGGCGCCGCCGAACCGCTCGCCGGTGCGAATGACCGCCGATAATACTTTCTGGGCGATTTCCGTGGCGTCGTACTGCTCGCGGGGCTGTATGCAGTTGTCACACCCGCCGCAGTGCTCGTCGGGCCACTCTTCGCCCAAGTATTCCAGCACGAACTTGCGTCGGCAGGCGGACAGGCTGCATAGCGATATGACCTGCTCCAGCCGCCAGCGGGCGCGTTCCCGCTCCTCCGCGTCTTCGATCTGGTTGATGAAGTATTCCTGCCTCGATTTGCCGCCGTAAGAGAAATACAGGACGCACTCGGCGGGCAGTCCGTCGCGTCCGGCCCGCCCCGTTTCCTGATAGTAGCTCTCGACGCTCTTGGGCAAATCGTAATGGACTACCAAGCGCACATCGGGCTTGTTGATGCCCATGCCGAAGGCGATGGTCGCCACAACGATGGGCGTGCGGTCGCGGATGAAGCGATCCTGGATGCTGCGGCGCGCTTCCGGTTCCAGCCCGGCGTGATAAGCCTCAGCCGGAAAACCGCGTTCTGCCAGCGTCTGCGCCATCTCCTCCGTGGCCTTGCGGGAGCCGCAGTAAATGATGACCGGCTCGCCGCGATGCTTTTCCAGCAGGGACAGCAAGCCCAATAGCTCCCTCTCTTTGGGAACCACCGAGTAAGTGAGGTTGGGGCGGTTGAAGCTGGAGATAAAAGTCTGCGGGTCTCGCAGCCCAAGCTGCGAAAGGATGTCGCCCCGCACCCGCTCGGTGGCGGTGGCGGTCAGCGCAATGACCGGAGCCTTGGGGCAGGCGCGGCGCAGCCCGGCCAGTTCGCGGTAGGCCGGGCGGAATTCGTGGCCCCATTCGGAAACGCAGTGGGCTTCGTCAATGGCGATGAGGCCCACGTCTAGGGTTTGCAGGAAACCGGCGAAGCGGGGTTCAACCACCCGCTCCGGGGCCGCGTAGAGCAGCTTGATTTCCCCGGCCCGGATCCGCCGCACCGTCTGCGATAGTTCGCCGGGCGTCTGCGCGCTGTTGATGAACGCCGCGGGCAGTCCGTTGGCCTCCAGCGCGTCCACCTGGTCTTTCATCAGCGCGATGAGCGGGGACACCACTAGGCTGATCCCTGGCCGGGTCATGGCGGGCAACTGGTAACAGAGCGACTTGCCCCCGCCGGTAGGCATCAGCACAAAACAGTCCCGCCCGGCAGTCACCGACGCAATAATGTCCTCTTGGAGCGGCAGGAAAGAGTCGTAGCCAAAGTGAGTCTTCAGCAAATCAATCATGGGTTCATTCTACCGCCCCGGACGAGCTCGGCAACCCCCAAGTGTCAACGGCGCCCCGTGACCAATTCAGGTTGCAAGCCCGGCGTCCCGTGCTTAGAATGCGTCTGTCCGAGCCTAGTTGACGGGCCAAAGAGGTTAAGTTGGCATACCGAGTATTGCCGCCCGGCGCGGTCTATCATCCGGCAGGCATCACGGCCTACGACGTAAGCCTACGCGGCCACAACGGCGACCGGATTCCGGCTTACGTGGCCCGGCCGTCGGAAAGCGGGCCGCATCCGGGGCTTCTGCTGGTGCATGGCATCCACGGCTACGAAGAGCACATGAAGGACATGGCCCGCCGCTACGCCGCCCTGGGGTACGCCGCCATAGCCCCGGCCCTGTACAGCCGCGACGGGTTCCTTACCGTGGTGGAAGAGGACGATATGGGGCTGGCCCGGGCGGCTCTGGCCGCCCGCCCCAACTCTCAGGCCATCGGCGACCTCCAGGGCGGTTTGGATTTCCTGCGGGCCAGCCCCCAGGTCAGCGAGCGTATCGGTCTGGTGGGATTCTGCTCCGGCGGGCGCTTGGGCTTGGTGTTCGCCAGCAGCGGGGCGCAGGTGGACGTTTTCGTCAACTTTTATTCCAACGGCCTGTTCCAGCCCTCGGAAGTGAACCCCACGCCTCCGGGTGAACTGGCTGCGGGTCTTTCCTGCCCGATGCTGGGCCTGTTTGGAAACGAGGACGCCAACCCCTCTCCCGGCGACGTGGCCCGGTTGCAGGGCGTGCTTGAGCAATCCGGCAAGACCTTCGAGTTTGTCAGCTTTAAGGACGCCGGGCACGCCTTTATGTCCGACACCCGAGCAAGCTACCACCCGGAAGTGGCCCAGATGGCCTGGGGCCGCTGCTTGGAATGGCTGTCCCGATACCTGAAACCCTGAACCGGAGAAATGAGCGGATGAAGAACGGATACCGAGTCATTGACATAGACACCCACGTAAACCCCAGCCTGGATACCCTGGTCAAGTACGCCGAACCCGGCTTCCGGCCCCGGCTGGACGAGCTAAAGCCCTACATCCGCACCGTCGGCGATTACAACGCCCTTAGCGTCGCATCCATCCCCTTCGACCGCTTCCCGGGGGAGGCTCCGAAGGGGGACGACCAAGCCGCCGTAGCCGGCGGGCGCGGCGCCCTGGAGGGGCGCGTGACCAAGTCGTCGGGCCACCACCGCGTTGATCCGCAGCGCGGCGTCAGCGACGAAAACGCAACGGGCCGCTTGGCGGATATGGATCTGGAAGGGCGCGACGTGGACGTTATCATCCCCGGCACTTGGGCCAACGGTCTGACCGGAATCGAGGACGTCACTCTGGCCGAGGGGCTATATGCCGCCTACCATCGCTATATGCGGGAGTATTGCAGCGCCGACCCGGAGCGGCTGAGGAGCATCATACTGGCCCCGGCCGCCGACATCGAGTGGGCCGTGGCGGAAGTCAAGGCCGTATCCAAGGAAAAGTGGGCGGTGGCAGTGGCGATCATCCTTCCCGAGGGAATGCCCATTGACCACCCGGCCGTGGACCCGCTGTTCGAGGTTCTGAACGAGGAGCATCTTCCCATCTTGCACCACAGCTTCACCTTCGAGCCGCCCTACTTTCCCGGATACCGCGATATGTGGGGCAATATCGCGGTGGCCCGCACCGCGGCCCATCCGTGGGGCGCCGCCCGTCTGCTGTCGTACCTCATAGTGGGCAGGATATTCGATCGCTTTCCCAACCTGAATGCCGGGGCCGCCGAAGTGGGCCATGGCTGGCTTCCCCACTGGCTCATCCGGCTGGAAGAGATGTGCAATTACGTCTCCGGCACCACCCCCAAGACCGATTACAAGCCCATCGAATACGCCCAGATGGGACGCTTCCGCTGCGGCGCCGAGCCTTTCGAGGGAGCGGCAATGACCAAAGCCTGCATTGACCTGCTGGGCACCGAGGCCCTGATGCACCAGTCCGACTATCCCCACGGCGAGGCCCACTTCCCAGACACCGCAGAAATAGTCATCAACTGGCCCTTCTGGGAAGAATTGGGCGATGAAGCCTTGCGCAAGCATATGTCCGGCAACGCTGAGGCCCTGCTGCGGCTTGCCTAGCCGGTTCCGTGGATCTGTTGAAGGCTGCGGGGCATACATAAATCTGTCCCCGCAGCTTTGCCTGATTGTCCGGCGGTTAAGCGCAGGCGTCGCGCACGGCTTGGGAGATTTCGGCCAAGCGCCGGTTGTTGTTCTCGGCGCCGCGGAAGCCGTTGGTGATGTAGCCCACGGCCAAGCCGGTGTCAAGGTCGGCCCAGCCGATGGAGGTGCCGGCCCCGCCGTGTCCGAAGGTATTCAGCGGGTGGCCGACGGGCCGGCCCATGCGCTCGTCGTTCAGCGCCATTCCCAAGGAACGCTGAGCGAACAACCCCAGTGACTGGTCAATGCCCTCGGCCTGTATGGTGATGCCTTCTGCAACGGTCTCCGAACGCAGCACCCTGGCTCCGTCGAGGGATCCCCGCCGCTCCATCATCGCGTAGAAACGGGCGAGGTCTCCCGCCGTGGCGATGCCGTTGGCCCCGGGGCAGATAACCCGGTGCACCTCCGGGCGGTCGAATGTGACCGCATAGCCGTTGGTGTCGGCGTCGGCTTCCATCGTGTGGATGCGCGAAACGCGACCTTCCAAACCCTCCGGCAGCCCAACGTAGGTGTCGTTCATCTGGAGCGGGGAAGTCAGGTCTTCGGCTAAGAAGCGGTCGAAAGTGCGGCCGTCTATGCGGCGCACCAGCTCGGCGATAACCCAGCCGTAGTTGATGGGGTGGTAGGACAAGGTAGAGCCAGGCTCGAACTTGGGTATGGCCCGCTCCATGGCGGCGCAAACCCTGCCCCAGTCGTTCCACTGGGGCCACGGCAGATCGGCGGGCGTATCCGGGAAGCCTCCCTGATGGCTGAGCAGATGGCGGACGGTTACTTTGTCCTTGCCGTGCTGCCCGAACTCCGGCCAGAACTTGGCGATTGGGTCGTCCCACTCCAGCCTTCCCCGCTCCTTGAGCATATAGACGCAGGCGGCGGCCAAGGGTTTGGTGGACGAAAACAGCACGAACATGGTGTTTTCATCCACCCGCCGCCCCGTGTTGTTGTCAGCGGCGCCGCCGTAAATGTCCAAGACAAGCTGCCCGTAGCGGTACACCGCCAGCCCGGCGCCGGGATGCAGCCCCTCGGCAATCTGCCGCTCGAATATCCGGTTGACCTGCTCCAGCCCGGCGTGGTTCATGGACACGGCCTCGGGCGCAGTCAGTGTAGCCATACAATTCCCTCTCTTGTTGGGATGGGTCATTCTAGCACGCGGCGCAGAGCGCCGGGCTCTCTGACCGGAACCGGACTTTCCAACCGGACAAAGAAGGTCAAGGCAATTCCCAGAGCAGGCGGACAGGAACTGCATACAAGTCATCGCCAAAACCTACAACGCTTTCCCCATCGTACAACACCACTCCGGCGACGAAACCGGCCCCGGACGCCTCCTTGAGTCTGCTGAGTCCCCGGAAGTCCGAAGCAGTGACCGTTGCCCCGGCCTTGACTTCAACTCCGGCTACCTGACGCCCGTGTTCGAGTACGATGTCAACTTCGACCTGATCCTTGTCCCGGTAATGGAAGAAGTTCACTGGCCCCGCATACCAGGTAGCTTGGCGGCGTAATTCCTGGAACACAAAGGTTTCCAGAATCTGCCCTAGAAGCGTGCGATCTGACGCCAGAGTCCGGGCGTCTATGCCCAAGAGGGCGCACGCCAGGCCGGTGTCGCCAATATGGAGCTTCGGGGTCTTGACTAGGCGGTTGGTTAGATTCCTGTGCCAAGGCGGCAATCTCTCCAGCAAGTATACCCGTTCCAGCAGCGTGACATATTGGCTAATGGTGGGGCGGCTGAGTTGGAACGGGGCGGCAAGGCCACTCACGTTGAACAGTTGGGCGGTTTGCGACGCCGCCAGAGCCAGCAGTCTGGGCAGGACATCCAGCCCGCTGATTCGGGCCAAGTCGCCAATGTCCCGTTGCACTTGGGCTTCGATGTAGCTGACATACCAGTTGGCTCTTCGCCGTCCGGGGGGGCGTGCCAGGGCGGCGGGATAGCCGCCCGAGACGATACGCTCGGCTAGGCCGGTTCCCAGCCGTTCGGTCTGCCGAAGCGCAAAGCCGCCTCCGAAGAGGGCATCTATGAAGCCATCGCCATCGGGAAGGTTTGCGTGCAGTTCGCATTGGGCCAGCGGGTGGAGCCGGACCATTTCCAGACGCCCGGCAAGAGAGTCTTGAACCGTAGGAACTGCAAGCACATTGGTTGACCCGGTAAGGACGAAACGGCCCGGCGCACGCCTGCGGTCAACTTCCAGTTTCAGGGCGGTAAAGAGGGATGGAACCCGTTGCACCTCGTCCAGAACGGCCCGCTCCGGCAGGTCGGCGACGAAACCCATAGGGTCGGCATTGGCGCCGCCCCGCACTACGTCGTTGTCAAAGCTGAAGTAAGAATAGGATGCGCAAACAGTCTGCGCCAGGGTGGTTTTTCCGCACTGACGAGGGCCTTGGATTAGCGCTACCGGCGAGTCTTCGAGGGCCTCATTGAGACGCCCCTCGATGAATCGGGAGTAAAGTCCGCCGCCAACCATCGTCCAATTGTAAACCAATGGGCGTCCAATTGAAAGGTTGCGCCCGTCCAATTGAAAGGTTTTGGGCGTCCAATTGCAAGGTTGGGCTAACGGCCCCGCCACACGGGCGCCCGCTTTTCGGCGAAGGCGCGGACGCCTTCTTGGGCGTCTTCCGTTTGCAGCACTTCGTCGCGCTTCTGCTGGGCGAAGGCGACCCGCTCTTCGAGGCCCATCTCGCCGCCCTTGATGGACGCTTCCTTGATGGCGGCCAGGGACAGGGGGGCGTTGACGGTTATCTTGCGGGCCATCTCCTCGGCGCGGGGCATCACCTCTTCCGGGGCGACCACGTAGTTGACCAGCATCAGCTCCAGGGCCTTCTGCGCGTCCACGAACTCGCCGGTGAACAGGAACTCGAAGGCGATGTTGCGCGGCACCACCTGCGACAGCAGCGCCGGGCCGCTGACCGAGGATATGCCGCGCTTGGCTTGGGGCCAGCCGAACCGGGCCTCGCTGGAGGCTATGCGAATGTCGCTGCCGAGCGCAATGCCGCAGCCCTGAGCCAGGCAGACGCCGTGTGGCTTACGCTCATAGCATACGTATTTTATCAGGCCGGTCAATGGTACGATTAGTCCGTAGACTTATCTGTGCCTGGAATCACAGAATCTTGTATGATGAGGGATTCAGGAAAGAAAACCTTTGGCGACAATGTCCGGCATATACGGGAAGCGTTGGGCTTGAGCCAAGAGGCTCTGGCATCCAATGCCAACCTGGATCGATCGTATATGGGTGGAATAGAGCGGGGCGAACGTAACCCGTCTTTGTCGGCAATTCTTGATATCGCCTTAGCTCTTAGGGTTCCTCCTTGCCGACTATTTGAAGGCATCGGAGAGGGAGTACCTGCACCAGAACCGTCGAGCAGAATGACGGCCATTGAAAAGAATGGGGAGTTGGTCATAAGTTTCAGGTATGACAGATTCAATGCGGAGTATACATTGCCAGGGGCCACTCTATCACAGTATGATGAACTGCTCAACTTATTAAAGGCAGGGCTATCTGGCACAACGAAAAGGTCAAAAGTAGTTTCCCAGACTTTTCTTGCTGCTGTCCGCACATGGCCCGAAGCGAACCCATCTGATTTATGGACATTTCTCATCAATCGAGCTTATTGTGACCCGGCTAACCATCCAGCAGCCAATGCAAGGCTTAACTTAGAGCAGAGCTGGAAGCGCACTAGTGGCTGGGCTTTGGAGCAAGTGTTGGTAAATCATTATGGCTCGTTTCTTGAAAAATACGGAATAACCATCAAAGTAAGCAACAAATTCGAAAAATCTCGTTTCTTGGGAACAATTAATGATTCGCGAATCATTCCAGATAAGGCTGACATTCTTGCTCTATATCATTCGCAAAATTCAGAGCAACTGCTTGGCATTATACATGTCAAAGCAAGTATAGCAGAAAGGCGAACTGATGATGTGCCTATGAGTCAAGCACTGATTAACGCCGGGTATCTATCAGCGTTTTGGACAATGGATTCCAAGAGTTTTCCTGCCGAAAGGCCGGTCAATCGTGGCGAATTTGGCGCAATTGGCGATGATATTAGCGATAAACGGCGCGATTTTGAAGAGCATGACTACTTTTCTGCCTGTTTATCATACAACAGAAATACGATACCAACACGCGAGGAAACCGATTCAGCATCCCGGATTTTTGTTTGTGATTTTACAAACCCAGATGACCGTTTTTCCCGGTTTCTGATTGAGAGATTGCGGCAACGCCTTGCCGGGCCAGAGGAAAGGCCACGTTAGAACTTGCCTCTGCTAGCCTCTGCTTTGATTCAGCCACTTGACCAGGGTCTATCTCAAATCCAATGTAAATACCCCCTAGCTGCACTGTAGCTATCCCGGTAGACCCAGAACCTGAGAAAGGATCCAACACAACCAGTCGAGTTTCACTTGCCCCATACGCGTCAATGCACCTCTTGGGCAGTTCCACGGGAAATCGGGAACGATGGGGAAGCCCAGTGATGTTTTCGTTAGCGAATGTCCATACGCTCGGCACAGGTGGTGTAGTGCGGAAAGCGTGCTGCTCATTCTTGGCCAACAGGAAAATGGATTCGTGTTTCCTGTGCGGCCTACGGCAGCGGCCTTCGGGCATTGCGTTCTTTTTCGACCAGATTACCTCCCCGCGATAGATGTAACCGCTTTCTGAAAGCGTGATTAAAAGCCTTTGCGGGAGCATCAGCAAGTTTCCGTACTGTAGCCATGCTTCTGACTTATCAATAAACGCCTTTCGTTTGAATCGCGGCTTGGTATACGCGGAATTTTCCGGCGCGAAGCCGTTCTTGTCTGCCCCCAAGGAACTATATTTATGGTCTGTAGGCCCCCAATTGATCGGCGTATTGTAGGAGTCGCCCAAGTTGAGCCATACGATTCCGTTCCATTTCAGCTTGGGTAGCAAAGCAGAGAACACCGATTTCAGGAACGCGAGATAATCCCTCGGATCATCCTCCGTTCCGTTGCCTAGTGACTGGCGTTGCCCCCAATATGGCGGGCTAGTGACTACCACGTCAATGGTGGCATCCGGGAGCTTCGGGATTAGCGCAAGGCAGTCACCCTCGTAAATCCCGGACTCGCTGATGTTTATTTGCTGCGCTAATGATTCGCACATAGCCAATCCAATAGGCCGTAAGTGAGGCTCAACAAAAACAAGATAACGAGATGCCAATCATCGTCCAATTGAAAGGTTGCGCCCGTCCAATTGAAAGGTTTTGGGCGTCCAATTGCAAGGGTTGGGCTAACGGCCCCGCCATACGGGCGCCCGCTTTTCGGCGAAGGCGCGGACGCCTTCCTGGGCGTCTTCCGTTTGCAGCACTTCGTCGCGCTTCTGCTGGGCGAAGGCCACCCGCTCCTCGAGGCCCATCTCGCCGCCCTTGATGGATGCCTCCTTGATGGCGGCCAGGGACAGGGGGGCGTTGGCGGTTATCTTGCGGGCCATCTCCTCGGCGCGGGGCATCACCTCTTCCGGGGCGACCACGTAGTTGACCAGCATCAGTTCCAGGGCCTTCTGCGCGTCCACGAACTCGCCGGTGAACAGGAACTCGAAGGCGATGTTGCGCGGCACCACCTGCGACAGCAGCGCCGGGCCGCTGACCGAGGATATGCCGCGTTTGGCCTGGGGCCAGCCGAACCGGGCCTCGCTGGACGCTATGCGAATGTCGCTGCCGAGCGCAATGCCGCAGCCCTGAGCCAGGCAGACGCCGTTGATGGCCGAGATGATGGGCTTCCATATCTTCGACTGTTCGACGTACAGGTCGCCGGTGGTGGGGCCTTCGTTGGCGCGGGCGTTAGCCATGGCCACCAGGTCGTGGCCGGTGGAAAAGGCCCGGCCCCGGCCGGTCACGATGGCGCAGCGCACCTCCGGGTTGTTCTTCACGTCCTGAAAGGCGTCCCACAGCAGTTCCCGCATCTCCGGGTTGATGGCGTTCAGCTTCTCCGGCCGGTTCAGCGTGATGTAGGCAATGCCGCCGTTGATTTCGTAAATGACTTCTTGCTCGGACAAGTCTGCGCCTCCGTGATGCAATTAAATAATCCGCGAGCCGGTAGGCTTGGTTCCGATGACGCCGCCGTCTTCCAGCGTGTCTATTGCCTCGCTGCTCAGCCCCAGCAGCCCGCCGTAGACTTCGCGGTTGTGCTGGCCTAGGGCGGGGGCGGGGGAGCGCACTTCGCCGGGAGTGCCGGTCATCTTCCACGGCAGGCCGGGATACTGGCGGGGGCCGACCTGGGGGTGGTCAACGGTCACAAACGTTCCGCGCTGGGCGTAATGCCCGTCGGCCAGCAGGGCAGGCCCGCGCAGCACCGGCCCGGCGGGGACGCCCGCCGCTTGCAGCCGCTCCGAAAGCGCAAAGGCGTCGCGTCCGCCAGTCCAAGCGGCGATGATAGCATCCAGCTCGTCTTGGTGAGCCAGCCGCGCCTCCGCCGTGGCGAACCGGGCGTCTGCGGCCAGTTCCCGGGCATCCATCGCCGACGCCAGAGCCGCCCACTGGCTTTCGTTGACGGCGGCGATGGTTATCCAGCGGTCTTCCCCGGCGCAGGGGTAAGCGTTGCAGGGCGCGTACCAACGGGAGCGGTTGCCTATGCGCTCTGGCTCCCGTCCGGTCATCTGGTGGGCCAGAAGCTCGCCGCCCATCAGGGCCACCGACGATTCCTGCTGCGAAACGTCTAGGTACATCCCCTTGCCGGTTCGCCGGCGGCGACGCAGGGCGGCCAGCAGCAGCCCGGCGGCGTGGGAGCCGGTGATGGGATCGCCGTGATTGATGCCCGACTTCATTGGCCCGTCGCCCGGATACCCGGTCAGGTGGGCCATCCCGGAAAGCTGCTCCTGCCCAATGCCGTAACCCAGATAGCCCTTCCACGGCCCGGTGTTGCCAAAGGCGGGCATGGACACGTATATCAAATCCGGCCGGCGCCGGCGCAGCGCGGCGTAGTCGTATCCCAAGCGCTCCAGGCTGCCCTGCCGGAAATTCTCGATGAGAACGTCGCTGATGGATACCAACTGCTCGAAAACACGCCGTCCCGCATCGCTGGTCAGCTCGAGGGTAATGCCGTACTTGGACAGGTGCAGGCAGTTGAACCAGCCGTTGCGGTTCCAAGGCTCTTCGCCCGGCTCGCCGTCGGGATACGCGGCAATGCCCCGCGCCGGGCTGATCGGGCCGCGATGGGAGTCGTAGACGCTTAGGGACTCCATCTTGATGACCTCGGCCCCCAGGTCGGCCATCAGCTTGGTGCAGTAAGGCCCGGCCCAGATGCGTGACAGGTCCAGGATGCGGTAATTCTTCAGGGGCTGTTTGCCGGCGGGGGTCAGCATTGGACGGCCCCCGATTCCGCCAGTTGGGAGATGCGCGAATCGTCGAAGCCCAGCCAGTCGGACAACACGGCGGCGGTATGTTCGCCAAAGAGTGGGGCGCGGCGAAAAACCCAGGCGCCCTCAGCATCGGGGCGTATGGGCGCGCCCGGATAGCGCAGCGTCCCCGTGGCCGGATGCTCCAACTCTACGAAATAGCCGCGGGCCAGTAGCTGCTCCATTTCGAGAATGTCCTGCATCGTGGCGACGAAGCTGAACCCGAGGCCGTTGTCCTGTCCGGCCTTGAAGATGTCCACCTTGTCGTGGTCAATCAGCCAGGGCAGCATCAGCGCGTCCACCTCGTCGGCGTTGTCTTGGCGGCCGCGGCGGGAGGCGAAACGGGGGTCGGCCAGCTCCTCCCGCTCCATGATGCGGGCCACCTCCGGCCAGCGGTGGTCGGGGCCGGCGATGACGCCGACGAAACCGTCGCGGCAAGGATAGATGCCCCAAGCCGCCCGTCCGTAGCCCCGGTTGCCGACGCGGGTGAATTCTTGGCCGGAGTAGCTGTACTGCATCAAGGCGTTTTCCAGAATGTTGGTGGCGTATTCGGCGATTGATATGTCGATATGCTGTCCCTCGCCCGTTTCCTCGGCGTACATCAGCGCCGCCATGGTAGCCACGAAGGCGTTTTGTCCTGCTCCCAGTTGGGCCAGCGGCGCGCCTTCCTTTAGCGGTTCCTGGTCCGGCTCGCCGGTGATGTTCATCAGGCCGCCCATGGCGTAGAGATTCACCTCGGCGGCCCGCCAGTCCCGGTAAGGGCCGGTCTGCCCGAAGTTGCTGATCGAAGTCACCACGAGGGCCGGATTAACGCGGCGGAGATCCTGGTAGCCCAGCCCCAGCCGGTCGAGGGTTCCCGGCGCGAAATTTTCTACCAGCAAGTCCGCCCGTTCCGCCAGTTGCAACAGGGTTTGGCGTCCTTGCTCCGCCTTGATGTCCAGTCCCAGGCTGCGTTTGCCAGCGTTCAGGTACAAGTGCCAAGCGCCATCCTCGACCGGGGCCGCGCCGCCGGGATCGCGGACGGAGCCGGGATGCGCCGCGAAGGGGCCAAGCCGGCGCACCGGGTCGCCTGACGGCGGGCGTTCAATCTTGACCGTGTCGGCGCCCAACCCGGCCAGCAGCCGGGTACAGTAAGGCCCGGCAAAGTAGTGGGTCAGGTCCAGCGCCCTGACCCCTTCCAGCAATCCGTTCATGGACGGAATTTTGGCATTACCACGGTCTGATTGCAACCAGGGGATAAAGGACGCCCATTGTGGTATCCTGCTGGCAATCCAACGGTTGGAGTTTGCGCGGAATGGAACGGCCCATATTTCAGCCCGTCGGCACCCCGGCGGACGAACTGGACACCCCGGCGCTGGTGGTTGACCTGGACTTGATGGAGCGCAACATACAAACCTATCATGGCTATCTAGCCGGGTCGGGCGTAACGGTGCGCCCGGTGGTCACCAGCCACCTCTGCCCCCAAGTGGCCCGTCGGCAGTTGGCCTCGCCGGGAAGCCGGGGCATCGCAGTGACCACGGTGGGGGAAGCCGAGGTGTTCGCCTCAGCCGGATTCGACGACATTCTGCTGGCGAATCAGGTGGTAACGGCGTCGAAAATCCGCCGCTTGTGCGCCCTAGCGTCCCAGGTATCCATCGGAGTGGCGATAGACAGCGCCGCCAACGTGAGCCAGTTGTCCCAGGCTGCTGTCGCCGCCGGGGTTGAAATAAGCGTGCTGGTGGAAATTGAGGCCGGCATGGAGCGCTGCGGAGCGCCGCCCGACGCCGGGGCGGTGGCCTTGGCCCGCGCCGTCAACGATGCCGATGGTCTGCGCTTCCGGGGCATTATGTCCACTGCGCCGGGGCCGTCAGGGGGCGACCCGGCGGCCCATGTCCGGCAAACCCGCCAACGCCTGCAAGCGGCTCTAGACGCAAAAGATCTGATGGAAAGCGTCGGCCTGGCCGTGCCGGAGATAAGCGCCGGCGGGGCGCATTGCTATGCGGCGGCGGTCGAGCTGCCGGGAATCACCGAGGTGCGGGCTGGCCGTTACCCCCTTATGGATGTCCGGTTGCAAACCCATCTGCCGGAGCTGTCGCTGGCGGCGATGGTGCTTGCCACAGTGATCAGCCGCCCGGCGGAAGGGATGGCCGTCCTTGACGCCGGACACAAGGCCACCGGCCCGGACCAGGGCCGCCCGGTATTGCAGGGACATGCCCGAGCCATCGCCGCCCGTTTCAGCGCGGAGCACGGCGTGGTGGAGTTGGAAAGCGGAGCGGGCGAGGGGTTGGTCCCTGGTCAAAAAGCCAGGCTGGCGCCCTGGGAGTTGGCCTCATGCGTCAACCAGTATGACTATATCCGCGCCGTGCGGAACGGCAGGCTGGAAGGCTACTGGCCTCTCTCTGCCCGGGGACGGTTTGCATAGCGGGGCTCCCTTTTGCCAGCGATCCGCCCGCCCGCCCCGCTCAAGATATGGAAGACATAATGGAGCAGCAAGATGATTGACAGCCAGACGCCCCTGCCCGGCACGCCAATGAAGGAACTGGACACCCCTTGCTTGGTGCTGGATCTGGACGCCCTCGACAGCAACATGAGTGTCATCGCCGACTACTACCGGGACAAGCCCAGCAAGCTGCGGGGCCACAGCAAGAACCACAAGACGCCCGCCATCGCGCTGCGGCAAATCCGGCGCGGCGGCACCATCGGCGGGGTCTGCGCCGCCAAGGTCTCCGAAGCCGAGGTCATGGTTCACGGCGGCGTTCCCAGCGTCTTCATCACCAGCGAAGTGGTGGGCGAGCTCAAGATTCGCCGTCTCTGCTCGCTGGCCGGCCAGGCCGAGGTCATGGTGGCCTGCGACAGCCCGGACAACGCCCGCGCTCTCTCGCAGGAAGCCGCCGCTCAGGGCGTTGACCTAGGCGTGGTCATCGAGCTGGAAACCGGCCTTAAACGGTGCGGCGTGCAGGAAATCGCTCAAGGCGTGGCGCTGGCCCAGGAAATCGCCTCGCTGCCGGGCATCCGTTTCCGGGGCATAATGAGCCACCAAGTCATACCGGCCATGCCGGACCGGGAAGACCGCGTAACCGAGGGCAACCGGGTCATCAAGGGCGTCATTGATCTCAAGGACGCCATCGTTGAGTCCGGCCTGCCCGTGGAAATCGTGTCCACTGGCGAAACCTGGAGCTATGACGTGGCCGGGGAAATCCCCGGCGTGACCGAAATCCAAGGCGGCAGCTATTTGCTTATGGAGACCCACTATGACTATATGACCGAATTCAGCTACGCCGCCAAGGTGTTGACCACCATCATCAGCGCTCCCCGTCCCGGCATTGCCATCGGCGACGCCGGGACGCGGGCCGTAAGCACGCTGCGCGGAATGCCGGAGGTTGAGGGACGCCCCGGCGTGACCGTGGAGTCTATGGACGGCGACCATAGCGTATTTCGTCTGGCCGACGGCGCATCCCTTCACGTGGGCGACCAAGTGTTGCTCATTCCGTCTCAGCAGGACGCCATGGTCAGCCGCTGGGATCGCTTCGTCGGCCTGCGCGGCGGCAATGTGGAGGCCGTCTGGGATATTCAGGCGCGGGGCTGCCATAACTAGCGGCAGCCGAAAATCGCAAAATCAGATGACAGCCGGGGCTTACGGCGCAACTGCGGGCCGGGCTACAATTGGATTATGGTTTCCGACCGCACTCCCGGTATCCTAAGATCCAAGGAGCGAACAGCAATGCCCAACCCCGTGGTGCATTTCGAGCTAGGCTGCGTTGACACCGAGGCGCAGCAGAAATTCTACGGCGACCTGTTTGACTGGACCATAACTCGAGTCAGCGAAGAGTGGAACTACGGCCTAGTGCAGTGCGAAGAAGGCGGCATCGGCGGCGGCATCTCCCAGTCGGGCGAGGATCCCCCCATGCCGATGGTCACCTTCTACGTGCAGGTGGACGATCTGCAAGCCTATTTGGACAAGGCGGCCGGTCTGGGCGCAACGGTGATATTGCCCCCGATGGAAATGGAAACCGGGGGCGCAAAGTTTTCCATCGCCGCTTTCACTGACCCGGAAGGCAACTACATCGGACTGTACAAGCCCTGAGAACGCCCCGGCGCCAAACGCAATGTCAGGCCGTTTTTCGGCGCCCGGCATAGTGGCCGGGCGCCTTGCCCTTACGGAGTTGGCCCGAACTCGGTGGTTTTCATCAGGTAAGTGTTCTGGGCGGCTATGACGCCGCGCACGCGGGGGATGTAGGCTCCGCCCCATTCGGGATCTGCGGCCACCGCGGCCTTGGCCTCCTCCAGGTGCTTCACGTTGTCGAAAGCCCAGATGTGCACCACCTGGTTCAGGTCGCCCAGGTCGCTGTAGAACCACCCGGCCAGCTTGACGCCGTGGCGCTGGCGGATGGGCAGCGCCAACTCTTCCACCGCAGCCATATAGGTGGACAACCCGCCAGGATTCAAGGTGTACTGGCGGAAATCGAAGACCATATCGTTCTTCCGTTGGTATTCCGGGGTGCCGTCGGCGGGGACGTCGAACTCCACCGGGTACGTGGGCGCGAAGCCGGGGGACTGCATCAGCCAGGTTTTTTGCGAATCGACCAAGGGTTGCGCCCGCGGGACATACTTTCCGCCCCAGTCAGGGTCGGCATATACCGCGGCCTTGGCGGAATTCAGGTGTTCCAGGTCGCGGTAGCCCCAAATATGCACCACTTGATTGAGCGCTCCGACGTCGCTCCAGTACCAGCCGGAAAGGGCGACGCAGTGGCTCTGCCGAATGGGCAGCCCCACCTCTTTAACGCCGGCCCGGTAGTCCGGCGTGGCGCCCGGCTTGAGGGTGTACATCCTGAAATCATAGAGCATAGTCAGCCTCCGGTATGCTTTTTGATGAAGTTCCCCGCTTGTTCTATCGCCTGCCGCCCTTCGGGCAGGATGGGCGCGAACAGGTGCCAGACGTGGATCATGTCGTCCCAAACGTCCATTTGCACCTCGACCCCGGCCTCCCGGGCCACCCCCGCCAGCCTAGTTGAGTCGTCCAGCAGAACCTCCGCGTCTCCCACCTGGATCAGCAGGGGCGGCAGGCCGCGCAGGTCGGCGTAGATCGGCGCGGCCAGCGGCGCCCTGGCGTCGCTTCCGCCCAAGTACGTTCTGGCCGAAATCATCAGGTTTTCCTTTCCGACCATAGGGTCTGCTTCGGCCCTGGTTTTCATAGATTCGCCAAGTCCTTCCAGGTCAACCCACGGTGAGATGCAGACGGCCGCTCCGGCCATCGGAAGCCCGATGTAGCGCGCCTGCACCAGCGCCGCCACAGTGAGCCCGCCGCCGGCAGAGTCTCCGGCTAGGGCGATTCTCTCCGGGCTGTAGCCCTCGCTGAGCAGCCAGATGTAGGCCGCCACCGCATCCTCCACGGCAGCCGGGAAGGTATGTTCCGGGGCTAGGCGATAGTCCAGCCCCAGCACCCTAGCCCCCGAATCCTGGGACAGCTTGGCCATCAAGGCGCGGTGGGTACGGGGCGACCCGATGATGTAGCCGCCGCCGTGCAGGTACAGAACAACCCGGCTGTCCGCTGCGCCCTCGGCCGCCACCCACTCCGCGGTTACTCCCCCGGCATTCACCCGGCTGTACTTTGCCGAAACGTCGGTTGTGAACCCGTCTACCATACTCTCAAAGGAGCGGCGCCTGCCCTCGGTCGCGCCCTGCGACTCATCAATTACTCTCGTTCTTACCAGCTCGATTACTTGATCCAGTTCCGGGGACTTTGCCATAGCTACGCCTCCAGCATTTTCTTCAGCGTTCTGGCGCTGCTGTGAGGGGCGGACAGGACGGGAACCGGCGACACCTGACGCAGGCGTTCGAGGGCGGCGGCAAAAGAAAACTGGCTCAGCAGCACCACGTCCACTTCCGGGGCCAAGGCCAGCGTTTCTTCCTCCAGCCGCTTCTCAAAGGCGCTCTGTCCCCCCTCCCGCAGCGCCTGAATCAAGTCCGTGGCGAGACGTTGAGTCACGTACACTTCCCGGCCCGCTTCCTGCGCCGCCAGATTCAGGTAGCGCTCGGAGTCGGACATGGTGGCGTCATTGGTAGCGATTACCCCAACCCGCGGCCCGGCGGCTACCGCGTCCTGCATCACCGGCCCGTAGGAGGACACCAACGGCACGTCCACCAAGCCGCGCGCTGAATCCACCACCGGGGCATATACCGAACAGGCAAGTCCAATGGCGTCGGCGTTGTTGTCCTGGGAGTAGCAGATGAGGTCGCTCATGCGCCGCCGCAGTTTGGGCGTGATACTGCCCGGAAAATCCGTCAGCAGCCCTTCGTCCAGCAGGTTAATCACTTCCGCTTCCGGGAATTCGTCCCGGAAGGCCAATCGCACCGGGGGAATCGACTCGGCCAGGGCGTGAATCATTACCACTCGCATCGCGGCGCTCCGCTCCTGTTAATTGAGGATTCCGATTACTTCGCCATCAGGGGCGACATCCATGTCCAGAGCCCGGGGGCGGGTGGGCAGGCCCGGCAGGGTTTCGATGCGTCCGGCAAGGGCGTAGAGGAAACCCGCGCCCACCGAAGCGCGCAGGTCGTTGACCGGGAAGGTGTAGCCTTGGGGCCGGTTGCGCAGGCTCGGGTCGTGGGAGATGGACAGGTGCGTCTTAGCCATACAGATGGGCAGATTGCCCCAGCCCTGCGACTCGAAGTACCTGAGCTGGTTCATTGCCTGAGTTGACCAAGCGACATCGGCGGCTCCGTAGATTTTCTGCGCCAGCGCTAGGGCCTTCTCCTGCGCGGTGGCCTCCAGCGGGTAGGCGTAGGTGATGCTGCTGCCGGTCTTGGTGGCGTCCACCACGGCCTGCGCCAGTTCCTCGGCCCCGGCGCCGCCCTGAGCGTATCCGTCGCATTCCACTGTGGCGGTGGCTCCGGCTTCCAAGGCAATGTTCCTGACCGCCGCCAGCTCCTCGCGGCTGTCGGTGCCGAAACGGTTGATCGCCACGACACAGGGCAGTCCGAAGCTGGTCACTATGCCGACGTGGTGGGCCAGGTTGGGGCCGCCTGCCATAACCCGGCTCTCGTTGGGCTTGTCCAGGTCGCGGCGCGGCGTCCTGCCGTGCCACTTCAGCGCCCGGGCCGATGCCACCAGCACGGCGGCGCTGGGCAGCAGGCTTTCATTCATAACGCCGGCTCCACCGCCCGCCGCCCCGGGCCGCGTCTTGATGTGCATGAACTTCTCGAACCCCAAGTCCGAGGCGAACCCGGCTTCGGTGATTACGTAGTCAGCGTAGCCCAATGCCAGCTTGTCGGCCAAGACGGAACTGCAACCGTGGGCAATGTTGCCGAAAGGCCCGGCGTGAACCAGCGCGGGCTGTCCCTCCAGCGTCTGCACCAAATTGGGCATGACCGTCTGGTGCAGCAGTGTCATCAACGCGCCCTCAACGCCAAGCTGGGCGACCGTGACCGGCTGGCCGCCGCGGGCAACGCCGACCACGATGCGGGAGATGCGCCGGCGCAGGTCGTCCGGGCCGTCGGCGAGGGCGAGGATAGCCATAATTTCGGAGGCAGACACAATATCGAACCTAGCTTCCCGCAACGGGCCGTAGCCGCTGCCCCCGACCCCGGCGATCACTTGGCGCAGGCCCCGGTCTGAGGCGTCGGTCACCCGCGTCCAGTGAATGCCGGAGGCATCGAAGTTCGGGATAGCGTTGCGAAACACGGCGTTGTCCACCAGCGCGGCCAGCAGGTTGTGGGCCGAGGCTACGGCATGGGCGTCGCCGGTGAAGTGGATGTTGATTTCGTCTTCCGGCACGATGCGGGCCTTCCCGCCCCCGGTGCCGCCGCCCTTGATGCCGAAGATGGGCCCCAGCGTCGGTTCTCGCAGGTTCACCGTAACCTTATGGCCGAGCCGCCCCATGCCTTGGGTCAGCCCGATGGCAGTGGTGGTTTTGCCCTCGCCCGCCGGCGTTGGGGTGATGCCGGTCACAACGACCAGCTTGCCCTTGCCGGCGCTGCCGTCTGCAATGGCGTCCCCGTCTGCAATAGCATCCAGGGAGATCTTGGCCTTGTAATGGCCGTAGGGCAGCACGTGTTCGGGCTTGAAGCCGAGGGCGTCGGCGATGCTGCTAATGGTCTGCACGTTGCCTCCGGGCCTGCGCCGCGCGTCAATACAACGGCGGACAAGTATGCGAATTGGTTTCCCGCCCTTCCGTCTATGCGCCGGTCAGCCTGCGACATCGGCCTCCAGGCGGTTGATGTCCTGCTCGCTGAGGTTGAAGTACTTGGCGTCGGGATGGTGGAACACCAAGGCCGACACCGTGGACTCCGGGTCCATCATATAGCCCTCAGTGAGTTCCACGTCCAAGTGGCTGGACACTTCCAGCAGCCGGAACAACTGTTCCTGGTCTTCCAGCCGGGGGCAGGCCGGGTAGCCGAAGGAGAAGCGCCGTCCCCGGTATTGAGTGCGGAACAGTTCGTAGGGGGTGATGCCCGCCGGGTCGCCGAAACCCCACATCTGCCGCAACTGCTGGTGCAGCAGCTCGGCGAAACCCTCGGCGCTCTCCAAAGCCAGCGCTTGCAGGATGTGGGAGTCCAAGAACTTTCCTTCCGCAATCCATTGAGCGGCCAAGCCCCGAACCCCGGGGCCGATGGTGGTCACGAACATACCCACATAATCCATCCCGGCCAGCCCGCTGCCGGGCGCGGCAGGCCCGGGCAAGACATAATCGGAAAGACAGAGGCCGTCCCTCTGAGACTGGCGTCCAAAGCGGAAACGCTCCAGTTCCCGCGAGCCGTCGGGGGAGTAGACCAGCAACGACCGGCCTTCGGAACGGCAGGGGAAGAACTTGAACACCGCGTTGGCCGAGATGTCACTGCGGGCCAGCGCCAAGTCTTCCACCCGGCGGACCGAGTCCCGCAAGTCAACCGCCGCCTGCTCCCCGGCGGCCAAGTCTTCTGCGAAGCGCCCCTTGTAGCCCAGGTGACGCACGTAGAGCATCTGCGGGTTGATGTAGCCGAAAATGTCTTCCAGGCTGTAATCGCTGAGCACGTGGAGGCGCAGGTCGGGCGGATTGGGAATGGGGAAGTCATGGCGCACTCGGGCCGGCGGCACGTCTTGGCCGGCGTCCGCCGGAGGGCGGGCGGCGTCGTCGCTCAGCATGGACTCGGTCTCGGCCTCAAGCTGAGCGGCAAGGCGCGCCCGTTCATCGGCTTCCTGTATGGTGTTAGCCAAGGCCAGGCCAGTCATTGCGTCGGGAGCGTAGGCCACCAGCCCATCGTATTCCGGGGCGATGCGCAGGCGGGTGAAGCGGTTGGACAGCGCGGCGCCGCCCACCAGCACCGGAACGGCAACGCCGTCCTGCCGGAAGTCTCGCACCGTCTCTACCATCATCTGCGCCGATTTCACCAGCAGCCCGGACAGTCCGATAATGTCGGGATTGTGTTCCTTATAGGCTTTGATGAGGTCTTGGGGCGGAATCTTGATACCCAGGTTTATGACCTCATAACCATTGTTGGACAGTATGATTTCGACCAGATTTTTGCCGATGTCATGGACGTCGCCCTTGACGGTAGCCAGCACCACCCGGCCCTTGAGGGAGCTTTCCGCCCGCTCCATGTGCGGTTCCAAGTGGTTGACCGAGAATTTCATGGACTCCGCCGATTGCAGCACCTCGGCCACAATAAGCTGATTGGCGTTGAACTGCCTCCCCACCTCGGCCATGCCTTCCATCAGCGGGCCGTTGATAATTTCCAGCGGCGTCCTGTCCTGAAGCGCTTCGTCCAAGTCCTCGGCCAGACCTTCCTTGGTGCCTTCGATGATGGCGAGGGCCAGCCGCTCGTCCAGCGGCAGGGTGCGGCGCTCTTCGTTGGTGGCTGCCGGGGCCTTTTCCCGGAAGTGCGCTGCGAAAGCCGCTACGGGGTCCTCGCCGCTATACCAGATCAGATCCTCGGCCAGCTTGCGTTCCTCTTCGGGTATGGCGGCATAGCGCATCATCACCTCTGAGTTGACGATAGCCATATCCAGCCCGGCCTGCACGCAGTGGTACAGAAATACCGAGTTCAGCACTTCGCGCCCGGAGGCGGGCAGCCCGAAAGAGACGTTGGAGATGCCAAGAATCGTCTTGCAGCGGGGGAGAGCCTCCTTGATCAGCCGCACCCCCTCGACGGTTTCAGCCCCGGAACCGATGTAATTGGCGTCCCCGGTTCCCACAGGAAACACCAGCGGGTCGAAGATCAGATCCTCCTCGGGGACACCGTACTTTTCGGTCAGCAGCTTGGCGGAGCGCAGAGCAACTTCCAGCTTGCGTTCGCGGGTGATGGCCTGCGCCTGCTCTTTGTCGTCGTCAATGCAGCCCACCACCAGCGCGGCGCCGTAGCGCCGGGCCAGCGGCACCACCGCCTGGAAGCGCTCTTCGCCATCCTCCAAGTTCACGGAATTGATGATGGCCTTGCCTTGCAGCCGCTTCAGCGACAGCTCAATTACCGCGGGGTCGGTGGAGTCCACCATTATCGGCGTCTTGACCTTCTTGGTGACCAGGTCGAGAAACTCGGTGATGTCGGCGGCTTCGTCCCGGTCAGGATCTTGCAGACATACGTCCAAGACATGGGCGCCGTTGCGGGCCTGCCGCCGGCCGATCTCGGCGGCTTCCTCGAACTTTCCCTCATTGATTAGACGCCGGAAGCGGCGGCTGCCCAGCACGTTGGTGCGCTCCCCGACGACAGCAGGGCGCAGTTGATCGTCAATCAGCAGTGCGTCAATGCCGGAAACGCGGGTTTCGCCGGACTCAACAATTCGGCGGGGAGTTTTACCCGCCACGGCTTCGCCCAGCAGGTGAATATGGCCGTTGACTGTGCCGCAGCAGCCGCCAACGAGGTTGATCCACCCGGAATCCACGAAACGGCCCAAGGTCTCCGCCATCGCCTCCGGCGTCTCGTTATACTTGCCGTCCTCGTCGGGCATTCCGGCGTTGGGGACGCAGGAGACCGGGAAGCGGGAAATGGAAGCCAGGGTTCGGATGTGGTCGGTCATAAATGCGGGCCCGGTGGCGCAATTGATGCCAATCCACAGCAGGTCGCGGTGGGCCAGCGACACGTAGAGCGCCTCCACGTCCTGGCCTGCCAGCAGGGTGCCCATGGGCTCCACTGTGCCCTGCACCGCCACCGGAATCTCGCGTTCCAGTTCGGCAAAGGCCCGGTCTATGCCCTCCAGCCCAGCCTTGATATTCAGGGTGTCCTGCCCGGTTTCCAGCAGCAGCACATCCACGCCGCCCTCCATGAGCCCGGCGGCCTGAACGTGATAGCTGTCGGCCAGTTCCTCGAAGGTGACGCCGCCGGTTACCGAGATGGTCTTGGTGGTCGGCCCCATGGAACCGGCCACGAAGCGGGGTTTGCCCGGCGTTGCTGCGCCGTCGGCCACCCGCCGGGCCAGCTCTGCGGCCACCCGGTTGAGGCGGCGCGCCTCGTGGGCCAGGTTGTACTCGGACAGCACAATAGCGGTAGAGCCGAAGGTATCGGTTTCGATGATGTCGGCCCCGGCCTCCAGGTGCCCTTGGTGGATGGTCTCGACGACATCCGGCCTAGTGAGAACCAGATGCTCGTTGCATCCTTCGTATTCGGGGCCGCCGAAGTCGTCCGGGCCGAGGTTGAAGGACTGGATCGCCGTCCCCATGGCGCCGTCAATTACCAGGATGCGCTCTCGCAGGGCGGACTTCAGGGCTTCGATGCGTTCCGAACTATCCATATTACTTGCTAAGCCACCATTGTGAATTCTGCGTGCCATACTAGCAGGCCGCTCCATAGGGCGCCGCGGCTAGTCAACGAAACGGGCGGACTTAAGGAGAAGTCTTTGCTGCCGCAGCCTCTCCAGCACTTCCAGCTTGCGCTTGAAGCTCATCCGCCCTTGGCGGTTATGCCAATTCTCCTTCTCGCGGAATGCTTGTTCCGCGTAGGTTTTGGAGTCTGGCGGCAAGGTTTTCTTCTGCATCGTCAAACCTTCCAAGCAGTTCGATTAACCGCTCCCGGTCCGCGTCTCTCAACAAACGGCGGATACGGAAATGGTCTTGCTCCCGGTCGGCGAGGAGCCTCAGCAGTATCAGATGCTCCCGTGTAGCTACTCTGGCCGTAATGCTGCCAATGCGGAGCTTGCGAGCGGTTGCCACAGTATCCTGATAAAGCGGCATCAGATTGGACGGAAATATCTGCAACGGAACCCCGCCTAAGATTTGGTGCATCCCTTCCTGTCCTTCTGAGTGTTCGGCGATCAGGCCGAATGTATGCCGGTATTCCTCATCGGTGTTGGTCAAGACTATCACATCCAAGTCTGCGGTGGACATCGGCTCCATGTACGCGGTGGCCGCAACGGCGCCGATAATCGCGTAGTCCCGGATGATGCGGCGTTGCTTGAATCCGTTAAGGGCCGCCACCGCGTCTATGAAAGCCATCGTTTAGCCTAGGCCCCAAACCAAGCGTTCAGCGCCGGGCGGTTCTGCTCCACCCAGCGTATGTTGAGGCGCATCCGTTCCAGGGCCTGCCGGATGGTGCGCTCGGCGGCGGGCGCGGGGTGTTCGGCGAAGAAGTTCTCCACGTCGGCCATACGTTCCGCCGTGGTGAAGCTGTTGCAAATGGACACCAGCCGCATCAGCCCGAAGCCGCCTCCGCCATAGCGCCGGTCGAACTCGGCCCAATTGCTCTTTACGAACTCCCACGCCGGTTCGCGGCCCACCGGATTGGCGGCCACCCCCGCCACCACGGTGATCGTATCCTGCGAACGTACCCTGGGTGAAAGCGCTCGCTCCAGCGTTTCGTTGAGGAGATCCGTGTCCTGAAAGCGCGCCATGGCCAGCAGCAAGCGGATTTTCTCTTCTTGCAGCGTAGCCCGGCTCTCCAGCTCCCAAAGCTGATCGAAGGTGGTGCGGTCTCCGGCCTGTGCCGCTAGGGCGAACACCACGCCCCGCAGGTCGGGAGGCACGGCATCGGCATCGGAAAGGTAACGCTGGAAAAGACCGGCGGCTTGGGACAAGGTCTCCGGGTCGTTGTAGCTGCCCGACTGGCCCAGCACCGTGGAACGCAGCAGCGAATCCAGGTGCCCGTCGCCGGGGCGGGGCGTCCAACCGGCGCGGCGGGCGGCCGGGCCGAAAAGCTCCCGCCCGAACCGCTGGTATGCCGGATGCACCGGCTCCCCGGCGATTAGCTGCTCAATGTCCCGCAAGTTGGAGGCCAGGTCGCTCCATACCGACGCATCGGTCTCGCCGGAGTAGGAACCGGCAAGTTCAAGGAACTGGGTGACCGGCAGCAACCCGGCCCGGGAAAGGGCGTAGGCGTCATTCTGGATGCCCAGGCGGTCGGTGGCCGGCAGTTCCATCCCGCTGATGGCGGGGGCCAGCCGTTGCCAATCGTCGCCGGTGTAGTTGACCCTGAAGAACCCGGTCTGGCCTGCGTTGACCTTGTACCAGTCTCTGGACGGGCTGGCCGCGGGAACCGTCAGCGCCGTCTCCTTGCTTTCCATCACCGCCGAAGCCGGAGCGGTTCCCGGGGCGCTGACGCTAACCGGCACCTGCCAGACCTCCGGGTTGGGCTCTTCATCCCCCAGCAGCCGGTCATACACAAACCGTTCCTGCGTCAGCGAAATCTGCAAGCCGTCCCCCCGGCGGTCGGCTTGGACTTCCAGCACCGGGTAGCCCGTCTGCTTGACCCAGGAATCCATGATGCTGGTAACAGGCAGGCCGGACTCTTCCTCCAGCGCCTGCCACAGGTCTTGCGTGCGGGCATTGCCGTATTCGTGCCCTTTGAGGTAGCGGTACAGCCCGCCGCGGAAGACCTCGGCCCCCAGGAAGTTTTCCAGCATACGGATGACCGATCCGCCCTTGCTGTAGCTGATGGCGTCGAATAGCTGGCTGACCTCGGCGGGGTTCTTGACTTCCTGCTCAATGGGATGGGAATTCTTCAAACCATCCAGGCTAAGGGCGCGGTTGGTGTCCATGTTTACGAACTGCGTCCACATCTCCCATTCGGGAAAGAGCCAGTCCACGGCCTTGGTTCCCATCCAAGAGGCGAAACTCTCGTTGAGCCACAGGTCGTCCCACCACTCCATGGTCACCAGGTCGCCAAACCACATATGGGCCATTTCGTGGGCCACCACCTCGGCCACGCGCTGGCGCGTTCCGGCGGAGGAATTGTCCGGGTCCACCAGCAGGGCGGTCTCGCGGTAGGTGACGCAGCCCCAGTTCTCCATAGCTCCGGCGGCGAAGTCGGGGATGGCGATGTGATCCAGCTTGGGCAGCGGGTAGGGAATGTTGAAATAGTCGTTGAAGTATCCCAGCAGCTTTACCGAGGTGTCGAGGGCGAACCCGGCCTGGTTCTCCTTGCCCCGGGTGGTCCAGATGCCGACCCGCGTGCCATCGGCGGCGTCGGCCTCCACCGACACTAGGTCGCCGATGACAAAGGCCAGCAGGTAGGTGGACATAACCGGAGTTTCGGCAAAGCGGACGGACTTGAGGCCGGGGCCGGGTGCGGTTTCCTCAACCGCGGGAGTGTTGGAAACGGACTGGAAGGCGTCGTCGAACACCAGGGTAACGTCAAAGACGGCCTTCTGCGCCGGCTCGTCCCAGCATGGGAAGGCCCGGCGGGCGTCGGTGGCCTCGAACTGGGTGGTGGCGAGGTAGCGGGTTTCGCTTTCCCCGGTTTCGGGGTTCGGCGCCTGGTATTCGGAGCGGTAGAAGCCCACCAGCCGGTCGTTCAGTATGCCGGTGAACTGCATTTCCAGCCGCGCCTTGCCCGGCGGCAGAGTGCGCCCGAAGTCCAGCGTCGCGGTTTCCCGGTCGGCGTCCAGGGCGATGGAGTGGGCCGCTATCGAGGATCCATTGCGATGCAGAGTGACGCCGTCAATTTCCAGTTCGGCCGCATTCAGGATTATGCGGGCGGTCGGCTCCACTATTTCGATGTCCACCGCCTGTTCTCCCTGGAAGGTGAATGTTTCCAGGTCAGGATGCAGGGTGAGGCGATACTTGCTGGGCTTCACGTTGCTGGGCAGAACGGCAGCGTCGGCGGAAGGCATAAGAAAGTCCTCTGATGGAAAGTTGCGGTCTGCGCGCCGAGTATGATTCTACCACGAATTTCCCGAAGGGCTGCGGTGGACGCGTTTGTTGGCGGAATTTCCTCAGCAAAGGGCGCGCCCCCCGCATAAACTGGAAATTTCCCCGGCACCCGGCCCGGCCCAGAATGGTATAATGTGCGCCGGTTTCCGCTCGCCCCATCCGCGTTCAGGCGCGCGCCTAGGAGAGAGTTGCTATGACCCCAAAAACGATGTTCGAGAAAATATGGGACGCTCACGTGGTTCACGAGGAGCCCGGCGAACCCGCCGTGATCTACATTGACTTGCACCTGGTCCACGAGGTGACCTCGCCGCAGGCTTTCGACGGCCTGCGCTTGGCCGGACGCCGCGTCCGCCGCACCGACCTCACTGTTGCCACCGCCGACCACAACACCCCCACCTGGGACCTGTCTCTGCCGGTGACCGACGAGATTTCCCGGGCGCAGCTCGACGCCCTCACCCGCAACTGCGAAGAGTTCGGCGTCACCCTCTATGACCGTTTCAGCCCTTTGCAGGGCATCGTTCATATCATCGGCCCCGACTTGGGCTATACGCAGCCGGGCAAGACCGTGGTGTGCGGCGACAGCCACACCTCCACCCACGGGGCGTTGGGCGCTTTCGCCGTAGGCATCGGCACCTCCGAGGTGGAGCATGTCCTGGCGACGCAGACGCTGCGGCAGTTCAAGCCGCGCACCATGGAAGTCCGAGTGGACGGCGCATTACCCCCCGGAGTCACCGGCAAGGACGTCATTCTCGGCGTCATCGGGCGGATCGGCGTCAATGGCGGCACGGGACACGTCATTGAGTACACTGGCGAAGCCATCCGTTCTCTGTCTATGGACGGGCGGATGACCGTCTGCAACATGAGCATCGAAGCCGGAGCCCGGGCCGGGATGATTGCGCCGGACGAAACGACCTTCGAGTACGTCCGCGGACGGCAGTTCGCTCCGCAGGGGGCCGATTTCGCCGCCGCCGTGGAACGCTGGAAGCAACTGCCCACCGACCCCGGCGCCGCCTTCGACAAGACCGAAGTCTTCGACGCGTCGGCGATGGAGCCGTATGTAACCTGGGGAACCAACCCCGGAATGGTGGCCCCCATCAGCGGGCAGGTGCCGGATCCGGCGTCCTTCGACGATGCCGCCCAGCGGGAAGCCGCCACCCGCGCCCTCCAGTATATGGCCCTGGAACCCGGAACCCCCATTCAGGACATCAAGATAGACCGCATATTTGTCGGCGCCTGCACCAACGCCAGGCTGGAAGACCTGCGCGCCGCCGCCGAGGTGGTCAGGGGGCGCAAGGTCCACCAAGACGTTTACGCGATGGTTGTTCCCGGCTCTGCGAAGATCAAGCGCGAAGCGGAAGAGGAGGGCCTGGACCGGATCTTCACCGAAGCGGGGCTGGACTGGCGCGTGGCCGGCTGCTCGATGTGCCTCGGCATGAACCCCGACATACTGTCGCCGGGGCAGCGTTGCGCCGCCACCTCCAACCGCAACTTCGAGGGGCGCCAAGGGAAGGGCGGGCGCACTCACCTAGTCAGCCCGGCAATGGCCGCCGCGGCCGCCGTAGCCGGCCGCTTCGTGGACGTGCGCGACCTGTAGGCGTCCCGCCGAATAGCCTCCGCGATCAAGCCGGCCCAGGGAAGCACAAGATGACTCAGCACAACACGACCGTAACAGTTGACGCCTCAGCCCCGCTGCGGGAGGGCGTATTTCTGCCCAATCCACTGGCGCTTGATTTCAACGCCATTGAGATGACGGATGAGCAGTTCGTTAAGTTTTGCGCCGACAATGGCGAACTGAGAATCGAACTCACCGCCCAAAGGGAACTGATTATAATGCCACCTGCATTCCCGACCACGGGCATGAAAAATAACGCCCTAAGCGCCCAGGTCTACAACTGGTCGAAGCAGGACGGCACCGGCCTCAGCTTCGATTCGTCCGCTGGTTTCACCTTCCCCAATGGAGCAATGCGCTCGCCGGATGCCTCGTGGATAGCGCGAGAACGATGGGACGCCCTAGCTGAAGATGAGTTGAACAAATTTACCCATATCGCTCCCGACTTTGTGGTGGAGCTCCGCTCGCATACCGACAACCTGAGAATGCTCCAGGCCAAGATGGAAGAATACATCGAAAACGGCGTCCGCTTGGGCTGGCTCGTTGACCCCCGGAACCGGCGGGTGTACGTCTATCGTCCGGGGCAGCCTGTGGAAACGCTGGAAAACCCGGCAACGGTGTCTGGCGAAACGGTGCTTCCCGGCTTCGCACTCAACCTTCAGGACATTTGGTAACAGGGAGGAATATATGGACCCCTTCGTCAAGCTGACCGGCGTGGTTGCGCCGTTGGACCGAGTGAACATTGACACCGACCAGATTATCCCGGCGGTTTTCCTCAAGCGCATCGAGCGCAGCGGTTTTGAAGATTGCCTGTTCTTCGCTTGGCGATTCAACGAAGACGGCAGCCCCAAGAACGATTTCGTGCTGAACCAGCCTGAATACCGGAACGCCAGCGTGCTGGTCGCCGGCCACAATTTCGGCTGCGGTTCGTCCCGCGAGCACGCGCCTTGGGCGCTGCGCGACTATGGAATCCGGTGCGTCATCGCCCCCAGTTTCGCTGACATCTTCTACAACAACTGCTTCAAGAACGGCGTCCTGCCGTTGCGGATGTCGGAAGAGGATGTTCGCGCCATCATGGAAAAGGCTGCTTCCAACCCCGGCGTGAACCTCACCGTTGACCTGGAGGGACAAAGGGTCTGGGACGAAGACGAGGAAATCTCGATACCCTTCGAGATTGACCAAGCCCGCCGCCACAATTTGCTCAACGGCTTGGACGACATCGGCCTGACCCTGCAACTGGAAGACAAAATCGCCGCCTACGAAGCCGGCCGCAGCTCCTAGCCCCTGACCGGAGGAAAACCGGAAGCCCTCTTGCCTGAACGAGGCTTCCGGTTTTTGCCTCCTTTGCCCTGCCGTTCCCACTGGCAAAGACCGTTACTCCGTAACAAAATTTTTACGCGGATGCTTTGAAAATTGTATTCTTTTGTATTCTTATGGTGGTAGCATCTAGGGGCGGCATCTCTGGATAACATAACCGTATGATCGCCTCTTGGATTGCCGGATGACCACTAATCAGCCTTCGGCCAATTATGGCGGCCCGGAAAATCTATCTGCCGATTCGGCCCCGCCTGACGCGCGCCCTGAACCGCCCGCCGCCGGCGCCAAGGGCCGGGGCAATAACGCATCCCGCAGAAAGGCTAGGCAGCGGTCGGTTTACCTCTTTCCTGCATACGGCTTCTCCATGGCGCTGGATATCGCCCGGCAGGTCGAAGAAAGCGGCGGGGGAACGCTGACCGAGGAAACGCTGGCCGTAAACTTGGGCCTGTCGAAAAACAGCAGCGGCTTCCGGCTGAAGTGCCTGGCGGCGCGGCAATTCAACCTGCTGGTCAAACAAGGCCCAACGGTAAGCACCACTTCCATTGCCAAGGCAATCCTAAAGCCCACCAGCGACGAGGACGCCCTGCGCGGCTACCGGCAATCCTTCCTTTCCATTCCTCTCTTCCAAGCGGTCTCCGAGCGCTACCGCGGACAGCGCCTGCCCGACAGCCAGACGCTGCGCAACGTGCTGGAGCGGGAATTTATGGTGGAACGCAAGAGAGTGCAGCAGGCGGAGCGGTTGCTGCTGGATTCAGCCCGGGACACCTACCTGCTGAAACACCGGGGGGACGGCACCTATCTGACCATCGCGGATACGCCGATGGCACCCGCGGAAGAGAGTGGATTACCTGAAGATGCCGAGATGGAAATGGGAGAAGCCGCGTTTACCGTCGGCGGATCCCGCTTGGCTTCGATGCTTCCAGGCACCTCTCCCTCGGCCAACACGATAACCTTCAGCTTGGACGAAATCGGGCAGTTGCAAGAGGAAGATTTCGAGAGAGTGTGGGAAGCCATCGGTATCCTGGTCAAGGCGCGCAGCGCCCGCCGAACCTCGGCCAGGGACTTTGATGCCGAGGAAGGTTAGCAGATCGCAAGCTGTTCGGCGCCCGGCCCTCCGGCGAACTGCGCATCAATCGCCCCGGCCTCCTCCCTCGTCGGCCAGCGGGTAAGCCTCTGCCACCTGGCGTTGAAAGTCCGTCTCGTAGCGCAGCATTCGGCCCTGCCGAACCTGTTCGTCCAGCGATGGGCGCTGCACCGGGCGCGGGTCGGCTGGCGCGTAGCCGATAACGCCTTCCCCTTCCAGCCGGTTGACCTCCCGGTCGGTCAGTCCCAACAACTCCCGGAGCACAAACTCATTGTGTTCCCCCATAAGCGGCGCGGCTTTGGGCGGAACGGCCGGGGTCTCCGACATCTTCCATGGCCGGCTGGCATAGGGCAGCGGAGGCATACCCGTGCTGGGGTGGTGGCGCACCGCTTCATAGAACCGGCGTTCCCGCAGGTGCGGGTCAAAGAGCAAGTCTTTGCTGTCCAGCACGGCCCCGGCGGGAACGCCTGCGGCCTGCAACGCAGCCATCAGCCGGTGACCGTCCCATTCGGCGGCGGCCTCCGTCAGCATACCGTCCAGCTCTTTCTGATGCTGAAGTCGGCCCAGGCTGCCTGAGAGGCGCGCGTCGGCGGCCCAATCCCTGCGGTTCAAGACCTCGCACAATTTCAACCATTCAGAATCATCGGTCACGGCAATCACTATCCAGCGGTCTTCACCGGCGCAGGGATAGCAGCCGTGGGGGGCCATCACCGGGTCGGCGTTGCCGATGCGGACGGGGGCGCGTCCGTTGGCGGCAAAGTCCAGCAGCGCCTCCGGGATAGTGGCCGCAGCGGCCTGGGTCTGCGAGACGTCAATAAACTGGCCTTGCCCGGTTCTCAGGCGGTTCATCAGGGCAGTCATAACGGCAAAAACGGTATGCTCGCCTGCGGTGTAGTCCACGTAGGGAATCTCGGCCATCACCGGCGGGCCGTCTGGATAGCCGGTGGTATAGGCCAGCCCGGCGGCTCCCTCGGTAGCCGGGCCGGTGGCCCCGAAGTTGGCCCAAGGGCCGGAAAAGCCGTAGCCGGTGGACGACACCATGATGATGTCAGGCTTGATGCGGCGCAGGTCGCCGTATTCCAGCCCAAAGTTTTTGATGACGCGGGGGGTGAAGTTCTCGGCGAAAACGTCGCTGACGGATATGAGACGGCGCAACAGCCCCAGCCCCTCAGGATGCGCCAGGTCCAGCGTGATTCCCAACTTGTTGCGGTTCTGCTCGTAGAAGTTGGCCCCGCGATTCCAGAACTCTCCGTGAATTTCGTTCCGGTAAACCGAGTCGCTGCGGTAGCTCTCCAGCCGCCCGGTTGACTCCAGCCGGATAACCTGCGCGCCCATATCGGCCAGCAGTTTCATGGCGAAGGGAATGGCTATGAGCTGCCCCATCTCAACCACGCGGATTCCCTGCAACGGCCCGCCATTTACGCCGCTCCCGCGAAAACGGACATCCATTTCAGTCCCCATCGCCTAGACAACCCCTTGCGAGCGGAGTTCCGCCTGCTGCGCGGCAGTGTAGCCCAACTGCCGGCCCAGAATCTCCCCGTTGTGCTGGCCGACGGCGGGCGCGGGACTTGCTGCCTGCCAGGGCGTGGCCTCCATGATAAAGGGCGCTCCCGGAAACTTCAGCCCGCCCATCACCGGATGCTCCTGCTCCACGAAGAAATTCCGGTGGGCGAACTGCGGGTCGCTGAGCGCCTCCTCGGGCGACTGGATGACGCCGAAGATAAACCGCCGCGCGTGAGATCCATAGAACATATCGTACTTGTTCTGCCGGATGAAATACTCGTCGAGGATGCGGCCCAGTTCCTCGGCGTTGACCAGCCGGGCCGATGGGGTGCGAAAGCGGTCGTCGTCCAGCTCGGGCAGGCCCAAGAACTCGACGAAAGAATCCCAGTCAAGCCCGCTGCCCAGCCCCGGATTGGGCAGCAGGTAGCCGTCGGCGGTGGCCCGTATTCGTTGCAGGTCGCCGCTGTGGTTGGGCTGGCGGCGGCGGATGGCCCCGGTATAGGTGTAGTTGTTCACCACGTCGCGCAGCCCGGACGCCACCGCTTCCTGTATGGAAACGTCCACGTGCTGCCCTTGCCCGGTCATGCGCTGGTGATATAAGGCCATCAGCGCAGCAGAGGCGGCGCCGGTTCCAGCCTTGAATTGCGCTTGATTAAAAGCATGCTTCAACGGCTCCCGGTCGTAGGCCCCGAATATATACATCAAGCCGCCCAGGGCGTATTCCACGATGTCCGTAGCCTGGTAGTCCCGATAGGGGCCGGTCTGTCCAAAGTTTGATATGGATACCATCACCAGATGGGGCGCAGCTTCCCGGAGCGAGGCGTAGTCCAGCCCCAGCGACGGCATCACCCGGGGGGCGAAGTTCTCCACCAGCAGGTCGGTTTCCGCGAGCAGGGAGCGGAAGATGCCGCGCCCCTCTTCGCTCTTCAGGTTGAGGGTCAGGCTACGTTTGCCGGTGTTGAGGTAGGCGAAGGGGAGGCTGGAATCCGGCCCCGGCTCATCGTGAAAGAAGGGCGCCAAGCACCGCCCCCGTTCCCCGCCAGGCGGTTCGATCTTAAGCACGTTGGCCCCAAACCCGGCCAGCAGCCGGGTGCAGTAGGGCCCGGCGACGCAGTGAGTGAGGTCAAGGACGCTGACGCCGGCCAAGGCGGCGGGCATATTCACAGCCCGGCTCGAAAACCCCGGAGCCGGGTGGAAGGGAGCCTGTGCAGCGTCTGATTATGAGGGTCTACCTCGATGCCCACCGATTCCAGAGCGGTCACTCCCAGCAGGGGTTCAGCATTTTCATCGCCGAACAGGATGGTTCCGCCGACGAATTCCCCCATGAATTCCACCTGCGCTGCGGCGATGTCCCTTCGGATTTCACTGCCGTCGGCCAAGCCGTATACCCGTTGTCCGCCGGGAACAAGGCCAATAGACTCCAAGTGTTGCCTTGGCACCAAGCAATCCGTTGCGCCGGTGTCCACCAGGAAAAGACCCTCCCAGACCCGCTCCGGTTCAGCGAGATTCCTGATGGCGGCGGTCACTCTGGTAACTCCCATATTGCGCTCCTGTGGCGGGTACTTTCTCTGCGAAGGTATGGCTGCTTCCACTGGCTTGAATATAGCAAATTCCTATATGTAGATTTATTTAGGCGGTATCCGTCATCTAATGGTGTCAACGAGACTGTGTCTGGTCAAGCGTTTTGCCGTAACCACGGTAATCCCTCTCAGCATGTCCGGGGCGCTTAGGCAAGTATCGCATATATGAAAATCATTGGCGCGGCCGCCCCGGCCGCGCTCACTACGCCATGGAAGTTTGGGAAGGGCCTTCCTGCTCCCCTGACGATCACTTCGGGGATACCCGCCGTTACTCCCCTGGATACGTCAACCGAAGCAAAGTGTGGCGGCGGTTGGCGGTGTAGGGACGCACTTGTTCGGGCCAGCGTCCCAGCTCGACGGCTTCGCCCCAAGCCGGGGTGGTCAGGACTTCGGGGGACTCGATTTCATAGACGGCGTGGAAGCGGGGGCGCCCCTCCGGGGACATCGTGCGGGTCTCGCCGCCAATCAGTACCTTGAAGGCATCAGCCTCGTAGCGGGCGATCCGGCCCACGCCGGGCACCTTGCTCAACTCCGGGCAGTGCTCGGTGTTGTAGACCTCGTTGAAGAGCGCCTCCTTTGCAGGATCAACATCCATGCTGGCGATGAACAGGTATTTCGAGCGCGCCATTTCCTTCCTCCTTAAATGTGCAGTGACGCCGGGGGCGCAGCCGTGCGCCCCGGCGGAACGGGTCATACGAGCCGGCTAGAAGGGGCGGCGGTGCGCCGCCTCCGTTTCAATGCTGGTGATGAACTCCAGCAGCACCGCGCGGCCTTCCTGCTCGGTCACGCGGCGGGCGCGGGTGAAGGCCGCCGAGACTTCGTTGGGGTCTTCTATGCGCTCGGCGTAACCGCCCATGGCCCGTCCCATATCAGCGTAGTTGCCGCCCAGATCCCGGCTGCCGTAGAGCCGGTGCGAGTCGGCCATGGCGTTCACCTCGGCGGCCATGGTTGAATTGTTCAGCACCACCGTGACGATGGGAATGTTGGAGCGCACCGCCGTCTCGAAGTCCAGACCCACCATGCCAAAGGCGGCGTCGCCCATGAAGTTGACGCACATCTTGCCGGGATGGGCCAGCTTGGCCCCGATGACCAGCCCCAGCCCGGTGCCAAGACCATGGGACTTGCCCCAGCCCAGATACGTGCGCGGCCCGTTGGAGCGGTAGAAAGGCACAATCTGGTCCCGGGGGCTGCCGGAATCGTGGGTGACGATGGCCTCTTCCGGCGGAATGGTGCGCATAAAGTCCCAGATAACCCGGTAGGGGCTGATGGGGCGGGAGCCGTCGGTCAGCTTGTGCGCCCACATATTGATAAAGGCGTCGCGTTCCCGGCCCACTTCCTTGGACATGGCGTCGCCGTTCTTGCGGCTGTCTCCCACGATTTCCCGGCAGGCGTCAATCATCTGTCTGAGCACCAGCTTGGCGTCGCCGACTATGGGGTATTCGATGTTGTAGTCCTTGTTGATGTCTGCCGGGTCGTTGGTGGCCTGAATCATGGTCTTGCCCGCCGGGATGGTCATGCACATATTGTGGCGGGTGAAACTGGTGCCGACGCCGAAGATAACGTCGGCGCGGCGGACGTAGTGGACCGCGGTTCCCGATGATGTGAGGGCGGCGGAACCCAGGGCCAGCGGATGGGTCTCGGAAAAGGCGCTCTTGCCCAGCAGCGTGGTAGTCACCGGAACCTGGATCAGTTCCGCCAATTCCTGCAATTCCTCGGTGGCCTTGGCGTACATCACGCCCTGCCCGGCCATGATTACCGGGTAGCGGGCCGAGAGGAGGGCGCGAGCGGCGGCTTCCACGTCCCGCGGGTCGCCTTGCGATGCCACCCGGCGGCTGGGAGCGTAATAGAAGGACTCCTCCGGCACGTCTTCAAGGGCAACGTCGGCAGGAATTTCCACCGCCACCGGCCCCGGTCGGCCTTGGCGCAGGGCGGCGAAGGCGCGGCGCATTATCTCCGGCGCGCGGTCGGGAGTATTTATCTGCTCAACGCTCTTGGTGATGGAGGCATAACTTTGCACTGAACTGTAATGCGGCAGGATGCCGTGGCGCTCTCGCGGATGTCCCAGGGGCAGTAGCAGCAGCGGCGTCGAGTCCGAGTAGGCAGTGGCGGCGCCGGAGTAGGCGTTTTCCGCGCCTGGGCCGTATTGCATGGCGAAAACGCCCACCTTGTCGCCGTCGGTGGCGCGGCTGTACCCGTCGGCAATGCCCAGCCCCACCCTTTCCTGACGGCATACTATGGGGCGGATGCCGCCCTCGGCGCAGGATTCTATGACCGGCGTGGTGGGGAAGCAGGGCAGATACTCCACCCCTTCCCGCCTCAGAATCTCAGTTATTGCGTCAACAGTTTTCACCGGATGCCTCCTTATGCTGTTTGCTGAGTGGCTGGCAGAGAGTATAACACCGGATGCGCCTTTAACCGCCCCCGCCGCCCGTCGTGTATAATGCCGCCATCCGGCTCACCCGCCCCGCGAGGCCAAGCTATGACTACCAAACCGGCCGCTGCGCAGCCCGGCGCCCGCCTGCTGCCGCCTTTGCCAGACCCGCCGAAGTATGATATGCAACAATTCAGGAATTTCGTGCTGCCCGGTGTTCCGGCCACCTTGTCCATTCATCTGGGAGCCCTGCGCCCCGGCTCCACTACGCTGGTCGGCGGCAACGGATACCTGTGCCGCACCCGCGCCGACTTTCCCAGTTGCCCCTACCCCGATATGCTGGTGGCCTTTGGCGTGAATCCCGAAATGGCCGACATCGCCAACGGCTACGTCATTGACGAAGTGGGCAAGCCGCCGGACTTGGTGCTGGAAGTGGCCTCCGGATCCACCGGGCGCCGCGACTACATCCAAAAGCGGCGGATTTACGCCAACCTGGGCGTCCCCGAATACTGGCGCTTCGACCACACCGGCGGCGACTTCCACGATGCGCCGCTGGCCGGCGACCTGCTGGCCGCCAACGGCCTTTACCAGCCCATCGAATTGACTACGGAACCGGACGGCGTGATCTGGGGCTACAGTGAAGCCCTGGGCTTGTCAGTATGTTGGGTAGAAGGGAGTCTGCGGTTCTGGGATCGGGCGCAAGGGCGCTATCTGCCCAATCAGACGGAATCCGAAGCCCGCGCCGACGCCGCCGAGGCCCGCGCCGACGCCGAGACCGCCCGCGCCCGTATGCTGGAGGAGAAGCTGCGCCGCCTGAGAAACGAGTGACCGGGGATGGCAGCCTGGCACAAACCCGTTGGGAAACCGGCCGGGACGGAAAACATTACTTGCTGACAAGGCAAAGCCTTGTCGCGCCGTCCCATCCCCCACCTCTTGAGAGGCGAAGCGTTATGACCACGGACGTCCACGGGCTCAACTTCGTCAACCGCAGCGTCTACATCTCTGACAACCTGCCCTTCCTGCGCAGCCTGAACACGGAGACCGTGGATTTGGTCTGCATTGACCCGCCCTTTGCCAAGAACGAAACCTTCGGCAAAAGGGACGAAAGGGCCAAAGACCCTCTGAAACCGCCTCTTACGCCCCAAGAAAGGGAAACCGAACTGCGACTGCTGTCAAGCTGGGGCATCCGCAACGAAAAAGAGGCCGACGACGCCGGCATCAACTGGCCGGAAACCCGCTACAAGGATTTCTGGTCGTGGGAAATAGACATTCACGAAAGTTGGCTCAAAGACTTGGATGAATTTCACAAGCCCATCGCCAGCCTGATCGAAGCGACTCGTGGCATCCATAGCGAAAGCGTTGCAGCCTATCTGTGTTATATGGCTGTCAGGATGTTGGAAATTCACCGGATTCTAAAGCCGACCGGCAGCTTGTATCTGCATTGCGACCACACCGCCGGAGCTTATCTGAAGCAACTGTTGGATGCAGTGTTTGGTAATGGAGAAAACGGCAGGCCGGGATTCAGAAGTGAAATCGTGTGGCGTAGCGCCACTGCCCACAGCGATTCAAAGCGCTATGGCGCCAATACGGAATCCATACTGTTTTACACCAAGGGCGACCAATGGACTTGGAACACGATTTATGAATCCTATGATGAGAAATACAAGGCGCGATTCAGGTTCAAAGACCCGGATGGGCGCTTGTGGCAAGACGATAACCTTACCGCCAAAGGACTGTCAGGCGGCGGTTATGAATACGAATACAAAGGCGTCACGTCGCTATGGCGGGTGCCGCTGGAAACGATGCAACGGCTTGACGATGAGCATCGCCTGCACTTTACCAAGAAAGGCGGAATCCGGCGCAAACGATATATGGACGAAGCGCAAGGACGCCCGGTGCAACAGCTTTGGGCCGATATTAACCCCTTAAATTCTCAATCCAAAGAACGCACCGGATACCCGACGCAGAAACCCGCCGCCCTGGCCGAGCGCATCATATCCGTAAGTTCCAACCCCGGCGACGTGGTGTTGGACTGTTTCGCCGGGTGCGCCTACGTCGCCATCGCTGCCGAACGGACGGGACGACAATGGGTGGCTTGTGACATCAACCCTCGCGCTTGGACGGTATTCAAGCGCCAGTTTAACAAGCCTGGCCTGGCCTTATTGACCTGCCTCGACACAACTGCCGGCCAGCAAGTGTTTGGCGACAATCCGACGGTCACTATCCACGGCCCAGCGCAACTGCCGGAACGCACTTCACCAGTTTCCGAAAGGCAAATTCGGGACATAAAGCTGCCGGAAAGGAAGTTCAAGGTTCCTGCCAGCATCATTCCCGAGCCGGAAATGCTGGAAAAGCTGCTGGAACTCAGCGGCTATATGGCTTGGTGCTGCGGTTTCGCCAACCGCAGGCCCGACGGGGCCATCATCAAGACCACGCGCAATTTCCACTTGGATCACATCGCGCCCAAGAGCAGAGACAACACCGGAACCAGCAATGACATCCAAAATCGCGCCCCGCTGTGCCCCTATCACAACATCCGCAAAAGCAACCGCCGCATCGGCTTGGCCGAATACCGGCAGGAAATCGCCGACGCCGGGGAGATGATGGTCAACTCGGTCAACGACATCATCAATCTGGATTATGCCCTCAACGAGGCGATGCGGATGTACGGTCAAGCATACGCCGCCAAGCATCCGCCGGGATTATAAACCGCGGCGTCACCCCCCGCCATGATCCCGCGCAATCCGCTCCGCCGCCGGTTTCAGCACGGCGTACAGGAAATCGTTGGCCGGGGTGGGGGTGTTGGTCTGCCGGGCCAGACGGATGAGAGCGCCGTTCAGCCCCTCCAGCTCCACCGGGCGGCCCTCGGTGAAATCCTTGGCCATGGAGGCGCGGCCCTGCGCGGGAAAGCGGTCGAGGGAGTTCATCGCCCATTCCAGCGAGTCGTCCATGATGGGCGCGCCGCTGGCCCGGCCCACGGCCAGCGCCTCCTCTATGGCCTGCTGTATCAGAGCGCGGGTGATGGGGATGGTGCGCATCTCTTCGTAGACGCAGTTGGCGGCGGCGCAGACGGCGGCGGAACCGGCGATGTAGGCAAACTTCTTCCACAGCATCCCCGGCATATTTTCGTGCAGCTCAACCCTCCATCCGGCATCGAGAAACTGGCGGTGCAACCTTTCGCCCCGCTCGGTTATGCCGACGGTCATCTCGCCGAAACCGGCGACGCCTGGCCCGCCTTGCGTCACGGCGCCTGGCCCGGATATCCGGCCCTCCATAAATGCGGTGCCAATCATCACCGCATCCGGGCCAACGGCAGCGGCCATCCGTTCCCCATTGTCTATGCCGTTCTGAAGGGTGAGGGCCACGGTGCCGGGGCCAACCATTGGCGGCAGCGATGCCAGGGCGGCTGCATTGTGCTGCATCTTGACGGTGAACAGTATCAGATCCTGCACTCCCGCGTCGGCAGTGTCCGCCGCGCCGCGGCCGGGAGCGAAGAAGTCCCCGTCGTTCCGGCTTTCCACCCGCAGGCCGCCGTTGCGGACGATGGCTTCCAAGTGGGGGCCGCGGGCGACGTAGGTTACGTCATGCCCGGCACGGGCCAGCAGGCCGCCGAAATATCCTCCGACTCCGCCTGCGCCAACAATCGCCGCTTTCATCAGGCTGCCTCCACGTTCCGGTTCTATCAGGCGCTAATTCATACTGCGGGGAAGGGAATCAATTTGATTCGACCGGGTAGCCGTAGATTTCGCGCAGGTCGCGCTTCAGCACCTTGCCCATGACGTTGCGGGGCAGTTCGTCAACGAACACCACCGAGCGGGGGCGCTTGAAACCGGCCAGCCGTTCCCGGCAGTATTCGATGATGTCCGTCTCGGTGGGCGGCTCTCCCTCGCCGCTTCCTGGCGGGGCGGCCAACAGAGCTGCCACCACCAGGGCGCGGATTTCCTCGCCCCACTCCAAGTCGTCCACGCCAATGACCGCCGCATCATCTATCTGCGGGTGGGACATCAGCACCTGTTCGACTTCCTCGGGCGATACCATCTCTCCGCCGCGCTTGATGAAATCCTTGGAGCGTCCCGCCAAGTATATGTAGCCGTCCTCATCCTGGTAGCCCAGGTCGCCGGTGTAGACCCACCCGGAGCGCAGCGTCTCGCGGGTGGCCTCTTCTTCCTGCCAGTAGCCCGCCATCATGCGAGAACCCCTGGCAACGATTTCCCCCGTTTCGCCAACGGACGTTCGCTGTCCGTCCTCGTCAACTATGGCTACTTCCACATCCTCAAGGGGTTTGCCGATGGAAGTAAGGCGGCGCAGCTTCTTCTCGATTTCCTTGGGAGAGCCTTCCAGCACGTGGTCTTCCGGCGGCAGCATGGTAATGGTGGAGGCGGTCTCCGTCTGCCCGAAAGCGTTAATGAAGCTGGCGCCTGGAAACTTTCCGATGGCCCGCCGGATGACCTCCAGCGGCATCGGCGCCGCGCCGTAGGTAATCACGTTCAGCGATGAGAGGTCAAACTCGCCGAACCGGGGGTGATCCATCAACTGCTTTAGCATCGTGGGCACCAGCATGGCGCGGTTGGCCCCGTATTCCTGGACCAGGGTCATCCACTCCACCGGCTCGAACTGGCGCATAATGACCTGAGTCCGCCCGGCGTACACCGCCGTCAGCGCCGCTTGCAGTCCGGCGATGTGGTAGTAAGGCACGGTTACGAGGTTGGTCTCTACTGCGTCCGGGGCGGCGGGCGTGACCGTTGACAGGATGTAGGAGGCAAAGCTGTCGTGGGTCAGCATTACCCCCTTGGGCGCGCTGGTAGTGCCGGAGGTGAACACAATCACCGTAGTGTCGTTGTCGTCGCCCTCCGGGAAGTGAAGCTGTTCCGGTGAGGCGGCCCGCAGCAACTGCTCGTAGCTGGTCAGCCCGGTGGTAGTTCCCGCGTCCAGTATGATTACCCGGTCGCGGGGCAGGCCGAACAGGTCTTCCTCGCCCAGCAACTCCAGGTAGCGCTCACCAATAAACAGGCAGGAGGGGCGGGCGATGGCGAGCATCTGTTGCAGTTCTTCGGTCTTGGCCCGGAAGTTTATGGGGACGTAGGCGGCGTCAAGCTGGGCGGCGGCGAAGTAGATCTCGATGCTGCGGTGACTGTTCACCTGCATGGTGGCGACGCGGTCGCCGGGGTGGACGCCCAGTTCGGCCAGCGCGTTAGCCAGACGGTTGACCCGCTGGGAAATCTGTTGATAGGTGAACTCCCGCCCGTCGAAAATCATCGCGGTGCGGTCTGGAACTATGGCTTCGGCAATGGTGAGAAGTTCGGTTGTATTCATTATCCCGATTCGATTGCTATAAATTTGATCTGCCAGCAAGTTGCGTCTATTGACCAAATTGGAGAGCGGCGAGGCGCGTTTCCAGGGTAAGGCCCTCGTCAAGGCTCATATCGGCTCCCTCGCGCAGCGCCCGTTTCAAGGCGGCGACGGCTGCCGACGGACTTTCGGCCAGCCCCGCGGCCTCCCGGCGCGCCTTGCCGATCAGTTCCTCCGGCGGTGACAGGCGGGTGACCAGTCCCATTGACCGGGCCTCCTGCGCGGTGAACCTCCGCCCGGTCAGCAGAAGATCCATAGCCTGCGACGGCCTGGCGATGCGGGGGATTGTCTGTGTTCCCCCGGCGGCGGGAATCATGCCCAGCCGCACTTCCGGCATGGCGAAGACGGTATCCTCGGCGGCCAGCCGCAGGTCGCCGAGAAGCGCGATTTCCAGCCCGGACCCGATGCAGTAGCCATGAACCGCAACGACGATGGGCTTGTCCAAGTTTATCATCTGCCCCCACACGTCCCGCTGCCAGCGGGCCTGACGGGCGATGACCTGCGAGGGCGCAGAGCCGAACTCGGTTAGGTCCGCCCCGGCGCAGAAGCCGCGCCCTTCGCCGGTGATCAGCAGCGCCCGCACCTCGGGGTCATCAGACACCGCGGCCAGCGCTTCGGAAAAGTCGTCGCGCATCTGGATATTATAGGCGTTCAGGACGGCGGGCCGGGCCAGCGAAATGCGGGCCACACTGTCTTCCTTCTCGTATATGAGCGTCTCAAAGGGGCGCATGGCGGCTATCCGGCCAAGACTCCGGCGGGATAAACGGCCCGGTCGTATAACTGCTGCAAGTCCAGCTCGGTATAACGCAGGCCGATGTTTTCCAGGTTGTGGGCGTCGCTGACCTCCATGAGCAACAGGCCATGGGCGTTTGCCTTCTCCCTCACCTGCGGCTTGCGGATGTGCCAGTTGTGGATGTAGTTGTCAATCTCGATGGCGTGGACGTCCTGCTCAATGATTATTTCCGGCGAATAGTAGCCCGGGTGGCAATAAGTGCGGAAGACGCCGCCTTCCTTGCCGTCCACTGAAGGAAGAAATAGCTCGGCGACCTGGTACTCGGCAAAGGGGTTCCGCTCCGGGCGGACTTCGATCTCCCAGCCGGGAATTATGAGCGCCTCGCCGGGGAAGTGCTGCTCCACAAGCTCCCGGAACTCGAAGGCCCAGTCCTTATTGTGGTGATCGGTGATTCCGATGCCGTCAATCCCCGCCGCCTTGATTTGCCTGACCACCTTCTCGGCGATTTCCAGCGACGGCGGCTGAAAGTTAAAGGCTTCCCAGACGTGGGTGTGAAGATCCAGCTTCAGTTTCAAGTTATTCTCCTTACCGTCGGTATTTCAGGCGGCGTTTCAGGCCGTCGGCATTTCAGGGAATGCGGGAATAAACGTTCGGCTATTCACCCTTTCACTTTCACTATTCACCCTTTCAATCGGATGGCTAACCTATTCCCCGGTAAACGAGGGCGCCCGGCGTTGCAGGAACGAGGCAATGCCCTCGGCGCGGTCGGCCGTGCTTTGCAGGATGACGTTCAGGTCCGTTTCCAGCCCAAGGGCCTGACCCAAGGCGAGGTCTGCTCCGAGGGTAACCGCTTCCTTCAGGTATCTGGCGCCCAGCGGGCTGCCCTCCATTATCCCCTCAGCCAATGCAAGGGCCGCTTGCAGCGTGTCTTCGTCCGGCGCAGATACGCGGTTGACTAGGCCAATGGACCGGGCCTCTGCCGAATTAACGCGCCGGCCGGTCAGCAGCATATCCAGAGCCCAGCTAGGCCCGACCAGCCGGGGCAGCCGCTGCGTCGCCCCGTCGAAGGGGAAGCTGCCCGCAGCCGGAGGCGTGAAGCCGAATTCTGCCCCGGCCGCCGCCAGCCGGATGTCCCCGGCCAAGGCCAGCTCCAGCCCGTGGTCGGTGGCGTCCCCGTTCAGCGCCACCAGCACCGGCACAGGCAAAGACGCAACAGCCGCAGCGGCCTTCATTTCGGCAATCTGCTCCCGCGACCTCAGTATGTTCCTCCCGGTGGAGAATACTGCCCCTCTGCCGGTCAATATCGCCGCCCGGAGGCTGTTGTCGCCGGATAGCCCGGCGCACAGCTCCCTCAATTCCGCCGCCATTGCTTCATCCACCCTGTTGTTGCTGGCGGGCTGGTCCAACGTGATGACCGCTAAACCCCCGTCGCGGGCCAGTTCGAGGCTGGTGTAAGAAATGATGTTCCTCCGATAGGCTTTTACGCGATAGGGTTTCACGGATTTCCGGCCCCGCCGGACAATTCTTGACAAGGCAAAATGGCTTGATTACCATAGATTAGCACTCTGAGAGCCGGAGTGCTAATCTATGGTCAAAATTGCCGGGCCAAGACCGAAATCCCCGGCGTAGCAAAGGAGGGCGCGGTGGCGAATTTTCAGCCGTTGGGCGAGCGTGTGGTAGTGAAACCCATAGAGGGCGAACAGACCACGAAGGGCGGTATCTTCCTGCCCGACACCGCCAAGGAAAAACCCCAGGAAGGCGAGGTCGTCGCGGTTGGTCCCGGCCGCATGAGCGATGACGGCAACCGTATCGCCATGGACGTTGCCAAAGGCGACCGGGTTATCTATTCCAAGTTTGCCGGCACTGAGTACAAGGACGGCGACGACGAGTATCTCATCCTGCGAGAAAGCGACATTCTAGCCAAGCTATCCTAGTCCTGGCGCAGGGCCGGCGGCTCTCCATCGGCTTATCGAGAGCCAATGTCCGGCCGTTGAATTCACGCCTGTCAAACTAAGGAGGAATGGATGCCAGCCAAGAAGCTCACCTACTCGGAGGAGGCGCGCAAGTCCCTCCGGACCGGTATCGACATTCTTGCCGATTCGGTCAAGATTACCCTCGGCCCCAAGGGCCGCAATGTGGTGCTGGACAAGTCATTCGGCCCGCCCCAAGTATGCAGCGACGGCGTAACCATCGCCAAGGAAATCGAGCTGCCGGACTCCTTCGAGAACATGGGCGCTCAACTCCTCAAGGAAGCTGCCACCAAGACCAACGACGCCGCCGGCGACGGCACCACTACCTCGGTGGTGCTGGCCCAGGCCATCATCACCGACGGCTTCAAGAACGTCACCGCCGGGGCCAACCCCATGGCCATCAAGCGCGGCATTGAGCGGGCCGTCGAATCAGTGGTTACTGAATTGCAGGGGATGTCCCAGTCGGTCGAGACCCGCGAGCGCATCGGCCAGGTCGCCAGCCTGTCCGCCCACGAGGAAGCCATTGGCGAGACCATCGCCGAAGCCATGGAGAAGGTCGGCAAGGACGGCGTGATCACCGTTGAAGAGTCCAAGGGTCTTTCCGACGAAATAGAGTACGTCGAGGGGATGCAGGTAGACCGCGGCTACATCTCTCCCTACTTCATCACCAACCCCGATCGCATGGAATCGGTACTCGAGGATCCCACGATCATCATCACCGACAAGAAGATCTCCGCCGTTGCGGATCTCCTGCCGGCGCTGGAAAAGCTGCTCCAGGTGGGCCGCAAGAACGTTGTCATCGTAGCTGAGGACGTGGACGGCGAGGCCCTCGCCACCGTCGTGGTCAACAAGCTGCGCGGCACCCTCAACGCACTGGCGGTAAAGGCCCCCGGTTTCGGCGACCGCCGCAAGGCCATGCTGGAAGACATCGCCATCCTCACCGGCGGCACCGTCATCAGCGAGGAAACCGGCCGCAAGCTGGACGCCGCCACCATTGAGGACTTCGGCCAAGCGCGCCGGGTCACCGCCACCAAGGACGAGACCACCATAGTCGAGGGCCACGGTTCCGAGGATGCCATCCAGGCCCGCATCACCCAGATCAAGGCCCAGATTGAAGACACCACCTCCGAGTTCGACCGCGAGAAGTTGCAGGAGCGGATGGCTAAGCTCTCCGGCGGCGTCGCGGTAATCAAGGTTGGCGCAGCCACCGAGATCGAGCTCAAGGAGCGCAAGGCCCGCGTTGAAGATGCCCTCTCGGCCACCCGTTCCGCGGTGGAAGAGGGAATCGTCCCTGGCGGCGGCGTGGCCTTGGTTCGCGCCCAGCGGGCCTTGGACAGCGTCGGCGAAATGCCCTTGGACGAGAAGGTCGGCGTGGACATCATCCGCCGGGCGCTGGAACAGCCCCTCAAGCTCATCGTGGAGAACGCCGGCTTCGAGGGCGCCGTGGTGCTGAATCAGGTCAAGCAGCAGGCCGACGACTACGGCTATGACGCCGAGGTCGGCGAATACGGCCCGATGCTGGAAAAGGGCATCGTTGACCCGGCCAAGGTCACCCGCTCGGCCCTCCAGAACGCGGCCAGCGTGGCGGCCATGGTGCTGACCACCGAGTCCATGATTTCCGAAATCCCGCAGGAAAAGCCGGCCATGCCCGCCATGCCCCCGGGCGGCGGAATGGACTTCTAGCCCGGCAGCCAACCCCGCAAGCAAAGAGCCGTCCCGCTGATAGCGGGACGGCTTGCTTTTGCCCCCGTTGGTCATCGTCATAAGAACTGCTCCCGGTCGTGCCGCGCTTAAGCCGCACGCTTGGTATAATGCAGGCGGTTTGTAACAAAGTGGTATGTAATAAATCTGCCGGTCTGCCCTCGCAGGCAATGGACCGGCAACAGGAGAAACCCGTTATGCTTTGACTGGTGATTGCGGGGGCAGGAGCCGCCACCGCAGGCATAGTTGCGCTTTTGGGAAGGAAGAAAGGCGAGAACCACCGGGATGACCGGGAGAGTTCATCCTCCGGCGTCGAGCGGCCTGAGCAGCCGGCGGCGTCAACGGCATAGAGGAATCATCCGTGAGCACAGCGTCCGGCGCAAACCTGAACAAGGTGTACGAATCTCCACAGGCAGCTCTGGCCGGCCTGAGTGACGGAGCTTCGTTGCTCATCGCGGGATTCGCCGGGCATGGCGAGCCGGAAGGGTTGCTGGAGGCCGTCATCGCCAGCGGCGTCCGGGGCCTGACCGTCATCAGCCAGGGAGCGGGGGCGCCGGGTTCGGGGCGCACCGGCCTCGACCGGCTGGTGGAAGCGGGAGCCGTCAGGAAGCTCATCTCGCCGCTGCCTTTCCAGCCGCGCCAAGGCGGGCCGGTGCGTGAAAAGTGGGAGGCCGGGCAACTGGAATTGGAAGTTCAGCCTGCCGGAATCCTCGCCGAGCGGATCCGCGCCGGAGGAGCCGGCATTGGCGGCCTGTTCCTGCCCGCCGGGGCGGGAACGCGGTTCGCCGAGGGCCGGGAAGTGCGGCGCATTAACGGGCGTGACCACCTGTTCCAGCCCGCGCTGAAGGCCGACTTCGCCCTGTTGCGCGCCGCTGCCGCAGACACTCTGGGAAACCTGGTTTACTCAGGAACCCAGCGCAACTGGAACCCGGTAATGGCTATGGCGGCCAGGGTATCCGTCGCTGAGGCGGACGAAATCCATGAGCCGGGCGGCCTCGACCCGGAACTGGTAATCACCCCGGCCATCTTCGTGCAGCGAATCGTGTTGGGCAAGAACTAGCCGTCACTCAGATTGACTACAGAGGGCAGATATGCCGGGCGCGAGACTGGATGCTACAAGCATGGCCCGCCGGGCGGCGCAGGAAATTCGGGCCGGAGAAACGGTAGCCGTCGGGCTTGGGCTGCCCGCCGCCGTACCGGCGACAGTTCCCGCCGGGAGCGGCGTATGGTTCCTGTCGGAAAGCGGGGCTGTTGGCTACCGCCCCAGCGCCGGGGGCTTGGCGGTGGACGGTTCAGGAAATCGCGCCGTGCTTGTGCCCGGCGGGACGGCTGCCAGCGTTTCCGACGTTGCGGCGATGCTGGCCGGGGGGAACGTCGGCCTGGCTTTCATAGAGGCGGCGCAGGTCAGCGCCGAAGGGGATTTCGTTCACTGGACTACTGCGGAAACGCCCGGTCTGGCCGCGCCGGGTTTCGCCGTTGACTTGGCGGCCGGCGCCGGGCGCGTCGCCGTCCTGATGCCGCATACCGGCGGGGACGGCCAGCCCCGCATTCTGGATAGTTGCAACCTGCCCATAGACGGCCGCCGTTGCGTATCCCTGGTTGTTACTGATGCGGCGGCCTTGCGGGTTACCGGGGACGGGCTGGAGCTGGCCGAACTGGCCCCCGGCTGGAGCGCCGACGACATAGCCGCCCTGACGGGCGCGCCCTTGTCCATCAGCTCCGGCCTGCGCGAAATGACCTTCGACCCGCCGGCGCTGACCCCGCCCAACAAGATCTACGCCAGCGCGGCCGACGCCCTGCGCGACGTGCCGGATGGGGCCGTCGTCAACGTGGACGGCTTCGGCGGGCCGGGCGGGATGGCCCACTACCTGATGACCGGCCTGCGGGATCAGGGGGCGAAAGGGCTTACCATAATCAGCAACACCGCCGGCATCGCCCGCGTCGCCCGCTTTGGCGCACCCGAAGGCGTTACGCCCATAGACCATACCATCCTGGTGGAAAACGGCCAGGTAGCCAAAGCCATTGCCTCTTATCCCGTTTCGCCGTCCGTCAACCGCCCCAGCGCCTTCGAGCGGGCGTACCAAGAAGGCGAATCCGCGCTGGAAGTGTCGCCGCAGGGAACGCTGGCCGAGCGGCTGCGTTCCGGCGGGGCCGGCGTCGCCGCCTTCTACACCCCCACCGCCGCAGGCACGCTGTTGAGCGAGGGCAAGGAAGTCCGGGAAATAGACGGCCGTCTCTATGTGCTGGAACAGCGCATCCTGGCCGACTTCTGCATCATCCGGGGCCACCAGGCCGACACCCTGGGCAACATGGTTTACAAGGGAACCTCCCGCAACTTCAACCCGGTAATGGCCGCCGCCGCCCGTGTCACGGTGGTTGAGGTGGACGAAATCGTCGCGCCGGGCCAGCTCGACCCAGAAGCAATCGTAACTCCCGGCGTGTTCGTAGACCGCATCGTCCGGCGGCCCCCCGGCTTCTCTCCCTACCTGTAATCGCCGCCCCGCGCTACTGCGCCGGGGTCGGAAGGCGAGGGCCGGGAGCCGATGGCGAAATACGCCGCCACCGGCTTGTCGGCCAGGGAGTAAACCGGAACCTCGATGCCGAAAATGTCGGCCATCGCCGCCGTGTTTATGATGTCCGACGGCGCGCCATCGCACACTACCGCCCCCTCCTTCATGGCAATGACCCGGCCGGAGTGATAGCTGGCGAAGTTTATATCGTGGAGCACGATCACTATAGTCTTGCCGAGTTCGGTGGACAGCCTGCCAATGAGCGACATCGTTTGCGAGGCATGCCGCATATCCAGATTGTTAAGCGGCTCGTCCAGCAGTACGTAATCGGTATCCTGGCACAGCACCATGGCGATGAAAGCCCGCTGCCGTTGCCCGCCGGAAAGCCGGTTGAGCGGCCGCTCGGAAAACTCCCCCAGCTCCAGGAACTCGATGGCCTGCCGGACGTGCCTGCGGTCCTCGGCGGTCAGCCGCCCTCGGGAATAGGGGAACCGGCCAAACTCCACCAGCTCGCGGACGGTGATCCGGACGGCTATCTGATTTTCCTGCCGCAGGATGGACAGCCGCTGCGCCAATACCGCTCCGGGGGAGCGCGACACGTCCAGCCCGTCGATGCGGACGGCGCCCTCGTCCGCGGGCATCAGCCGCCCGATGATGGACAAGAGAGTGGACTTGCCCGCTCCGTTGGGGCCGATCAGAGCGGTAACGCCGCCGCGGGGAATAGTGAACGACACCCGGTCCACTACCGCCACCGGGCCGTATCGCTTGGTGACTCCGGTCAGCTCAATCAACGCCGCGCCTCCCGCAACAGCAGCAGGATGAAATAAATGCCGCCGACGAAGCTGATTATAACGCTCAGCCTGACCTCGGCGGCGAAGACTTCCTGCAACAGGAACTGGCCGCCTATCAGGGCAATCATCGCAATCAGCCCCCGACGCCGGTATGGTGTAATGATGCCGGAAAGTTCCGGTGAGCTGGTAGGCTAGGTTGGAAACCAGCAGCCCCAAAAACGCCACCGGCCCCACCAACGCTGTGGATACCGAAACCAGCAAGGCGATGACCACCAAGCACTGCCTGACCAGCCCCTGATAGTTGACGCCTAGGTTCAGGGCGTGTTCGCGGCCTAGGGTCACAACGTCAAGCTGACGCAGCAACGGCCGGGTAAAAATTATCACCGCCGCCGTCATCACCGCCGCCGCCAGCAGCAGGTCCTGATTCACCGTGCCGAAGTTGGCGAAGAGCAGGTCCTGGAGGGTCAGAAATTCGTTGGGGTCAATCAGCCGGGTCAACAGCGCAGTAAAGCCGGAGAAAATCGCGCCGATGATGATTCCCGCCAGCACCAGCAAAAAACAGGTCGCGGTTGTCCGCCCCAAACAGCAGGCGGTACAAAACGGCGGCCAACCCCAGCATCAGCGTCACCTCCAGGCAAAAGCGCAGCCGGACGTCTATGGAAAGAAAGGCGAGGGTTCCGAACATA